>DGEO01000028.1:50298-64590 GCA_002385985.1 Anaerolineaceae bacterium UBA3924 | reverse complement strand
TCGTGCGGGTCGATGAACATGGCCGTGGTCCCGTGCGGCGCGACCGCCCGCACAAACTCGGTCACCGTCAGCATGCCGGACTCGACGTGCATGTGAGCGTCCATCAACCCCGGCACCAGGTAGCGGCCGCTGGCCTCCACCACGCGGGTGTTCTCGCCGATGGTATGCCCGGCGTCCGGGCCGACATAGGCGATCCGCTCGCCCAGCACGGCCACATCGGTCTCCGGGATGATCTCGCCGGTCTGCACGCACACCCACTTCCCGCCGCGGATGACCGTGTCCGCCGGCAGGCGGCCCATGGCACAATCAACCAGTCGTTGAGTCATTTCTGGCGTTATCGCGCCGCGCATAAATCCTCCATCGAATGGCAGTTACTGTCCAGACGAACCGTTGAGCAGCCGGTTTGCTGCGCGGTTATGCTTTTCCACCAGTGCAGGCACGTCCACCGTGATCAGCTGTCCCTCGCTGACGACGACCTTGCCGTGCACCACGGTGTAATCCACCCGCTGAGGCTGGGCCAGCAGGATCGCCGCGACCGGGTCATGCAGCGCCCCGGCGTAATCCAGCCGCTCCAGATGGATCGCCGTAAAGTCAGCGCATTTCCCCGCTTCCAGCGAGCCAATGTCGGTGCGGCCCAGCACGGCCGCTCCGCCGATGGTCGCCAGCTCCAGCGCCTGGCGGGCGGAGAACAGCGGCGGCGCATCCGCGCCGGAGAGGGAATAACCCCGCAGGCCCTCGCGCACCCGGGCGGCCAGCATGGCCATGCGTGCCTCCGCCAGCAGGTGCGAGCCATCGTTGCTGGCCGAGCCGTCGACGCCAATGCCCACCTTCACCCCGGCGCGCAGGTACTCGATCAGCGGTGCAATTCCCGATGCCAGGCGCATGTTGGAGGTCGGGCAGTGAGCCACGCCGCAGCCCTCCCGGGCGTACACCTGGATCTCGTTTTCATTCACGTGCACCGAGTGTGCGAACCAGACGTCCTGCCCCACCCAGCCCAGAGATTCCATGTAGGCTACCGGGCGCAGGCCAAACTTCTCCAGGCAGAAGACCTCTTCGTCCTCGGTTTCCGCCAGATGGGTGTGCAGGTGCACGCCGTACTCGCGGGCCAGGATGGCGCTCTGGCGCATCAGCTCGCCGGTGACGCTGAAGGGCGAGCAGGGCGCCAGCACAATCTGCACCATCGCGCCGGGTTTCGCATCGTGATACTGCTCGATCAGGCGCTGGCTGTCCTTGAGAATGTGCTCTTCGCTGTCCACAACGCTGTCGGGGGGCAGGCCGCCCTGGCTGCGGCCCAGGCTCATCGAGCCGCGGGAAGCCTGCAGCCGCAGACCCACCTCGCGCGCGGCGGCGATTTCGTCATCCAGCCGCGACCCGTTGGGAAACAGGTAGAGGTGGTCCGAAGCAGTCGTGCAGCCCGAAAGCGCCAGCTCGGCCAGCGCGGTCTGGGTGGAGATGTAAATGTCCTCCGGCGTCATGCGCGCCCAGATCGGGTACAGCGTGGTCAGCCAGTTGAACAGGTTGGCGTTCTGAGCCGCGGGCACCGCCCTCGTCAGGGTCTGGTAGAAGTGATGGTGCGTGTTGATCAGCCCGGGCAGCACGATGTGGCCGCTCAGATCAAGGACCTCATCCGCCGTCTCGGGCAGGCTCTCCGTAGGGCCGACTTGCTCAATGAAGCCGTCCCGAACAAAAAGGCCACCGCCGGGAATCTCCCGCCGTTGGCCATCCATTGTCACCAGCAGGCTTGCATTCTTGACCAGGAGAGTTGGCATATGTTTTTATCCGTCACTGAGGGTATTGTCAGGCAAATACTTAACCATCAGTGTAAGGATTTTTTACTCCCCTGTCAATTGTCTGACATTACTTAATTTGCCTTTTTGTCGTACAGCTCCGCTGCGTGCAGCGTGTTTTGCAGCAGCATGGCGATGGTCATCGGGCCAACCCCGCCCGGAACTGGCGTGATCGCTCCGGCGACCTCGCGCACGCCCGCATAGTCCACGTCACCGACCAGCCGGCTGCCCTTCGGGTGCGTCGGGTCCGCGATGCGGTTGATGCCCACGTCGATCACCACCGCTCCCGGCTTGACCCATTCCTTCTTGACCATCTGCGCGCGCCCGACCGCCGCCACCAGTACGTCCGCCTGGCGCACCACATCCGGCAGGTCGCGGGTGCGCGAGTGACAGATGGTCACGGTCGCGTTGGCCCGCACCAGCAGCAGCGCCACCGGCATGCCCACAATATTGGACCGTCCCAGCACCACCGCGTTCACCCCTTCCAGCGTGGGCAGCTCCTGCTCCAGCATATACATCACTCCCGCCGGGGTGCAGGGCACGAAAAGCGGCTCGCGGCCCTTCTGAGCCAGCCGGCCGATATTGATGGGATGAAAACCGTCGACATCCTTATCCAGCGAGATGGTGTTGAGCACCTTTTCTTCGTCCAGGTGGCCGGGGAGCGGCAGCTGCACCAGGATCCCGTGCACATTGGGGTTCATGTTCAGCTCGCAGATCAGGTCTTCGACCTGCTGCTGGGAAGCGTCCGCCGGCAGCTCGTGGCCGAACGAGCGAATCCCGGCCTCCGCGCAGGCTTTCTGCTTGTTGCGCACGTACACCTGCGAGGCAGGGTTCTCCCCAACCAGGACGGTCGCGAGGCCAGGAGGCATCTTTCCAGCGGCAACACGCTGGCTGACCTGCTCCTTTACCCTGGCGCGAATGCTTTCAGCGATTGCCTTTCCGTTGATGTCTTTGGCTGTCATTTTCAATTCCTTTTCATGCTAAACTATTTGATACGGTGGCCGTTGCCCACTTGGGGGATTTAACATGATTATAGCCGCATTCAACAACCAGGCTCTCACGCGAAAGCCCTGCGCTTCCTCCGGAGTGGCAATCGGGTTCGGTTTACGGCGTTTATTCTGGGATATAATCGGACCGTCAGGAGATAAAGCGTCATGAGCAAATTATGCGTTGTAGGAACCGGGTATGTAGGCCTGGTCACAGGGGCCTGTTTTGCTGATCTCGGCAATGAGGTCACCTGCCTGGATGTCGACGAAGAACGAATATCCAAACTCAACCAGTGCGTCATGCCCATTTACGAGCCCGGGCTGGAGCAGCTGGTCTCACAGAATGCCAAAGCCAGACGGCTGCATTTCACCACCGATTACGCCGCCGCCCTCAAGGATGCGGAAATTATTTTCATCGCGGTGGGCACCCCTTCCGGCGTGGACGGCGAAGCGGACCTGCAGTACGTGCGCCAGGCCGCCGAGAACATCGCCGACCTGGTCGATCATGCCGTGATCATCGTCAACAAGTCCACCGTCCCGGTGGGCACCGGCGACTGGGTGGCCGACATCATCAAAAAGCGCCGGGGTGGACGCCCGCTCGAGTTCTCAGTCGTCTCGAACCCCGAGTTCCTGCGCGAAGGCTCGGCCATTCAGGACTTTATGTACCCGGACCGTGTGGTGCTGGGGTCTCTGGATGAAAATGCCGCCGCCAAGGTCGCCGAGCTGTACAGCCCGCTGCGCACGACCGTGCTGATCACCGACCTGCGCACCGCGGAGATGATCAAGTACGCCTCCAATGCCTTCCTGGCCACGCGCATCTCCTTTATTAATGAAATTGCCAACATGTGCGAAGAACTGGGCGCCGACGTGCGCATGGTCGCCCGCGGCATGGGCATGGACAAGCGCATCGGCAGCGCCTTCCTGGACGCCGGGCTGGGCTGGGGCGGTTCCTGCTTCCCCAAGGACGTGAAGGCCCTGGCTCACATGGCCGTGCTCCACGGCACCCACCCACAGCTGCTGCAGGCGGTGATGGAGATCAACCGCAACCAGCGCCGCCGGGTGGTGGTCCGCCTGCGAAAAGCCCTGGGCGGCCTGAACGACCGCGTGATCGGCGTGCTGGGCCTGTCGTTCAAGCCCAACACCGACGATATCCGCGAAGCCCCCGCTCTCGAGGTGATCCACCTGCTGGAAAACGAGGGCGCCATCGTCAAAGCCTACGATCCGCAGGCAATGAAGAACGCCGCCGCGGTGCTCCCGCGGGTTCAGCTGTGCAAGGGGCCGTACGAGGTTGCCGATGGCGCGGACGCGCTGATCCTGGCCACCGAGTGGAACGAGTTCAAGCAGCTGGACTTTGAGAAGATCTACAGCCTGATGCGCACCCCCATCCTGATGGACGGGCGCAACCAGTGGGACGATGTTCGCCTGCGCGCGATGGGCTTCACCTATTTCGGGATCGGCCGCGCCACCAACAACCACACCAATGGAAACGGTTACCCGCCAATCAACGGGTGAGCCTGCCAGCACAGAAATGAAAACTGGAACCTTTTTCAGGCACCAGTTTTTTCTTTATTCAGCCAGCTCCGGCAGCGCTTCGGGGTGATGCTCCCGCAGGTACTGCTTGAGGAACTGCCCGGTGTACGAGTCCGGGTTGCTGCAGATTTCCTCCGGGGTGCCGGTGGCAATCACCCGGCCGCCGCGGTCGCCGCCTTCCGGACCCAGGTCGATGATGTAGTCGGCCACCTTGATGATGTCCAGGTTGTGCTCGATGATCAGCACCGAGTTGCCGTTGTCCACCAGCCGCTGCAGCACCTCGATCAGCTTGTGCACGTCGGCGGCGTGCAAGCCCACCGACGGCTCATCCAGCACGTACAGCGTGCGCCCGGTCGCCCGGCGTGACAGCTCCTTGGCCAGCTTGACGCGCTGCGCCTCACCGCCAGAGAGCGTGGTCCCCGGCTGCCCGATGCGGATGTAGCCCAGGCCCACCTGCTCCAGCAGGCGCAGCTTGTTCACGATGGACGGGAAAGCTTCGAACACCTCGATGGCCCGCTCGACCGTCAGGTCCAGCACCTCGGCGATGTTCAGCCCCTTGAAGCGCACCTGCAGCGTCTCGCGGTTGAACCGGGCGCCGTGGCACACGTCGCAGGGCACGTACACGTCCGGCAGGAACTGCATCTCGATGCGCAGCTGGCCCTGTCCCTGGCAGGCCTCGCAGCGCCCGCCGTGAATGTTAAAGGAGAAGCGGCCGCTCTTGTAGCCGCGCATCTTGGACTCGGGCAGGTCGGCGAACAGCTTGCGGATCTCGTCGAACAGGCCGGTATAGGTGCCCGGATTCGAGCGCGGCGTGCGCCCGATCGGGGACTGGTCAATGTTGATTACCTTGTCCAGATGCTCCAGCCCCTCGATGGAGTCGTGTTCGGCCGGCCAGGTGTGCGCCCCGTTCAGCTCTCGCGCCAGGTGATTGTAGAGCACATCCACCATCAGCGTCGACTTGCCCGACCCGGAGACGCCGGTGATGCACACCAGCTTGCCCAGCGGGATCTTGACGTCCACGTTCTTCAGATTATTTGCCCGGGCGCCGATTATCTTGATGGCCTTGCCGTTACCCAGACGCCGCTGCGCGGGCAGGGGCACCTGCCTTCGTCCGGAGAGGTACGCCCCGGTCAGCGACTTCGAGTTGGCGAGAATGTCGTCGACGGTGCCTTCGGCCACCAGATACCCGCCGTGCTCGCCGGCCCCCGGACCCAGGTCCAGGATCCAATCAGCGGAGCGGATGGTCTCATCGTCATGCTCCACCACCAGCACGGTGTTGCCCAGGTCGCGCAGGCTCTTCAGCGTTGCCAGCAGGCGGCTGTTATCCCGCGGGTGCAGCCCAATGGAAGGCTCGTCCAGCACGTACAGCACGCCCATCAGCCGCGAGCCGATCTGCGTGGCCAGGCGGATGCGCTGCGCCTCACCGCCGGAAAGCGAGCTGGCCGAGCGCTGCAGGGTCAGGTAATCCAGGCCGACGTCGACCAGGAACCCGAGCCGGGACTCGATCTCCTTGAGAATGCGCCCGGCGATGGCCCGCTCGCGAGGGCTGAAGGGTGAATCCGGGCGCTGCAGCGAACGGACCCATTCCAGCGAGTTCAGCACCGGCCAGCGGCTGACCTCGAGGATATTGTGGTTGTCCACCGTCACCGCCAGCGCTTCGGGGCGCAGCCGGTCTCCGTGGCAGGTCGGGCAGGGACGGTCGGTCATGTATTCGGCAATCCGGTTGCGGATGTACTCGGAACCGGTCTCCCGGTAGCGCCGCTCCAGCGAGGGGATGATGCCTTCGAAGGGCGTGGAGATCACCGCCTGGCGGTCATACTTCTCCCAGCGCACCTTGACCCGCTCTTTCCCCGTCCCGTACAGCAGCAGGTCCATCTTATCTTTCGAGAGGCTGCCCACCGGCGCGTCCATGTTGATGTTGTAATGCGCACAGACGGCTTCCAGCTTCTGCCAGTTGTACCCGCCGTTCTCGCGGGAGTTGCCCCATTCCATGGCCACGATTGCGCCGTCGTTCAGCGAACGGTCCTTGTCCGGGATAATCAGGTCAGGGTCGATTTCCAGCTTGCTGCCCAACCCCTGGCAGTCCGGGCAGGCGCCGTGCGGCGTGTTGAACGAGAAGGTGCGCGGCTCGATCTCCTCCAGGCTGATGCCGTGCTCCGGGCAGGAAAGGTGCTCGGAGAACAGCATGTCCTCCGGCGGATCGGCGGACAGGTTGTGCACCGTCACATAGCCCTCACCCACCTTGAGCGCCGTCTCCACCGAGTCGGTCAGGCGGGTGCGGGCGGCCTTGCGCTCTTCCTCGCTCTCTTCGTGCGAGATCACCAGGCGGTCGACCACCGCTTCGATGGTGTGGATCTTGTAGCGGTCCAGGCTGATGTCCTCGTCCAGGCTGTAGACCGTGCCGTCGACGCGCACCCGCACAAACCCGGCCTTGCGGATCTCCTCGAACACGGCCTGGTAAGTGCCTTTGCGTGCACGCACCACCGGAGCCAGGATCAGCAGGCGGCTGCCCTCAGGCAGGTTTTCGATTGCATCGACAATCTCCTGCGCCGACTGCTTGACCACCTCCCGGCCGCAGATCGGGCAGTGCGGGATGCCAACCCGGGCAAAGAGCAGGCGCAGGTAGTCGTATATTTCGGTCACCGTGCCCACGGTGGAGCGTGGATTGCGGGAAGTCGCCTTCTGGTCGATGGACACCGCCGGGGACAGCCCTTCGATGGAGTCCACGTCCGGCTTATCCATCTGCCCCAGGAACTGGCGGGCATAGGCAGACAGCGACTCGACATAGCGGCGCTGGCCTTCCGCGAAAATCGTGTCGAAGGCCAGCGAGCTTTTGCCGGATCCGGACAGTCCGGTCACCACGACCAGTTTGTCACGGGGAATATCCACGGAAATGTTCTTGAGATTGTGTACCCGGGCGCCGACCACCCGAATCATTTCGCGCTGCATAGGCCCATTCCCTCTCCCATAAGATACAAAACGATATTATAGCACAAATGTTTTATTTCCTATTCCATTAAACAGACCGATAATTATACCAGCCCGCCGCCGGAATGGAACCGCGCCGGTGTTGGGCAGCATCCCACTGGCGTTCCAGCCTCTCACCGCCCTGACGCACTGCACCGGCTTTGATCTGGGACCCCATCACACCCGAGGCCCGCATGAAAACCAAATCTTCCGACGGACGAGCTGTCTTTTCCTGGACTCTTTACGACTGGGCGAATTCCGCTTTTGTCACCACCGTGGTGGCGACGGTGTACCCCATCTACTACACCGGTGTGGTTTCGAGCCACCTGCCGGCCCACATCGCCACCTCGAACTGGGGGCTGATCACCGCCGCAGCGCTGGTGCTGGTCGCCGGGCTGGGACCGGTGCTGGGCGCCATGGCGGATTTCAACGGGCGCAAGAAGCGCTTTTTGCTCCTGTTCGTGGCCCTGGGCGTGGCAGCCACTGCGCTGCTGTACTTCGTGCGCAGCGGCGACGTGCTGATGGGAGCGCTGATTTTCATCCTGGCACAGCTGGGCTTTTCCGGAGCCATCATCTTCTACGATTCACTGCTGCCGCACATCGCCCCGCCGGAAGATATCGACCGCATCTCCTCCCGCGGCTATGCCATGGGCTACGCAGGAGGCGGCCTGCTGCTGGCGGTCAACCTGTGGATGATCCAGACAGCACCCGCCGGTCAGGTGGAGCATATCACCCGGCTGGTCTTTCTCACCGTGGCCGCCTGGTGGCTGATCTTCACCCTGCCGCTGGCCTTCTTCGTGCCCGAACCGGCGCGGCGGGTGCTGCCCCACGAACTGCGCTACAACCCGGTTCAGGCCAGCCTGGGTCGGCTGCGGAATACCTTCTCCGAAATCGGCAAGTACCGCGAGCTGTCGAAGTTCATCTTCGCCTTCTGGCTGTACAACAACGGTATCGGCACCATCATCACCATGGCCACCGCCTACGGCACCGAGCTGGGTTTCGCCCAGACCACGCTGATCGGCACGCTGCTGATGGTGCAGTTCGTGGCCATCCCCTTCTCCCTGCTGTTCGGCTGGCTGGCGAAGCGCCTGGGCGTCAAGCAGTCCATCCTGCTCAGCATCGCCATTTACAGTCTGATCGCCATAGCCGGCTACTTCCTCACGCAGGAATGGCATTTCTGGGCGCTGGGCTTCGCTGTAGCCACCGTACAGGGGGGCAGCCAGGCGCTCAGCCGCTCGCTGTTCGGCCGGCTGGCCCCGCCCAGCCGCTCGGCGGAGTTCTTCAGCTTCTTCAGCATCAGCGAGAAGATCGCCGGCGCGGCCGGTCCGCTGGTGTTTGCTCTAGTCGGCCGCTGGATGGGCGGCAGCCGGCTCAGCATCGTCTCGCTGATCCTCTTCTTCATCGCCGGCGGGCTGCTGCTCTCGCGGGTGAACGTCGAGGAGGGCATCCGCGTTGCCGAGAGCGAGGAGGCCGGGCTGGTCAGCCAGGCCGTCCCGCTGGCGGGGGCTGACTGAATCGCCGGCATCCTCCCGGTGTGAGCCAAACTGAAGGTAATCGGTCTGCCCGTTCCCGAGCAGGCCCATCACGAAGTGGTACAGCGCGTACAGCTCCAGCGCGAAGGGCAGGTACCCGCCGTACCCGGGCAGCGGCATTTCAAAAATGCGGGCGAAATCCACCCCGGGCACGTGGTAGATCCACTTGGGGTAGGCGTAATAATTCCACAGCTCCCAGAAAAAGCCGGTCAGCAGCACCCCGGCGAACAGGCTGACCACCCGCCGCCAGTCGCCGTGCTGCGTATCGTCTGCCAACGAGCGGTTGCCCAGCCAGACGTTGACCGGCTCCAGGATGAAGTATACCGACAGCCAGACAAAGGGGAAGAAGTAGCGCGGCCAGGCCAGCAGCAGCGCCAGCATCACCCAGCCGGTGACGAAGAACCCGACCGTGGTGGGCCGGTCCTTGCGGATGACCAGCCAGGGCTTCATCCGGCGGACCCAGCCCATGCCCGAAAACCATTCTGCTGCGCCGAACACCGCCGGCATGACCACCGAAAAGCACAGGCTGGCGTTGAGGAAGTAGGCCATAGGGGAGAAGTTCTCCGCGCCCAGGTATTCCCAGTTTTGCACCCGCAGATTGATCGCCTCAAACAGCCACCAGGCCGGAGAGGCCACCAGGAACAGCCCCACATAGGCTTTGCGGCTGCGCGCCAGCAGCGAGGTGCCACTCTGGCGCAGCGCCAGCGCATCCATTACCAGTGAATACCCCAGCCAGAGCGGGAAGAAGGCCACCGTGGTGCGCAGGCCCCCCATCAGCCAGTTGACCGGCCAGAACACGGCGATCAGCGCCAGGCCAATCCACCCGTGCCGGGGCAGCGGGCGGAGCGCCCTCCTGGCTCCGGTTTCGGTGGAGACAGACTGATCCATGCTTCACCTCCCATTACCTCTATTCGCCCTGCTCCATGCCCTCCTATTGTAGAACGAAACAGGCGCGGTGCACCGGATAAAAAACGCCCGACTTGTTGGGTCGGGCGTTGATTACGAAGAGTAAGAGCTAGTCAGTCAGCTGGTACAGCTCGACCAGCACGCCGCCGGCGCTCTTGGGATGCACAAAGGCCATCTTGCGGCCGGGCAGCACCTGGGGAGTCTCGTTGATCAGGCGCACACCTTTGGCTTTGAGCTGCTCCAGCATGCCCTCGATGTCATCCACTTCCAGGCACAGGTGGTGCATGCCCCCGCCGCGCTCGGCGACAAACTTCGCCAGGCCGGAGTCTTCCGTCGTCGGGCGGACCAGTTCCACCTCGCTGCCGCCCACCGGCAGGAAGACCACCTGCGACTTCTGCGAAGGCACGTCTTCAATGTGGTCCACATCCAGGCCCAGCGCGTCGTGCCAGAAGCCCAGCGACTCATCCACGTCTTTGATGGCAATGGCCACATGGTTGATTTTGGTTACTTTTGCCATTTCTTCACCCTCTCGTGATCACAGCCAGGCGGGCGGCTGGTATTCGCCCCACACCTGACGCAGCACCCCGCAGATTTCTCCCAGGGTGATGTCGTTTTCGACACACTCGATGAACAGCGGCATCAGGTTTTCCTCGGTCTTGGCCGCCGATTCCAGCCGGGAGAGCAGTTCGCTGACCCGGACATTGTCGCGGTTCTCGCGCAGCGCCTTCAGCTGCTTGCGCTGGTGGGCTTCGATCGCCGGGTCTACAGTCAGGGCCTCCAGATCCAGATCCTCTTCCACCTGGAAGGCGTTCAGCCCGACCACCACCTGCTCGCCGCTTTCAATCGCCTTCTGCGCGCGGTAAGCCGAGTCCTGAATTTCTGACTGCATGTAGCCGTTCTCAATTGCTGCCAGCGCCCCGCCCATGGCGTCGATCTTCTCGATATACGCTCTGGCGCGGTTGGCAATTTCATCCGTCAGGTACTCAATCACGTACGAGCCGCCAAGCGGGTCGACAGTGTCCGCCACGCCGGACTCGTGGGCGATGATCTGCTGCGTGCGCAGCGCCACGCGCACCGATTTTTCGGTGGGCAGCCACAGAGCCTCGTCCATGCCGTTGGTATGCAGCGACTGGGTACCGCCCATCACCGCCGCCAGGGCTTGAATGGCTACGCGAACGATGTTGTTCTCCGGCTGCTGGGCTGTCAGCGTTGAACCGCCCGTCTGCGTGTGGAAGCGCAGCATCCAGGAGTGCGGCTTCTTCGCTCCGAAGCGGTTGCGCATGATCTCCGCCCACAGCCGCCGGGCCGCGCGGAACTTGGCCACCTCTTCCAGGAAGTTGTTGTGTGCCGCGAAGAAGAAGGACAGCTGGGAAGCGAAGCTGTCCACCTCCAGCCCGGAGTCGAGGGCCGCCTGCACGTAGGCGATGGCATCCGCCAGGGTAAAGGCCACTTCCTGCACCGCGGTGGACCCGGCCTCGCGAATATGGTAGCCGGAGATGGAAATGGTGTTCCAGCGCGGCACATTGGTCGAGCAGTATTTGAAGATGTCCGTGATCAGGCGCATGGAGGGCTTGGGCGGGAAAATGTAGGTGCCGCGCGCCACGTACTCCTTGAGCACATCGTTCTGGATGGTGCCGCGCAGGTACTTTTCCTCGACGCCCTGCCGCTTCGCGACCGCGATGTACATCGCCAGCAGTACCGCCGCCGGAGCGTTGATGGTCATGCTGGTCGAAACCTTCTCCAGCGGGATGCCGGAGAACAGGATCTCCATGTCCCGCAGCGAGGAAATCGACACGCCGACCTTGCCCACCTCGCCAGCTGCCAGGGAATCGTCCGCGTCGTAGCCGATCTGCGTGGGCAGGTCAAAAGCCACCGACAGGCCCGTCTGGCCCTGCTCCAGCAGGTAGCGGTAGCGGCGGTTGGATTCCTCCGCCGCGGCAAAGCCTGCGTACTGGCGCATCGTCCAGTAGCGGCCGCGGTACATGGTCGGCTGCACCCCGCGGGTGAAGGGATAACTGCCCGGGAAGCCCAGTTTTTCCAGGTAATCGAACTCTTCCTGCGGCAGCGCCACCCGATCCAGCGGGATGCCGGACGGCGTCTCAAACTCGGCTTTTCGCTCGGGGTATTTCGAGATGAGAGGACGTAAGACCTGTTCTTCCCACTGCTTGCGTTCTTCGTCAAAAGCCATATTCAGCCTCGTGCTTGCGGAGAGATATTCCCAGTATACTCGATGGCCTGTTTGAAATAAGAGTGAAATTGTTTATGGTAAACTTTGACAATCATCATATATACGCCCGGGAATGAAGCATGACCCCGTTTTTACAGCTTGTTTTTGTCCTCGCCGTCATCCTGTTCACCGCCAAGCTGGGCGGATATTTGACAACGCTGATCGGCCAGCCGTCCGTCCTGGGGGAGTTGATCGTCGGGCTGATCTTAGGCCCTTCCCTGCTGGACATCACCCACCTCCCCTTCCTCGCCGATACGCATCTAAGCGAAGTGATCACCGAGATCGGTGAACTGGGCGTACTGCTGCTGATGTTCATCGCCGGTCTGGAACTGCACCTGTCCGAGATGGCGCGCAGTGCGCGGGTTTCCGCCCTGGCGGGCACGCTGGGCGTGGTAGTTCCCGTCGGACTGGGCGTTCTGATCGGCCGGATGTTCGGCGTGTCCATGGACAATGCCATCTTCCTCGGGCTGACCATGGGCGCCACGAGCGTCAGCATTTCCGCCCAGACGTTGATGGAGATGCGCGTCCTCCGCAGCCGGGTCGGCCTGGGGCTGCTGGGGGCCGCGGTCTTTGACGATGTCCTGGTAATCCTGATGCTGTCTGGTTTTCTGGCGCTGCAGAGCGGCGGCAGCGGCGCTGAGATCCTGCTTGTGCTGGTGCGCATGCTGGCCTTCTTCGCGTTCTCGGTTGCCTTTGGCCTGTTCGTGCTCCCTGCGCTCAGCCGCCGGGTGCGCAAACTGCCCATCAGCCAGGGGCTGCTGGCATTCAGCCTGGTCATCCTGCTGGTCTACGGCCTTCTGGCTGAGGTGGTCGGCGGAATGGCGGCCATCACCGGCACCTTCGTAGCCGGCCTGATGTTCTCCCGCACCCCGGAAAAAGCTCAAATCCAAGAGGGCATGAACGCACTGGCCTACGGGCTGCTTGTGCCCATCTTCTTCGTTAATATCGGTTTGACCGTCAACCTGAGGACGCTGGAAAGCAGCGCGTTTGTCCTCATGGTGCTGGTAATTATTGGGGCCATCCTGGGCAAGATCCTTGGCTGCGGGCTGGGCGCCAAGGTATCCGGGTTCAGCTACCTGGAATCGCTGCAGCTGGGCATCGGCATGGTCTCGCGCGGCGAAGTCGGCCTGATCGTTGGCAGCGCCGGCCTGGCATCCGGACTGCTCTCCGCCAATGCCTTTTCTGCGGTGATTAGCATGGTGCTGGTCACCACCCTGGTGACGCCGCCTCTGCTGCGCTGGTCCTTCCAGCTGCAGGCGCGCACCGCTGCCGGAGTACAGCCGGCCAACCCGGCCCCGGGAATCGATGAGGATTAGGAGGTGCACCCAATGTTTTTAATCCTGTTTGTGCTTCATGACCCCGACTATCTCGACGATGTGCTGACGGCCTGGGAAGACAGCGGCGTTGGCGGAATCACCATCCTTCCCAGCACTGGGCTGGCGCGCCTGCGCCACCGGCCCGGCCTGCGCGAAGATGCTCCCCTGATGCCCAACCTGGATTACTTCAAGGAACACGCCCAGGCGCTCAACCGCACACTCTTCACCATCGTGGACAGTGATGAAATGGTCGACCGGGTGGTAGCAGCCACCGAACGGGTGGTCGGAAACCTGGAACATCCCAACACGGGCATTCTGAGCGTCATCCCCCTGGACCGCGTGTACGGACTGACCCGCCCGCGGAAAAACGGCAGTTAACTTCGGCCATCAAGCCGCATCCCTCCACTCCTCCAACCTTCTCTCCCACCTGCACGGTCAAAACCGAGAAAATCGATCTGAGAATGAGGGATCTCCGCCCGGCATTCAGCGCTCATTGACGCTGTTCCGGACCTCTGGTAGAATTCGTCCGTTCGAGGCGTTGTACCCTTCGCCTATCCAATCTATTGAAAGGGCTTGATTCCGATGAAAGTACTCCTGGTAAAAGACGTTTACAAACTGGGCCGCGCGGGCGACATCAAGCGTGTCGCGGACGGCTACGGCCGCAATTACCTGATCCCCCAGGGCCTGGCCGTGCTGGCCACCCCCGGTGCGGTCAAGCAGGCTGACAAGATCCGCGAGAAGGCTGCTGCCGAGCGCGCCCTGCTGAACAAGGAAATGAGCGCTGTGGCCGAACGGATCAACGGCGCCATCCTGGCCTTCCCCATGCGGGCTGGCGACACCGGCAAGCTGTACGGCTCCGTCACGCCGCAGATGATCGCTGACGAGCTCAAGCGGACCACCGGCGTTGATGTTGACCGCCGCCAGATAGAAACCCAGCCGATCCGCAATCTGGGTGAGTACACCGCCCACATCCGCCTGACCATGGACCTGGTGCCCGAAATCACCGTGATCGTCCACCGCGAAGGCGAAATCCCCGCCCAG
>DGEO01000028.1:7435-50102 GCA_002385985.1 Anaerolineaceae bacterium UBA3924 | reverse complement strand
CAGCGGCTGAGTAACCTTTCCAATTGACCCGATTTCAAACCGGCCTTCCAGCCCGACGGCTGGCGGGCCGGTTTGGTATCCGACCGATTTACAATGGCACCGATCAGCCTTGGCGAACACCTGAAAAAACTGCGTGAGGAACGCGGCATCAGCCTGGAACAGGCCGCGCTGGGCACGCACATCCGGCTGCCTTACCTGCAGGCGCTGGAAGAAGACCAGCGCGAGCTGCTCCCCTCCGCCGTGCAGGGAAAGGGCTTCCTGCGGGTGTACGCCAGCTACCTGGAGGTTCCCGCCCAGCCCCTGCTGGATGCCTGGGACCGGGGCGGCTGGATGGAAGAAACCGTCCTCGCCGACCCGCTGGACGAGCTGCTGGCAAGAGAGGTCCAGCAGACGACTGGTACGGCAGAAGTAACCGTCGAACCCAAACCATCCGCCAGCCCGGCTCCCCTGCCGGAACCCGAAGAAGCCGAAGACGAGGATCTCGAGCTGGACGAATGGGACCTGCCCGGCCAGGAACTGACCCCTTCGGATGAACTCTTCCGGCAGATCGGCGCGGAGCTGCGCCGGCAGCGGGAGTCCATCAGCCTGACGCTGGATGAGGTCGAGCGCTTCACCCGCATCAAGCGCCATTACCTGATCGCGATCGAAGAAGGCCGCATGGATGCGCTGCCTTCGCCGGTTCAGGGGCGCGGCATGCTCAGCAACTACGCCCGCTTCCTGAACATGGACGACGAAGGGCTGCTGCTGCGCTACGCTGAAGGCCTGCAGGCCCGCCGGCTGGAACGCTCGCCGGACCTGACCCCCGCCCCAGGCGCCAAAAAGCGCCGCCCTGCCCGCTGGGTCAACCCGAAGCTGCTCGCCATCCGCCGGGTGATCACCCTGGAAATGGTCCTCGGGGTCACGCTGTTCACCCTGCTGCTCGTATTTGTCATCTGGGAAACCGCCCGCGTGCGCCAGCAGGCCGCCATGGCGTCAGAGGTTACCCCGCCGTCGGTCTCGGAAATGCTGCAGCTGACGGCCACACCCAGCCTGACTCCCACCCTGGAGCCGGAGCGCACCTACACACAGCAGCCGAATGCGCTTCCGGCAGACGCGCTGGAAGCCACCAACCTGGCCATCACAGCCGCTGCCGAGGGCACGCTCCCGGCCAGCAGTGACCCGGTGCAGATTCACGTGATCGCCAACCAGCGCGCCTACCTGCGGGTCATCGCCGACGGGGATGTGGTTTTCAGCGGGCGCACCCGCCCGGGCAGCGCCTATTCCTTCTCGGCGGAAGAGCGCATCGAGCTGGTGACCGGCAACGCCGCCGCTTTGCAGATCTTCTACCAGCAGCAGAATCTGGGCAACCTGGGCGTGGTCGGCCAGGTGCTGTCCATGATCTTCGAACCGGGCCAGATGATCACACCCACGGTCCAGTTCACTCCCACCGCCACGGTCACCCCGACACCCACTGTGACCATCGAACCTACCCGCTCGGAACCGACGGCGACGATTACGCCTTACTTGCCGTGACACTTATGAAAACCAACTCCTTTTACCTGGTATCTCTGGGCTGCGCGAAAAACACCGTCGATTCCACCTCCATGGCCACTCTGCTTGAGGAGGCCGGCTACGCTCCTGCGGATAAGGCCTCTCAGGCTGGCGTGCTGATCGTCAACACCTGCGGGTTCATCCAGCAGGCCCGGGATGAGTCCATCCGCGAGCTGCGCCAGCTGGCGAAGCAGAAAAAGCGCGGCCAGCTGCTCATCGCCGCCGGCTGCATGACCCAGCGCTACCGCCAGCAGGTGGTCGAGCAGGTGCCCGGGATTGACGGCGTGCTCGGCACCCGCCGCTGGATGGATATTCTGGAAGTTGTGCAGTCCTTACGGCAGGAGCACCCCAAAACGCTGTATCACCTGCCGGAGGCCGCCGCGGTCGGGACGGATGAACGCGGCGTGCTCCGCGCCGCGCTGCAGGGCAGCTCCGCTTACCTGAAGATCGCCGACGGCTGCCGCCGCCCCTGTGCATTCTGCTCAATCCCGCTCATCAAGGGAACGCTGGTCAGCCGCCCGCTCGAGACCATCCTCGAAGAAGCCCGCATCCTGCGGGACATGGGCGTGAAGGAGCTGATCCTGATCGCCCAGGACACCACCGACTACGGCCACGATCTGGGCATAAAGGACGGCCTCTCCACCCTGCTGGAACGGCTGGTGCAGGAAGTGCCGGACCTGCCCTGGATCCGCGTGATGTACGCCTACCCGGGCTATGTCACCGACCGGCTGATGGAGGTGATGGCCTCAAGCCCGCAGATCCTGCCCTACCTGGACATCCCCCTGCAGCACGCCGACCGGGAGATGCTCAAGCGCATGCGCCGCCCGGCAAACATGGAGTGGGTCTACCGCACATTGGATAAGATGCGCTCGATGATGCCGGACCTGGCCCTGCGCACCACCTTCATCGTCGGCTACCCGGGCGAGACCGAGGCCGAGTTCAAAACCCTGCTGGACTTCATCCACGAAATCCGCTTCGACCATCTGGGCGCGTTCACCTTCTCCTTCGAGCCCGGCACCGCCAGCGAACCGCTCGGCGACCCCATTCCTCAGGAGGTCAAAGAGCAGCGGCTGGAACAGTTGATGCTGCTCCAGGAGGGTATTTCGCTCCAGCGCAACCAGGGGTTCATCGGCAGGACCCTGCCGGTTCTGGTGGAAGGCTCCAACGACGGCATTTCCGTCGGGCGCTCCTACCGGGACGCGCCGGAAATCGACGGCCTGGTGCTAATCGAGGAAGAGGCTCCGGTGGGCGAAATCGTCCCGGTGCACATCACCGGTGCGCTGGCCCACGATCTGACCGGCGTCATCGCCCGATAACGACCTTCCCCGCCAATCAGGAGACTCTGGCCACCGCCGTAAGCGCCAGCACCACGATGGACAGCGCGACGTTGGCGTACAGCATGGCCGTTTCGCGCTGCGCCAGCCGCGCCTTCTCCCCGGCCTGCACCTCGCGCCCGGCCGCCTGCAGCAGGCTGAGCCGCTCCATGCGCGGCAGCAGCCCCCAGGTAATGTAGGCGCTGGTCAGCACCATCCCCCCGATGGACAGGTGCTTGAGCAGGATGGCCCAGGCCCAGGTGTTGCCCATCACCAGGAATCCGCTGTAGGACGGGTGGGAGATCATCTGAAACATGCCGGTGCCGAACAGCACCAGCAGGCTGAACCAGCCCACCCGTTGCAGCCGGGCGGTCAGCTCGGACAGCAGCTTCGGGTACTGCTCCCGGTCCAGGGCTTTGCGGGCGGACGGCAGGACCAGGATGGCCATGGTGAATATGCCGCCCACCCAGGCCACCGTCGCCAGCAGGTGCAGCCAGTACGCGGCCGTCAATGCCCACATGGGTGTCTCTTCCATATTGTCTTCTTTACCCCCGTTCGATGCAGGTAATCACTAGCCGGCCGGAGCTTCCTCCGTGGGTGCTTCGGTGGACAACTGGTCGCCGGTATCGGGTGCGGGCTCCGTGGAGGCCTCACCGGTCGGCTGGGACGGGTCCGGCGTTTCGGTCACGGTATTCGGATCCGGTGTGGTGGCCAGCGGCTGCTGCGCCTCGGTTGGCTGCGGAGCGCGGCATTCTTCACCCGCCTTTGTCATGGCATCCTGAACCGCCGCATCCTGCCCGAACAGCAGCGCTTCCTGGTAGGTGGTTTCGGCGTCGCACCACTGGCCCTGGTCACCCAGCCATTTTGCGTAGTTGATCAGGCCAACGCGGTAGCGTTCCGTCGCCGTCATCCCCGAGCCATCGCGCAGCCCCGGGAGAGCCGGGTAGATGTCACCGAACATAGCCACCACCCGCGCCCAGTCATGGTCCCAGTAGCTGGCGGCGGTCAGGTACATGTTCGCCCAGCGGCGGTAATTGATGGCGTCCACATCCAGCGGGCCGATGCGCTCGGCCAGCGTCAGGTCATAGATGCCGCTTTCCAGGCTGCCCTGGAGCAATATTTTATCCACGCCGCGGTGGCGCAGCGCGGTGTAATACATGCCGTCGACATCCACCGGCCGGAAGTTGATGTTCGCCCGGCGCAGCGCATCCAGCGTCTGGATGGCCGAATCCCACTCCCTGGCGACCAGGTACTGCAGGGCCTCATCGAACATCTGCTGCTCGCCGCGCGTGTCCTGGGTCGGCGTGAGAGTCGGGGTGGGGGGGATCGTGGGCGTGGGCGGAATGGACGTCAGATGCTGGGCCAGGATGATCTCCGTCAGCAGCTCTTTCGCACCCGGAAAGCCCGGATCGATGGAGAGTATATAGTCGATTCGCTGTTTCGCATTGTTCAGGCGTCCGGCGGCCTGATCTTCCAGCGCCTGGCGGTACTGTTCGGTCAGGCGCTGCGTGCGCTGGCTGGTTTCGGCCTGCACGCGGCGGCTGATGCCCGCCTGGTACCCGGTAAATGCGGCCAGACCAAGGACCAGCAGGAAAATGCCGATACCGAGCAGTACCCCGGGCCAGCGCTTGCGGCGCTGCGGCTGGCCGGTCGCTTCGATGCTTTCGCTATCTGAAACTGGAACGGATTCTTCGATGTCCGGAGTGGTCATGCAGGCAATTATACCCTGTTATAACCTTACCAGAACCACCAGTTCCCGGCGGAGCAGCACCAGCGCCACCAGTCCGCCAGCGCCCATGGCCGCCAGGCTGGCCAGCACCGGCGATACCGGCGTCACCAGCAGCATCACCCCGGCGACCACCAGCCCGGCGATCACCGCGGCGGCCGGCACCTTCCAGACTACATTCCCCAGGCTGATGCGGGCAACCATGCGGCGGTTGAGCAGCAGCAGCAGGAAGATGGCCTGCACGGTGAAAGCCAGCGCGTCTGTCACGCTGATGCCCACCGCACCCAGCGGGCGGTAAAGCAGCCAGCCGGCGCCGATGTACACGGACAGGTTGAGCAGCGCGCCGATGAACACCGGCCAGGGCTCCTGCCGGGCGTAGAAGGCGCGCACCGCCACCTCCTGCAGGCTCTGGCCAAGCAGGCCGAGCAGGTACCCGCGGGTCACCCAGATGAGCAGGTTGAGCGTTTCTGGGGCCAGGTTGTCAAAGACCAGCGCCAGCAGCGGCTCCAGCCCCAGCGCAATGACCACTGCCACCGGCACGGTGATGGCGATCAGCACCCGCACCGCCCGCTCCATGGTGCGCTGGAACTCCTGCTTCTGGTTGGTGGCGAAGAATTCCGCCAGCGTCGGCAGCATGGCCGTGCCGATCACCGTGCCGATCAGCGTTTCGGGCACCTGGAAGATCATCCAGCCGTAGGTCAGGGCTGAAACCGCCCCTTCCTGGGCCAGGCGCGAGGCCAGATTGTCGCGGGCGATGAAGATCAGCTGAATGGCGAACACGGTGGCCACACGCGGCGCCATGATGCGCAGCACCTTGACCACATCCGGCGAGACCACGTCCAGCGCCGGTGTCCAGCGGAAGCCATAGCGGATCAGCCCGGGAACCTGAATGCCCAGGTGCAGCACCGCGCCCAGGATCACGCCGTAGACCATGCCGTGAATGCCCATCCCCAGCGCAGGTAGGGTCAGGCCGCCGATGGTCATCCCCTGCTCGGGCGCGAAAATGACCACCCCGATGATCTGGCCGACGTTGTACAGCACCGGCGCCATGGCCGGCAGCCAGAAATGCTGGTTGACCTGCAGACCGGCCATCACCAGCCCGCTGAGCGAGAAGATCAGCGTGGCGATCAGGTTGATGCGCATCAGCTCGACCACCAGGTCCTGCTGCTCGCGGGTGAAGCCCGGCGCGATGCCGAACTCCCCGCGCACCAGCGGTTCCGCCAGCAGGGCTACGATCACCGCCAGCACGGCAGTGACGATGAAGGCCAGGTTGGCAACCCGGCTGAACAGGTTCCAGGCCGCCTCCCGCCCCTCAAGCGAGAGCACCTCGGAGAGGACCGGGATGAACGCCATCGCCAGCGCCCCGCCGGAAATCAGCGCAAACAGCAGGTCCGGCAGGTTGTTGGCGGCGTTGAAGGCGTCCAGTTCGGCGCTAAAGTCGAACGTCGCCTGGATGGCGTACAGCCGGACGAAGGCGACAATCTTATCCAGGCCGAAGAACAGGATAAGCGGGATGGATGCCCGTGATATTTGCGAGAGTTTTTTCATGATCCAAGTGCCACATCCAGAATCATCATCACCGTGAAGCCCAGCATGGCTCCCAGCGTGGCCAGGTCGGAGTTGTCTCCGGCCTGAGATTCGGGAATCAGTTCCTCAATGACGACGAAAATCATCGCCCCGGCTGCGAACGCCAGCGCATAGGGCAGCAGCGGGCGGATGAAATACACCGCCGCGGCCCCCAGCACGCCGGCGACGGGCTCCACGGCGCCAGACAGCTGCCCGAAGAAGAAAGACCGCCCGGCCGACATCCCGTCGCGCCGAAGCGGAGCCGAGATGGCCAGCCCTTCGGGGAAGTTCTGCAGGCCGATGCCCAGCGCCAGCGCCATCGCGCCTGCCAGGCTGGCTTCGGGCACGCCGGTGGCGGCCGCGCCAAAGGCCACACCCACGGCCAGGCCTTCCGGAATATTGTGCAGGGTGACGGCCAGGGTCAGCAGGGTGCTGCGCTTCCAGGTTGTCTGCACGCCTTCGGTGGCCGAGCGCGGCATGTTCAGGTGCAGGTGCGGCAGCAGCCGGTCGATCCCGGCCAGAAAAGCCCCGCCCAGCAGGAAGCCGATTGCGGCAGGCATCCAGCCCGGTTTCCCGTCGCTGGAAGCCATTTGAATGGCGGGCGCCAGCAGCGACCAGTAACTGGCGGCGATCATCACACCGGCAGCAAAGCCCAGCATGGAGTCCGAAAGCTTGCGATTGACCTGTCGCTGCAGGAAAACACCTGCCGCGCCCAGAGCCGTGACAGCGTAGGTGAAAATGGTGGCCAGCAGTGCTTGCAGAATTGGGTTTAGTCCCTGGATGGCGGCGAGCATGACTGCCTTTCAACAATTCATCGGAAGATTGACTGCGCCAATCATAGCATAGAAATGTTGGCCTGCCCAATGGCGGAATAACCGGGAAAAAACGCCTGCCGGTGCGATTCCCCTCCTCCACTCCGCCCGGGCAGGATATAATCATCGCATGAAGCCCGCCGGGAAACTCTATATCGTCGCCACCCCCATCGGCAACTGGGGCGACATCACCCTGCGCGCGCTGGACACCCTGCGCTCGGTCGACGCGGTCATCTGCGAGGAGCTGCGCGAGGGATCCACGCTGCTCAAGCGGCTGAACATCGAGCCGAAAGAGCTGATCACCCTCAACGAGCACAACGAAGCCGACCAGGCCATGCAGCTGGTGATCCGCATGCACCAGGGGGAATCCTTCGCCCTGATCTCCGATGGCGGCACGCCGGTGTTTTCCGACCCCGGAGCCTACCTGATCCAGCGGGCCAGCGAATCCGGCCTGCAGGTGGTGCCGGTCCCCGGCGCATCCTCTCTGATGGCCGCCCTTTCGGTGCTGGACTACCGGCTGGGGCAGTTCGTCTTCGGCGGCTTCCTCGACCGCGACCCGGACCGCCGCCGGCAGGAGCTGCAGCGCCTGCGCGGCCTTCAATTGCCGGTGGTCCTGATGGACACGCCCTACCGCCTGGCCGCCCTGCTGGCAGACGTCGCCAAAACCTTCGGCAAAGGCCAGAAGGTCACCCTGGCGATGAACCTGACCCTGCCGGACGAGCAGATTCTGCGCGGGCCGGTTTCCGAAGTCAGCCAGCAGGTGGGCAAACGCAAAGCCGAGTTCATCCTGATCGTGGACGTGCAGAACCCCCGCAAGCGTTCCTGAGCTTACCGTTCTACCGGTACCCCCTTCACCCTGACAATCCATCTCCCCGGACGAACCCCATCCCCGCGAACAAGGAGGTCACGATGAAGCATCTGTTCTGGCGCCTGCTGGCCGTCACCGCCCTTCTTCTTGGCTATGCGAAAATCCCTGCAGCCGCGCAGGCGGGCAATCCCGGCGAAAACCCAATCTATCTGCCCTTCGTGGCCAAGGACCCGCCGTCCGTGCCCCCGGCCGCCCCATCGGACCTGACCGCCGTCTGGCTGGCCGGCCTGCAGGTGCGCCTGACCTGGGTTGACCACGCGGACAACGAGAGCAGCTTCCGCGTGGAAGGAGCGCTGGAGAAGGCCAGCTTCATTGAACTGACCAAAGCGCCGGCCAGCCAGACCACGCTCGAGCTCAGCCTGCCTTCCGCCGGCCGCTGGGAGTTTCGCGTGAGGGCCTGCAATCACCGGGGCTGCTCGGCCTACTCCAACACCGCCAGCCTGCAGATAGACATTCCATCCAGCGACCACAAGGTGGTTGTCAAGAACATCTCCTTCTACACGCTGGTCGACCTGAGTGTGAACGGCGTCCGCTACATCTCTGAGAGGCCAGGTCTCGAGACCGGGCAGTCCCTCACGCTCACCCTCCCGCCGGGGAGCTATCCGGTGGAAATTGTGCTGGGCCAGTGGCTGAACCAGACAGAGTACCAGACGGTCTTCCGCTGGACGGACACACTGGCGGTGCCCAGGAACACCCCCTATGAGGTGAATAACCCGGCCATCCAGCAGGTGCTCACGGACTTCGGCGAATGCCTGTACTGGGAGGAAAATAGCGATCTCAGCCCGGGAGTCAGCGGCTTCTGCTTCTACTCAGACGGCAGCCTGACGCATTATCTTGACAATGAACTGCAAATCAGCGGCAGTTACCGGGGCCTGCCGCAGGTAAACTCAGCAGCCATCCCCTTCACCATCACCCTCGGCGAGGTGGAACTCACCAGCCAGGTCAACCCGTTCAAAATCACGCCGATCTTCACCCTGGAGGCCCAGACCTATCCTCAAGAATTTCTCGGAACGTACCGGCCGCGGAGCGATTTTCCCTGCCCGCCCGCACCATGACGGTTCTTACACAGGCAAAGAAAAAGAGCCGCTCGACTGCGGCTCTCTGTGTGCCCCCAGAGAGATTCGAACTCTCGTTTTAGCCTTGAAAGGGCTGCGTCCTAGTCCCCTAGACGATGGGGGCAACGGGGGATATTTTATCATAAGCCGCCGTAACGTCAAGGAATTGCTCTCACAATCTCCAAACTGATTTGCTACAGGCCGGCGATGGGCTGGATCAACTCCGGGCGGTCGACCGCCGGGCTGTTGACCGCCGGGCTGACCGGCACCGCCTCCAGTGATAAGTTAGCCGGCCGCAGCAGCGCCAGCAGCTGATCGGGCGAGCTGCCCTCCAGCCAGTCCGACCAGCGCTCGCGGGGCAGGATCACCGGCATGCGGTCGTGGACCGGTCGGACCACATCGTTGGCCTCGGTAGTGATAATCGTGCAGGAGACCAGCGGCTCGTCCTCTTTGTGGAACCAGAGCTCGTAAAGGCCGGCAAACGCCGCCACCTTGCCGTCACCGGGCGTGAACCAGTAAGGCTGCGAGCGGGCGCCCTTGCCCTCGCCGCGCTTCCATTCAAAGAAGCCGTCCATCAGGATCAGGCAGCGCCGCTTGGCAAATGCGCTGCGAAAAGCCGGTTTCTCGGTCAGGGTCTCGGCGCGGGCGTTGATCAGGCGGTTTCCGATCGACGGGTCTTTGGCCCAGGAGGGGACCAGTCCCCATCGCATCATCTCCAGCTCTTTGGGCGGGAAGGAACGCACCACTGCCACCGGCTGAGTCGGAGCAATGTTATAGCGGGGCTGGTACTCCGAAGGTACAATTTCCAGTCCAACGGCATCTTTGAGATCATCCGCGCTGACGGTCAGCGTAAATCGTCCGCACATAGCGTCTCCTTTCAAAACCCCCGTAAACCCTCTACCACTACTATATCTGATTATAATGGGAATATCCCAGCCAACGAGGTAGCCATGCCCAATCCCCTGGTTGAATGCATCCCCAACTTTTCTGAAGCGCGCCGGCCCGAGGTGGTCGAAGAGATCATCGGCGTAATCGCCGGCGTCAACGGCGTTCACGTTCTCGACCGGCACTCCGACCTGGACCACAACCGCACGGTGGTCACCTTTGTCGGCACGCCGCAGGCAGTGGAGGAAGCCGCCTTCCTGTCCATCAAGAAAGCCGCCGAGCTGATCAACCTGGACGAGCACACCGGCGAGCATCCCCGCCTGGGCGCGGCAGATGTGGTCCCCTTTGTGCCCATCAGCGACATCACCATGCAGGACTGCGTGGAGATGGCCCGCCGGCTCGGCCGCCGCGTGGGCGAGGAGCTCGGACTGCCGGTGTATCTGTATGAAGAGGCGGCCACCCGACCCGAACGCCAGAATCTGGAAAACATCCGCCGCGGGCAGTACGAAGCCCTGAAGGAAGAACTGGGCAAGAACCCCGAGCGCGACCCGGACTTCGGCCCGACCCGCATCACCCCCGCCGGCGGCGTGGTGATCGGCGCGCGCCAGCCGCTCATCGCCTTCAACGTGTACCTGACGACCAACGACGTCAGCATTGCCCAGAAGATCGCTCGAGCGGTGCGCAACTCATCCGGCGGCCTGCGCTATGTCAAGGCCATGGGCGTGCTGGTGGAAGGCCGGGCGCAGGTCTCCATGAACCTGACCAACTTCAAGCAGACCCCCATCTTCCGCGTGGTGGAGATGATCCGCCGCGAAGCTGAGCGCTACGGCGTGGGCATTCACCACTCCGAGCTGGTCGGGCTGACCCCGCAGGCGGCGCTGATCAACTCGGCCCTGTGGTACCTGCAGCTGGACGACTTCGACCCGAACCAGATCCTCGAGCAGCGCCTGTACGGCGTGATGAGCGGCACAGCCGGAGCGGAACAGGGCGAACCGGCCACCGATTTCCTGGATGCGCTGGCAGCCGGCACAGCCGCTCCGGGAGGCGGGTCCGCCGCGGCCTACACCTCCGCCCAGGCAGCCGCCCTTGTGGCCATGGTTGCCCGGCTGACGGTGAACAAGAAGAAGTACGAGCAGGTCCGGGATAAGATGTGGGCCCTGATCGACCAGGCGGAAGCCCTGCGCAGGGATCTGTATCAGGCTGTGGCCCGGGATGCGGCCGCCTTTGAAGAGGTGATGACCGCCTTCAAGCTGCCGAAGAACACCGAGGAAGAGCAGCAGGCCCGCCATCAGGCGGTGCAGGCAGCCACCCTGCACGCCGCCAACGTCCCGCTGGAGGTTGCCCGGATGTCGCTGCAGGTGATGGAACTGGCCCTGCAGGCCGCGAGTGAGGGAAACCTGAACGCCATCACTGACGCCGCCTCCGCCGTCACGCTGGCCCGCTCCGGCCTGACCTGCGCCATCTTCAACGTGCACACCAACATCCTCAGCCTGGACGATCAGGCGGAAGCTGCCCGGCTGCGCGAAGAAGTGGTGCGGCTCGAGCAGCAGGCGGATGAACTGGCCGCACGCATCCGCACGCTGCTGGTCGAGCGCGGCGGGCTGCAGCTGGCCTGAACCGGACCGCTCGACGAAGCTTCCTCCGGCCGGTTTCCTGAACCGGCCAGGCATCTCGATCTATTCATTACACAGGGAGACTTACACATGGGATTAAAGCCTGACCACTGGATCCGCAAGATGGCGCTGGAACACCGCATGATTGAACCCTTTGTCGAGAAGCAGGTTCGCAACGGGATCATCTCTTACGGGCTGTCCTCCTACGGGTACGATATCCGGGTGGCCGACGAGTTCAAGATCTTCACCAACGTCTACTCCGCTGTCGTCGACCCCAAAGACTTCAATCCGCGGTCGATGATCGACTATAAAGGCGATGTGTGCATCATCCCACCCAACTCCTTCGCCCTGGCCCGCACGGTGGAATACTTCCGCATCCCGCGCAGCGTGCTGACCGTGTGTGTGGGCAAGTCCACCTACGCCCGCTGCGGCATCATCGTCAACGTGACCCCCTTCGAGCCGGAGTGGGAAGGCTACGTCACCCTGGAAATCTCCAACACCACCCCGCTGCCGGCGCGCATCTACGCCAACGAGGGCATTGCCCAGGTGCTGTTCTTCGAGGGCGACGAGGTCTGCGAAACCTCCTACGCTGACAAAAAGGGCAAGTACCAGAAGCAGGAAGGCATCCTGCTGCCCAAGCTGTAGGCTGATCTGCTGAACTCACAATAACCGGAAGCGCAAACCGCACTTCCGGTTCTATTTTTTCGGGTTAATCCCCCAGGTCCCCGGTCTCGCCGCCGGTCAGCGCCTGCAGCTGCTGGCGAACCTGCTCCGAGGCCATGGCCACCAGCACATCCCCGCTTTCCAGCCGGGTATCGCCGCGGGGAATGATGGTCTCACGTCCCCGCCGGACACTGGTGATCAGGCTCTCCGCCGGCCAGGCGATCTCGCGCATCAGCCGGCCTGCGCAGGTGGAACCGGCCTGCACCTGCAGCTCGACCACATCCATGCCGGTGCTCAGGTCAAGGGAAACCTCCTGCTCGCGCTGCCGGGCGGCCGCGTGGCGGACCAGCGCCAGGTCGTAAGCCCGCACCACGTCGCCCCGACTGAGCATGCCCACCAGTCGGGAGTGGTCCAGCGGATCGACCACGGGGATCTGTGCAATGTCGTGCAGGCTCATCTGGCGCAGCGCCTCGCCGATGGTGGCGCCGGGCGTGGTCACCTCCACCTCCCGGCTGCACACATCGCCGGCATGCAGCGAAAGCCAGTTTTCCGCATGGGCCGCTGCTTCCAGATCGCGCAGCGAGAGAATGCCCGCCAGCCGGCCGTGCTCATCCACCACCGGCAGGCCCCGCTGGTGTGATTTCCACAGCAGCTTTTGAGCCTCCGGCAGGGGCATCGACAGCCTCAGCACCGGCGGCCGGGCGGACATCACCTCCGCCACGGTGATCCCCTGCAGCACCTCGATATCGCGCCCGCGGCGCAGGCGGATGCCAAGGCGGGCCAGCGCCAGGGTGTAGACACTGTCTTTCTGCAGCCGCTGCGAGACCAGCAGGCTGACCATCACCGCCAGCATGAGCGGCAGGATAATGCGGTAATCGTTGGTCATCTCAAACAGCAGCAGCGTGGCCGTGAGCGGAGCGCGCACCGCCCCGGCAAGGACCGCCGCCATGCCCACCATGGCAAAGGCCGGGCGGGGCAGCGCCATGGCCGGCATCAGCGTGTCGATCACCTCGCTGTAGATGCCCCCCAGCGCGGCCCCCAGCACCATGGATGGGGCAAACACACCGCCGTGAAACCCGCCGCCCAGGCTGACCGGCGTGAGCACAAGCCGGGCCAGCAGCACTGCCACCAGCAGCAGGCTGGAGACAGCCTCCGGGCTGAAAATGGTCTCGATGGTGCCGTAGCCCACGCCCCGAACCTGCGGCAGGGCCAGGCTGACCAGCCCGACCAGCAGCCCGGCCAGGACCGTCTTTGCCGGAGCCGGCAGCCGGACGCGGGCGCACAGCGCTTTGATGCGGTCGATCAGGACGATATACGCAGCGGACAGCCCCCCGGCCAGGATGCCCAGCCCCAGGTAAAAGGGCAGCTCCACCGGCGAGCGGTAGGCGTAAGCCGGCACGCTGAACGCCGGGTTGGAACCCGAGACTGCCTGGGTGAACACCGATGAGGCCACAGCGGAGAGCACCACGCTCCCCAGCGCGCTGCCGCTGATTTCACCGATCACAATCTCGACGGCGAAAAACACCCCGGCAATGGGCGCGTTGAACGCGGCCGCGATGCCCCCGGCCGCGCCGGCCGCGACCAGCGAGCGGGTTCGCCCGGCGGAGAGCCGCCAGCGCTGCCCCAGGAAGGAGCCCACATTGGCCCCGATCTGCACCGAGGGGTCCTCCGGCCCGACCGTCGCGCCGCCGCCGATGGAAAGCGCGGCCGCCAGCGCTTTGACCGGCATCCGCCAGTAGCGCAGACGGCCCCCGGCCAGCGCCACAGAGGCCATGATGCCCGCCACCCCGGGATGGCGCTCCGCGCCAATCCAGTATTGCGCCAGCAGGCCGACGATCAGCCCGGCAAAGGCAGGGATCAGCGCCACCGTCCAGCCGCCCAGACCGGCCAGCCAGGAAGCGGCCGCCCCGTAGAAAAAGTGCTCCGCCCACAGAATGCCCTGTTTGAACAGCCAGATGCCTGCTCCGCTGGCCAGACCCACCAGGATCGCCGCGGAGCCAAACAAAAAGTCCTCCGACAGCAAAGGACTTCGTTCAAGCCAGGCCAGCAGCCGCGGCCGGGTATTTGCTCGGTTTATGAATTTCATCTTTCTCTTCCACTCAATAATCGCACGAAGTATACCCCTTTCCCCCGCAAAGGCAACTGCCAGAGGGAAAGATGATAAGATAGACCTGAAGTCCCGCTTACATTCAGCCGCACACCCAACAATAATATGCCCGAACTGAACAGCCCCTTCTTTGACTTTCACTGCGACCCCGGCCAGGGCAGCTTCAGCTTGATCCCTCACTCCGCTGAACTGCCGGGGGTTGAGAACGCCCGCCTGGAAGTGGTCTACCTCGCCGCCGGGAAACCCCTGCGCTGGCTGGCGGACGCCTGGCCGGTTGAAACCGCCTCGGAGACCGATTCCCTGATTCCCGGCGCAGGGCGGATCCGTGCCCTGCGGTTTGAGATCTCTCCCAACCCGCACAGCATGGCCGCCAGCATAGAATTCGCCCTCAGCCAGGAGCGGCCGCTTGCCCTGTGGCGAGTGTCGCTGGCCAACCGGGGCGATCTGCCCCTTCCGGTTAGCCAGATTGAGCTGCTGCGCACCGGAGGCCACGCGCAGTCCGGTCGCCTGGTCCTGCCGGGCCTGAAAGACCCATCCGATCTGTCCTTCTTCTCCAACGGCTGGCAGTCCTGGTCCAAGAGCGCGGCGTACCCGGCCGGGTCCGCTGCGCCCCGTTCCCGGCTGGGCATACTGCAGAACCCCATGGTGCTCAACCCGGGCACCCCGTCTCCGGGCACGCGCGGGTTATTCGGCAGCGACTTCTTCGGCGTGCTGGCCGACCGCAACCGGCGCACCGGCCTGCTGGCGGGTTTTCTCTCCCAGCAGCAGCACTTCGGCTCGGTCGAAGCCCTGCTCTTCGACAAACCTTCCCTGCGCCTGTGGGCCAACGGCGACGACGCCGTCCTCCTGCCAGGCAGCACCATTGAAACTGACTGGGCGGTGCTGTACAGCTTTACCATCGACCAGCCCGATCCGCTGGACCCCTACCTGCAGGCGGTGGCGGAATTCCACGGCGTCCGCGACGACTTCCAAGTCCCGACCGGCTGGTGTTCCTGGTACCGCTTCTACCAGGGGGTTACGGCAAAAAACGTGCAGGCCAACCTGAGCAGCCTGATCGAGATGGACGACCGCCTGCCCCTGGAGCTGGTGCAGATCGACGACGGGTTCGAAGCCCAGATCGGCGACTGGTACGACTTCAGCCCGGACTTCCCGCAGGGCGTCGCGCCGCTGGCAGCTGAAATCCGCGCCCGGGGCAAGGTCCCCGGTCTGTGGCTGGCACCCTTTGCCGTTCATCCAAAATCGCGCCTGGCCAAGGAGCATCCCGAATACCTGCTGCGCGGGAAAAACGGCCGTCCGGTGCGCATCGGGTTTGTCTGGAACAGCCTGCCTTACGCCCTGGACCTGACCAATCCGGATGCGCTTGAGTACGCCGCCGGGGTGGTGCGAACCGCAGCACACGACTGGGGCTTCCCCTACCTGAAGCTGGATTTTCTCTACGCTGCGGCGCTGTCTGGCCGCTACCAGGACCCCACCCGCACCCGCGCGCAGGTGATGCGCGCCGGCCTGCAGGCCCTTCGAGATGCGGCCGGACCGGAGACCACCCTGCTGGGCTGCGGACTGCCGCTCGGCTCCGCTGTCGGGCTGGTGGAGGCTATGCGCATCAGTGCCGACGTGGGCGAAAGCTGGCGGCCGCGCTATTTCAACATCGAATGGCCCTTCCGCGGCGAGCCGGGCATGCCCTCCGCCTTCAACGCTCTGCACAACTCCCTGACCCGTGCCTTCCTCCACTGCCGCTGGTGGGTCAACGACCCGGACTGCCTGCTGGTGCGCCCGGACACCCGCCTTACCGAAAGCGAAGTGCGCACGCTGGCCGCGGTCATCGGCCTTTCGGGCGGATCCCTGCTGCTCTCCGACGACCTGCCCGCGCTGCCGGAGGACCGGCTGCGCATCGCCAGCGCGCTGCTGCCGGTAGTTCCCGGCCGGCTGCAGGTGCTCGACTGGCTGGACGCCACCCTCCCCCGCCGCCTGCGGGTGGACCTGGACGGCCTGGAAGGGCCCTGGCATGTCTTGGCCTGGATCAACTGGGACGAGCATCCCGTCGACTGGGCCTTCACCCCCTCAGCGTTCCGCCTGCCGGAGCAAACCTGGCTGCTGCGTTCCTTCTGGGACGGGCAAACACACCGCTGGACGCCTGGGCAGCCCCTGCCGCCGGCAGCGATCCCCGCTCACGGATGCGTGGTGCTGGCCGTCCGCGCCGATCAGCCCGGCCGGCCGCAGTACGCGGGCAGCGATCTGCACATCACTCAGGGGCTGGAGCTGGCCGCCTGGGAAGAGAACGAGCAAGGCCTGCGGCTCCGGCTGGAGCTGCCGCGCCGGGCCGAGGGATCGGTTGACCTGAAGCTGCCGGCTCCGCCCGCTGCGATCACCGCCGGAGAGCGAGACCTGCCATGGACGGACCTCGGCCAGGGCATCTACCGGGTGCCCGTCCGCATCGACAGATCGCTGGATATTCACATCTGCGGCGAAAAAAGGCCGGCGGTTTAGACCGCCGGCCTTTTCACTTCTCGATACGCCCTGCTCAGGGCTGCTCTACTGGAGCGGGTTTTGGTTTCCGCCGCAGGAACCGGCGAACCAGGAAATAAACACCGGCCGCTGGCAGCGCGATGATCAGTGCCACCGGCAGGAAGTAGATCACCAGCCAGATCGCGGCCGATACCAGCCACTGACCGGCATTGATCAGCGCCTGAATGGCATCCCGGGCCACACCGCGGGGCGACCAGCCGGCCACGGTGATAGGCGCGATGGCTTCCTCCGCCTGGATCATTACCGAGATCGACGACAGAGCCGCCGCGCGCTCGTAGTAAGACATGCGTCCCTGGATCTGTTCAATTTGCCCCCGGATGCGGGTGATCTCGTTGAAGACCATCAGCACATCTTCGGTGCGGTTGGCCTGCTCCATGATCTCAAGCAGCTGAGCTTCCGTCTGCTGCAGATTGCGCAGCTGCGCTTCGAGATCAGTGTACTCTTCGGTCACGTCCTGCCCGGAGATGTTCAGCTTGGGAATGTCATCCACCGGGTTTTCAACCAGATTCTTGATGGTGTCGATGGCCTCGTCCAGCCGCCCGGCCGGGACGCGCACGGTGATGTACGCTTCAGGGAACTCCTGGCTGTTGCGGACAATCTGGTACAGGCTGGAAGTGACCACAAAGCCGCCCATGCTGTTGGCCATGTTGCTGATCCGGGTCAGGGCGGTGCCTGGATCTTCGACCACGATGGACATATCGGCGTTGCGAATCACCATCCGGTCCGTGGTTTGTCCGGCGATAGGCGGCGCTCCCTCCTCCTGGGCAGCGCCGTCATAAAAACCAGGGCCAGGGGTGGGGAACGGCATTGGCGCTGCAGCCGGGGCTTGAGCAGCCATCTCACCGGTGGTTCCTCTGCCGCCGTTATACTGGTCTTCCACGCTCGTCGGCATCGCGGATTTTGCCGCGGAACAGGCGGGCAGCGCCAGGAGTAGTACAATCGATAGGGCCAGCAGCCAGCGTCTCATGATTTTTTCCTCCAGGGTAACGACTTCTCGATGGTAGGACGAAGCAGGAGGGGGAATAGTTCCCGTTTACCAGCCTTCAGACAGACGCTGTGCGTGGCGGATGGGCAGCCCCGCGGCGCGAATGCGCTCCTGTACAGAAACGATGTCATAATCCACCCGCCGCGCTTCCCAGGTGCAGGCCGCCGGGTCGAACAGCGCGTACGCCGCCCGGCTGTCATGGTCTCGCGGCTGGCCGACCGATCCCGGGTTGAGGATCAGCCGCTCTTCGAGCGGAATGGGCCGGTTGAGCTGAGGTGAGGTCCAGCGTACGCCCCCTTCGGGCAGGGTGGAATAGATGATCTGCAGGTGTGTGTGGCCGACGAAGCACAGCTGTGTATCGAAAGCTTCGAAATTCTCGGCCACCGAATAGGCGTCCAGCAGGTACTCCCAGATGGGATTGCGCGGACTGCCGTGGCTGAGCGTGACCTGATCGATCACCTGCTTTTCCGGCAGGCTGGCCAGGAACTCCACGTTTTCAGGACTGAGCGCCCTGCGCATGTACTGCATGGAAATCTGCGCTTCGTGGTTGAAGGTGTTCAGGTCCAGCTGCCCCAGCGCGGCGGCATCGTGATTGCCCAGCAGGCACACCAGGTTGGGCAGGTCGCGGACCAGCTCGATACACTCATTGGGGTCCGGGCCGTAGCCGACCAGATCACCCAGGCACCACACCGCCTCGACCTCCCCGGCAGCTTCGATCACTGCCCGGAGCGCCGTCGCGTTTCCGTGGATATCAGAGATTACCAGGACAGCCATGGATCAGGTCCCGCTCAGGGGTGGCTGGAACCACTCGCCCACCCGGCCCATCAGGTGGGCGGCCACGGCTGCTTTGCTCTGGTTGGGCAGGCTTTCGGTGCGCCCGTCGGCGAACAGCAGCGTCACCTGGTTGGTGTCCACCTCGAAGCCCGCGTCACTGGCGGTGATGTCGTTTGCCACAATCAGGTCCAGGTTTTTCGACTGCAGCTTGCGGCGGGCGTTGTTCAGCAGGTCCTGGCTCTCGGCGGCGAACCCGACCACCCGGCGCGGCCGGCCGATGCGGCCTTTCTGCTCGCTCACCGCCAATAGGATATCCTCGGTCGGCTCCAGGCGGATTTCCGGTACGCCGGTTTCTTTCTTGATCTTGTCAGACGCGGCCTGCGCCGGGCGAAAATCGGCCACTGCGGCGGCCATAATGAGCACATCCGCGTCGCAGGTCTCCTCCAGCACCGCCTGCTTCATTTCAGCGGCCGTGACCACCGGGACCAGACGCGCGCCGCCGGGCACGGGCAGATGGGCTGCGCCGGAGATCAGCACCACCTCCGCCCCGGCATCCAGCGCGGCCTGGGCGATGGCGTAGCCCTGCTTCCCCGAGGAGCGGTTGGTGATCATCCGAACCGGGTCGATCGGCTCCTGCGTGCCGCCGGCGGTCACCACCACCTTGCAGCCAGCCAGCTTGCCCCCGCGGCTGAGCTGGTAGCGGATGACTCCAAGAATGGTCAGCGGCTCGCTCAGGCGGCCGGGGCCAACCAGGCCGGAAGCCAGATGCCCTTCCTCCGGGCCGATAAATACCGCCCCACGCTGCTTGAGGATATCCACGTTCGCCTGCGTCGCCGGGTGGCCGTACATGCCCACATCCATCGCCGGGGCGATCATCAGCGGGCAGCGGGCGGCCAGCGCTGTAACGGTCAGCAGGTTGTCCCCAATTCCGTGGGCGATTTTCGCCATCGTGTTGGCCGAAGCCGGCGCGATTACCATCAGTTCGGCGGCGTGCCCCAGCCCGACATGGGTCACATGCCCGTACCCGCCCCACAGGTCCTCGTCCGTGTAGGCTTTGCGCCCGGTCACCGACTGGAAGCTGAGCGGGGAGACAAACTTTGCCGCGCTTTCGGTCAGGATCACGTCCACCTGAGCGCCGTTTTGAGTCAGTTTGGAGGCCAGATCCACGGCCTTGTAGGCGGCGATGGAGCCGGTCACGCCGAGCAAAATGCGTTTATCAGCGATGGGATTGATCATTTACTGCCTCTGTTGCGTGTCCAGAGAATGCGCAGGCCTTCCAGGGTCAGCCAGGGCGCGATGTACTGCAGTGAATCTGTCTCTCTGGCGATGATCTCAGCCAGGCCGCCGGTGGCGATCACCTTCATATCCGGCCCCAGCACCTGCCGGAAGCGCTCGATCATGCCCTCCACCAGGGAAACATACCCGTAGACCAGCCCGGCCTGAATGGAATGAACGGTGTTGGTGCCGATCACCTTTCCGGGGGCTTCCAGCTCCACGCGGGGCAGCTTGGCCGCACGGGCGAACAGCGCATCGGCCGAAATGCCGATCCCGGGGAAGATGGCCCCGCCCAGGTAAGCGCCCTCGGCGGAGATGGCATCGAAGGTGGTCGCGGTGCCGAAATCCACCACGCAGGCCGGTCCGCCGTACCGCTCGACCACCGCCACGGCGTCCAGAATGCGGTCAGCGCCCACCGCCCGGGGGTCATCGTAGAGGACCGGAACCCCGGTTTCGACGGTGTGGTCGATCACCAGAATGTTGTCGCTCAGGTACTGCCGGCAGGCCTGGATCAGCCGGCCGGTCAGCGGGGGAACGACCGATCCCAGGCAAATGCCTTCCAGCTGTGAGGGAGAGCAGCCGCTGTGATTGAGCAGCCCGAGCATCTGCAGGCCGTACTCGTCCGCCATGCGGTCGTGCGCGGTGGCCAGCCGCCATCGGGCGCCCAGCCGTTCCCCTTCAAATAAACCCAGCGTGATGTTGGTGTTTCCAACGTCGATGGTCAGCAGCATATTAGGCCTCATGCGCGTGAATAAACCAGCCGCGGCGCGCGTTTCCTGACCATCGTGAGCGGTTTCAATACCAGCAGCCGCGGCCGTCAGGCTCGGACGGCCTCGATGATCTCGGCGGCGTAGTCAAAGCGATTGAACGCCGGCATCAGGTAAACGCCCTGAAAGTCGCTGCGGAGTTGCCGGATTAATTCTATCGCAATTTCAATGCCAACCCGGGCAGCATTTTCTCCTGCCGCCTGCATTCGCTGGTAAACCGGCTCGGGAATGGTGATTCCGGGCACTTCGTGCTGCAGGAAAGCGGCATGCCGGCCGCTGACCAGCGGCAGCAGTCCCACAATAATGGGCAGTTCCAGCCCGCCCAGGGCACGGTCGATGCGGTCGCGGAAGAAACGCGCGGTATCGACGTCGTACACCGGCTGGGTGAGGATGAAATCCGCCCCGCTGGCGATCTTGCGCTTCAGGTTCTTGATCTCGCTCTCCGGGTTGGACGGGTTCAGATTCAGCGCGCAGCCGACAAAGAAGCTGGTCGGCTGGCCGATATTCGCTCCGGCGTGGTCCAGCCCGACGTTGAAGCCATGCTTGATCAGCTTGATCAGGCCCGAGGGGACCAGATCATAGTTGTCCATCGCCTCGGGGTAATCGCCAATCGCGGTCGGGTCACCCATGACCACAAACACGTTCCTCACCCCAAGCGTATGCGCCGCCAGCAGATCGCCCTGCACCCGCAGCAGGTTGCGTCCCCGGGTGGGAAAATGCAGCACCGTCTCGATGCCCACCTTTTGCTGGATCAGGCTGCAGACTGCCCAGGGGCTCATGCGCATACGAGCCATCGGGCTGTCGGCCACGTTGATGACCGTCGCACCGGCCTCCTGCAGCAGGCTGGCCCCGGCAATGATCTTCTGCGTGGACAGCCCGCGCGGCGGGTCCATCTCGACTGCAATCACGAACTTGCCATCGGAGAGATGCTGGGCCAGTTGGGTAGGCTGCTCGGCGGCGTGGGCGGCCTCTTCCTGCTCCACGACCGTCAGGCTCAGGCCGTTCTGGAAGCTCTCCAGCGGGGTAGTCTCCACCGCCCTGCGCATGACCTCGATATGGCGCGGGGTGGTGCCGCAGCAGCCGCCGATCAGGCAGGCCCCTGCCTTGGCGAACGCCAGGGCGTATTCGCTGAAATAATCCGGGCTGGCCGGGTACATAATTCGCCCGTCCACGTGTTCGGGCCAGCCGGCGTTGGGCATGACCGAGAAGCGGCCGTCTGGCACCGCCTGGCGCATCTGCTTGAGGATGCGCAGGATCTGGTTGGGCCCGCCCGAGCAGTTCACCCCGATCACGTCCGCTCCGGCGGCATGGAGCTCTCGGGCGATCTTTATCGGGCTGTCCCCCAGCAGGGTGCGGTCGTCCCGGGTGAAGGTCATCGAAGCGACCACCGGCAGGTCGGGGTTCACCTGGCGCGCGGCGGCGATGGCCTCGCGGATTTCGTAGAGGTCCGTCATGGTTTCGAAGATCAGCAGGTCCACGCCCGCATTGGCCAGGGCTTCGATCTGCTCGCAGAAGGCCTGGCGGGCCTGCTCCGGCTGCACCCGCCCGAAGGGGGCCAGGCGCACGCCCAGCGGGCCGACGTCCCCGGCGATCAGAACCGGCCGGAAGGAAGCCAGGACTACCCGCCGGGCCAGGTCCACCCCGGCGCGGTTGATCTCCACCAGGCGGTCCTCCAGCCCGTGCTGGGCCAGCTTGTAGCGGTTGGCCCCGAAGGTGTTGGTCTGGATCAGCTGAGCGCCGGCCTCGATGTACTCGCGGTGAATGTCAGCCACCAGCGCCGGCCGGGTCAGGTTCAGCTCGTCGAAGCACTGATCGAAGCTTACCCCCCGCTGGTTCAGCAGAGTCCCCATGGCCCCGTCCCCGATCACCGGGCGGCCGGACTTAATCAGCTGGGCTAATGGATGGTCAGCGTTCAACATGTAAGGTACCTCCTCATGCCCGCATCAGCGCATCAACTGTTCGACGCGGGTCTCGCCCACCGAATAATACTTCGCCGCCGGGTGGTGGATGACAATCGCGGCGGTGGACTGCTCGGGAACCAGCTGGAAGGCCGCTGTCAGGCTCATGCCCAGCTCTTTTTCGGCCGGGAGAAGCTGGAACACTTTGGCGTGATCAGCCAGGTCCGGGATGGCCGGGTAGCCCCAGGAATAGCGCTTGCCCTGCTCCTCGGCCAGCCCCAGCTCGCGCCGGATGTGGCGGTGCAGGTACTCGGCCGTGGCTTCGGCCGTCTGCACCGACAGGCCGTGATGGAAGAACCATTCGCTGTAATTCCCCTGCTCCTGCAGCTGGTCCGAGCGCCGGGTGGCCTCCTGCCCCACGGTGACCACCTGGAAGGCGACCACATCCATGCAGCCCGAATCCCGGGCCGCAAAGTAGTCGGCCAGGCACAGCCGGTCTCCGGCTGGCTGGCGGGGGAAGGTGAAGCGCATCAGCTCGGCCGGCTGGCTGTCCTCCAGCGTGGCGGGGTCGTACAGGATCAGGTCGTCCCCCTCCGACTGCGCCGGCCAGTAGCCGTACACCGCCTGCGGTTTGAGCCAGCCATCCCGGACCGCCTCGCGGCGCATCCGCACCAGCCGGGCTTCATACTCCTTGACCAGCCGCTCCCAGTCCTCCCCGTGGGTGTTCTTGGCCCCCCAGGACAGGCGGAAGAGCTCGTTTTTGGGCAGGAACTCGAAGATCACGTCCAGCGGCATATCGCGCACCACCCGGTAGCCCCAGTGCGGCGGGGTCGGGATGCGCTCGGCCGGCGGCACATTGGAGCGGCCTGCCGCGGCCGCTCCTCGCCGGGGTGACTGTTTTTCCAGATTCAGCTCGCGTTCGGCTTCGAAGCGGATGCGTTCCATCAACGCGGGCCGTTCCTGCGGGTTGATCAGGCTGTCCATGGTGGCCAGGCCTTCAAAGGCGTCCTTGCAGTAATACACGCCCGGGGCGTAGAACTCGCCGTTCTCGGTCTGCAGGATGCGCCTCCCGAAGCGCCGGTTAATGGCCGCCCCGCCGATCAGCACCGGGAAGGACAATCCGCGCCGCTGCAGCTCGTTGACGATCAGCGGCATCTGCTTGCTTGTGCTCACCAGCAGTGCGCTCAGCCCGATGGCGGTGGCATTGACCTCCACCGCCTTAGCGATGATGGTCTCCGCCGGCACCTGTTTGCCCAGGTCAATCACCGTGTAGCCGTTGTTGCTCAGGATGGTCTTGACCAGGTTCTTGCCGATGTCATGCACGTCGCCGTACACCGTGGCCAGCACCACCGTGCCCTTGGTAACCCCTTCCTGCTTTTCCAGGTAGGTTTCCACCCGGGCGACTGCCTTCTTCATCACCTCGGCGGACTGCAGCACGAAAGGCAGAATCAGTTCGCCCGCGCCGAACTTGTCGCCCACCTCTTTCATCGCCGGCAGCAGCACCTGATTCAGCACCCGCACCGCAGCCTCCGAGCGTTCCTCTTCTCGCGAGCGGAGGATCATCTCGTCGATATCGGCTTCCACACCTTCTTTTTCACGGTGCACGATGCGCCAGTGCACGCGCTGCTCGGGGGGCATCTGCTTGAGCGCTTCCCGATCCGCGTCCACCCGCGTGCGGGCCGACCCCGACGAGCGCTCAAAGTACTCGATCAGCCGCTGCAGCGCGTCCTCGCGGCGGTTGAAGATCAGATCCTCGGCCAGGGCGCGCTCTTCCTCCGAAATGTCGGCATAGGGGGTGATGTGCGCCGGGTTGACGATGGCCATATCCAGACCGGCCTGCACGGCATAGTACAGCATCACGCTGTTGAGCACCGCCCGCGCCGCCGGAGACAGGCCAAACGACACATTGCTGACTCCCAGAGAGGTGAGCACACCGGGCAGCTCGCGCTTGATGGCCCGGATGCCGTCCAGCGTCTCAATCGCTGAGCGGCTGAACTCCGGGTCGCCCGTAGCCAGTGTGAAGGTCAGCGTGTCGAAGACCAGATCGCCGGGGCGCAGGCCGTGCTCATTCACCGCGATGTCATAGATCCGGCGGGCGACCTCCAGCTTGCGTTCAGCCGTCTTGGCCATGCCCTGCTCGTCGATTGTCAATGCAATCACAGCGGCGTTGAACTGCCGGGCCAGGGCAAAGATGCGGTCGGCCTTCTCGCGCCCGCCTTCCAGATGGGTGGAGTTGATCAGCACCCGCCCGGGAGCCGTCTTTAGCGCGGTTTCCAGCACCTCCAGCTCGGTGGTGTCGATCACCAGCGGCACCTGCACCGCCGAGGTCAAGCGCTTGAGCACCTTGCGCATGGTCTCGGCCTCATCGCTGCGCTCGGTCAGCGCCACGCACACGTCCAGACCGTGCGCCCCGCTGTTAACCTGCTCGGTGGCGATGGTCAGGATGCTGTCATAATCCTCGTTCAGGATCAGCTGCTTGAACTTGCGGCTGCCCTGGGTGTTGAGCCGCTCGCCGATCAAGAAGGGAGCCGGTTCCTGCCGCATGGGAGCCGCCAGCGCCGCCGACGCCAGGCTGGGCGCCGTCTCGACCGGGCGCTCTTTGCGGGGCCGGCCGCCGACCCGCTCCACAACCAGGCGCATGTGCTCGGGCGTTGTACCGCAGCAGCCGCCGACCACCTCAATCCCATATTTCTCCACAAACTCGGCCAGCAGGTCGGCAAAGGGACCCGGCTCCATGGGGTAAACCGCCTGGCCGTCCACGTTCAGCGGCAGGCCCGCGTTGGGGATGCAGGATATGGGCAGCCGGCTGCGCTCCCCCAGGATGCGGATCGGTTCGCGCATGTAGTCCGGGCCGGTGGAGCAGTTCAGCCCGATCACGTCAATGTCCAGCCCCTCGAGGATGGTGTGGACCGCCGAAATATCCGTGCCCAGCAGCATGCGGCCGGTGGTGTCCAGCGTCACCTGTGCCTGCACCGGCAGCACCTTTCCAGTGCGCTCGAATGCCTGCCGGATGCCGGCGACGCAGGCTTTCACTTCGAGAATGTCCTGCGAGGTCTCGATCAGCAGCAGGTCCACCCCGCCCTCAATCAGCCCGACTGCCTGCTCGGCGAAGATCTCCTTGAGCTCGTCGAAACCCAGGTCCGAAAGCTCCGGGTCATCCATCGAGGGCAGCTTGCCCGAAGGCCCGATGGAGCCGGCCACAAAGCGGGGCTGGTCGGGCGTGGCGTAATCGTCGGCCGCCCGGCGGGCCAGCTCGGCGGCTTTGCGGTTAATCTCGTATACCTGATCGCTCAGGCCGTACTCACCCAGAGTCAGGCGGTTGGCACGGAAAGTGCAAGTCTCAATCACGTCCACGCCGGCCTCCAGGAAGGAGCGGTGGACCTGATCGACAACCTCCGGCTTGCTGATCACCACATAGTCGTTGCAGCCCTCGTACTGCGGGCCGCCAAAATCGGCAGCGGTCAGGTTGAGCCGCTGCAGGCTGGTTCCCATGGCGCCGTCAAACACCAGCACCCGCTGGCTCAATGCATCCAGATATCTGCGGTTGGTGTATTTGCGGTCCATGACTAACCTCCCTGTCGGATCCTTTAAAGAAAAAAACCTCTCGCAAGAGGCACCCGGTGTCAGAAATGGCTGCCTCATCTTTCAGGTCATCCTGTGACCTGCCGGAATTGGCACCGGCTGCGGATGGCAGCGGTTGCCGAGGCTTCTAAGGGCCGGTCCCTCCACCTCTCCTGATGAGTGATGCCAGACTTGCCGTCTGACCTGAATTGTCTTGAGATTGTATCACAATCGGTGATAAATTGGCATCAGGACAAACCGGATAATCTTAGTAACTTTATTAGAATCTCACCATAACCGCGCCGCAGCGCCATTCCGCCCGGCGTGGATTATAATCCCCCTGCAGGGGCGTATACCCCCCCGAAGGGGATATAATCAAGCGGAGAACAAGCCGTGGAACCCCAAAAAGCGCGTTTCTTCCCTCTGTTTACAGCAGCCGTGTTGCTGGCCGGCGCCGGCTGGTTCGGGTTGTATTACCTGGTAACCCAAACGCTGCCCACCCTTGGCCCGCGCTGGCTGTTCTTTTTCTTCACCACACTGGCGGTTTCCGGCACCATGCTTCCCCTGGTGTACTTCTTCAACCGTCGCTTCCCGTCCAAACCGCCGGCCAGCGGCGCCGTAATCATCCGGCAGTCGCTCTGGTTCGGCGTCTATGCCAACCTGCTGATCTGGCTGCAGCTTGGCGGCGTGCTGAACCTGATGCTGATCGTCTTTATCGCCGCCGGGCTGGTGATGATCGAGTTCTTCCTGCGCCTGAGGGAGCGCAGCCATTGGAAGCCCGACGAGGCGGGGTATGAATGATCTGCGCGGCCTGCCTTCCGTGGATCAGCTGCTGAACCACGAGCAGGTCCGGGCGCTGATCGATAAATACGGCCGCCCGCTGACCCTCGAAGCGGTCCGCGCCGCGCTGGACGAGGTCCGCGCCCGCTTTCCCGCCGACCCGCGCCTTCCCTCTGAAGATGAGCTCATCGCCGGCTGCCAGCAAAAACTGGCGGACTGGCTCGCCCCCACCCTGATTCCGGTGATCAACGCCAGCGGCGTGATCCTGCACACCAACCTGGGGCGGGCGCCGCTCAGCCGGGCGGCCATCCGAGCCATGGAACAGGCGGCCGCCAGCTACAACACGCTGGAGTTCAACCTGGAGACCGGCCGCCGCGGCTCGCGCAGCCTGCACTGCGAGTCGCTGCTGCGCCGGCTGACCGGCGCCGAGGCCGCGCTGGTGGTCAACAACAACGCCGCGGCCGTGCTGCTGGCACTGAGTGCGCTGGCCCGCCGCAGGCGGGTGGTCATCTCGCGCACCCAGCTGATTGAAATCGGCGGCGGGTTCCGCATTCCCGAGGTCATGGCCCAGTCGGGCGCTCGGCTGGTTGAGGTGGGCACAACCAACCGCGTTCACCGGGCGGATTATGAGGCCGCCCTGCAGGAGCCGGCTGCCCTGGTAATGCGCGCCCACCACTCCAACTTCAAGCTGATCGGCTTCACCGCCGAACCGTCTCTGGCCGAGCTGGTCCAGGTCGCGCACCGTCACGGCGTGCCCCTGGTGGACGACCTCGGCTCCGGCACGCTGCTCGACACCGCCCGCTTCGGCCTGCCCCACGAGCCGGCGGTGGCCGAATCGGTGGCCGCCGGAGCGGACCTGGTCACCTTCTCCGGGGACAAGCTGCTGGGCGGCCCGCAGGCGGGCATCCTGGTCGGCCGGGCGGAGCTGATCGCAAAGCTGAAGAAGCACCCGCTGGCCCGGGCCGTGCGCGCCGACAAGCTGCAGCTGGCCGCCCTGGCCGCCACGCTGGAGCACTACCTCAAAGACGAAGCCGAGCGCGAGATCCCCATCTGGCGCATGATCGCCGCGCCGCAGGAAGACCTGCACCGCCGGGCCTGCCAGTGGCAGTCCGCGCTGGGCGCCGGCGAAGTGGTCGCCGCGCAGTCCACCATCGGCGGCGGCAGCCTGCCCGAAGAAGTCCTTCCGACCAGCGCGCTGGCCCTGCGGCCGCCGAAAGCCGGGCAGTTCGCCGCCCGTCTGCGCAGCCTCAACCCGCCGGTGATCGCCCGCATCGAAGACGACCGCGTGCTTCTGGACCCGCGGACCGTGCTGCCCGAGCAGGACGGCGCCCTGCTGGCCGGCCTGCGCTCCCTTCTCTGAACATCTGGCAAATGCGAGGAACATCTCCATGAAAAGTGACCTGGATCAAATTCTTGAAGACAACAACATCGATGCGCTCTGGGTGACCGGGCCGGGCTTCAACAATCCGGTTATGGTGTACCTGACCGGCGGCGGGCACCTGACCGCCGCCGATCTGATCCTCAAGCGCGGCCAGCCGCCCCTGCTCTTCCACACGGCCATGGAGCGCGAGGAAGCCGCCCGCACCGGCCTGAACACGCGCAGCTACGGCAGCTATCCTCTGAAGGAACTGCTTGAAGAGGCCGGAGGCGACTACGAGCAGGCCATGGCGCTGCGCCTGGCGAAGATGTTCACCGACGCGGGCGTTACCCGCGGGCGCGTGGCCGTGTACGGGCATGCCGAGGTTGGCCCGGTCGTCGGCGCGCTGCCCCGCCTTCGCGATCTGCTGCCGGAGGTCACTTTCGTGGGCTTCTCCCGGGACCCGATTCTGATGCGGGCCATGATGACCAAGGATAAAGATGAGGTCGAGCGCATCCGACAGGTCGGGGTGAAAACCACGCAGGTGGTGGACAAGGTTGCCAACTACCTGACCAGCCGTCCGGTCAACAGCGACGAGGTGCTGCTGCGCGAGGACGGCCAGCCGCTGACCGTCGGCGACGTCAAGGCCAAAATCAACCTGTGGTGCGCGGAAGCCGGGCTGGAAAACCCGGAGCCGTACATCTTCGCCATTGGCCGTGACGGCGCCATTCCGCACTCCTCCGGCAATCCGGCCGACGTGATTCGCCTGGGTTCGCCGATTGTCTTTGACATCTTCCCCGTCGAGGCCGGCGGCGGTTACTTCCATGACTTCACCCGCACCTGGTGCCTGGGATACGCCCCCTCGGAGGCAAAGCACATCTACGACCAGGTGCTCACCGTTTACCGGCAGATCGTTTCGGAACTGGAGGTCAATGCGCCTTTCCGCCGCTACCAGGAGCGGACCTGCGAGATGTTCGAGGAAATGGGCCATCCCACCATCGCCAGCGACCCGAACACCGAAAACGGCTATGTGCACAGTCTGGGGCACGGCGTCGGGCTGCACATCCACGAAAAGCCTTTCTGCGGGGCGAACGCGGATGCAATGGATATACTTGCGCCGGGCTCGGTCGTTGCCATTGAGCCTGGCCTGTATTATCCCGGCAGGGGCATCGGCGTGCGCCTGGAGAACACCTTCTGGGTCACCCCGGAAGGCCGCTTCGAATCGCTGACCGACTACCCCATGGACCTGGTCCTGCCGATGAAGTCCTAATCATGGTATAAACAAGGCATGAGTGCCGCAAAACCCGCCCCTACGCCCATTCGCATTCTGGGCATTGAAAGCTCATGCGACGAGACAGCCGCGGCCGTGGTCGAAGACGGCCGCAAACTGCTGTCCAATGTGGTTGCCTCTCAGATCGAACTCCACGCCCGCTACGGGGGCGTGTTCCCTGAAGTCGCCTCCCGCCAGCACATCCGCACCATCTACGCGGTGGTCCAGGAGGCCCTGCAGCAGGCCCACCTGAGTCTGCAGGAGATCGACGCCATCGCCGTCACCCGCGGGCCGGGTCTGGCCGGCTCTCTCGTGGTCGGCATGAACACCGCAAAGGGTCTGGCCCTGGGCAGCAATCTGCCGCTGATCGGCGTCAACCATCTGGAAGGGCACGTGTATTCCGCCTGGCTGCACCCGGACGGCGAGGAAAGCCCGCCGCCCGAGTTCCCCCTGATCGTGCTGCTGGTCTCGGGCGGGCATACCGAACTTAATCTGGTGGAAGGTCACCTGCACTACCAGAGGCTGGGGGCCACGCTCGACGACGCCGCCGGCGAAGCCTTCGACAAGGTGGCCCGGCTGCTCGGCCTGCCCTATCCGGGCGGCCCGTCCATCCAGAAGGCGGCAGCCGGGGGCAATCCGAACGCCTTCCACATGCCGCGCGCACGGCTGGAGGGCACCTGGAACTTCTCCTTCAGCGGGCTGAAGACGGCCGTGCTGCGCACCGTGCGCGAAATTGAGGACCAGAAGCGGCCGCTGCCGGTGGCTGACCTGGCGGCCAGCTTCCAGGAAGCCGTGGTGGACGTGCTGGTGAGCAAGACCATCGCCGCCGCGGAGCAGTTCCAGGCGAAGTCCATCCTGGTCGCCGGCGGGGTCTCAGCCAACAAAGAGCTGCGTGACACCATCCTGGCCCGCTCGCCCGTCCCGGTGTTCATCCCGCCGCTGTCGCTGTGCACAGACAACGCCGCCATGATCGCCACAGCCGGGTATTACCGCTTCATCCACGGCCAGACGGATCCGCTGGACCTGGACGTGCTGCCCACCTGGCCGCTTTCTTAGCCGGCGCTGGCCCGACACTGGAAGTTCACTGATTCGCCAGGCGAATCAGATGGACAAGTGCAACTTTTGAGGCTGGAAAACATCTTAATGGATAACGAACGGGTTGATGTAGAAGACTTCTCGCTGGACGCGCTGAAAGCCGGGGACCGGAGTGAATTTGCCCGCCTGGTCGATGCTTACTCCACGCCGGTCTATCGGGTGGCCCTTCGCATCCTTAACAATCCGGAAGACGCGGAAGATGTACTCCAGGAAACCTTCCTCAAAGCCATGCGCTCGCTTCCCGGGTTTGAAGGCCGCTCCAGGCTCTCCACCTGGCTGTACCGCATCGCCGTCAACGAAGCCCTGATGCTGCTGCGCAAGCGCAGGCCGGAAGTATCGATTGAGCATGACGAAGACGAAGAGGGAATCAGTGAACCCCACCAGATCATCGACTGGTGCTGCCTGCCCGAAAGGGAGCTGCTCTCCGCCGAATCCCGCGCCTTCCTCAACCGTGCCATCCAGCTCCTGCCGGAAAATTTGAAAGTGGTGTTCTTGCTGCGCGATATCGAAGGACTGTCCATCAAGGAGACGGCCGCCGCGCTCAACCTGACCGAAACCGCCGTGAAGACCCGCCTGCTGCGTGCCCGGCTGCGTCTGCGCGAGATCCTCTCAACCTACTACGGTGAGAAATTAACGGAGTTGTCTTCAGAATGAGCGCAAATTCCAACTGCCGTGACCTGCTGAATACTATCTCAGAGTACGTGGACGGTGCCCTGAGCGAGGAACTGTGCGCCAGACTGGAAGCGCACATGCGCGAGTGTGACAACTGCCGCGTGGTGGTCAACACCCTGCGCAAGACCGTCGAGCTGTATCACGCCTGCCAGGACGAGGAACTGCCCGGCGAAGTGCGCGAGCGGCTGTTCCACACCCTCCATCTGGACGAGTTCATCCAGAACGAGCGAACATAACCAAGCGGGCCGCCTGAAGGCCCGCTTCTTTTATCCACCGCCCGGCCGGATGGCACACACGGGCCGCAGTAGAAAGGAAACGCCCATGGCAAAACCAATGCTCAACGAAGAGATCCGCCGGCAGGCCCAGGAGATCCTCTCCGACATGGAGCTGCCGGTGGAAATCGTCTATTTCGGCCAGGAATCCGGCTGCGAATACTGCGCCGAGACCCTGCAGCTGCTGCAAGAAGTGGCAGACCTGTCTGACCGGATCCACCTGCAGGTGCATGATCTGCACAACGAAGCAGACCTCGCCCGGGAGTACAACATGGACAAGGCCCCGGGGTTCGTGCTGGCGGCGCGCAAAGGCAAAGAGATCGTCGACTACGGCATCCGCTACGCCGGCATTCCGGTCGGGCACGAGTTCACCTCGCTGATCAACGACCTGCTGCTTGTCTCCAAACAGGACTCCAGCCTGAGCGAGGAGACCCGGCAGTTCCTGCGCGGGCTGGACACGCCGGTTCACCTGCAGGTGTTCGTCACGCCCACCTGCGCCTTCTGCCCGCGGATGGTAGTGCTGGCGCACCAGTTCGCCCTGGAAAGCCCGCTGGTTCAGGCGGAGATGGTCGAAGCGCTCGAGTTCCGCGAGCTGTCGGACCAGTACGGCGTGACCGGCGTGCCGCACATCAGCATCAACCACGGCCTGCATGCGGTGATCGGCTCCACCCCGGAGGACCAGCTGGTGGCCGAAATTCGCCGAGCGCTCTCCCTGAGCCAGCAGGCCTGACCCAACGGAGGTACCCATGGAAGCCAGAGCCACCTGGATCCGCAACCTGTCCTTCACCGGCACGGCAAACTCGGGCTTCACCCTACCCCTGGGCGCGAAGCGGGAAGTCGGCGGCGATGAGGACGGTTTTCACCCGGTCGAACTGATCGCCATCGGGCTGGCCGGCTGCACCGGCATGGATGTGATTTCCATCTTGAAGAAAAAAGGCCAGAAGGTGACCGGTTTCGAGGTCATCGTGCGCGGTGAGCGAGCCGAGAACCATCCCCGGCGCTTCACCCGCATGGATGTCGAATACGTGGTCACCGGAGTGGATATTGACCCGGCCGCCGTCGCGCGCTCCGTCGACCTGTCGCGCGACAAGTACTGCGCCGTCACCGCAACTCTGCGTCCGAGGGTCGAAATCACCGACCGGATTCGCATCATCGAAGAGCCCGGCGAGCGCGCTCCCGCCGTCAGCCAGGGAGATTAGGGCGCCGAAGCCGAAATATGGCTCATCCGGTCCGAGCCGGTGCTGGCGCGGACCTCTTCTCCGTATCTGACCAGGAAGCCCTTGTAGGGCTCCTCACCGTCCACCGCCACCCAGCCGTCCATCTGGAAGGCCAGCACCCCGCTTCCAGCGGGGATCCACTCGCCGTTGTACATACGGGCGATGTGCACATGTGTTCCAGTCGCGCTGCCGCCTTCGCAGGAAGGCAGCCCCAACGGGTCACCGGCCTTGACCTCTTTCCCCAGCGGAGCCAGGCTGCTGTTCGCCAGATGCAAATAGAACACCACCCAGCCGGTGCGGATGTCGCCGTCACCGTCCAGGTCCAGCCACAGTGAGGCGTCACCGCGCCTGGCAATCACCCCGTCGGCCACCGCCGTCGCCGGCTCAGACGCGGCAGCGCAGCCGGACTGGGTGCTGGGCGGTGCGAAGTCCACCGCCGAGAAAGGCAGCCCGGTGCCCCAGCCGGTGTGCGGACCGCCGGTGTAAGCCCAGGCGTGCCCCGGCCGGAAGGGCAGCGTCAATACCGGCTGGTGCAGGCTGGCCGGGATGTGCGGCTCCACGTTGGCCCAGGGGTCTCCGAAAAGCTCACGGTAGGTGCGGGCGAAGCCCTCGCCGGAGACCGCCAGGTCAAAGCTCTGCGGCGTGTTGGTCAGGGTGAACAGGTTGTGCAGGGCGACGGTCGCCGCGTTCTGCCAGGGGTCCGGCACCACCAGCCGCCCGTCCGGCAGGTCCAGCGAAGTCAGTCGGCCCAGGCGGAAGGCGTAATAGCCGTTATTGAGCTTGTTGGCCGTCCAGATGAGCTGGTTGGTCAGCCCCTGATGAGTGCTGCTCCTGTATCCGAGCGGGTAGCGATCCACGTCCACGCGCGGCTCGGGATCGGTCAGCCCACCGGCGTAGTACTCGACCAGCGCCAGCAGCAGGCGCGGGCTTACGCTGTACTGCTCGCCGATGGCCGCGACCAGGTCCCCGCCGGACAGGTTCTTGCCGTCAAAATAGCCTTTGTAGTTCTTCAGCCAGCCAGGCTGCTCACGGACGAAGTCTCCGGCGTCAAAGCCGATCTGCGCCGGGCCGTTGATGAACAGTGAGTCGGGGATGATCTGGTAGGGCGTGCCCCAGGCAGGCTGGTAATAGATGGGAATCTGCATCGGCATGCCCGGCGGCATGGTGGTGGTGTCGTTGGGAATGATGGGGTTGGCCTCGCGGATCTCCTGCACCGTGGTGTTGAAGCGCACAGCCAGCGCTTCAAGCGTGTCGCCGGTCTGGGCGGTGTAGTCCACCAGCGTGCCGGGCAGGAACGGCTCCCGAGTGGGCAGCGGCGTTGGCATCACCTCGGTCGGGGTCGGCTCCGGGGTCAGTTCCTGCTCATAGGGATCATCCTCCCAGCCCAAATCCATATCCGGCGGCATGCAGCCTGCCAGCAGGGACAGAATCAGGAAGGATATCAGGATTACGCGTTTGCTGACTGCCATCGGCAACACTTACGGCGCCTGAACCGGGCGCGAAATATTCGATGTCGCTTCGCTCACCACGCTGGCAGTGACAGTCTCACCGTCTTTGGTCAGAGAGCCGATGTACGGCTGGTCGCCCGCGTGGGCTTCCCAGCCGGAGAGGTTGAAGGGGATCGGGCCGTCCGCCAGCATCCACTCGCCGTTGTACTTGCGGGCGATGTGCACATGCGTGCCGGTCGACGAGCCGCCCTCGCAGGAGGGATGCCCGATCAGGTCGTCCTGCTCCAGGATCGTCCCGGCGGGAACCCTCCCCTGCGTGGCGATGTGCAGGTAGAGGATCACCCAGCCGGTCTGCTCGTAGCCGTCCCCGTCCAGGTCCACGACGACCACGCCGTTCTCGGAACGGGTCACCAGCCCGGGCGCGGAAGCAACCACCCAGTCGTTCGACTTAACACACCCACTCTCGACGCTCGAGGGGGCGAAATCCAGCGCGGCGCGCGCGCCGTCTTTGGCCCAGGCCGCGTGCGGACCGCCGGTCAGGCTCCACACCCGGCCCGGCAGGAAGGGCAGCTCAAGCGCCGGCTGGGTCAGGTTCTGGGGGAAGAGCGGCTCGACCGCCCGGGCATACTGCCAGGGATCGCCGAACATCTGCCGGTACAGCCCGTAGAACCCTTCCGGCCCATAAAGCAGCCCGTTCCAGACCACCTGATCACTGCGCAGGGAGTAGAAATACTGGATGGCGGCCGTCCCGGCGTTCAGGTCCGGGGCCATGCGCAGGCGGGTGCCGTCGGTGAACTCCAGCTCGGTGTACAGCCCCTCGCGCCAGCCGTAGTACCCCAGGGAAACCTTCTGCATGGCCCAGTTGAGCTGCTTGAACAGCCCCTTCTTGTCCAGCTGCACCAACCCCATGGGGTAGTCGGTCTCCTGCAGGTTGTCCGGCTGGCCAAAGACCCAGCCCGACTGGTGCTCCAGCAGAGCCAGCAGCAGGCGCGGGTTGATCGAGTTTTCCAGCGCCACCCGCTCGACCACCTGCGCGCCGGTGTTCCAGCCGTCCGAAAGGTATTCGCGGTACTGGCTCAGGAAGCCGCCGGCCGCGTTGATGTAAGCATCCACGTCAAAATCAATCGCAGAGGGCGAGTAGACGATCTCGCTGTCCGGCAGCAGGTGCCCGTTGGGGCCGGTCTCAGCCAGACGGTTGGGGATGATCAGCAGCGTGCCCGGCTCCAGGAAACCCTTTTCGGGCAGGGGCTGGCTGGTGTTGGAGCGAATTTCGTCCGCCTGCACGCCGAAGCGGATGGCCAGGACGGGCAGCGTGTCGCCGCCCTGCGAGGTGTACATAATCGGCGCCGGCGCCGTGCCTTCCAGCGTGGGCACGGAGGTTCGTGTGGCGGTCGGCGCCAGGGTCGCCGCCGGTACGGTCGTTGTTACCGCTGTTTCAGGAGCCGCAGGAGCGGTGGTTTCAACTACCACCGGCTGCGTTGGCGCTGGAGGGGTCACCTCAGCCGCGGTGGGCACCGCCAGGGTCGGCGCAGCCACTTCTTCGATGCCCCCGCCGCCGATGCCCACGGGCGCTACAGCTGCAGTGGCCGTCAGGTCCATGGCGCTGACATAGCTCTGCGAGCAGGCCAGCGCTGTGCCTGACCAGACAATCACCAGCAGCGCTATACCGAGCAGGCTAGCGCTGAATCTGGTTTTCTTCCGTGCGGCGGTCCCATGCTTCAACTGTTTGTCCATTGCGAACTAGAACGCCATTATACTCGGTGCCCGTTCCGGCGGAAATCCACCCGTCAAGATTGAAAGGAACTGCTCCGTCTGCGGGAATCCAGACTCCATTATACCGTCTGGCCAGGTGAACATGCGTGCCGTTCGACACGCCCCCCTCGCAGGAAGGCCGCCCGATCGGGTCACCTGCTTTCACCCGGGTCCCGGCCGGAAGCCGGCCCTCTGAATCGATGTGCAGGTACAGCACCGACCAGCCGGTCTGGTCGTAACCGTCACCGTCCAGGTCCAGCAAGATCGTGCCATGGTCGGAGTAGGTAATCACCCCGTCGGCCACAGCCGTGGTCCAGTAGTCGGAGATTACGCAGCCCATTGGCTCTCCGGGCGGGGCGAAATCCAGCGCCGCCCAGCCGGAACCGCTCCCCCACCCGCCGTGCGGACCGCCGGTGAAAGACCAGACCTCGCCATCCTGGAAGGGCAGCTGCATCTCCGGCTGGGTCAGGCCCTCGGGAACCAGGTTGTTGACGGCATAGTCGAAGGGATAGCCGAACATGCGGTAATAGGTGGCAAACAGGCCCTGCTCCCCCACCGCTGCCAGCCAATCTGAATAGCTGTACAGCGGGGCAAACAGGTACTGCAGCGCGGCGGTGCCGGCGTTGATGGTGCTGTCCGGGGGCACCACCGACCCGTCCACCAGCAGCCAGTTGGAAAAGGCGTTGAGCTGCCAGGCGTAGTAGCCGTAATTCAGCCGGTTGGCCGCCCAGGAAAGCTGCTTGTACAGCCCGTTATACCAGCGGTTGGTAAACCCCAGCGGGTACGCGGTCTCCTCGGGTTCCGGGTCGGTCACCCAGCTCGACTGGTACTCGATCAGCGCCAGCAGCAGCCGGGGATTGACCGAATACTCCCGGCCGACGCGCTCGATGATTTCCGCCGCGCCGGTTTCCTCCTCGTCTACCTCTTCGCTGTAACCGCTCAAATAGCCGCCCTGCGATATGAGGAAGGCTTCCACGTTGAAACTCGCCGAGGCCGGTCCGCGCACCAGTTCCGAATCCGGAATGATCTTGAAGCCCGGCCCGGTGGGCATGGGCTCGGGCGCCGGGATGAACAGCAGCTGGCCCGGTTCGATCAGATCCGGGTTTTCGATGCCGTTGGCCTCGATCACCGTCTTCAGCCCGATGCCGTAGCGTTCAGCGATCGCCCCCAGCGAATCCCCCGCCCTGACCTGATACTCCACATCCTCCGCGCGAATGGTGGGCAGGATTCTGGGCGCATCCGGGGTCGGCGTGCCGTCTGGCGGCTCAAAGGTGAACCCGGCTGCCGGCGGAGTGATGATCGCCCGGGTCGGCTCGCCTCCGGCTGCGTCCGAGCCTTTGGGGAGGTTCAGCTGATTCCCGCTGACCGAACGGGAGCAGGCGCCGGTCACCAGCGCCAGCGCGGCCAGCAGGTGGATCAACTTCAGCCCCTGCAGAGCTCGATTCATCGATTCTGTCCTCCAGGTAAGTGCGGTATTTTCTTGAACAGTAGAACCGTGTTCCGCTTATTCCACGCCCGCCAGCGGGTCCTCAATGGCCGGGTAGCCGCGGCAGTAATACGCGTACCAGTCCAGCTCGTCCTGCCGGTGCTCCAGAGCGTAGGCTCGGGCTTCGTCTCCAATGGCGGCCGCATCCTCCAGGTTCACAAAGGCGGCGGTGCTCCAGTAGCGCGGCAGAACCATCAGCGGGTCGTCCATCTCGCGCTGAGCCGGGCCCATGGGCACCCAGTTGAACATCACCGGTCCGCTGGAGTGCACCGTCAGGCCAACCTTGTAGCCCGCTTTGCGCACCTCTTTCACGGTTTCCCGGGTATAGTTGCCGCCCGGCCAGATGAAGGCCAGCGGGCGGCGGCCCAGCCGCTCTTCGATCAGCGGTATCGGGTTGTAAATTTCCTGATGAATGATTTCCGGCGGCGTCTCTTCGGTGAAATAGGTCTCGCCGTTGTGCATGAACCCGTGAGCCTGCACGTCGATCCGCCCGGTGGCGTTCATCTCGGTCAGCTCGCGCCACTCCCAGGCCATCGCCGGGCCGGTGATATATGCCAGGGTCACCGTCCAGTCATACTCCTCCAGAATGGGCATGAAGTGCTCGCGGATCACGCCCGGGCGGCGGTCGTCGACGATCAGCAGAAGCGAGCGTTCCGGAATGCGCGCGTTGTTGTAGAGGAAATCGACGAACTGCTCGGTGGTGATGGTCTCATACCCCAGCTGGCGCGCCCGGCGCATGGTCGCCTCGAAATAAGAGGAAGTGACCGAGATATTGTCGGTGATGATCCGGTAGTCCGGCGTCACCGAATGGTACATGATGGGTGCAACTATTGTACCAGGGCTGGCTTTGCCCGGACTCCAGCGCAGGTACAGGTAGCGGCAGGCATCGTCCAGATATCCTTGCGGTTCGATGCCTGGCAGCAGCCGTGAGGAATCGAATGACCCCAGCGGCACCTGCGTGGGCGCCGGCACCGGCGTGGGTGTCGCCGTCGGCGTCGGGCTGGGCGTGGTTGTCGGCGAGGCTGTCGGGCTGGGGGATGCCGTCCGGGTGGCGGAGGGCGCAGCGGACGGGGTGGCCTCTGTCTGGCCCGATCTGGCCCCCGGCACGGCGGAACCGCAGGCGGCCAGCGCCAGACTGAAAACCAGCAGTACGAGCGCGGCAGGCCACCTGCGGTTCAAATGGATCATTGTTCGGGGCATCGCTCCGTCAGGTCTGTCGGAAGGACCTGAACGGTTACTGGTCCTCGCCGCGGATGAAGGCTTCGGTCATTTCGCGGGCAATTTCGTCCTTGAACTGCTTGGGCGGGGTCTTCATGAAGTAGGACGACGGGGCGATCAGCGGGCCGGCCAGACCGCGGTCGAGGCCGAGCTTGGCGCAGCGCACCGCGTCGATGATCACGCCCGCCGAGTTCGGCGAGTCCCAGACCTCTAGCTTGGCTTCCAGGTTCAGCGGCACATCCCCGAAGGTGGTCCCTTCCATGCGGATGTGGCACCACTTGCGGTCCTTCAGCCAGGGGATGTAGTCGCTCGGGCCGACGTGAATGTTGTCGGGATCAATTTCGTAGGGCATCATGCTGGTCACCGCGCCGGTCTTGGAGATCTTCTTGGACTCCAGACGGTCGCGCTCCAGCATGTTGAGGAAGTCGGTGTTGCCGCCGAAGTTGAGCTGGTAGGTGCGGTCGATGCGCACGCCGCGGTCGACGAACAGGCTGGTGATCACGCGGTGCAGGATGGTGGCGCCCACCTGGCTCTTGATGTCGTCGCCGATAATGGGCAGGCCGCACTGCTGGAAGCGCCCGGCCCAGTACTCCGAGCTGCTGATGAACACCGGGATGGCGTTGACAAAGGCACAGCCGGCGTCCAGCACCTGCTCGACGTACCATTTGGTGGCCATTTCCGAGCCGACCGGCAGGTAGTTGACCACCACGTCGGTGCCGGTGTCACGCAGGATGCGCACGATGTCGTCCGTCGGGCCAGGGGCCTTTGTCAGGATCTCGGACAGGTACTTGCCCAGGCCGTCATGGGTCATCCCGCGCGAGACCTTGACCCCCAGGTTGGGGACGTCCGTGAACTTGTAGGTGTTGTTGGGGTAGGCGAAGATGGCCTCGGAAAGGTCCTTGCCCACCTTGGTGTCCACCACGTCAAAGGCGGCGCTGAACTCGATGTCGCTGATGTGGTACCCGCCCAGGTTGACGTGCATCAAACCCGGCACAAGGTCCGTGTCAGCTGCTTCACGGTAATAGTGCACACCCTGAACGAAAGAGGAGGCACAGTTACCGACGCCGATGATAGCCACCCTCACTTTTTTTCCATTGCTCATTCCGGCTGCTCCTTAAATAAGGTTTGAGATTAAAGCGGGGCGATTGATCCCGCCTGCGGGCGATCTCGGTTTATTGGATCGGAATCTTACCCGATTATACCCTCCACCAACCGCTCATGGAGAAAACCGGCGTAATTTAAGAAACGCGGCCGCTGAACAGGCCCGGCTTGCCAGAACGGGTCGGGATGGGTTATAATGGCCGTGTTCGGGGCGTGGCTCAGCCCGGTTAGAGTGCACGGTTCGGGTCCGTGAGGTCGGCGGTTCAAATCCGCCCGCCCCGACCATACAGGAAAAGCTGGTTCAGGTGGTAATACCGCTCGACCAGCTTTTTTCTTAATACTTGTCGGCGGTTCCCCCCATCGAGGGGGCACGAAATCCGCCCGCCACAACCTGTGCAAACCTGGCTTCCAGTTTACAGGTCCCTGGCTTTTTTCCCTTCCCATTGTATTCTCCCCGGATTGCACTACAATTAGGAAATCAGGTAACCGCCAGTTTGAGGAGAATGCAATGGAGCCCACACCCGAACCCTATCCCTACAGCGAAGAACAGACCCAGATGTGGCTGCGCCGCATCCTGGACGAACAGATGCGCCAGAGCGAACAGCTGGCCAAAATCGCCCGCGCCGCCCAGCTGTATTTCTGGCTGACCATCATTGGCCTGATCGTCGGTATCTGCCTGCCCGCAGCGGTCTTCCTGCTGTCCATTGGCGGGGTGATCAGCACAGGCTTTTTTAACTTTTAATACCCCTGCCCAAAAAAGAAGCGGCCCGGGCCGCTTCTTTTTGATTCTTCCTGCTGCGTTTGCTTATCGGCCGTTGCTGCTTATCCCGGCCTGTTCTGCCTTCAACTTCGCCCATTTCTCGTCGGTTTCCAGGGTGAAGACTCGGAAAGTCTCGCAGTATTCCATCTCCTTGCCCTTTGCCCGCTCGGCAGCCCACTTGCGGACGTTCTCCTCTGGATCCCAGCCGTTGAACTGGCTGGCATGCTTGCGCAGCGCTTCCATCTTGAGGTCAATGGTCTCATCGATGCTGACGTACAGGTCCGGGTTTTGCGCCGTGGAGACATAGACCTTGCGGGTCTTGTGCGCCCGCAGGCCCTCCTCCGCCAGCTCCTCAAACAGGTTCGGCTGACCGGCCGCCGGGAAGACCGCATCCAGCGCCGCCTGCCCGGCCGCGCGGTGATCGGGATGGTTGATGTAATCATTCCGGGAGAAGACAACGGTCGGGTCACTGCACACCAGCACCTCCGGCCGGAAGCGCCGGATTTCGCGCACCAGCTTCTTGCGCAGTTCCAGGGTGGGCTGGAGCAGTCCATCCGGCTCGCGCAGGAAGGTCACGTCCGTCACGCCCAGGACCGCCGCCGCGGCCAGCGTCTCCGCCTCGCGGATCTCCGCAGCCCGGGCGCGGGTCATGCCTGGCTCGGCGATTCCTACATCCCCGCTGGTGCACAGCACATAGCCGATCCGCGCTCCCGCTTTGGCCCAGCGGGCCAGCGTGCCAGCGCAGCTGAACTCGATGTCATCCGGATGCGCCATGATAACCAGAGCGCTTTCGGGAACATAGAACTTCGCACACATATTGATCTCCCAGTGATAATGTCGGCTCGATTGTAATCCCCATCCGGCGGGTGAGCAATCCTCGCCCGGGAATGGCGGATGCCCCCTTCCAGCTTTTTCCCTGTGGTCAAGAAGGGGATATCATGTACAATTAAGAGCGCTTAGCGACCATGCATTCAAGTGGAGGAAAAGCCATGACCGATGAAAAATTCTTCTGCCCGGCCTGCGGGGCTCCCTTACCGGTGAGCGATCCCGGCCAGGCTGTCACATGCGAGGCCTGCGGGCGGGTTTCGACACCCACCGAGTGGGTCCGGGAAGCCGAAATTCGCGAAGAAGGCTACATTGATCTCACCCCGGATGAACCGACCGGGACAGCCGAAGGCTTGACCTCCAGCGCGGTAACCCCGCCGCCGTTTGAGAGCGGGTGGTCATCCGGTGAAGCCGGCAGCGCAGAATCCGGCGAACCTGGCAGCGCGAAGGTGTTCTCCACCCCGGAACCGCCCTCCGGCGGGCCGACCGTCATCGAAGGCGGCGTTCCCCCGCGCAAGAACCAGAGCATGAACCCCTGGATCATCGCCGGGATCGTGATCCTGGTCATCCTGTGCATCTCCTGCTTATGCCTGCTGGCTGCCATGGGTGTCTTCGGCGCCGTTCTCAGCGAATTTTCCGGCACAGGGACGTGGAACTACATGGTCCCCTAGCGTCAGGAGCGCCTGATTCCCTCAACCAATCCGCCCGGCCTTGCGCCGGGCTTTTTCGTCAGGAGATGTCGCGGGACATCAGCACCAGCTCGATGCGCTCGTACCAGCCAAGGCGCTTCCAGAACTTGAGCGCGCGCTCATTTTTTGAAAAGACGAAGATGTGGCACTTGTCGATGCCCTCGGCCTCCAGCGCTCGAATGCAGCGCTCCGCCAGCTGCCGGCCGATCCCCTGCCGGTGGTAAGCCCTGTCCACCGCCAGATGGTGCAGCATCCCGCGCCGGCCGTCGTGCCCGCACAGCACCGCCCCGACCATTTTCCCGTCGACGCGGGCCACAAAGGACATGCCCGGGTTGCGCGCCAGGTAGCGCGTGATGGCCTCCTTCGAGTCCGCAGCGCTCAGGCCGACGCCTTCCGACTCCGCCCAGATGCGGTAGGCCTCCTCATAATCCGCCGGGGTCAATTCGGTGATTCGCACATCCATGCCAGCCTCCTCCTCAGCGATTATGTCCGGGTCAGCCGGGTGATCAACTCCGCCTCGCCGGGGAAGCGCCGGATCAGATCCTCCCGGCGGGCCAGCTTGAAATCGGCGTAGTCAAACCCCGGGGCGACGGTGCAGCCGACCAGCGCGTACCCGTCCGGGTCGGGCACGCAGGCCGCGAACCAGCTCCCGGCCGGGGCCAGCGCCTGGAACACCGTCCCGCCGGCGGGGTCCTGCCCCATGCGGATGGTCCGCAGGGGCTGACCTTCCTGCAGCAGGTACAGCTCCAGGCCGGTGCCCGCGTAGAAATGCCACATTTCGTCGGATTTCAGCCGGTGGAAGGC
>DGEO01000028.1:0-7140 GCA_002385985.1 Anaerolineaceae bacterium UBA3924 | reverse complement strand
ATCTCCCCTGCCGAACGGTAAGTCTCCTTGAAAAAGCCGCCTTCGGGGTGCGGCTGCATCCGGTACAGTCCGACCAGGCGTTCAACCTCGTTCATGCTAACCTCCCTGCGGCCAGTTGAGCACCCAGGCCACCTGTTCCTCGGTCTCCGGCGAGCGCCACATCCCGCTCGGGGTTCCCGCCCGGCGGTCGGCCAGGGCCTGCAGCGCCTGTTCGCCGCTCAGCCCCTGACGCACCAGGTAACAGCCCACCACCGTACCCGTCCGGCCGATGCCGCCCTGGCAGTGCAGGTACACCGGCTGACCCGCCTGCCGGGCCGCGTCGATCAGGTCCAGCGCCTGCCGGGTGGTCTCCGCGTCGGGGACGGAATAATCCGGGATGGGGATGCGCTGATAGCGAACATCCACCTCGTAGCCTTCCGCTTCCTCCAGCAGCAGCGGCAGGTACGGCCTGGAAGCGCCCTCCTCCGTCAGGTCGATTACCACCTGAATCCCCAGCCGCAGCAGCGCCTGCAGCCGCCGCCGGGTGAGCTGCTCGTCAGCCACGCCGGGGTACTCACCGGCCAGCAGTTCTCCGGGAATGACCCAGTAGGAATCTGGAAAGGGAACAGGGTAATCCATGACAGCGCTCATCCCTCCTTTCTGGCTCACTCCAGAGAGTACTGAACCGCCTCTCCTTGCCAGAAATGGCACAATAAAGTATAGTCACCATCGGTGAAAATCTTGCACGCTGGCTCTTGCCAGCACAAAATGATGCTTAGATTATGCCACCAACCTGCGCTCCGGCGCAGTTGATCCGCTCATTTCCCGGGATACCCTATGGACGTTTCGACCGAAAAAGAGACCGCCACTTCCTGGATTGACCGCCCGCTGACCGAAGCCGCGCCGCGGATCAGCCTGTACACGCTCGCCGTCGTGGTGATTCTGCTGCTGACCGCCGTCAGCCGGTTCTACCACGTAGACCTGCGCGTGATGGCGCACGACGAAGTCAACCACGTTGTGCCCGCCTACGAGCTGTACCAGGGGAACGGCTACCGCCACGATCCCATTACCCACGGCCCCTTCCAGTTCCACGCGCTGGCGCTGTCCTACTTCCTTCTGGGTGACAGCGACTTCAGCGCGCGCGTGCCGGCGGTGTTGTTCTCCATCGCCACCGTGGCCGCCGTGCTGCTGCTCTACCCTCGCTATCTGGGTCGCAGCGGCGCGCTCGTCGCCGGGGTGCTGTTCATGATCTCGCCCTTCATGCTGTTCTACGGGCGGTATGTACGCAACGAGGCTTTCGTGGCCTTCTACGGCGTGGTGATGCTGTACAGCGTGCTCCGCTACCTGGACCGCGGCGACCGTCTTTCGCTCTTTCTTCTTACCGGAATGACGGCGCTGCATTTCGCCACCAAAGAGACGGCCTTCATTTACCAGGCGCAGCTGCTGATCTTCCTGGCGGTGCTGTTCATCCGCCAGGTCCTCCAGCTGCCCTGGGCGAAGCCGGAGCGGCGCAGGCAGTTCCTCACGCTGGTTCTTACCGCCATCGCCGGGCTGGTCCTGACGCTGGGCTTCGCGGTCTGGAATGCCAGGCTGAAGGGGCCCGGCGCGGCGGAAGCGGCTGAAGCCGGACTCTCCCCGCTGCAGATTGCGGAGGTCATCTCGCTGACCCTGGCCTTTGCTGCCGGCGTGGCCGCGCTGGTGATCCTGTTACGCTCGCTGGGCCTCAAAGCCGTGCGCTCGCAGCGCAGCTTTGACCTGCTGATCCTCAGCGGGACAATGGTTCTGCCGCAGCTTTCGCCCTTCCCGGTCAAGATCCTGGCCACCGTGCTGAAGACCGGCTGGAACCCGCTCAATTATAACGATCCCGGGTCGGTGCTGGTGACTGGCGTGTTCATCGCCCTGCTGACCATCATCGCTGTCGCCATCGGCATCTGGTGGAACCGCAAGCTCTGGCTGCTCAACTTCACCCTGTTCTACGGTATCTTTATTGTGCTTTACACCACCTTTTTCACCAACCCGGACGGTTTCCTGACCGGGCTGGTCGGCTCGCTGGGCTACTGGCTCAACCAGCAGGCTGAAGAGCGCGGCTCGCAGCCGATGTACTACTACCTGCTGGTGCAGATCCCGGTGTACGAGTATCTGGCGGCACTGGGCACACTGCTGGCCGCCGATTTCGCCCTGCGCTTCAAACGATTCAGCACGGTGCCCGGCTACGCCCCGGCCGCCCAGCCGCAGCTTCCCGAGGCCACGCTGCCGGCGACCGACCCGGAAAAGGACCTGGCCGACAGCGGCTACACGGTAAAGCCTCCCGAGCTGATTTCCTCCCCGCGGCCGATCCCTGTCCTGACGCTGCTGCTTTACTGGGTGGTGACCAGCGCGGCCGCCTACAGCGTGGCCGGTGAGCGCATGCCCTGGCTGACGGTGCACATTGCCCTGCCCATGCTGCTGTGCGCCGGCTGGGGCATCGGCTTCCTGATCGACACCACCCCCTGGCGGCATCTGGCCAACCGGAAGGGACTGCTGGCGCTCATCCTGCTGGCCATATTCACCTTCTCGCTGGGCGGCGTGTTCCGCGGACTGCTTGGCGAGGTGCCGGCCTTCCAGGGGAACACCATCGACGAGCTGCGCGCGACCGGCGGGTTCCTGCTGGCCCTGGCGGTCAGCGGGCTGTCCATCGCCGGCTTTATCTACCTGCTGCGCGGCTGGCAGCGCGCCTGGATCACCCGCCTGCTGGTGCTGGCGGTGGTCGGCGGGCTGGGCATCCTGACCGCCCGCGCGTCGGCCCGGGCTTCCTATGTCAATTACGACTACCCCTACGAATACCTGGTATACGCGCACGCCGCCCCGGGGCCCAAGCTGGTGCTGAGCGAGGTGGAGGAAATCTCCCGCCGGGTCACCGGCGGCAAGGCCATCGTCGTGGCCTACGACTCGGATGCCCTCTATCCCTTCTGGTGGTACCTTCGCGACTACCCCAACAAGCGCTGGTACGGCGACGAGCCGGATCGCTCCCTGCGCGATGCGCCCCTGATCATCGCCGGCGACGACACCATGTCCCGGGTCGATTCGATCACCGGTGACGAATACCTGCGCTTCAATTACAAGCGCCTGTGGTGGCCCAACCAGGACTACTACAACCTGAGCTGGCGGCGGGTTTTCAACGCACTGACCAACCAGGAACTGCTTTCCGCCCTGGCCAACATCTGGCTGAACCGGGATTACTCGGACTATGCCGCTCTCAAGGGCGACGAAAACCTGGCCCGCCTGTTCACCCTGGAGAACTGGTCACCCAGTGAGAACCTGCGCTTCTACGTGCGCAAGGACATCGCCGCCCAGATGTGGGACTACGGCCTGAGCGAGACAGTCTCACCGGCGGAAGAAACCGATCCATACGCCAGCCAGATGGTCGATCTGTCGCCCGATCTGGTGGTTGGCGGGCTGGGCGCTGACCCGGGCCGCCTCAACACACCGCACGGGTTCGCCTTCGCCCCGGATGGATCCATCTACATCGCTGACGCGCTCAACCACCGCATCCAGCACCTGAACGAGAACGGCGAAGTGCTGCACATCTGGGGCACATACGCCAGCCTGATGGAAGGCGCGGCCCCGGGCGGCACCTTCTACGAGCCGTGGAGCGTGGCCGTCGGACCGGACGGCTCGGTTTACGTGGCCGACACCTGGAATCACCGCATCCAGAAGTTCACCGCAGACGGCCAGTTCATCACCATGTGGGGCTACTTCGGCCAGGCCGAAGCGCCCGACGCCTTCTGGGGTCCGCGTGACCTGGCGATCGACGCCCAGGGCCGCCTGTACGTGGTGGACACCGGCAACGACCGGGTGGTGGTCTTTGACCCGGATGGGAACTTCATCACCCAGTTCGGCACCGAGGGCTTTGACCCTGGCTTCATCGACGAGCCGATGGGCATCGCCCTGGACGCCGAAGGCAATGTCTACCTGGCCGACACCTGGAACCAGCGCATGCAGGTCTTCAGCAGCCTGGAGACCGGCTTCACCTACCTGCGCCACTGGGACATCACCGGCTGGTTCGGCACCTCGCTGCAGAACTACCCCTTCGTAGCCGTCAGCCCGGACCAGCACGTCTTCGTGACTGATCCGGAAGGCTACCGCGTGCTCGAGTTCACGGCGAACGGCGAGTTCGTACGCGGCTGGGGCGGGTACAGCCCCTCCAGCGACGGGTTCGGGCTGGCCTCGGCGGTCCGGGTTGACTCCCAGGGCCGGGTGTGGGTCAGCGACGCGGGCAACCACATGCTGCTGCGCTTCAACCTGCCTGCTGAAATACCCTGACGCGCGGGGTATCGATCAAACCACACAGGCAGCCGGTGAAGAACCGGCTGCTTTTTTATCTGCGGTCCTTCTTTTCCGGGAAAAACAGGCTGAGGACGAAGCTGACCAGGCTCACCACCAGCGAGCCGAGGAAGGCGCCCAGGAACCCGTTCACCGTGAAGCCCACCCCGAAGGCCGAGCCAATCCACCCGACCAGGAAAAACAGCAGGGTGTTGATCAGCAGCGTGCCCAGACCCAGGGTGACGATCAGCAGCGGGCAGCTCATCACCATAAGAATCGGCCGGATCACCGCGTTGACCACCGCGAAGACCAGCGCCACCCCCAGGTAGTAGAGCACATCCGCTCCCTGCGGCTGCAGCCATTCCGGGGAAAGCAGCTGCACCGCGGCATAAAAGGCCAGCCCGTTAATCAGCAGTCGAATGATCAGTCTCATTGTCTACTCCATAGTCCCGCGCGAGCGGTTCAGATAACGGCAGTTCCATCCAGATCAGCGTGTTGTGAGGGGTGCAGCCGGCGCGCAGGAAGGATTCCTCCCCGCGACCATAAGGATAGTTGATTGAGACCGGCCGGCGGTAACCGACCTTTTCCCAAAGATACGAAAGCAGGCCCAGCAGCGCGGTGTTCTCCACATCCGGCCGGCAGGCCACCCACAGGTTATCGGTGGCCATCTGGGTCGGCTCCAGGCTGGCCAGCCCCAGCAGGTGGCCATGATCTCGCACCGCCCAGTGACTGATCGCCTGGTGGCGCAGGATCTGCTGCAGGCGGTTCACCAGGCCCGGTTTGAGCCTGTCGATGTCCAGCGAGAGGTTCCAGCGCAGCGATCGCGGATAGATCTGATCCAGCCACTCCTGCTGGCAGCGCCAGTCCTGTGAGATGCGCTGGGTAATTTTCAGACCGTTGTCGGGACGAATACCCTCTCCCGGGCTGCCCTCCCAGTACCAGGTGGTGCGCCGCGCGCGTTCCCTGAAGTTCAGCGAGCGGTACAGCTCGATGGCGCCCGGATTGTCGTCCCGCACCTGCAGCCAGCAGCTCTCGGCCCCCTTGTTGCGGGCGTAGAGCACCGCCGCCTGAGTCATCCGCCGGGCAATCCCCTGCCGGCGGAAATGGGGATGAACGGCCACATTGGCGATCAGATAGCGCTTCCGGGCGCCCTCCACGAAGGGGATCAGCGCCACGTTGCCGATGATCTCCCCCTGGTGCTCCCAGACAAAGCCTTCCAGGCGCAGCATCGGCAGGCGCAGCAGTTGGATTTCCCGCGCCACCCGCCGCATCTGGCGAATGTACATCCGCCCGTCCTCATCCATGTTGCTGGCGAAGCACATTTCCACCAGATTGGCGACCTGGTACAGATCTTTGTAGGTATTCAGCAGCCGCAGCTGTACTGGACGGGCCGACTGGGCGGAATATGTCATCCTGACGTTCCCGGATCCATCGTCTCTCGGGCAAGACTGGATCAACGTATGTATCAGGTTCGATTCTAGCGCAAAAATGTCCGCCCTGCACCCCCGATTCCCGCCGCGGCTGGCCCGGGTCCTGCACCCCCGGCGTGAGTATACTTAACTCGAGGAGGACACGGGCCGCTCTTATATCATTCTTACGGGCAGCATATAAACCGTTGAGGTGAAAATGCTATAATGACCGGGGAAGGCCCCCGAAAGGTTATATAGAAGGAATACTGCCATGATGCGATTTGACCGATTCACAGAGCGTGCCCAGGAAGCAGCGCAGCGCGCCGCGGAGATCATCCAGCGCTACGGGCACAATCAAATAGATACCGAACACATCCTTCTGGCGCTGATTGAACAGCCTCAGGGTATTATCACGCAAATCCTGGAGCAGTTAAAAGTAGATGCCAACGCGCTCGCCGAGCGCCTTGATTACATCCTGCGTACCAGTCCCAAGGCCAGCATCTTTGGCGGGGGCGCCGGCCAGATCTTCATCACCCCCCGGGTGAAGCGGATTATCGACCTGGCCAACGAAGAAGCCAGCCGTCTGAAGGACGAATATATCTCCACCGAGCACCTGTTCCTCGCCATACTCAGCGAGCGGAACACCCCGTCCGCGCGCCTGCTCGAAGGCGCCGGACTGACCCGGGATCGGGTGTACGACTGCATCGTGATGATGCGCGGCGGCCAGCGGGTCACCGATCCGCAGGCTGAAACCCGCTTCCGCACCCTGGAAAAATACTCCCGCGACCTGACCCAGCAGGCCCGTGAGGGCAAGCTGGACCCGGTCATCGGCCGCGACAACGAAATCCTCCGCGTGATGCAGATCCTCTCCCGCCGCACCAAGAACAACCCGGTGCTGATCGGTGAGGCCGGCGTGGGCAAGACCGCCATCGTGGAAGGGCTGGCCCAGAAAATCGCCACCAACGACGTGCCGGAGATCCTCTCCGGCAAGCGCGTGGTCTCGCTGGACCTGAGCGCCATGATCGCCGGCTCGCGCTTCCGCGGTGAGTTCGAAGAGCGCCTGAAAGCCTCCATCGAGGAGGTGCAGCGTGCCGAAGGTGAGATCATCCTGTTCATCGACGAGCTGCACACCGTGGTCGGCGCCGGCGCGGCCCAGGGGGCCATGGACGCCTCCAACATGCTCAAACCCGCCCTGTCACGCGGCGAGCTGCAGCTGATCGGCGCAACCACATTGGACGAGTACCACAAGCACATCGAGAAGGACGCCGCGCTGGAGCGCCGCTTCGCTCCCGTCTACGTCGAAGAGCCCAACGTGGAGGACACCATCAAGATGCTTCGCGGCCTGCGCGACCGCTACGAGGCCCATCACAAGGTGCGCTTCTCCGATGACGCCCTGGTCGCAGCCGCCCGCCTGTCGGCCCAGTATGTGACCTGTCTCTTATACACATCT
>DGEO01000006.1 GCA_002385985.1 Anaerolineaceae bacterium UBA3924 | reverse complement strand
GGCCAGCACCCAGGCGGTGAAGCGGGCGTCGGCTAAGAGCGGCAGGGACAGGGCGCCGCCTGTCCGGCCCGGGGCGGGCAGGTTTTCCAGCGCCAACCGGACGTCGCGGCTGCGCAGCAGGCGGCCGCCCTCGCTCCGCACGGGCAGGACCCTGGCCTGGTCCGGTCCGGGCTCGCCCAGCAGCGCCGGCGGCTCGGGGGGAGCGTACTGGGCCTGGGCCGTCAATGATGGCTGTAAGATCAGGCTGATCAGGACGGTGAAGGTGAGGATGGAAATGAAGGATTTCATGCGGTTGAATGTCTCGTTTCTAAAATGGGCCGGCCCTCAGGCCGGTGGGCTGCAAATGGCGGTGATGCCCGCTGGGAATAGCAATAGACCCGGGCAAAACCGCGCAGGCGGGCCCGGGTGGGAACGACAGGGCTCAATTGGGCAGGTGCAAAGGAACTGTAAAGTTCAAGCTTATGGGCTGGCGCCGGGTTCTGAAAGCCGGCGAAAGGCGCAGCCGGTCTTCAGAAATAGTGAACCCGGGAGCGCTGCCCGGAATAGCAAAAGACCCGGACGATTCCGCGCTGGCGGGTCCGGGTGGGCGTGCAAAAGCTCAATCGTGCAGGTGCAAAGCAGTTGTAAGGTTCAGGGGGTTCCGCGCGGAGCCGTCAGGTAACCCCCGCGCGGAACTCGACGCGTGAGATTAGCGGAATAGCTCCAGGTAGGCCGGAGAAGAGTAAGCCATGGATTGATCGTAATTGATCGTCATCGATGAAGTGCCGTCCCATTCAAAAATGTAACCGATGAATTGGGTGTGATATCCATCTGTATTGGAATTTCCAGAGAATCGAATTGCACTCGAAGGGGCGTAAATCGTTCCGACAAAATCGGAGCCGGGATTACCGGTAATCTTGATACCACTGTCATTGCTTTCGGGTAAGTAGATCAACAAACCGGCGATACCAGCCTGTAAACCAGCCGAGGCTTCTTGTTCGGTAGGCGCTCTCAAATAATTCGTACCGCCGTTGATGTCAATACCCCCGTTAGGGATATAAATGGTTACGCCCTCTCCTCGGATACCCCCATTGGGAATTTTTAAACCACCTTTCACACAGTACAGCCCAGGAGCCAGGACAGCATCCTTGGGCAAGCTTGTATACGTGCCGGGTTGATGCATTCCGGTCTTACTATCTTTTTTCCCTACCGGAAGAGCATCGCAATCAATTTCAGGCATGGGGACTTTCCCCATACGTCCACTCGTATGTTCAGGCTCAGGATTGAAATCCCCAACTCCGTTCCAGCTAATGCCGAATAGGATCTTACCGTCCGGAGCATTTACCTCCGTTTTATTTTTACCTTCGATGCATGCATTGGAAAAAATACCACCGTAATTGACGATCACCGGCTTATTCGTGTTGAAATACACTCCATCCTTTTTACCGCTGCAGGTGTCTTTCAGCGCCACAATGGCATTCCCGCCCATAAACGGCTGTCTCGGGCGCACTCGCACAATGGCGGCTACCTTGTTGGTGATGGTGTTCTCGCCGGTGACGATGTGGGCAAAGGAGGTTTTCGTCTGGGAGGTCAGCCGGACTTCAATCTGTATGTATTTATCGGGCATGACGCTCCTGCTGGTATCATTATCCACGCAGGAGACCTCCACCCCGTTGTCGTTGGCCAGCCCGGTTTCCAGCTCGGTTTGCGTGGCGAGGTTAATATTCTCCCGTGCTCGCGCCTGGGCCGCCGCCCGTGCCGCCTGCATGGCCAGGCAGATGTGCCGCTGCTCCGGGTCGGCGATGGAACCGCAGGCATTGGTCGCCGGGCATTCAAAGCTGCCGTGGTAGCTGGTGGCCGGCATGCCAGCCAGCCCCTCTTCCAGCACCTTGGCCGCGGCCGAACCGCCGGCAAAGGCCGCTGCGTCGGCCACATTCTGGTCGTGGCGGCGGTCGGCGTATACCATACCGCCGTCGATGGCCAGGGCCGTCAGCGCCAGCAGCGCTATCAGGGCGATAGCGAAAATGACAATAATCTGTCCGCTCTCCGTTTGATTCCGCTTCTTCATCTCCCACTCCTTCTTACGGAATACATCTTGGCTGCAGCACGGTCCCGGTGATGGTCGCCTTGAGGGTGAGGGTTTGCGTCCCCAGCACCCCGCCCAGGAAGGGCATGGTGATCTCAAAATTCGGGTTGGTCACTGTGACGGCGATCTGGTTTCCGGCGCAGGAATCCGCCGGGCCGGCCGCTTCACAGGCAGTGTGATTCAGAGTGACGTCCACGGACATCCCGGTGGGGTCGTCCAGCGCCTGCAGCGCCCGCTGTTTGATGCGGTCGCAGGGCTTCGGGTAGACCGAGGCGTAGACCACCCCTTCCTGGGCGGCGTCACGCATGCTGATGTAGGTGAACAGCGCTCGCCCGAGGTCGATGATGCCGGACAGCAGCAGCAGAAGCAGCACCAGGCTGATGGCCAGCTCCACCAGGCTCTGCCCGCGTTCGCTCCTGGATACTCTCGCTGTTCGTTGTTCCATAATCCTCCTCCTGACCCCCTACTTTCTGGTGGACGGCAGGTACATCCAGTAGTTCCCATCGTACGGCGCGTTGCCCTGACCGGTCACGCTGGTCAGCACCAGCGCATCGCTGGTCGAGTCGTGGACGAAGATCATCGGCGGGGTGAGCACCGCGCCGGTGTTGTCCACCAGGGCATAGCTCAGGTAGCGGTTCCAGGTGCCGTCCATCCAGGTCAGCACCGCCTTGTTGCCGAACGTCCAGGTGACCGAAATGTTTTCGGCCGCGCGCAGGTGTTCATTTTCCAGCACGACGATATCGCTCAGCGGCCGGTAGTCTCCCGCCCCCAGCACCACGAAGGCCGCTTCACCGCTGGGCTGGTCCACCCAGGCGATCAGCACCTCGCCGCCCTCCATCTGCGTCTGGCTGCTCTTGCGCCCGTTGCTGCCGGGAATTTCGGCCGGGGTGCGGAGCAGCTGCCCGCTGCTGGACAGCAGGGTGTAGCGCAGCGGGGTCACCGAAGTGCCCGGCTGAGAAACGGCATAGGACAGCACCGCCTGGCCGGAACCGGCCGGCGACAGGCTCGGCCCCATGTAATAGATGCCGCCGGGCAGGCTGGGAGCCAGCGGGTAATCGAAGCTGAGCCGCTGCCCGCTGCCAGTGTACGCCGCCACGCCCAGATTGGAGACGTTGCCGCCCTCCAGGCTGGCCAGCTCCTGCCAGGCGAGCACAAAGCGGTTGTCGCTGGTGGCTGTCATGGTGGGGTTGTAATACAGCGGCGCGCCGGGGTTGGCCTGGCTGCGGTACTGCTTATTGTCAGTGACCTGGATCACCTGCCAGTCGCCTTCCGGTGACATCACCGCGAAGAACACGTTGGAGTTTCGCCCGCCGGCCTGGTTATCGACCACACCCCGCACCCAGACCATGCCCAGGGTGCCGTCCGGCGCGCTGGCCAGGAAAGGCTCGCCCTCTTCCACAATTTTTGTGGTGTTGGAATGGTCCACCAGGGGCTGCGGGGCCTTGAGCACCTGGCCGAAGCGGTCCAGCAGGGTGTACTCGATGTTGGTGTAGCGCACGCCCTCCTGGGTCAGGCCGTGCCATTCCCAGGCCATCAGGGTGCCGTGGCGGGCGGTGGTGGTCATCGACAGGCTGCGGCCGGAGAACTTTTCCACCAGCGTAGATTCGCTGATCGAGCGGTCCCAGATGCGCAGCTGGCGCACCTTGTTGTACTGGTCAATCACCGCCTGGGCGAAGGCCGCCGGTTTGGCGGCCTGCAGCCGGGTGACCGAAGGCAGGGTGCGGTCGGTGGTGGAGTGCGCGGTCAGGTAGACCATGATGTAATCACCCACCTTCGCGTTCGGCGAGGCGGTGATTTTAACCGCCAGGTTGACCGTTTCCCCGGCGCCCAGGATGTCGATGTCAGGGTCACCGTTGCCGTCGGCGTCCACCAGCGGGGTGATGCCATCGGCCTCCAGCAGCTCCACCTTCCAGCCGGGCTGGTTGGTTGTGTAGGTCAGGTTGAAGCGATCGGTGTCGGTCGGGTGCAGATTCTTCAGCGCCAGCTTGAAGGTGATCGTGTTCTGCACCAGGAAATCGCTCTGGTAGTTGCTGAGGAACTTGGAGCGAGCCGGCTTGACCGGGCGGGTGATGCGCAGCGCGGTACCGGCATCCAGGCTCTCACCGTCGTAGCGAAGGCGCAGCCCGTTGACCCCGTCTCCGTCCTCAATGCCCACCGTGGCCGAGTTCATCTGCCCGTCCAGCTGCTGGTAGAGGAACTCGATGGTCCCGTTCTCGATCAGCACCACCTCAAAGGTCAGACGGGCCTCAATGTTGCTCACCAGAGTCATCTGGTCCCACTGGATGACCAGCCGCCGGCCGTCGGGTCCATCCAGACGGCGGTAGTACACCCCGCTCTCCTCCGTCATGCGCAGATCGTCCCAGTATGGGGCGATCAGGTTGTTGAGCGGCGAAGGCTGCGGGATCTTCTCGTTGACATGATCGCGGTCGGTGGTTTGTCCGAAGGTAACCACGCCGTTCAGCGAGACCAGCAGGGTGGCATTTCTCGCCGGATTGGGGCTGCCCGGCACAAAGGTGTTCTCGTAAAAGGGGAAGGAAAACCCCAGGTCGAGAGGAACCCTGCCATCGTCTGGATTGGAAAACTCGATCCTGGTTCCGCCGGCGGCTGGCGTGCAGTCGATCCAGGCGAACGGGATTTCGGTATAGGTGTACCCGTATGCGTCCGTCGCCGGTCCCGCGGCCAGGTCGATGGAACTCGACGGCTCCGGAGGAGCACCTTGCTCCAGCGGAGCGAAGCCGGTACCGGCCAGCAGGCTGGTAATCAGAAGGGTGAAGAGGAAAGTCCGGTGAAGGCGATTCATGCTGCGATCCTGTCTATGGATAAGATCAACGGGCCATGATGCACTGACCGTTATTGAAGTAGATGGTGACGTGGTGGTACCCGACCGCCTCCGGCCTCAGCGGGAGGTCGAAGAACATTTCCAGGCTGGTCTGCGTGCCCTTGGCCACCGTGCGGCCGCCCTCTCCGACAAGCCAGGGATCCAGCCCGGTGGGCACACGGGTGTCCGGATAGTACCCGGTACCATCCCAGATCTTCGTGCCGCCCAGGGTGATGTAGTCGAACTTCTGCTCGGCGTTGGTAGCCAGATCCAGATACCACTCCCAGTCCACCACCATGCTGGTGATGACCATGTTCCCGGCCCCCGGATGAGTGTTGTCGATCAGCACCGAGAAGGAGTTCTTGGCCCCGTAGGACAGACTGCCGGACGGGCAGACCGGAGGAGGCGTGGGCGACGCGGTAATGGTCGGTGAAGGCGTAATGGTTGGCGTAAAGGTCGCCGTCGGCGAAGGCGTGTGTGTCGCCGTGTTGGTCGGTGTGAGCGAGGGGGTGAGCGTGCCCGTCGGCGTGGCCGTCGCCGTCGCCGTGTCGGTGGGCGTGGGCGATTCGGTCGGTGTGGCCGTGTCCGTCGGGGTGGGTGTTTCTGTCGGTTCCGGCGTCTCCGGAGTTTCAGAGGGCGTGACCGTAGCCGTCAGAGTGGGGTAAGGAGTCAGGGTCTGGATGTGCGCACCGGCGATGTCCACGTGCTTGATGATGGTGCGCGTGGATGTGGCCCGCACGGTGAAGGTCGGCAGGCGCAGCAGGCCGCTCATCGGCTCGACCTCGGTCCTCACGGTGACCACAATGCGGTTGAGCTGGTCATGCCGCAGCCCGATCTGGGCCATTTCAGTGGCGCTGAGAGAAGCACCGGAGCAAGACAGCGAGCCGGCCACACCGGGGTTTTTCTTGGCGTCAATAATCCCGCCGGTGGCGTTGACCCTGTCCGGGTTGTCGTAATAAACGGTAATGTCCCCGGGCTCCAGGTTGGCGATGCTGCCCAGCCGCATGGCGGCGCTGCGAATGCCCACGCAGTCAGCGTAGTAGGGCACACCACCGGGAGCATATCCGGCGGCGGAGCCGTAGCGGGCGCCTTCGCGGGCGGCGGTGAACACCGCGCTGTAGATGAACAGGATGCGCCCCATTTCGATAATGCCCAGCAGCAGCACCAGGAACAGCGGGAAGACCAACGCAAACTCAACCATGGCCTGAGCCCTGGTTGAGCGGTTTCGCCGGAAAAATCTTAGGATCGTCTTCAATGCTCCCCTCCCTGACTTCTCTCGTAGCATAATAGCGGAGGATGAGGGTTATTTCCATGCGTAGGATTACGGATTTTTCCCGCGCACCCACGCTCTAATTATTGACGAAATTAGCACAAAATTACAGTACCTTGCACAACTGTAAACCTCTCCGCGCGCTATAATGAAACCAGCCGGCTGCCATGAGCTTAAGAAAAACCACACTGCTATTCATCACTCTGGCCCTGGTCGGGTTGTCCGTTGTACTCCTGCACACCCAGCGGGTCAATTTCGCGCTCCGCTTCAGCGATGTGGAGCGCTCCACCGCGCTTGAGAACACCTCTCGGGCGCTGGCTCTGCTGGACGCCCAGACCGCCGCGCTGGAAGACCTCTGCAGCCTGGCCGCACGCCAGGACACTGCCGATCTGGCTGCCCTGCCTTCCGCCAGCCTGGATCTGCTGCTGGACTACGGCCCGGAAGGCCTGCGAACTGCCCGGGTCTTCAACGCCCTGGACCAGACCTGGGAGACTCCGCAGCCGGCTGACCTGCGATCCCTGACCAATCCCCCGCCGGCCGGAGCCGGGCTGCTCTGGGCGCAGGACCGCCCGCTGCTGGCGGCTCACTGCCTGCGGGAGGGCGGCAGCCTGTTGCTGGGCCGCTACCTGGACGGAACCCGCCTGGTGGAGATGGGCGAGCCGCTCTACCTGGGCCTGAGCGTGCTGCCGGCTCCCCCCGACCCGACCGAAGAGGAGTGGAGCGCCGCCCTGCCCGGCGGGCAGCCGGTGCGCGTGCGCTTTGACGATGAACTCAACCTGACCAGCCTGACGCCCCTGCCCGGTCTGGACGCGCAGGCGGCCGGCTGGCTGCAGCTGCACAGCCAGCGCAGCATCAACGCCACCGGGCGGCTGCTGCGCGGCTTCCTGACCGTTTCGCTGTTCATCTCCGCGGTGGTGTTCGGCGCGACCATCCTCTTCGTGCTGGAGGGCATGGTGCTCGGCCGGGTAAGCCGCCTGAACCGGGAAGTCACCCACATCGGCTCCAGCGAGGACCTGAGCGCCCGGGTCAGCGTGGACCACAACGACGAGCTTACCCGCCTGAGCGAGAACATCAACCGCATGCTTGAGCGCCTGGAGCAGGCGCAGCTGCGCCGCGACGAGCTGCTGGAGCAGGTCAGCGCTGCCCAGGCCGACCTCAAGCGCCTGTCCGGACAGCTGGTGGAAGTGCAGGAGGCCGAACGCCGCCGCCTGGCCCTCGAACTGCACGACGAGATCGGGCAGCTGCTGACCGGGCTGAAGCTGATGCTCGACAGCGGCGGGCAGCCCGACTGCGCCGGCCGGGCACGCGAGCTGGTCAACGAGCTGATCGCCCGCGTCCGGCAGCTTTCGCTCGAGCTGCGCCCGGCCCTGCTCGACGACCTGGGACTGCTGCCCGCCCTGCTCTGGCTGGCGGACCGCTTCCAGCAGCAGACCGGCATGGAGGTGACCCTGCGCCACAGCGGCCTGCAGGACCGCCGCTTCCCCGCGCAGGTGGAAACGGCCGCCTACCGCATCGTGCAGGAGGCGCTCACAAACGCCGCCCGTCACAGCGGCGCCGGCCAGGTGCAGGTGCAGGTCTGGGCCGGCACCGGCGCGCTCAGCCTGCAGATCAGCGACCAGGGCGCCGGGTTTGACCCGCAGCAGTTCGCCCGCGGCGCCCCCACCACCGGCCTGCCCGGCATGCGCGAGCGCGCCGCCCTGCTGGACGGCGATTTCGAGCTGCAGACAGCGCCCGGACAGGGTACCTGTGTGACCGTCACCCTGCCGCTCCCCGGCGAGGAGGTACCGGCATGATCACCATCGTGCTGGCCGACGACCATGCCATCGTTCGCCAGGGGCTGCGGGCGCTGCTCTCCGCCCAGCCGGGCCTGCAGGTGATCGGCGAGGCCGGCGACGGGCGCGAGGCGGTCGAGCTGGTGCAGCAGCTGCGCCCGCGGGTGCTGCTGCTCGACCTGATGATGCCCGCGCTCAGCGGACTGGAGGTCACCCGCCAGGTGGCCCGCCTGACACGCGTGGTCATCCTCTCCATGCACGCCAACGAGGCCTACGTGGCCGAAGCGCTGCGCAGCGGCGCAGCCGGATACGTGCTCAAAGACTCCACCGCCGACGAGCTGGTGTGCGCTGTGCGGGCGGCCGCCGCCGGCGAGCGCTACCTCTCCAGCCCGTTCAGCGAGCAGTCGGTCGAGGCCTACATTGAGCGGGCCGAACTGGCACAGGAAGAACGCCTGCTCCAGACGCTGACCCCGCGCGAGCGCGAGGTGCTGCAGCTGACCGTGGAAGGTCTAAGCGCCGCCGAGGCCGCGGCGCGGCTGTGCATCAGCCCGCGCACGGTGGAAGCCCACCGCTCCAACCTGATGCACAAACTGGGGGTCAAGTCACAGGCCGAGCTGATCCGCCTGGCCCTGCAGGCCGGGCCGGAGCTGGGCCTTTAGCCTCAGTCGGCGGCCGGCTCAGGCTTCACCGGTTCGCGGCGGAACACCTGCCAGGCCAGCAGCGCCAGCACCGGCGCCAGCAGGCCGGCGGACATCAGCAGCCCTGCCTGCAGGCCGGCGCTCCGGGCGATCACCCCCACCAGCGGACCGCCGGCAATCTGGCCGATGGCGTCCACCTGCCCGGCGGCGGAGTGAACCGTGGCCCGCACGCCCGGCTCCAGCCCGTGATTGACCCAGGCGGTATAGAGCGGGCTGATCACCTCGCGGGCTGTCCCGATCAGCCAGTAGAACAGCAGCGCCAGCCAGAAGTTATCGGCCAGGGCAAACAGCACCAGCGAGGCCAGCAGACCGGCCGAGAGCAGCCCCTGGGCCGCGGCCAGCTGGTGCGGCAGTCGCAGCCGTCTCCGCTCCACCCAGGCCAGCGCCCCGGCCGTAAGCAGGCTGGTGACGATGGAAATCAGCCCGAACCAGTAGATCTGCGGCAGGCCGGCCAGGTCCGGGAAGATGAAGCGCTCCAGCAGGTGCGCCGTCCACAGGCGGTCAAATCCTTCCGAATACAGCCCGAAAAACAGCCCGACGGCCAGTATCCCTCGCAGCGCCGGACGGCGGCGCGCCACCCGGTAGGCATCGCGCAGCGTGTCCCGCATATGTCCCCAGGCGCTGTGCGCTTCCCGCGTAATGGGCCGCCAGCCCTGTTCCGGCATGAAGGCCAGCAGAAACAGCGCCAGGAGGAAGTACAGCGCGCCTCCGATGACGATCGGCCCGGACAGCACACGTCCGGCGATCACCACGCTGACGGCGGTCGCGACCAGCCCGGCCAGCGCGGCCGCCCTGGCCCCCTGCAGAAAGGCCTGCCCGGCCCGCTCCTCGCCCACCTCGTCGCTGATCCAGGCCTGCAGCGCTCCGGAGGTCAACGTCCAGCCCGCGCCCCAGATCAGCTGGGCGATCAGGATGGGCACGAACAGGGGGAGAAACCCGGTCAGAATGAAGCCCAGGCCGATCAGCGCGGACCCGGCGATCACCGACACACGCCGGCTGTACAGGTCCGCCACCACGCCGGTCGGCACCTCCAGCAGGAAAATGGACACCTCCAGCGCCGTGCCCACCAGCACCATCTGCAGCGCGTCCAGCCCGGCGACCTGAATGAAGTAGACCATGGCCACCGTCCAGGCCAGGGACTGGAACAGCGCGGAGGCGACCGTGAAGATCAGGTACACCCGCACCGGGTCCATGGGGGCCAGCAGCGGGTGATGGCGCAGCCGGCTCACAGCCCGCTCCCCAGCAGCAAGCCCAGCAGCGCCCCGCTCAGCGTGCAGGCCGCGTTGACCACGTCATTGTCCAGCCAGGCCCACCCGCGGACCAGCCGGGTCGGCGCGCCGCAGGAATGCCTCGGGTGCCGCTCGGTCTCCTTGCCGCAGTCCGGGCAGTAGTACACCGCCTGCCAGGCCGCCCCCAGCAGCGAGTCGACCAGCGATCCGCCCAGCCCGGCCAGCGCCACGCCGGGGATGACCGCCGAACTCGCCCCTCCCGGCCAGAAAAGGGCTGCCAGCAGGCCGATCAGCGCGCTCCCGGCCAGGGCGGCCAGCAGCCCGACGGCCGTCACCCCGCCGGATGCGCCCCGCTCGACCACCTGCCCGGTAGTGATGCGCCGCGGCGGGACCGGCGAAAACGCGCCCAGCTCGGTGGCCCAGGTGTCGGCATTGGCCGCCGCCAGCGACCCGGCAAAGGCCGCCCACGGCAGCGCGCTTTCGGGGAAAACCAGGTGCAGCAGCACGCACAGCCCGGCGAACCCGCCGTTGGCCAGCACCTGACCGGCGTCCCGCCGCGAGCCCTTGGCGGCACGGGCGTCGACCGCCTTTTTGGCCGGATGAGCCAGGCGCGACAGCGCGCTGGAGGAAATAAAGAACGCCAGTAGCAGAACCGCCCAATCCAGCCCGCCCAGGCCAAACACCACCGTCCCCAGCGCCGCGGCCGCCAGCGCTCCGGACGGGTTTAGCGCCCGGGCGCGGTAAGCCGCCAGCGAGACCAGACCGGCCAGGCCCAGCCCGAGCAGCGCTTGCACAGGGTTCAGCGCCACCAGCCCTCCCATCAGCCCACGAAGAGCAGCGAAAACAGCAGCAGCGCCGGGGCCAGCGGGCTGGCCAGCCACAGCAGGTAGGACAGGTGCTGCTGCTCGGGGCGCCGGTAGAAAAACAGCCCCAGCAGCGTGCTGCTCACGATGCTCAGCGCGGACAGCACCGGCAGCAGCATCACCCGCTCGGCCGGCGCAGGCGGAAGCGGCTGGCCGGAGGGATCGTACCCCAGTGAAACCTGCCCGCCCGAGGAAACACGCACCGCAGCCAGCACGAACAGCAGCACGGTCAGCCCCAGCCCGACCAGCAGCGGAATGCGCGCCCGGCGGTCCGACAGGGCCTGGCGGATGAAAGCCCCCGGCCGGGCTGAGAAAGCCGGCAGCGGCGTCAGGCTGCCGTACTCCATCGCCCGCTGGAAGGCGCGGATGAACGCCCGCGGGTCCTCCGGCGAAATGGCGTACACCCGTTCCGGCGTGGCCAGCAGCAGCATGGTGGCCGTGGTCGAGGCCATGAACTCCACCGGTCCCAGCTCAGGCACCTGGCGCACGCCCAGCACCGCCCCCGGCCAGCGCAGCCAGGGCAGCGGCAGAGAAAAGCCCATCTCCTCCGCGGGGCGCACCCACTCAATATCCGGCAGGGGGATGTCCTGGATGCGCAGGCCCCAGCTGATGCGCAGCCCGTCGCGCTGCAGCGTGTACCCGGCCCGCCACAGGGCGTAGCCGCGGTAGGCGAACAGCGGCAGCAGCCCCATCAGCAGCACCAGCGCCAGCGCCACGGAGACGTAGAACAGGCTCCCGTGGGCGGCGGTCAGCGCGTAGGCCAGCACTCCCGCGCCGGCCAGCAGCAGCACCGCCGCGGCCGCGGTGTGCAGGATGATGCCCTCCCGGCGGGGAGGCAGGAACACGGTGAAGGTTTCTTCCATGAACTCTACGATTGTAATCGAGAGGCGCTCCGGCGGGGAGAGCAGTTCAGCGGCTGATCGAAAGCCGCATCACCTCTCCGTCCGAGCTCACTTCCAGCACCTGCCCGGGCGTCAGGCGGACCCAGTCGACCGGCAGGTCCAGCCCCTGGCTGGCGACGGCGGTGACCTGCGCCCCCAGCGCGGCCCACGCCTCCGGCGAGCCTTTTTCCAGGCTGCCGTCGTTCAGGATAAGCAGGCCGGGGCGGAGGTTCTCCGGCAGGTCGCCGGGCGGCAGCCCGCCTGGATTCAGCACACGCAGGCTCTTCCATTCCAGCAGCCAGCCGGCCTGCCCGCCCGCGCCGGTTAGAGCGACCAGACGCACGCCGGCCGCCGGGTCCAACAGCATTTCCTGCGCCGGGTGGAACCGCTCCAGCGGCACGCCGGATTGATGCAGTTTGGCCCGCAGCCGGTCGACGCTGGCTCGCTGCGGCGGTTCGACCGCCCACAGCACCTGCTCCGGCGGGAAGCGCTCCAGCGTCAGCGGCAGTCCTCGCAGGGCCTTCTCCCCGCCGTCAAACAGCACCACCGCGTCCAGATGCGCCCCGACCGGCGGCAGCCGCTGGCCCAGCGCACCCGAAAGCGCGTTGGCGCTGGCCGAACCGCCCAGCAGAATCACCTGCCCGCCCGGAGCGCGCGCCAGCACTGCCGGACCGCCGTCCAGAGCCATCACACTCAGGTGCAGCTGGCCGTCCGGCGCGGCCCGCATCGATCGCCAGCCCAGCCCGCTTCCCAGCAGCAGGACCACCACCAGCGCCGCCGGTCGAAGCACGCCGCCCGCCGGAGTACGCGCTCTTCCCGGCAGGGTGAAGGCAAACAGCAGCGCATAGAGCAGCCAGGGCAGCCAGCCCGGAACCGGGCCGAGCGACACCGCCCCGGAGGGAATAGAGCCGAGCAGCAGCACCAGCCGGGTGGTGTAGGCCGCCAGCGTCCAGACCGGCAGGCCCAGCAGCGCTCCCAGCCCGGGCAGCACCCAGCCGGCCAGCAAAGCCAGCCCGCCCAGGATCATCAGCAGCGGCTGGGCCGGCAGCACCAGCGGATTGGCGATCAGCGTGGTCAGCGAGAGCCGTTGAAAATGGTACAGCGTCACCGGCAGCGTGGTGATTTGCGCCGCCAGGGTCAGCATCAGGTACTCGTTCAGCGGGGCGGCCAGCCGGGCGGCCCGGCCCTCCCCCATCCGGGGCTGCAGCCAGGCGGTGACGCGGCGCTCCAGACGCTCGCCATAGAGCACCAGCCCCAGCGTGGCGCTGAAGGAAAGCTGAAAACTGGCATCCCGGAGCAGATGCGGCGAGAACAGGCACATCAGCGCGGCGCAGAAACCCAGCGAGTTCAACCCCGACCCGCGCCGGCCGATCAGCGAACCGCCCATGGCCGCGGCACCCATCACCGCCGCGCGCACCACCGGCGGCTGGCCGCCCACCAGCAGGGTGTAGAAGACCACCGCCGCCAGCGAGGCCAGCGCCGCCGGACCCCGCGGCAGCAGCCGGCCGAACAGCAGCAGGAACAGGGCCGTCACCACCGACAGGTTGGCCCCTGAAATGGCCACGATGTGCGCCGTGCCGGTATCGCGGAAAGCCTGTTCCAGCTCGGGTGGAAAATCCCGTTCCAGCCCCAGCAGCACCCCGGCCATCAGGGCCGCTTCGGGCTGCGAGAAAGTGTCCAGAATCCAGCGGTAGCCCCGCTCGCGCAGTCCATACACCGCCGCCCAGAGCGGCGAACGCGGCCCCATTCCCCGGCTCTCCACCGCCGGGTCTTCCAGATAGCTGTAGATCCCCTGGCGGGCCAGGTAATCACGGTAGGAAAAGCTCTCATCCTCCGGCGGAGCCTCCAGCCAGCCGGCCATTGTCACCCGCTCGCCGTAAGCCAGCTGGTCCTGCGTGCCGCTCAGCCGCACCAGCGCCATGCCCCTCACCGGGCGGGCGGCTCCCCATTCCGGCACCAGCCGCTCGACCCGAACCCGCAGCAGTGTCGACCCGTCCCGGCGGTCCGGCGGGGCCGCCAGCGTGCCGCTCAGCCGGACCGGGCCGATGCCGTTGTAAAAAGCCAGGTCGGCGGAGGTGAAGCGCGGCACGGCCGACTGGCAGCGGGCCCCGCCCAGCAGCAGCGCCGCGGCGATCAGCAGGCAGGGCACGGGCGGCCCGCTCCAGCGGCCGCGGCGGGCACGCCATTCCGCCAGCCCGCCCGCAAAGGTCAGCATCCCGCCGGCCAGCCAGACGGGAAGCGGCACGCTGACCACGCTGGCCAGCGCGATGCCGAGCAGGAAGGCCGCGGAAAGCCACAGCAGGGGCATCGATGAAAGCCGGGATGAGAAAGTGAAGCTTTACACCAGGGAAAGACGGGGTGTCAGTTTCGCGGCGCGGGCCGGCGGGGTAAAGGAATCAGCCAGGGGGTGCGGCGGCGGTACTCGTCATAGGCCGGGCCGAACTCCTCACGCAGTTTGCGCTCCTCCAGCATGGAGCCAATGATCAGATAGGCGGTGGCGCCCAGGTTGAAGGCCAGCAGGTTGGCCGTCATGACCGGCATCAGCCAGATGAACAGCAGCGCGAAGAAGTAAATCGGGTGGCGCATCCGGCGGTACCACCCGCTGGTCACCAGCCGGGGCGGGTGCTCGGGCGGCTGCAGCCCCAGGAAGGCGGCCGCTCCGGTCTGCCGGATGCTGGCCAGCACGCCCAGCGCCGCCAGGATCTGCCCGATCACCGCCAGCACGGCCAGGGGCAGCGGAAAGGCGTACAGCCGGCGGTCCGGCAGCGCCAGGACCGGCACCAGCACCGGCAGCAGGGTCAGCACGCCGATCAGGTTGTAAACCAGGCGGTAATAGCGCATGCGGTCCCGGCCCAGCCAGCGCCGCACAATCGCCTTGACCCGGTTTGAGGCCAGCAGCGAATGCAGCGCGCCGTACCCGGCCATCGCCAGCAGCACCCAGCCGAATCCAGTCTCCGCCAACACGCCGTCCCCTTTACATTTCATTATAGCGGGAAACAGGGCGCCGCGGAGGCGCTCCACCGGGGAGCAGTGCCGGCCGCAGTCTGATACAATAACCGCATGTCCCACAACACGCGCAACTACGCCAAAATGATGCGCGACCGCGGCTTCCGCGTCACCCACCAGCGCCGGCTGGTCCTCGACGCCGTGTGCGAGGGCGGCGCCCACACCACCGTCGACGAGATTTACGCCCGCCTGCAGCAGAAAGACCCCTCCATCTCGCTCTCCACCCTGTACCGCACCCTGGACTTCCTCACCCGCCTGCACCTGGTGGTTGAGGCTCGCACCCCCGACGGCAAGACCAGCTACGAGATCGCCAGCCTGCAGCCCCACCACCACCTGGTCTGCCGGACCTGCGGCCGCGAGGAGCAGATCGGCCCGGAGGAGGTGCAGCACCTGTACGCCGAGATCGAGCGCGTCTACGGGTTCCTGCCCGACGAGGATCATCTGGTCCTCTCCGGCCTGTGCCGCAGCTGCCGCGCCCGTCAGGCCGCCTGACCGCCTTGCCCGGGGGACTTCGGCCGCGATCTCTTCTATAATTGGAATACATGCAGCCGGTCGAGAGGGGAAAGTCACCCGGAGGGTCATTGAAAAGCAGCGTCAGGGTCTTACTGGTGGATGACGACGAGGAAGAGTTCGCGATGGTGCGTGACATGCTGCGGCGCGTCCCGCCCGAGGCACTGCGCTACCAGTACGAGCTGGAATGGGCCGGCACCTACCAGGAGGGCCTGGAAGCGCTCGACCGCCACAGCCATGACCTGTACATTTTCGACTATCATCTGGGCGAGAAAACCGGGCTGGACCTGCTGAAGTACGCCTCGGTCGCCGCCCACCAGGCCCCCATCATCATCCTGACCGGCCAGAGCAGCTACGACATCGACCTGACCGCCATGCAGTACGGCGCTGCAGACTACCTGATCAAAGACCAGATGACCCCCTTCGCGCTCGAGCGCTCCATGCGCTACGCCCTGGAGCGC
>DGEO01000020.1:135270-135764 GCA_002385985.1 Anaerolineaceae bacterium UBA3924 | reverse complement strand
CGAGCGAACTTCTGCGGGAACTGGCGGATGATGCCGTCGCTGAGCATGTCGGCCATCATGAGGATGTCCTCGTGGACCCTGTCATAGGCGGAAATGCTGCCAGCGTAGTCACCGGACAGATGGGCGGCGGCTTCTTCCAGGGTCAGATCAAGGTGTGAGCGCATCATCATGCGCATCTCGTCCTCAGGCCAGAAGCGCGGGTTGGCATCGTTCAAAAAGCCGGCGATATCGTCTGCGTTCTCGTACCAGCGCTCGAGGGCATCGTCGAACGCGTCTGTATCCCCTGTTTTGGCGGCGTCAATCACCTCGACGGCAATAAGGATGTGGTCGTTCAGCAGGGCGGTCAGCCGGTCACCGGCTTCCTCGCCGTAAAACGGCTTGATGGCGTCGCCGATATCGGTCTGGTTCTGCAGCAGGCGCGCGGCGACCAGGTCCACATCGTCCAGCTCTGCGACCGCGCTGACGATGTACAGGCGGGTCCAGGTGATGTGATC
>DGEO01000020.1:133781-134982 GCA_002385985.1 Anaerolineaceae bacterium UBA3924 | reverse complement strand
AAGAAGGCAAAGCCGGCCACCAACGCCAGCAGCAGGACCAGGAGACCGATGACGGGCTTACGGAAGGCGTTCATTTCAAGCTCCTTTCAACACTCTGGTGCGGGTACACCATGCCGTGCTGTCGCGTCGCCGTCCGGGTGTACGTATATCCTGACTTGCTTATTGGTGTCCCGGCGGCGGGAAATCTTACCTTTCTGGCTGGCTGCGCGCAAAATCAAAAAGCTGGCGCATCGTACGCCAACTTTCTGCAGGAGTTTATTTTGTTATTCTTCGGGCTCGTCCGGGCGGGCCAGGCGAGCGCGCAGCTCTCCGGCGGAGGGCAGGCGGCCGTCGATCTCCAGCCGGGCCAGGTCATGCAGCACCAGGTACTCTTCGCGGCAAACGCCGCACTGCGCCAGGTGATGGCTGACTTCGGGCATTTGCCGCTCGGCGCTGCCGGCTGTCAACTCGAGGTCCACGTAGCGCGAGATGCGGTCCTGGCACTCCGAACAGTCGATCTCGTGTTCCTGTGTGTCCTGAAGGCGCTTGATCCAGCGCAAATAGGTCTTTTTCATCGGGTCACCATTCTTATTTGAGTCGCATATCTGGCGCGCATCTTACCTGTTTCCCTGAAATAGATCGTACAGTTCCCAGACCTGATAGCCGAGGGCAGCCAGCCGCCGGCGGACCTTCAGCCGGGCCTCGTGCAGTGTTTTGTAGACCGCGTTGCGGTTGGTCCCCAGCCGCTCGACGACCACGTCCATGGGGATGCCGTCGAAGGCGATCCATTTGAGCACCTGCCGCTGGCGCGGGGTCAGGTCCTCGCGGATGATCGAGCGGATCGCGGCGCTGATTTCCGATTGCAGCGCGGCTGTTTCCGAGCGGGCGACGGGGCCTGCGGGCTGCCAGTCCAGCCAGTCGAGCGAGTCGTCCTGTTCGCTGAGCGCCTCCAGCGAGACTGGCTTCCAGCGCTCGCGCCGGGCGCGGGTAAGGGCAGTGTTCACCGCGAACTTGTACGCCCAGGTGGTGAACTTGCTCTCGCCGCGGAAGTCGTGCAGCCGGGCCAGCACCGCCTGCAGCGCTTCCTGGGCGCAGTCTTCGGCCAGCGCCAGCCGGTCGCGCTCGTCCAGATGGCGCACGTCGTCCAGGTGGGTGAGCAGGGTGTACAGCGCGGCGCGCAGCAGCAGATCGCGCAGCTCCTCCAGCGCGGGCGGCTGGTGGC
>DGEO01000020.1:82543-133479 GCA_002385985.1 Anaerolineaceae bacterium UBA3924 | reverse complement strand
GTTCAACCGCTAAATTCGGGGTTAACCGGTAATCACAGGTTCAGGCAGACCGATTTAGGCCGGGACGAGGATGTCCGCCAGGTCCTTTTCGGCCGAGGTGATGGGCCGGATGCCGAACTGCTCGACCAGGTACTGCACCACGTTGGGGGAGAGGAATGCCGGCAGAGACGGGCCCAGGTAGATGTTCTTGATGCCCAGCGAGAGCAGGGTCAGCAGGATGCAGACCGCTTTCTGCTCGTACCAGGAGAGCACCAGGGTCAGCGGCAGGTCGTTGACGCCGCAGTTGAAGGCTTCCGCCAGCGCCAGAGCGATCTGAATGGCGGAGTAGGCGTCGTTGCACTGGCCGACGTCCAGCAGGCGCGGCAGCCCGGCGACGGTGCCGAAATCCCGGTCGTTGAAGCGGAATTTGCCGCAGGCCAGGGTGAGGATGACCGAATCGGGCGGGGTTTTCTCAGCGAACTCGGTGTAGTAGGAGCGCGAGGATTTGGCCCCGTCGCAGCCGCCGACCAGGAAGAAGTGCTTGATCTGGCCGGTCTTCACTGCGTTGATGATTTCCTCCGCGTGGCTGAGGGTGGCACTGCGCCCGAAGCCGATCAGGATGCGCTTTTCCGGTTCGTCCTCCGTCCAGCCGCCCAGCTCCAGCGCCTTCTGAATGACCGGGGTGAAGTCCTTCTTTCCGCCGCGCGAGGGGATGTGGGTCATCCCCGGGTAGCCGACCACGCCGGTGCTGAAGATGCGGTCCTGGTAGGAGGGGCGCGGTTTCATCAGGCAGTTGGTGGTCATCAGGATGGCGCCGGGCAGGCTGTCAAATTCGTGCTGCTGGTTGTGCCAGGCGGTGCCGTAATTGCCAATCAGGTGCGGGTACTTCTTCAGGCCGGGGTAAGCCAGGGCGGGCAGCATCTCGCCATGCGTATAGACGTTGATGCCTTTGCCGGCGGTCTGCTCGAGCAGTTCCTTCAGATCGTGCAGATCATGCCCGGAGACCACGATGAATGGGCCCTTCCTCTTGCTGACCAGCGCATGGGTCGGTTCGGGGTGACCGTAGGTGCCGGTGTTGGCCTGGTCCAGCAGCGCCATGACCTTCAGGTTCACCTGGCCGAAGGCCATCATCAGGTCGAGCACGTCGTTGAGCTGCAGGGTCCGGTCGGTGAGGGCGGCCAGCCCGCGGTAGAAGAAGTGGTTGACTTCCGGGTCCTGCAGGCCGAGGACGGCGGCATGGTAGGCGTAAGCCGCCATGCCCTTCAGGCCGTAGAGCAGAGTGTCCTTCAGCGACTGGATGTCGACGGCCGTTTCGGCCTGCGGGCGGATGTCCACCTTTGCGGCGGCCGCGCGGATGGCCTCCTCATTGGTATGCAGGTCAGCGGCCGGGTGGAGGCCGTACATTTCCCGCAGCGTCCGCCGGGCCGCGGTGACGTCCTGGATCAGATCGATAATATCCGCGCCGTCAAAATTGACGTTGGTCAGCGTGGCGAAAAGGGCTTCCATGACCAGGCGGTCGATGTCCGAGGGGATGGTTTCTCCCCGGTCCAGCACGGCCACGGCTTGCAGGGCCAGCCCTTCCAGTTCATAAACCAGCAGATCTTGCAGGGCGGCAACCTGCGGGTCCTTCCCGCAGACGCCGACACGCACGCAGCCAGTACCATGCAGTGCCTGTTCGCACTGATAGCAAAACATAGAGGTTTCCATTGAACAGGGAATCCTTTCGGCGATGATGATAAGGCAGCAGGGACCGAATGGAGGGTCAGGCTTCGGCGGGGGCGGATGGTTCCGGAGAGGATTCGACCGCCGCGCGCACTTCGGCCAGGAAGAGTGCCCCGTCCAGCCCGTAGTTCTCGACCGCGTCGCGCAGCGTATCGAAGACCGACATGCTGCAGCCCACGCACATCATCCGGCGGCGGAGGAAGACCGGAATGGCGGCGGGCCAGCGGTCGAAGAGCGCCTTCAGATTGGTGTCGAGGGTTAGCGGGGTTTCGGTCATAACTGCCTCAGTTTGTGTACGCACAAGAGGATACCTGCAGTGGATCGTTTTTGCTTTGCGCCAGCGCAATAATGGCAGGGAAAAGTGAAAAGAAGAACAGATCACCCCTCGGCCAGGCTGACCAGGCCGTGGGGATGGCGGATGATGATGCGCTCGCGCCCGGCATAGATCAGCCCCTGGCTTTCCCACTGGGTCAGCAGGCGGCTGACGGTGTACTGGGTGGTCCCGGCCATTTCGCCCAGCTCCTGGCGGGTGAGGGGCAGGTCAATGAGCACGCCTTCGGGCAGCTTCCTGCCGGCCTGGCTGGCCAGGCGCAGCAGGGTATGGGCCAGGCGGCGCTCCACGCGCTCGGTGGCCAGCTGGCGGAAGCGCTCCTGAAATTCCTGGGCGTGCGCGGCCATCACCTGCAGCGCGTTCAGCGCGAAGGTCGGGCAGCGCTGCGCGCAGTCCATCAGATCCGCCCGGGTCCAGCTGAGCGCGGTGCTGTCTTCGAGCGCTTCGGCGGTCACCGGGCATTCCTTCGCCTGGGTCAGCACCACCACGCCGAACAGGCTGCCTGGCCCGAGCGCGCGCAGCAGTATCTGCTGCCCGTCCGGGCCAAGCTGGGTGATCTTTATCCGGCCGGTGACCAGCAGGTACATCCGCTCCAGCGGGTCGCCCTGCATAAAGAAATAGCCCCCTCTGGGCCGGTGAACCGGCCGGGCGCTGGCGCGCAGCTGAGCCAGCTCTTCCGGCGGCAGGTCCTGAAAGAGGGAAGTCTCTGCCAGAATGTCGCGGTCGTCGGCGGAGAAGGGGGGCATGGTCGAAATTCTACCCGATCGGGCCGGATTTGTCCAAACCTCACGCGGCCGGTCAGTCCGCGGAGTGGACCGGAGCCATGCTTCGGCTGGCGCGGATGTCGATGCCCGTGCCCAGTGCGTCCGGCAGAATTACCTGGTTCAGCTCCACCGGGGCCTGCACCTCCACCCTGCGCAGCGCTTCCAGCAGCTCGCGGATTCGCGGCTTGGGGAAGGGCGCCGATGTGTGCACCGGCAGCAGCGGGTGCAGCCCGCCGCGGATGCGCACCGAGGTGGCGACCATACGCCGCGGGTCGGTCAGCTCCTGCTGGGCGTACCGGGTGCCGCGATTACAGCCGGCTTTTTCCACCTTGAGGATGGTCTCAGCCTCGCGGGTCACTTCCAGCGTGCAGCCTTTGGGGCAAGTCACGCAGATCACTTTTTCCATTTGAGTAGGCATGCACACCTCCTTAGCGGGCCACCACCGCGACGGTCAGTTCACCGGCGGCTTTGAGCTCGTCCATCAGGTTGGGGCGGACCGGCAGGGTGATCATCTCGCCCGGACGCGCGTACGGCTCGCCCTTGCGGTGCAGCAGTTTGTCGCCGCTGCGCAGCTCCACCCAGACCGGCCGTTCCAGCGGCTGGCGCACACGCAGCTGCACGCGGATGTCGCCATCTGCCAGATGGTCGGGCCGCAGGGTATGGGGCACCACGTAGCGCACGTTCTCACCGGCCTTGAGCGGCAGGGCGGGGCCATCCCCGGCTGCCAGCCCGCTGCGCACCAGCCGGGCGGCGGATTTGCCTGCGGTCAGGCCGGCCTCGGTCACCCAGTCGACCAGGTCGTAGACGTGCACCACGTTCCCCGCGCTGAAAATGCCCGGCACGCTGGTCTGGAAGCTGTCGTCCACGAAGGGGCCGCCGGTGATCGGGTCGATGGCCACGCCGGCCTGGCGCGACAGCTCGTTTTCCGGGATCAGCCCGACCGAGAGCAGCAGCGTGTCGCAGGGGATGATCTCCTCGGTGCCGGGGATGTAGTTCATCTGCTCGTCCACGGCCACCGCTTCGACTGCCTCCACCCTGTTCTTGCCCAGGATGCGCCGGACGGTGTGCCGCAGCTGCAGCTCGATGTCGTTGTCCAGCAGGCACTGCACGTAGTTGCGGGTCAACCCGGAGAGGTATGGCATGACCTCCAGCACCCGCTCCACTTTCGCGCCTTCATAGGTCAGGCGGCGGGCCATGATCATGCCGATGTCGCCGGACCCCAGGATGACGAAGCGCTTGCCGGGCATGTATCCCTCGACGTTGACCCACCGCTGGGCGGTGCCGGCGGTGTACACCCCCGCCGGGCGGTGGCCGGGCAGGCGGATCTGCGCCCGAGTACGCTCGCGGCAGCCCATGGCCAGCACCACCGCCCGGGCCTGCAGCTCAACAAACCCGTGCTTCCGGCTGACGGCGGTGATGCGCCGCTCGCGGGTGATCTCCAGCACCATGGTATCCAGCATGAACTCCACCCCGACCTGGAAGGCCTCGTCGATGAAGCGCTGGGCGTAGGCCGGACCGGGCAGGTCCTGCTTGAAAACCTCCACGCCGAAGCCGTTGTGGATGCATTGCAGCAGAATGCCGCCCGGCTCGACGTCGCGTTCGATGATCAGCACGCGGTCCGCGCCGGTTTTCTTCGCGGAAATCGCCGCTGCCAGACCGCCCGGGCCGCTGCCGATGACCACCACGTCGTACTGCTTTGCGTCGCTCATCTCAAGCCTCCACTTCTTTGGTCGGGCGGACAAGGAAAGCGGAGCCGCGGCCCTTCTTGGTCACCTCGGTGACCGGGATGCCCAGCTCACGCGAGAGGATGTCCACCACCCGGGGCAGGTCAAAGGCGCCCTGGCAGCGGCCGGTGCCGGTCCAGGTGCGGCGCTTGATCGCGTCGTAGGTGCGGGCGGGCACGGGCGCGTGGATTTCGGCCACGATTTCGCCCTCGGTGACCGTCTCGCAGCGGCAGACCACCCGGCCGTAGCGCGGGTCGCGGCGGACCAGCTCGGCCTGTTCCTGCCGTGAGAGCTGGCTGAAGCGCGGCCTGGCCCGGCGGATGGGGTTCCAGTCGGGTTTTTCCTGCATGGTTTCCCCGGCGCCCCTGAGCAGCTCAACCACCCGCTCAGCGATGGCCGGGGCGGAGGTCAGCCCGGGAGACTCGATACCGGCCAGGTTGATCAGGCCGTCCACTTCCTGCGCGATCTCGATGATAAAGTCATGGGAATAGGTCACGCCGGGCGCTCTGGTGGGGGCGTTGCCGGTGGCACGCAGCCCGGCGAACACGGCGATCACGGCGCGCGGGTTCAACTCCGGTACCAGCTTGCGCGCTCCGCTCCAGACCTCCTCCAGCCCGGCAGGGGTCACGGCGGTGTCCTCTTTATCCGGGTCGGCGACCGAGTTCGGCCCCACCACCACGTTGCCGTGGGTGCTGCCCAGCACCAGGATGCCCTTGCTGACAGCCGAGGGCACGGGGAAGAGGATGTTATCCAGCTTGAACTCCGCCCCGTCGAGGATTAAGTACTCGCCCTTGCGCGGGGTGATGTGGAAGTCCTCGCGCTCGCCGGCCAGGTGCATGACCTCGTCGGAATGCACGCCGGCGGCGTTGATCACCCAGCGGCAGGCGATGTCGCCGCGGTTGGTGTGAATACCGGTAATCTGGCGGCCGCTGCGGATGAAGCCCTGGAACTCGGTCTCGGTCATCACCTCGACGCCGTTCATCACCGCGTTCTCCAGAGGGGCCAGGCAGGCGGCGAAGGTGTCCACCAGGCCGGCGGTGGGAGTGTACAGCGCGCCGCTGACCTCCGGGTTGACCTTCGGCTCGCGGCGGCGCATCTCCTCGCCGCTGATGATTTCACATTCCACCCGGTTTTCGCGCCCGCGCTGCAGCAGTCCCTCCAGGGCAGCCTGCTCCTCCGGGCCGACGGCCACCACGTAAGCGCCGGTGCGCTTGAAGGGGATGTCCAGGTCGCGGGAAAGCTGGTCCCACATCGGGTTGCCCAGGCGGTTCATCTCCGCCTTGAGCGTGCCGGGGATCGGGTCGTGCCCGGCGTGGATGATGGCCGAGTTGGCCGAGCTGGCGCCCATGCCGATGTCGGACTCTTTCTCGATCAGCAGCACGTCCAGCCGGTAGCGGGAAAGCGCGCGGGCGGTCATGCAGCCCACCACGCCGCCGCCGATGATGATCACGTCATAGCTTTTCATATTCCATCCCAGTGAAAACCCTCAGGTTGGTCTGGAGTACATCTTACTACAGAACCGCCAAATGCTTCCATTGGAGATGGAAGCTGTAAGGTTACGCCATAGCTGCCTGGACGGACCCCGCCGGGAGGATGTTCCGCAGCAGGGTGACTGCCATGGCCGCGTTTGCCACCGCGAAGAGCGGGAAGACTACCAGCTCGATCAGGCTGATGGGCACGCCCACCCGGGCCATGTTTAGCGCCATCAGCGCCACCGCCAGGCCGAGGGTGATGCCCTTGACAAGCATGACCGAAGCCAGCAGGTAGCCCCAGGCGCTTCGCTTCAGCAGCAGCACGCCTGCCAGCGCCGAAACCGGGACGATAATCCCCAGGTCCATGGCCTGGATGAACATGCTGGTGACGTTCTCCAGCAGCGGGGTCTGGCCCTGGTAGGCAGCCGCGATGCGCCCCAGCCAGGCCATGCCCAGGAAGGCGGCCACCACAAACAGCAGCCCGGCGACAGCCTTGCGCGGCAGTCGGTCGGAGAAGCGCGAGGGCAGGGTCTCCAGATCAAAGGAGAACATGGCCAGGACAACAGCGAACAGGCTCAGGCTGAACAGCGCCACGTACACCGGGAAGAAGGGATTGAAGGCGGCCCCGAAGCACATGGTGATGTAGGTGTAAAGAATGAAGCCCAGCGTGCCGGTCAGCAGCAGCTGTCCGCGCAGCGAACCGCGCCGGGCCAGCCAGAAGGAAACCGCCAGCAGCGGGAGCGCCAGGAACAGCGTGACCGTGTCATTGGCCTGCATCTGCGCCGCCGAGCTGAGCGTGTCCCAGCGGTAAAGTCCGCGGGCGTTGATGGTCACCTGCTCGCCGCGGAAGCTGGTCATGGGGTAGGGCTGGCCTTCGCCGGGCCACAACAGCCCGGCCAGCGCGGCGGCCAGGGCCAGCACGAAGACCGCCGGGACGATCCAGTTGAGGTGCGGGTGGAGGGGTTTCATGCGAACACCTCATTCGCCCAGGCGCGGATTTGCTCCCAGTCGCGCTGGTCGCCCACCGGAAGGCCGGTCTGGCTGGCCATGGCCCGCACCAGCAGCCGCTCGATGAGCGGCAGTTTGGCCGGGTCCATATTCCCGGCGAAGAAGGCCTCGCTGGCCCCCGGCAGCAGCTCGCGCAGCGGGGCGGTGTAGGCCTGGCGTGCGGCCCGGCTGTTTTCATCGTTGGCCAGGTTTTCCAGATGAACGGTAAACAGCGCAGCCGGCATGCCGGACATGCGGGCCTGGTTGGCGCGCACAAACTCGACGGCCTCGTCCAGCCAGTTTCCCATGCGAATGGGACTGCCCACGATAACCGCTTGGTAACCGTCCAGGGAGGGGTTGTCACGAACCGGACGGACATCCACCTGAAAGCCGCGTGCGGCCAGGGTCTGCCCGATGACATCGGCCACTTCGGCGGTTGATCCGGCTTTGGTTGCGTAGGTAATCAGCACATGGTTGCCCACGGGGTTTTCCTTTCCATAAGTGCTCTGGATGAAATCAATTTCTGGCCTCCGAGAGGCCGCGATGCCCAGCCCGCCGCAGGCCAGGGCGGATGCGCCCAGCGCCAGTCCGGCGGTTTTGAGGAAGGCACGACGAGAGAGTTTGCGTGCGGACATGGTCATGACCTCCTGAAGGTGAAAGCATACATCAGGGACAGCCCGGCCTGCAGGGTTCCTGGCAGGCGGGTGTCGTGTGGACCGGGGAGGATGGCCGGTGAAGCCTCGCGGACTTGTGCCGGCCGGGTATTAAAGCGCCTGTCTTCCTGAGAGGGGGAATCCGATTTATTATATCAAGGCCGGGCCAGACTGTCGGGTGAAAAATGTGAAAAGGCGCGGCCTGAGCCGCGCCTTTTTGGTTGTCGAGCGTGTTCAGCCATTAATCGGCCGGGCTGTATCCCTGCTCGCTCTGCCGCTGCGCCCGGTTGAAGAAGATCCAGATGCCGGGCAGCACCATGGCCAGACCGCTGAGGATGAGCATCAGCTCAATGCTGACCGAATCGGAGATGGGGCCGTAGATCAGCATGCCGGCCGGCATGACCGTGGTCTGGATCAGGCTCAGCACGCCGAACACCCGCCCCTGGATCTCCGGCTCGACGATCTCCTGCAGCAGCGTGGTGGTTGGCACGTTGATCATCGGGATGGGAACGCCCATCAGGAACATCAATGTCAGGTACAGCGGGAACAGGTTGGTGGTCCCCATGGCCGCCATCAGGATGGCTGCCAGCACGCAGCCCAGGCCGATGGTGCGGAAGCGGTTGGAGAAGCCGCCCCAGGTGCTCATCAGAATGCCGCCCAGGATGTGGCCGACGAAGAAGGTGATCTCGTTGGCGGTCAAGCGCCAGACCTCTTCGCCGTAGGAGCGGGCCACCAGCAGCGGCGAGAGGAAGATGACCGGCGAGGCCAGGAACATGACGAAGGCGAAGAAGGCGAACAGCACCATGATCGTCGGGCGCTGGCGGATGTAGCGCAGGCCAACTTTCAAGTCGCCCAGGTAGCCTTCCTGCCCCAGCCCGGCCGTGCGGCGTAGCGGCGGTACATGCAGGATCATCATCAGCGCGATGGCGAGCGCGGCGGTGACCACGTCAATGAAGAAGATGGTCTCCAGCTCCGCGACGGTCATCAGCGTGCCCGCCAGGATGGGGGAGAGGATGAACAGCACCGGCTGGATGCTGCTGTTGAGGCCGTTGACCTTGATCAGGCGGTCGGTGGGCACGATCTGCGGCAGCAGCGCGCTGACTGCCGGGGTCTGCAGTCCTGCCCCGACGGAGCGAATGGCCGAGGCGGCGTACAGCAGCCAGAGATACTCATACCCCAGCAGGAACAGCACTGCCAGAACCAGCGTGGTGGTGGCGGTGAGCAGGTCGGCCAGGATGATCAGCCGTTTACGGTTGTAGCGGTCCGCCCATACCCCGGCGAAGAGGGAGATGATGATCTGGGGAATGAACGATGCAAGGGTGGCAATGGTCAGCGTCAGGCCGGACTGCGTGGTGAGGGTGATGTGCCAGATGATGGCGTACTGCACCAGCGAGGATCCGAACAGGGACAGGTTCTGTCCCGTAAGGAAGATGGCGGTTTTCTTCTTCCAGTCACGGAAGGCGACCGCATCCACCATTGCGTTCATTTGCTCAGCATTCATACCACTAACCTCCGTCCGCGCCGGCCGGAATGACCCGAACCGGATATAGAACATGTGTACTATGATAATGGGTGAAATGCAAATGTCAAGCGATAGGCGGGGATTCTAAGAAATGGGTTTTCACATTCGACTCCGCATGTTTCTCCGGTTCCGGCCGCTGAAAGGGCGCGAACATTCTTCTTGGATGCATCCCGGGTAAAAAAGTTGCCAGTTTCGATGCCTTCCGATTTTTCGGAGGCAGGGCTGCTGGCGGGCCTGCAGTCCGACAATCTGGATACAATTAGTTAAGATAATGACAGCCGGTCAACCAGGGGAGGAGGCATATGCTCCAGGTCCGGGATGTGTTTCAGGTGAAGTTCGGGAAGATCGACCAGGCCGTGGATCTGTTCTCCAACCCGGAGAAAAACGTGCCCTTCAAGACCATCCCTTACTCGCACAATGTGATGACGGACATTTCCGGCAAGATGTACACGCTGGTCAGCGAGCTGGCGGTGCCAGGCCTGGAAGAATACCGGGCCGGGCGGGACGCGGTCTTCGAGACAAAGGAGTTTCAAGACTGGTTCCGGCAGTTCCAGCTGTTCGTCGAGGGCGGCCGGCGCGAGTACTACACCTTCGAATCCGACTATACGCCCTGGTCGCGCCCCGGCATGATCGTGGTGCGCGAGACCTACCAGGCCTACAAGTGGCAGATCCGCAGCGCGGTGGAGCTGCTGCGGCGTTACGGCGGGCTGCTGACCTTCTACGGGGTGGGGCAGAAGCCGCGCATCCTGACAGACGCCAGCGGCCCGATGTTCCAGGCCATCATCGAGGTGGAGGTCGAAAACCTGTCGGTCTGGGAGATGAAGCGGCGCGAGGTGTTCAAGCAGGTGGAGTTCCAGGTGTGGTTTAACCAGATGCTCACCACCGCGGAAGCCGGTACGCACGATTTCTACCGGGTGGAATACACCGCCGAGGAGAGGAGATAAGACCATGGCCGGTCGGCGGCTGCAGTTTGGTTATTTCCTCACCCCCACCGCGGCAGATGCGCCCGATCTGGTGCGCCAGGCTCAGCTGTGCGACCGGGAAGGCCTGGACCTGATCGGCATTCAGGACCACCCCTACCAGTACCGCTTTCTGGACGCCTGGACGCTGATCAGCTACCTGGCGGCGAAAACCGAGCGGGTGCGCTTCTTCCCGGACGTGGCCAACCTGCCGCTGCGGCTGCCCTCGGTGCTGGCGCTTTCGGCGGCATCGCTGGACGTGCTGACCGGCGGCCGGGTTGAGCTGGGCATCGGGGCGGGTTCGTTCTGGAAGGCCATCGCCGCGCTGGGCGGCCCGGAGCGCGAACCGGGTGAAGCGGTGGAAGCGCTGGAAGAGGCCATCCAGATCATCCGCCTGATGTGGAGCGGTGAGCGCGGGGTGCGCTTTTCCGGCCGCCACTATGCCCTGCGCGGAGCGATCCCCGGCCCGGTGCCTGCCCACCCCGTGCAGATCTGGGTGGGGGGCACGAAGCCGCGCATGCTCTCGCTCATCGGGCGGCTGGCAGACGGCTGGGTGCCTTCCTCTTCCTACCACCCGCCCGACCGGCTGCCGGAGAGCCACCGCCGCATTGACCGGGCGGCGGTGGAAGCCGGCCGCGACCCGGCCGCCATCCGGCGCATCTACAACCTGATGGGCCGCATCACTGCCGGGGAGCGGGGAGAATATCTGGTCGGGCCGCCGTCCTACTGGGCGGAGGAAATCCAGCGCCTGGCGGATGAACGCGGCATGGACACGTTTATCTTCGCCCCCGCGGAGCCGGGGCTGGAGCAGCTGCGCCGGTTCGCCGCGGAAGTGGTTCCGCAGATCCGCCAGCCGGCCTGACGGGCTACAGACCGTTCCGGCTGCGCCAGTCCTGGATCGCCCGGGTGTGAATGGGGTAGTGCCCGTAGGTGTCCAGCCTCAGGCGGCGCAGGATGCGCGATTCACCGGAGAGGGCCTGCTCGGGCAGGGTCTGCAGGTAGGCGATCAGGCTTTCGTGGGTCTTTTCCAGATCCTCCTGCACCTCGTGCAGGGACAGGGACCGCTGTTCCTCGGTTTTCAGCGCGTTGAAGGCGTCGATTCCGCCGTAGGTGGTGGAATAGCGCGGCGTCCGGCTGCCGTTCAGGATCAGCGGCAGCATCTTGAGCGTTTCCTTCTCCCAGACGCTCACGTGGGCGATGATGTCTTTGACCGACCACTCTTCGATCACGCCGGGCATGTTCATCTGTTCTTCGGTCAGCCCGGCGTACGATTCTTTGAACTCGGTCCAGCTTTTTTCCAGCTTGCGCAGCACTTGCTCGCGGCCCATGATGCCTCCGGATTCAGGGAAGAATGTTAACAGCGGAGCCCCAGTTGGTCCCCAGGCTGTCTTGCAGCTTGATGTGGAGAAAACCGATGCCCTCGAGGATGCGGGCGCGCTTCAGCGGTCCAGCGTCCAGAGGGCGCAGACCGCTGGTAGCGATGGCCTGCGAGAGGCGGGCCTTGGCGTCCGCGTCGTCGCCGGCGATGAACACATCCAGCGGCCTGCCATCCACCTGACCGGCGGTAAGGGGTCCAGACAGGGTGGTGTTGAAGGCTTTGATCACCATTGCCCCTGGAGCCAGGCGGGCGGTGTTCTCCGCGGAGGAGTCGTCCGGCGGGAAGGCCAGGTCGTCGAAGGTCGGATTGAGGGCGTTGCAGATATCAATCACGATTCTACCGGACAGCTGATCACCGTAGCGCTGGATGATCTCGGGGATGCTGGGCGCGTACACTGCCAGGATGACTGCTTCGGTCTCGATCGGGCTGCCGTAGGGGGCGGCGCGGACGGAGGTCAGCTCGTCCGCCAGGCGGGCCGCCTCGGCATCATCCCGGTCCATTACCACGATGCTGTTTCCCCCGCCGGACAGACGTGCGGCCAGCGCCCGTCCCATATTGCCGGCGCCGATGATGGTGAAATCCATATCCTTCCTCCTTAATGGAATTAAAAAACCAGTGGCGGTGCTGCCAACTGTGATTTAGGCTAGAGGCTCGGGCAGCGTACTCATAACAGAGTCTATCTCAGTGCGAATAAGTGCGGGGGCGGCCGGGAGGATGGGGAGATTCCCTATTGCTAAAGCGGGGGATATCCCCTCTTGTAGTAACGCTTTTCTCATTTATCGTTAAACTACGACCCAGGCCAGTTTGTGCCGCCCATATTTTTACCGGTATACAGGGGGATAAACGGGCCGAGGTAGCCTGTCTCACTGGTATGGCAGAGCATGATCGCCTTATCCGTAGACCGCCTTTCATCCTTCCCACGCATCGCCTCACCTGGTAACCATCGACTTGCCCTGACAGGCATCATGCCCTTCTGCAGGCGCAGAAGGTTCGTTCGTTTGTCCGGGTCTGGGTCCAGGTCGAATCGTTTCCAGTAATTCTGTGATGAAAGGATGGTGAAAACATGGGGAACAACACCGATAAAGCAGTCAGGAGCATATGGATTGCCCTGCTGCTTATTTTGACTCTCGTAGCTGGATCGGTTTCCGCCAACAGTCTGGGGCTGGCCCAGCAGGCCACTCCTACCGGGCAGATAACCCCCACCCTGGGGACAACACCCGGGCAGGAGGGCACCGGCACACCGGGCCAGACTCCGGGGGCGCCCGGGACGCCGCAGGTCACTCCCGGGGTGACCGGCACGCCCGGCCCGGATGCTCAGCTGACCCCGGGGGCCGGTGAGGGCCTGGTGCCCGTGACCGGGTATGAGCCGGCAGGGTACAGCGTTGGTGTGGCCATGCAGCCCGGGATCAATGATCTGCCGGTGGACCTGGAGATCGCTCTGGTGCAGGTGGCAGACGGGTTCCAGGACCCGGTGAATGTGGTCGCCTCGCCGGACGGCACCGGACGGCTGTTCGTGGTTGAACGCGGCGGGGCAGTCCGCATCGTCAACCCGGATGGGACGGTGGAAGAAGAGCCGTTCATTGACCTGACCGACATCACACTTTCAGCCTTCCTTGAAGCCGGCCTGTATGATATCGAGTTCCATCCAAACTTCGCCAGCAACGGGCGGGTGTACGTCCACTTCGCCGAGCTAATGCGCAACGGTGACGGCATGATCGTCGAATACCAGGTCATGGCAGGCAATCCCAACCAGCTGGATCCGGCGACCGCCCGGGTGATAATGCAAATTGAGCAGCCCTGGGCCAATCACAACGGCGGCGAGCTGGCCTTTGGCCCGGACGGCTACCTCTACATCGGCAGCGGTGATGGCGGCTGGGAGGGCGATCCGCTCGAAGCCGGGCAGGACCTCTCGACCCTGCTGGGCAAGCTGCTGAGGATCGACGTGGACACAACGAACGGCCTGCAGGCATACGGCATCCCGGAGGATAATCCCTTCGTCAGGCCGCCGGAGCTGGTTCAGCTGTTTGGCGTCACCGAAGAGGAGTTCTCGCAGATTCACACCGAGGTGCGGCCTGAGATCTGGGCTTACGGCCTGCGCAACCCCTGGAAGTTCCAGTTTGATCCGCAGACCGGCGACCTCTACCTGCCCGACGTCGGCCAGAACCACTGGGAGGAGATCAACTTCCAGCCAGCGGACAGCACCGGCGGGGAAAACTACGGCTGGGACCGGCTGATGGGCACCCGCTGCTTCCCCGTGGAGCTGGCGTCCTGCGATCCGATCGGCGTGCTGCCGGTGGCGGAATACAGCCATGACCTGGGTATTGCGGTGGTCGGCATCGGCGTGTACCGCGGGTCGCAGTTCCCCATCATGGACGGCATCTACTTCGTGGGTGACTGGGGCTCTGGCCGCATCTGGGGCCTGACTCAGCTGGACACCGGGGAATGGGCCTTCGAAGAGCTGCTCGACACGGACCTGCACATCACCGGCTCTGGCCAGGCGGCGGACGGCACGCTCTACGTGACCTCATCCACCGGCCAGTACGAGGACACGGACGTGACCCAGATCTCCGGCGCGCTGTGGCGCCTCGTCCCGGCCGATCAGGCGCCTGAGGAAGGCACTGTGATCACCGCCGAGGGCGGCATCCCCGTGACCGGAGGGGATATCATCCGCACCGAAGGCACCGTACGGGAGCCGATCGAATCGGTACCCATCGGGCTGGAGGTGGTGGCTGAAGGGCTGACCTCTCCGGTGTACCTGACCAACGCCGGGGACGGCAGCGGGCGGCTGTTCATCGTCGATCAGGCCGGACAGATCCGCGTTGTGGATGAGAACGGCGAGCTGCTCGAGGAACCCTTCCTGGACCTGACCGATCGCATGGTGGAGTTCCGCGAGGGCTTTGACGAGCGCGGCCTGCTGGGCCTGGCCTTCCATCCCGACTACGCTGAGAACGGCAGGTTCTTCGTCTACTACAGCGCGCCGCTGCGCGAGGAAGCGCCCGACGACTGGAACCATACCGCTCATATCTCTGAGTTCCGGGTTTCTGCGGAAGATCCCAACATCGCTGACCCCGACTCTGAGATCATCCTGCTGCAGGTGGACGAACCGCAGTTCAACCATGACGGCGGTACCGTGGCCTTCGGGCCGGACGGCTACCTGTACATCTCGTTCGGTGACGGCGGAGGGGCCGACGACGTGGCCCTGGGCCATGTGGAAGACTGGTATGACGTCAACGAAGGCGGCAACGGCCAGGACATCGAGGATAACCTGCTGGGTAATATCCTGCGCATCGACGTGGACAGCGGCGATCCCTACGGCATTCCTCCGGATAATCCCTTTGTGGGTATGGACGGGATGGATGAAATCTACGCCTTCGGCTTCCGCAACCCTTATCGCTTCTCCTTCGACCGGGGCGGTACGAACCAGCTCTTTGTCGCCGACGTGGGCCAGAATAACTTCGAGGAAGTCAACATCGTTGAACCGGGCGGCAACTATGGCTGGAATGTGATGGAAGGCACGCACTGCTTCTCGACCGAGAACCCCGACCTTCCGCTGGACGAATGTCCCACCGAGGACCCGATGGGACGGCCGCTGATCCTTCCGGTGATCGAATACCTGAACGCCAACCATGAAGGCGGGCTGGGGATCTCCGTCACCGGCGGGTTTGTCTACCGCGGCACGGCGATACCCGACCTGGTGGGCAGCTACATCTTCGGCGACTGGAGTCTCAGCTTTGAGGAACCGTCCGGGCGGCTGTTTATGTCCGAGCCGCAGACCGGCGAAGGCCTGTGGCCGATCGTCGAGCTGATCCCGGAGGGCATGGAGTTCAACTACCATGTGCTGGGCTTCGGCGAGGATGAAGACGGCGAGCTTTACGTGACCACCTCTCAATCCGCCAGCCCCACCGGGAACACCGGAGTGGTCTTCCGCCTGGTGGCACCAACCGGGGCCGTGCCCTCACCGGGGGTGACGCCCACTCCGGGTGGGGTAACGCCCACGCCGGGCGGCGCCGGGGCCGGGACGCCGACCCCTACCTCACAGGCGGGCCAGCCTGGGGGTGATCAGCTGATCAGCCTGGGTGAAGACATCTACATGGCCAACTGCGCCGTGTGCCACGGGCGCACCGGCACCGGCCTGATGGGCCCGGCGCTGGCCGGCAGCAGTCTCGTCACCATGGACGACCCGACCGGCGTCATCCTGCAGGTCTATCACGGGGGCGGGGCCATGCCCGCCTTCGGGGATTCGCTGAGCACGGAGGAGATCGCCGCGGTGGTGTCCTTTATCCGGAACTCCTGGGGCAACATGGCTTCAATCGTCACGGCTGAAGAGGTGACCGAAGCAGTCGGCGGCCCGTAGGAGCTGCCCGGCTGCTGGACCTGCACTGACAGGAGACGCCCGCACGCGGGCGTCTCTTCTCTTTCGGCCGGGGCGGGGCGATCCCTGAATACGGTTTACGGCGAGTGGGGTTAGCAGGTATAATGCCTTCTGGCCTGCATATTGGCCGGAATATGGAACATCAGGATTGGACAACACACTCCATGGGTGATATGAAGGAAAATCCAGGCGAACTGGCGGAAAAAGCCGAACAGCCGTATGTGTCAAAGGTCGGGTTCGCGCTGACCGGGTCGGTGACCGAATGGATCATCCGCCTGCTGAAGGGCATGCTGGTCGGGATCGGGGCGATTGTCCCCGGGCTGTCCGGCGGTGTGCTGGCGGTGGTGTTCGGCATTTACGAACCTCTGCTGCGCTTCCTGGCTCATCCGTTTTACAAATTCTGGCTAAATGTGCAGTTCCTGCTGCCGGTGGGCATCGGGGTCGGGCTGGGTGTATTGGCCTTCTCGGCCGTGGTGGACTATGCCTTTACTCATTTCGCGGCCCAGTTCACCTGGCTGTTCATCGGGTTCATCTCCGGCACCTTTCCCTCACTGCTGAAGACCTCGGGCAAAGAGGGACGGAAACCGTGGCACTGGGCGCTGCTGGCTGTCATCGCGGTGGGCACCTTCTTCCTGATGGGCTGGATGGAGTCGATGGGCAGCGTCACGCTGACCCCCGGCCTGGGTGTCTGGGTGATGAGCGGCATGCTGGTGGGGCTGGGCCTGGTCATCCCCGGCATGAGCCCCTCCAACTTCCTGATCTACCTGGGGCTGTACCAGCCGATGGCCAGCGGCATCCGCCAGCTGGACTTCGGGGTGATCATCCCGCTCGGTATCGGGCTGGTGATTGTGGTGCTGGTGGTCGCCAAGCTGGTTGCCTGGCTGTTCAACCGCTACTATACGTTCATGTACCACTTCATCCTGGGGATCGTGGTCGGCTCGACGGCGGCGATCATCCCGGAGGGCGTGAGCGGCTGGACGATCCTGGTCTGCGCGCTGCTGTTCGCCGCCGGCGCTGCGGCCTCCTACGCCCTGGCCAAACTGGACGAAAAACACCCGCACGAGTCGATATTTTAGGCGAGAACCGATTACACAAAGCCTGGCAGCATCTTATTGGTGTCGCCAGGCTTTCTTGATTCGCATTATCAGCCAGATGCACCCATGGCGAAAATGCCTGGATTTAAATCTCGTAAACCAAGCTGGCGAAAAAAACCGTCAACTAACCATCGTAGCGCGATCCCTGCCAGAAGGCTGCGTTCATTTCTGTGAAATGGCTGAGATCCTGGCGAGCGAATGCCCGTGCAGCTTCTTCGCGGGCGAAGGCAATCACTTCCTCTTCGTCCACGGTCAGAACCTTGCGGCCGAGCATAATGATCTGGCCGTTGATGATCACGGTATCCACGTCACTGCCGCTGGTGTAAAAGGCCAGCTGGCGGGGGATGTTCGTGTTTGGGACCAGATGCGGACGGTTGAAGTCAACCAGAATAATGTCCGCCCGCTTGCCAGGTTCGAGCGAGCCAACCAGGTGGTCCATGCCCAGGGCGCGGGCTGCGTCGATGGTCACCATGCGCAGCGCTTTGCCTGGCGGAAGTACCGTCTGGTCCTGGAAGCGCTGCCACTGTGCCCAGATGGCCCGGGAGATCTCTTTGAAAAGGTCGTAGGAGCAGTAGGGTGCGGTGCCATCGGTTGAAATGGTGACATTGGCGCCAGCATCCAGCAGTTCGATCACCGGGCAGGATCCGTATAGGATGTTCTCATGGGTAAACGGCACCACGCAGATACCTGTCCCGTGGCTGCCCAGGACTTCGATTTCTTCCGCTCCCAGAGCGTTGCAGTGCGCCAGAGCGACTTTCCCATCCAGCAGCCTGCTGACACGCTCTGCGCCGTAGTGCTGCAGGGCAAAGCTCAGCGAGCCGGCGAAGGCATGCGAGTGAAGAAGAAGCTCGAACTCATCCGCCAGATTCTTCATTTCTTCGGCGCGCTCGATCATGACCGGGACGTGCTCAGCAGGCCGGTACTGGAAGGGGATGCGCGGGTGCGCTGCCAGACGGCCGAACAGGTACGGGTAATGGAGCGCAATCTGGATGCGCTCATCCGCCTGGTGGTTCCAGCGGCGGATGACATCAATGCTGCTGCGCACAGTGTCTTCAAAGCAAAAAGTACGGGTGACAGGCTGTCCGTTTTCCCAATAAGTACCGCTCCAGGGCTCATCCAGATGGCTGATGAGCGGGTCAGGCGGGCCGACGCCCAGCACTGCCCGCAGGCCAACCTGAACAGCAGCTTCAGCCAGCCTGTCGGCGAAGATGGGAGAATCCATCCGTGCCGGGGTGGCTCCGACCACGGTCTGCCCGATGGTGGTGCCAAAGCGCACGCGTTCCACTGCCGATAGCAACCCTTCCGCGTACCACCAATCTGCGCTGGTGGCGTGGAAGTAGAAGGATCCCGAAGGCCAGCCGTGCGCGGGATGGTACAGTCCTTTGATCAGGCCGTGCCCGGCGTGACCGTAGGTGTCCACCAGCCCGGGCATGACCACTTTGCCAACTGCGTTCAGTTTTTCGGCTGCACGGTACCGGCGTGAGATTTCACCGGCTGATCCTACGGCGACGATCGAATGGCCTCGAATGGCTACCGCACCATCATTAATCAGGCGGTCGTCTGAGTCCATGGTCAGCACGCTGCCGTGCTCTATTACCAGATCAACGGTTTCCTGTTCCACCATTCACCTCGGATCTATTCCAGCCTGAAATCGAGCCTGCACTACCGGATATGTCAGGGTTTTTCAGCGTGAAAACTGGTGTTGATGCCGCCTGATGATGGAGGCGCATTACTGATTTGATCACCGGGGTTATCCAACCTTCATGCGCGGATCCAGTGCCACGCGAAGGCCATCGCCCACCAGATTGAACGCCATTACCACGCTCAGGATTGCCAGTCCCGGGAATGTAGAGATCCACCAGGCCTTGCTCAGAAGCTCACGGCCTGCGGCGGTCATCAATCCCCATTCTGCTGCGGGTGGTTGGGCGCCAAGCCCAAGGAAGCTCAGACCTGATCCCACCAGAATGGCGTTGCCAACCTGCAGGGTGGACAACACGATGATGGGAGAGATAGCATTAGGCAAGATATGATGCAACATGATCCGGATTGGTTTGCAGCCGATAACACGGGCGGCTTCTATGTACACCAGTTCCTTGATGGTCAACACACTGCCGCGTACCAGCCGGGCGTACTGGGGCAGCGTTGAGATACCCACTGCGATCATAACATTCTGAATGGATGGGCCCAGCGAGGCGATGATCACCAATGCGAGCAGGATACCCGGAAAGGCGAGCAGGGCATCCAACACCCGCATGATGATGTCATCCACTTTGCCTCCAAAGTACCCCGCTATCAAGCCCAGTGCTGTTCCCGGGACTGCCCCGATGATCACGCTAATTACACCGAGTGCTAGGGAAATTCGGGAACCATAAAGCACCCGGCTGAACATATCACGTCCCAGCATATCCGAACCAAACCAGAATTCTGCCGAAGGTGCCTGGCGCGCTCTGGTGACTTTATCCAGCGGCGGATAGGGGACAATGGAATCGGCGAATATCATGACAGACAGCCAGGCAATAAGAATGACCAGTCCAACCATGGCTCCCTTGTTTCGGGAAAACAGACGCCATCGATAAGCGAACTGGTCGAGCTTTGCTCTGGTACGTGATATTTTTTCCACCTGGCTGAATTTTGTGTTGTGATCCATAACAGCATTCATTAAGAACTCCTGGAACGATAAACAACTGTTGGAACCTACCTTAGCGAACCCCGGGGGACGAAGTGCCCTGCCGGTTTATTAGTTGTAATGAATACGCGGGTCCAGCCAGGCGTAGGAGATATCAACAAGCAGGTTGACCAACAGGTAGATTAACGCCAGCACCAGGACCGACCCCTGTACCAGGGGATAGTCTTTCCAGAGAATCGCATTGACGATCAGTCTACCCAGACCCGGGCGGCTGAACACGGTTTCGGTAACCACTGCGCCGGCGAGCATGGAGCCAAATTGCAGACCGATCATGGTCACAACCGGGATCATTGAGTTCTGCAAGGCGTGGTGGAGGATGACACCAATTTCTTTGAGGCCTTTACCCCGGGCTGTGCGAATGTAATCTTCGTTAAGAACCTCAATAAGGCTGGATCGTGTCAGGCGGCTAACGATCCCTGCAGATGATAGACCGAGTGTGATACCGGGCAGGATGAGCGATTTGAACCCTGTGCCGCCTGCGGGTTCAAACCAGTTCAACTGGAAGCAGAAGATTAAAATGAGCAGCAAACCGAGCCAGAAGATGGGCATGGATACACCAATATATGAAAAGACCATGCTGATCATATCGAACCAGCTGTTTTGCTTCAGCGCCGCCAGGATGCCCAGAATCAAGCCGAAGGTGATTGAGAACCCCAGGCCGACTAGGCTTAGCTGGAGTGTGGAGGAGAACCGCTCAGCGATGAGCTGGGTGACAGGCGTGCGAAGACGAATGGAAGTCCCCAGGTCACCTCGAACAGCTCCAGTGATAAACCTGAAATACTGGATATGCAGCGGATCATCAAGCCCCATCTGGGCGCGCAGCTCCGCAATTCGTTCGGGAGTCACGGCGCCGCCCTCTGCGCCAGCCAGCATCAGCATGGCCGGGTCTCCGGGCAGCGCATGCATGATAAAAAAGATGATAATGGAGACGAGGAAAAGGACAGGAATCATCTGTAAGAGACGGTTAAAAATATACTGGCGCATATTCACTCCATAGGCAAAAGAGGGGGCAGTCTCTGCCCCCTCTTTTGCTTTGAGACATTAATCTACGATGTAGGCGTTGTTGAGGAAGAACCAGTTGCCTTCAGCGCCCAAGAGGAAGTCCTTAACGCTATTGTCAACCGCGTAATAGACCGGCTGGCTGAGGGTTGGGAGCATGCCGGCATTTTCCATTACGATACGCTGAACATCTTTGGCCAGTTCGCAGCGGTATTCGATGTCCGATGACGCGGCAATTTCCTCCAGGAGCTGGTCAACTTCAGCAATCTTCAAGCCGCTCCAGGCCCAACCACCGGGTTGATCGTATTTCGAATTCCAGATCTGGTCGAGGATGCGGGGATCTGGGGAGCGCTGTCGTTCGTACATGAGCTCAAAGTCACGCTGGTTTACCCGGTCCAGCTGCACAGGGCCGGGAATAACCTCGACTTTCAGGTCAATGCCAATTTCCTTGTAGGTAAGCTGCAGTGCTTCACCGATTTCCTCATGATGCAGGGCTGAGAACCGGATGATGAGAGGGGCACCGTTTTCCACACCCGGCACGCCGTGAGCCTCTCGGATCCCGTCGCCGTTTTCATCTCGCCAGCCAGCTTCTTCGAGCAGTGAAGCAGCTTTTTCTAGATCAAACGGGTACATTGTCTCGACCCCATCCCAGTAGCACGGATGGACGCTGTTCAAAGGTCCCTTCTGGGTCAGGTACAGCCCGTCATACAGGATCTCATTGATTTCATCCTGATCTGTGGCGTACAGCAAGGCCTGACGCACTTTGAGCTGATCGAGCGGTGGGCTGGTCGTATTCATGACCCACTGCAGGCCTGTCCCTGCCTGGTAACCAGTCATCAGGGTCGCATCCTGAGTGTCTTGGTAATCGACGACGTACGCGGCAGGCAGCTCCTGGGCAATATGCGCATTACCATTGGCGACAACACCGCCAAGCACGGCTTCCTCACCGATGAAGCGAATAGTTACCGAGTTCAGGTACACCGGACCCTCGTGGTTCTGAATTGGATTCCACCCTCCGTAGTCCTCCCAGCGCGTGAAGGTCACGTGATCGTTCGCAACCCATTCCGTGAAGAGGAATGGCCCGGTGCCGACGAGGTGCTTGTCGAACTCATTCTTGTCGTACTTATCCGCGGCGGTGGGTGACCAAATCGGCATGCGGCGCAGCCCGTCCAGCAGAGTAGCCCAGGGCGCATCGTAGTTCAGACGGACTGTGAACTCGTCAACGACTTCTACTGACTTGATGGGTCCCAGGTCGTCACTGAGCTGAGCGGACCCCAGAGCAGGATCCTTTACGCGTTCGAAGTTGTACTTGACGGCTTCAGCATTGAATGGAGTGCCATCCTGGAAGTAAACATCATCGCGAAGATAGAACGTCCACGACTTGCCATCTTCGGAGAGTTCCCATCGTTCTGCGAGAGCAGGCTGGTACTCGCCGTTGGGGGCCAGAATCAGCAGGGGATCAGAAATAAACGAGTCATACAGCCAGGTGGATTGGAAGGGATCGATATGGCCATCAAAGGAAGCTGGCTCCAGGTTGGCCGGAACGGCGATAATCAAGTCTCCGCCTTTCTTGGCGGGTTCCTCCGCTTCCGGTGTGTTTCCCTGAGGTTGGGATGATGCAGCTGGCGCAGGTTCATTTCCGGTAGCGCCAGCCTGGTCGCCGGGGGCGCAGCCAACCAGCGAGAGGAGGAAGACGATGACCAGCAAACAGTTAAGGCATACCCTCTTGTTCATTCGATTCTCCATGGCGGTTCAAAATTCGAAATACAGACTGAAAAGGAATCATGAACAATGCAGTGATTCTTTACAGTTGATCACCTCATTTCTTGAAGTAGATAGCAGTGGAAAAATACCAATCGCTGAATTGGTACCAGTAATCCCCCTATCGAGCGACAGGCAAGGTCACTCCATATGCGCGATAACAATATTTAGGAGACGAAATGAGACATGGACTGTCTACAGACTATTGTAGACAGAAGACAGGTTAAAGTCAATGCGTCAATTGTCCAATCGACGCATTTGTTTAGACGTGTGAAGCTTTTTGGAACACCCCCTCTATCAACCCGACCGCCGCCTCGACCCCATTCTCACCACGAACTGCTTCCCCCAGTTCTGCGCTGCGGGCTTTCATTTCCGGGTTATCCACAAGCTCCCGCAGGGCGGCGGCCAGCGGTTCGACCTTCAGCTTCCCCCTTGGTATTGGCTTTGGTCCCACACCCAGTTCGTGCAGCTTATTCCCCCAGAGGAACTGGTCGATGATGTGCGGGACGGCCATGGAGGGGATCCCGGCTCGCAGGCCGGCTGAGGTGGAGCCAAACCCGCCGTGGTGGATAAACGCGGAGGCGCGGGGCAATAACCATTCATGTGGGATAGATCCGGCGGGCAGGATGCTTTCGGGCAGGGATATGGTACTCAGCGGTTCCTCCCAGCCCTGCAGGATGGCCCGCACGCCGGCCTGCTGGATCGCACGGACGAAGACTTCCGCCGCTTCGCGGGCGTCGTTCCCGCTGATGGCCATGGCGCCCAGACTGACCACCACCGGCGGAGGGCCTGCTTCCAGAAACCGCGCCAGGTCATCCGGCGGGGTCCAGCTCTCCGGGGCGGGGGCGAACCAGTAGCCGGTCACCCTGTGGCGCGGCTCCCAGCGTGGATCGGGCGGCGAGACCAGCGGCGAGAGGGGAATCAGGTTGAGGGATGGAGATGTGATCCCGGTCTGGCCCATGGGCGGGAGGCCCACTTTTTGGCGGATCTGGTTCAGCGGGCGGGTCATCACCAGCCCCATGCCCGCGCCGGCCAGCCCGCCCAGAGCGCGCTTCCAGAGCGGCGCTTGCGGATCGGGTGCGGGTATGGCCTGGGGCATCAGGGTGACGCTGACGCGCGGCAGGTCCAGTGCGTCAGCCTCGATGCTGCCTGCGGCTGTGTGCGACACCACCATCAGGTCTGTCTGGCGGGCCAGCGCCAGCAGGTCAGGGTAAGCCTGCTCCAGCATGGAGAACGTAAACCGCATCACACGCAGAAACCCGGCCACCCAGTTGGGCGACCGGCCGCGGATGATGGCCACCTCCCGGCCCAGGTCAATATCCGGGCCGATGGGGGCAAAGTCCAGGCAGTAGGATTCCACCAGCGAGCGAAATAACGGGTGAGTCGCCAGAGTGGGCCGGTGACCGCGTGCCTGCAGCCCCAGTGCCAGGGCCACGTAGGGCTGCAGGTCACCGCGCGTGCCAATAGTGGGCATCAGGATGCGCATCCATCCCTCCTCGTTCTTGATCACCGTTTGATGAGGGGATTATAGTCTCAACCGAGGAGGGAGAACGCCGTCACTTTCGGGAGAGCCGCCGGGCAAGCATGTTCCCCAGCGCCTGTAGCCCCTGAACCATCACAATCAGGATCAGAACCGTGACCACCAGGATGCCGGTTTCGTAGCGCTGGTAGCCGTAGCGGATGGCCAGATCGCCCAGCCCGCCGCCGCCGATCGCCCCGGCCATGGCCGAGTAGCCGATCAGGTTGATGATGGTAATGGCCGTCCCCAGCACCAGCGAGGGCAGCGCTTCGGGGATCAGCACCCGGGTGATGATCTGCCAGGGGCTGGAGCCCATGGACTGCGCCGCTTCGATCAACCCCCGATCCACCTCGCGCAGGGAGGTCTCGGACACGCGGGCAAAGAATGGAATCGCCGCCAGCGAGAGCGGCACGATGGCTGCCGTCGCGCCGATGGTCGTGCCGGTGAGCAGGCGTGTGATGGGGATGACCACCACCAGCAGGATGATGAAGGGCAGCGAGCGGGCAGCGTTGACCACTGTGCCCAGGATCTGGTTGACCAGCGGGGCCGGCATCAGCCCGCTGCGGTCCGTGGCGACCAGCAGAACCCCCAGCGGCAGGCCGAAAAGCACGGTGAAGAAGGTGGCAACCATAACCATGTAGAGTGTGTCAAGGGTGCTGGTCCACAGCACCGGCAGCCAGATGCTCCACTCCATCAATGCACCTCCACGCGCAGGCCCAGACGGCGCAGGTGATCCAGCGCCTGGCTGACCTGCCCTCCCCGCAGGCCCACCTGCAGCTGGCCGACCCGCTGGCCGCCCACGTTCTGGATGCTGCCAGACAGGATGTTGACCTCGACGTCGAACTGCCGCACCAGGCTGCTGAGCACCGGCTGGTCGGCCAGCGCACCGATGAAGGTGATGATGGCCGTGGTTGTGCCGGGCGACACCGGCGGAGGATCGAGCGGCGGCAGCAGAGCCCTGGCCAGGTGTGAGCCGGGCGAGGAGACCAGCCGGGAAACGGTGCCCTGCTCGATAATCCGGCCTTCCTCCATGATGGCCACGCTGCGGCAGACCTGCTTGACCACGTTCATCTCGTGGGTGATCAGCAGGATGGTCAGCCCCAGGCGCTGGTTCAGGTCGCGCAGCAGGTTGAGGATGGCGATGGTGTTCTGTGGGTCCAGCGCCGAGGTGGCCTCGTCTGACAGCAGCACGTCCGGGTTATTGGCCAGGGCGCGGGCGATGCCCACGCGCTGCTTCTGCCCGCCTGAAAGCTGCGACGGGTAGGCGTTGGCCTTGTCGCTCAGGCCCACCAGCGAGAGCAGCTCGGCCACGCGGCGCTGTCGCTCGTCCGCAGAGCAGCCGCTAATTTCCAGCGGGTAGGCCACGTTACCGGCCACGGTGCGCGAGTTGAGCAAATTGAAGTGCTGGAAGATCATGCCAATGCGCTGGCGGGCACGGCGCAGCCCTTCAGGCGACAGGCGGGTCATCTCCTGGCCGGCCACCTGCACCGACCCGGAGGTCGGCCGCTCCAGCAGGTTGACGCAGCGGATCAGCGTGCTCTTTCCGGCGCCGCTTGGGCCGAGCACGCCGAAGATCTCCCCCCTGGGCACGTGCAGGCTGACTCCGTTCAGGGCGGCCACCCGCTGGTCCCCCTGGTCGTACACTTTGTAAACGTCGGTCAGGGTGATCATCGGCCGTCCTCGGCGGGTGCTATGCTGTTGGCCTCAGAGAGGGACTGCTCCCTCTCTGAGACACGGGTGTGTGAAAGACTGGGATGCGACATCGACGCTGGCCGCTTCCTAGAAGGCCGGGATGACCGAGCCCTGGTAGTTCTCTTCGATGAACTGCTTCACCTCTGGCGAGGTCAGCAGCCGGGCCAGGATCTGGATGCCCTCGTCATTCTGCCGCTCGGTGAGCACGGTCAGCACGTTGGCGTAGGGGTTGTCCACGCCGGTCTCCAGGGCCAGCGCGTCCTCGCCGGGGACCAGATCAGCCTGCAGGGCGTAGTTGCCGTTGATCACCGCGATGGTGACGTCATCCAGCGAGCGGGCCAGCTGCGCCGCTTCCAGCTCGCGGATGTCCAGGTTCTTCGGGTTGTCCACGATGTCCCGCACGGTTGCGGTGATCCCGGCTTCGTCGCTCAGACGGATCAGGCCGTTGGCTTCCAGCAGGCGCAGAGCCCGCCCGGAATTGGTCGAGTCGTTGGGGATGGACACCACCGCGTTGTCCGGAATAGCGTCCAGCGAGTCGATCTTGCGGGAGTAAATGCCCAGCGGCTCGATGTGCACATCCGCCACTGCGACCATATCGATGCCGTGCTCGGCGGCGAAGTCCTCCATATAAGGGCGGTGCTGGAAGAAGTTAGCGTCGATTGTGCCGTCTCGCAGGGCCAGGTTGGGCTGCACGTAGTCGGTGAACTCGACGATGGTCAGCACGATTCCGGCGTCCGCGGCCAGGTTGTCCTGGACGAAGCGCAGGATGTCGCCGTGGGGAACCGGAGAAGCGCCGACGGTGAGCTGAATGGGTTCGCTGCCGGCTGCGCCCGACTGTCCGGCCGGGCTCTGAGGAGCGGCGGTGCAGGCGCCGAGGAGCAGGCTGACGGCAAGCAGCGCCGTGAGCAGGCGAGCGGAAACGCGAGTGGCGGGGGTCTGCCTGGTATTGATGAGATGACGAGTATTCATGGTTACCTCTCTACGATTTCTAAGAATAAAAACGAAAAAGCCGCCTGATGGTCCGGCGGCAGATAGGCAATACTGCTTCGTTGTTATGACGAGCCCACCGGTCCATCCTCACATTACGGGGAAAAGGCGATGGGTTCGTTTCCTGCGTTCATCCGGCGGGTACACCGATTCTGCGAGGAAACGAGCACCATCGCCTATCCATCAACCATAGGCACATACCCGGCATCATCATGGTGCTCGTCTTCGCAAACATGGACTGAATTGTACATATCTTTACCGGGAGTGTCAACAGGAGAAGGGAGGTTGTTTACCCATCCCCCACCTGCCCCCATGGGCTTTGCTCATCGCCTCCACCTCGAGAGAGGGATCACCCCATCCCCCACCTGCCCCCATGGGCTTTGCCCATGGTTCAGATGGGGAATGGGTTGGCGGCTGCTCTCCCTTTCCCTTACAATGATCGGGAGCACCAACGAATGCTCCACCACTAGAAATCCTCCGAAAACTGGATCGGAGCAAATTCCCCGCCGGGGATTGCCAACCGCCTATGTAATGGTATAATCAGGCGCTGGCAGATCACCTGCCAGAGCAGTAATCGTGCCTGGATACCCACGCCTCGCCGGTTCCGGCGGGGCGTTTTTGCGTGCAAACGCGTTTTGGAGAAGAAATGTCTGTTGATTTGTTTACTGAATTTGGCCTGCTCCCCGAGCTCATCCAGTCCATCGAGCAGATGGGCTTTGAGCAGCCCACCCCTGTGCAGCAGGTGGCGATCCCGGCGCTGCTGGAAGGCCGCAATGTGATCGCGCAGGCGCAGACGGGCACCGGAAAGACGGCTGCCTTCGTCCTGCCCATGCTGCAGCAGCTGACTCCCGGTCAGGGGACGGTGCAGGCTCTGATTTTGGCGCCGACCCGCGAGCTGGCGGTACAGGTCTCCACGGCTGCCAGCCAGATGGCGGCCGGCATGGACCTGCGCGTTCTGCCGGTGTACGGCGGGCAGTCCTATACCGTGCAGAAAACCCAGCTGAAGCGCGGCGTGGACGTGGTCGTCGGCACCCCGGGCCGCCTGCTGGACCTGATCCGGCAGGGCGTGCTGGATTTGAGCCAGGTGCGCTACCTGGTCATCGATGAAGCCGACGAAATGCTGGAAATGGGTTTCATTGAAGATGTGGAATCCATTCTGGACCAGCTTCCAGAGCAGCGCCAGATGGCTTTGTTTTCAGCGACGCTGCCCGAGGTGGTGCGCAAGCTGGGCGAGCGCTTTATGGAAAACCCGGCCCGCTTCAACCTGAGCCCCTCGCGCCCGACGGTGGAAGGTATTGAGCAGCGCTATTACATGGTGCGCGACAGGGACAAGACGGCCGCGCTGATCCGCCTGCTGGAGGTGGAAGACCTGACCCAGGGCCTGATCTTCGCGCGCACCAAGGCGCGCGCCCAGGAACTGGCCGACGAGCTGGCCTCGCGCGGGCTGGCGGTGGAAGCGCTGCACGGCGACCTGAACCAGTCGCGACGCGAGTACGTGCTCAACCGCTTCCGCCGGCAGGCGCTCACCCTGGTGGTGGCGACGGACGTGGCCGCCCGCGGGCTGGATATCGAGGCCGTGTCGCATGTTTTCAACTACGACGTGCCCCTCGATCCGGAAGATTACGTGCACCGCATTGGCCGCACCGGCCGGGCCGGGCGCACCGGCACGGCGATCACTTTCCTTGCGCCGGCCGAACGCCGCCGCCTGAAGATGATCGAAAGCTACATCCGCCAGCCTATTCAGGAGCACCGCGTGCCCTCCCTCGAGGAGCTGCAGGCGCGGCGCGACGAGCGCTTTGCCAGCCGGCTGAGCGAGATGGCTGCCGAGGGCGGCAGCGAGGCTGAAATGGCCCTGGTCAACCGCCTGATGGAATCGGGTCTGGACCCGGTCCAGGTGGCTCTGGCGGCCATTCGCATGGCGCGGGCCGGTGAGGCTGCCCTGCCGGCGGAAGAACTCGAGCCGGTGACCGCCGAGAAGAGAGATCGCCGCGAGCAGCGCAAGTTCACCGGACGCGAGAACGCTTTCGAGAAGCGTGCGCCGCGAGGCCGGAAGTACGAGCGCCAGGAAGCCTATCCGGCGCAGCGCGGGCGGGGAAACCACCGTGAGCCCGGCATGGTGCGCCTGTGGATGAACCTGGGCGGAGCGCAGGGCGTGCGCCCGGGTGATGTGGTCGGCGCGATCGCCAGCGAGGTCGGCATTCCCGGCCGGGCGATCGGCGAGATCGACATCCGTCGCGATCACACCTTTGTAGATGTCTCCGAGCAGCACGTTTCTCGCGTGCTGGCGGAAAGCAGCGGCAAATACTCGCTGCGGGGGCGGCCGGTTACGTTGAAACTGGCCAATTAAAGCTGACCGAGGATCAGCGAAGAGCGCGGGTTCGGGCGAACCGGCGCTCTTTTGATTCTCCAACTTTGTTGAATCTGTCAAATTGCAAACCATTTTTGTCTGAATTCGACATATAATTAGACCATGACGTAGTATAGTAAAACCACGAGCGAGGAACAGGCATGAAATTGAAGCTGGATCGTCTGGACAAGAAGATCGTCGACCTGCTGGCCGAGGATGGGCGCATGCCCAGCAAGGAAATCGCCGAGAAGATCGAGGGGGCCACGGAGCGCATGGTGCGCTACCGCATCAAGCGGCTGCTGGATGCCGGGGTCATTTCCATCAGCGCCCGGGTCAATCCTCAGGCCATCGGCTTTCCGGTGATCGCCGATATCTTCATCGAAGTCGAACCGGGGCAGATCATGGAGCTGGCTCACCGGGTGGCCGAATATGACAATGTGACCTATGTGGCCTGCTCAACGGGCGAGCGCGACGTCTCCATCCAGGTCGTGGCGCACGATTACCGCGAGATCTACGCTTTCGTCACCAACGTGATCGCCGCGCTGCCCGGCGTGCGGCGCACTTCCACTTCCTTTGTGCCCATGATCATCAAGGACGACTCGCAGTGGTCGCTGCCCGAGTCGGTAATCCTGCCGGACGGCCGCTGATTCACCGGCGGCCTGTTACCCGTCAACGTTCAAGGACAGGTGTATGAACATACTGCTGGTAGGGACAGGGGGTGTGGGTGAAGCCATCGCTGTGATGGCCTGCAGGCGTCCCTGGCTGGACAAAATGGTGCTGGCCGATTACAACCTGGCCCGGGTACGCGAGGTGCAGGCCCGGCTGGGGGATGAGAGGCGCTTCCCGGTGGAGCAGGTCGACGCCGCCGACCGCGCTCAGGTGGAGGCGCTGGCCCGCAGGCACGGCGCGGACCTGGTGCTGAACGCCTGCGATCCGCGCTTCAACCTGCCCATCCTGGACGCTGCCCTGTCCGCCGGCTGCCATTATCTGGACATGGCGCTGTCGCTCTCCTGCCCGCACCCGGAGGATCCCTACCGCCGGCCCGGGATCAAGCTGGGCGATCTGCAGTTTGAAAAGGCAGCCGAATGGGAGCGCAGGGGGCTGCTGGCGCTGGTGGGCCTGGGCGTGGAGCCGGGCCTCTCGGACGTGTTTGCCCGCTACGCCCGCGATCACCTTTTCGATGAGATTGAAGAAATCGGCGTGCGGGACGGGTCCAACCTGCAGGTGGAGGGGTATCCCTTCGCGCCCAACTTCTCCATATGGACCACGATTGAAGAATGCCTCAACCCGCCGGTGATCTGGGAGCAGGGGCGCGGCTGGTACACCACCGAGCCGTTCTCCGAGCCGGAGGTGTTCGACTTTCCGGAGGGCATCGGCACGCAGCAGTGCGTCAACGTGGAGCACGAGGAAGTGCTGCTCATTCCTCGCTGGGTGCCAGCCCGGCGGGTGACCTTCAAGTACGGGCTGGGGGAAGAATTCATCCAGGTGTTGAAGACGCTCAAGCTGCTCGGGCTGGACCGTACCGACCCAGTATCGGTGAAAGGGGTGCAGGTGGCGCCGCGCGACGTGGTGGCCGCGCTGCTGCCCGACCCGGCGCATCTGGGGCCGCGCATGGTGGGCAAAACCTGCGCAGGAACCTGGGTGAAGGGCGAAAAGGACGGGAAACCCCGCCAGGTGTACCTGTACCAGGTAGCCGATAATCAGGAGTGTATGGAGCGCTATGGCTGCCAGGCGGTGGTCGCCCAGACGGGCGTGAACGCGGTCATCGGGCTGGAACTGCTGGCCGAGGGCATCTGGCAGGGGAGCGGGGTGCTGCCCCCGGAAGCATTCGATCCTCTGCCCTTCCTCGAGCGGCTGGCCGGGTACGGGTTCTCCTACGCGGTGCGGGAGATGGACCCGGAGGGGAGGTAGAAACCTCTTATTGATTGAGCCGCTGCTGGCGTTTATGCTAGAATGATAAAAAATCAATAAAGATAACAATCCAGGGGGAATGATCATTGCCATGGCGAATACCGGTCATTAACGGGCTGCGATTACCGATGAAACCGGCCAGCCGGCCGGTGTGGGTTGGTCATCGATTGGCGCAGGGGTGCGCCTGGTGAGGAAGACATGTCTGACCCAATTGGTAACCAGCAGGTGAACGATTACATCTGGCGCATCCTGGTAGTGGATGCGAATCCGGAGACGTTTTATCAAATCCAGCAGGACCTCAACAGGGTCCGCCCCGGCCGCTACATTCTGGAATGGGCCAGACAGTGGGACGAGGGGCTGCGCGCCGCCCGGACGGAAGCCTACGACATCATCCTGATCGCCGGGAGGATTGCCGACCGCCCCGGCACGGAACTGGCCGCGGCCATCGCCGCAGCCGGGTGCCGCCTGCCGGCTGTCATTCTGGGCGGCGGAGAGGAGCGGGAGCACAACCTGCAGGCCGTTCAAACCGGGGTCTTCCATTACACGGTGACCGGTGAGGTGACCCCGGAGGACCTGGAACGCAGCATCCGCTTCGCGGTGATGCACAGCCAGGCCGAGTGCGGCTTGAGAGAGCAGCTGGACAAAGCCCTGCAGCGCGTGTCTGAGCTGGAAGCGGCGCTGGCGGATCTACAGCGCATCACCCAGGCGCTGGAGGAGATGGAGGAGCGCTTTCATCTGGCCTCCCAGGCGGTCACCGGCGTGGTCTACGACTGGGATCTGCGCACCGGCACGGTTTTCCACTCCGCCGCCATTGAGGACCTGCTGGGGGTGAATGTGGCCGATATTCCGGGTGATGAAAGCTGGTGGCGCGAGCGCATTCACCCGGAGGATTACGCCCGCATCATGCCCGAATTCAACCGGGTGGCTTCAGGCGAGGCGGATACCTACAGCTATGAGTACCGCATCAGGCATAAGGACGGCCACTGGGTGTTCGTCCATGACCGGGGCTATGTGGTGCGCGATTCGCAGGGAAAGCCGGTACGTGTGGTCGGCTCGACCGAGGACATCACCCGGCGCAAGACTATCGAGGCCCGGCTGCGGGAGAGTGAGGCCCGCTTCCGCCAGCTGGCCAACGCCATGCCGCAGCTGGTCTGGTCGGCCAGGGCTGACGGCGTGGTGGATTACATCAACCAGCGCTTTCATGAAATCCCCGACATCACCCTGAATGAGCAGGGCCAGTGGCAGCTGCTGGAGGCGGTCCATCCCGAAGACCGCGAGCGGGTGCTGGATCTGTGGAACGCTGTCGTCCAAACGGGCGAAACCTACAGTTCCGAGTTCCGTTTCCGCGCCGCGGACGGTGACTATCACTGGCACCTGGCCCGCGCGGTTCCGGTGCGGGATGAGGAAGGGCGGGTGGAGCGCTGGTTCGGCTACTTCACCGACATCCACCATCTGAAGATGGTGGAGGAGAAGCTGCTACGCACCTCGGAAGCACTGGCAGCCAGCGAGCAGCGCTACCGGGCCGCGCTGGAGGACACGCCGATTTTCGTCTACACAACCGACCTGGATCTGCGCTACACCTGGATTAGCGCCAGCTGGGGCAGCTATGACGTGCAGTCGGTCCTTGGGCGCAGGGACGATGAAATCTTTCCGGCTGGGGTAGCGGCTGAACTGATGGCCTTCAAGCGGCATGTGCTGGAGACCGGCCTGGGCGAGCGACGGGAAATCGCGCTCGACCTGGAAGGCGCGACCCACTATTTCGACGTCAACGCCAAGCCGTACCGCGATCTGGAAGGCCACGTCATCGGCCTGATTGTGGCTTTCACCGACGTGACCGAGCTGCGCCAGCTGGAGCGGCAGCGCATGGAGTTCGCCGCCAAGACGGAAGTGCAGCGCCGCATGCTGGAGAACCGCGAGTCCGAGCGCATCCAGATTGCCCGTGACCTGCACGACGGGCCGGTTCAGGAACTGCTGGTGGCCAGTTTCAACCTGCAGCACGCCATCGAAGCGGAGGAAGACCCGCAGAAGCAGGAGACCCTGCGCAAAATCCAGACCACACTGATGGACCAGGTGGAGGAGATCCGCCGGGTGCTGCACGACCTGCGCCCGCCGGCGCTGATGAGCTTCGGGCTGGACCGCGCCATCCGCACCCACTGCAGCCAGCTGGCAGAACGCCACCCGGAGATCAAGTTCCAGCTGCACCTGGCCCGCGAGCGCCGTTCCCTGCCGGTGGACCTGCGCCTGGCGCTCTACCGCATCTACCAGGAGCTGATGAACAACATCATGAAGCACGCCCGGGCCAGTGAGGTGCACGTCACCCTGGAGCTGGACGGCGAGAAGGCCGCGCTGACCGTGCAGGACGACGGTGTGGGATTTGACACTTCGCGGGACTGGGTTCAGCTGGCCCGCGAGGGGCACCTGGGCCTGCTGGGGCTGCGCGAGCGGGTGGAAATCATCGACGGGGAGTTGTTCCTGCACTCACAGCCGGGGAAGGGCACGCTGGCGCGGGTGGTCGTGCCCCGGCCGCAGCATCCGGATGGGGGCGAAGGATAATTCCGGCCTGTCTGGACCGGTTCCCGGGAAGGGCGTGCTACAATAGGACTTGAGATCCAGACCAGACTGGCAGCGCTCTGTTGAACCCCATCCCCATCTTCCAGAAAAAACTCACCGGCAGCGAAATGGCCTTCGCAGTGCTGATGCTGGCCTCCTTTGTGGTCTACGCGGCCGGGTGGGGTCCGGGGCTGCGCGCCGCCGAGATCATGCGGGTGATCCTGCTGAGCCTGATTTACCTCGCGATCGGGATTTACGGGGAGCGGCTGCTGCTGGAATACCCGCCGGGTCCGCTGCGGATCGTCTACTTCCTCTTCCAGCTGGCGCTGGGCGGGGCCATCATCTATTTCACCCGCGGGCTGGCCTGGCTGGTGCTGCTGCCCATGGCCTCCACTGCGCTGGAGCTGTTCTCCCGCCCGGCCGCGCTGGGCATGACCGCCCTGATCTGGGTGGTGCAGATAGCGCCCCTTTACTGGCTGTTTGGCATGGCGGCGGTGTGGTCCAACGGGCCGATCCTGCTGGCGGCGCTGGTGTTTGTGCTGGCTTTCACCCAGCTGACCCGGCGCGAGCAGCAGGCACGCCTGGAGCTGGCCGAGGCGCACGAGCAGCTGCGCGAGTATGCTGCCCGGGTGGAAGAACTGGCGATGACTCGCGAGCGCAACCGCCTGGCCCGCGAAATCCACGACGGGCTGGGCCATTACCTGACCGCCATCAACGTGCAGATCCGCGCCGCACAGGCCCGGCTGGATCAGGACCCGGAGCTGAGCCGCGAAGCCCTGTCCAAGGCCCAGCAGATGACGCAGGAGGCGCTGGCGGACGTGCGCAGCTCCATTTCCGCGCTGCGGGCCGATCCGACTTCCAGCCGCCCGCTGGAGGAGACCATCCGCCTGCTGCTGGCGGACGTGAGGGCCACCGGCCTGCAGACCCGCCTGACCGTGAACGGCGAACCGCGCAGCCTGCCGCAGGAGGTGGAGTTTGCCTGCTTCCGCATGGTCCAGGAAGGGCTGACCAACGTGTGCAAGCACGCGCAGGCGAAGCGGGTGGACCTGCATCTGGAGTTTCTGGAGGACTCCGTCCGCATCCGCCTGCAGGATGACGGCAAAGGCGCGGACAGCCCGGCCGGCGGATTCGGCCTGCTGGGGCTGCGCGAGCGCTGCGAGATGCTGGGCGGGTCGCTGAACATCGCCACCCGGCCCGGAGAAGGCTTCATGCTGACCATGGAAGTGCCAGGATAGTGCCATGAACCCATCCCAACCCATTCGACTGCTGCTGGTGGACGATCAGACCATGTTCCGGGATGGGCTGCGCCTGCTGCTTTCCTCCCAGCCGGACTTCCTCATTGTTGGTGAGGCGGCAGACGGCGAAGAAGCGCTGAGCAAAGCCGCCGCGCTGAAGCCGGACGTGGTGCTGATGGACCTGCGCATGCCGGTGCTGGACGGCGCTGCGGCTACCCGGCGGATGCGCTGTATCCTGCCCGACTGCCGGGTAATCGTGCTGACCACCTTCGACGAGGACGCCGCTGTGTTCGACGGGCTGCGGGCCGGCGCGATCGGCTACCTGCTCAAGGACGCGCCCACGGACAAGCTCTATGAGGCCATCCGCGCCGCGGCGCGGGGCGAATCCTTCCTCCAGCCGTCGGTGGCGGTAAAAGTGGTGGCCGAGTTCGCCCGCCTGTCCGAGCAGTCCCCGACCTGGGCGCGTGAGCTGGTGGAGCCGCTCTCCCCCCGTGAGGGTGAAATCCTGCGGCTGCTGGCCACCGGCGCGACGAATAAGGAAATCGCCGCCCGGCTGGTTCTGGCGGAAGGCACGGTCAAGAACCACGTCACCAATATCCTGGCCAAACTGGGCGTGAGCGACCGTACCCAGGCCGCGCTGCGGGCGAGAGAGCTGGGCCTGCTGTAGGCACGGCCAGGGCGTGACGGTCACACATTTCTCCTGACCCCGGTTCGTGACGTCCGGCACCTGATGTGCCGGACGTCCGGTTGTACCATCAGCATGTAAAAACCAACCGGCTGAACCGCCGGAATGAAGTCAGGAGAAATGAAATGAACAACCAGAGTATCGAAAGTGGAATGCGCAAAGGCACCGGCCGGCTGCTCACCGGTATGATGCTGGTGGCGATCGGCGGGCTGATCCTGCTGGCGCAGTACGTTAAGGCCGAAGGACCGCTGTTTCTGGCGGGACTGGCCGCCATCTTCCTGGTCTGGGGTCTGGCCACCCGCTCCTTTGGCCTGATCATCCCCGGCAGCCTGATCGCCGGTGTGGCCGCGGGCGCCTACCTGGTGGAGGGTCCCTTCGCAGCGATCAACGACAGCGCCGAAGGCGGCATCTTCCTGCTGGCATTCGCCGGCGCCTGGGTGCTGATCAGCCTGCTCTCGCTGATCACCAACGGCCGCGAGGGCTGGCAGGCCTGGCCGCTCATCCCCGGCGGCATCATCGGGGCGGTCGGCGCGGCGCTCCTCTCCGGGCAGACCGGTCTGAAGGCGCTCGAGGTCACCGGCCAGCTGTGGCCGCTCGGGTTGATCCTGGCGGGGCTGTACCTGGTCTTCTTCCGCCGTGGAAACGGGCATCAGGAGGGGTGATCCACCCCCGAGGCAGAGCGCGGCAGGGCCACCACCTGCCGCGCTCTTATATACCTCTTATCTTTCCGCGTAGAAATCTAACACTTCATTAACAAGCTTTTCCTAGAATAAGATCAACTGGATCGTACTTCTGTTGTGAGTAGGAATTTCCCTACCTATAGCGTAGGGAAAGCCACAGTAGGCAGAGAGTGCGATTCTCCGGATAATGAGTTCAGTCGAACGGACCAGCTTTATTGACTTCCGAGATCGGGTCATAGAGCTGTAGAGGGAAAATGGGGGAATGCCACCTCTACCACTCGAGGCAGGAAGAGCGGCCGGGAGACTAAGGGAAATGAACGGGTTCAACCCCGTTCTTTTCTGTTAAAGAGCCAGTGAATCGATCCCTTCAAAAGGCAGGTCCAGCCTGAAAAATAGGTGTATTCTCGCCACTTACGTAAAAAACTGCTCAGGCGCCATCTACCGGGCATCTGGTAAGGAAAACAATGCCAGTCATTCAGACGGAAGAGTTGAGCAAAATCTACCGGGTGGCGCAGAAAGAGCAGCGGCGGGTTTGACCGCTTCCTGGTGCGGCCGATCGATCCGCTGTTTCACCTGCTGGCCGACCGCTTCTGCCACGACGGGATCGGCAACTTCCTGGTCGGGGCGGCGCTGCTGATCTTTGCTTCGGGCCGGCTGGAGATCGCCTGGACCTCGCTCAGCGTCCTGCTGCTGGTCGTGATGGTCATCTCGGGCGGGCTGATCTTCATCGGGCTGAACCTGATCACCGCGGTCAGCGCCTTCTGGATCATGGATTCGGTCCCGGTCACCCGACTGGTGTTTGACAATCACCTTTTTGCCCAGTTCCCGCTGAGCATCTATCCGCGCGCCATCGGCATCCTGCTCACCTGGCTGATCCCCTACGGGTTCGCTTCCTTCTACCCGGCCAGCTACCTGCTCGGCCGGCCCGGCGGGACGCTGGCGCTGCTCAGTCCGCTGGTGGCCGTCGTGGTACTGGCGATCGGCTACCGCCTGTGGCTGTTCGGCCTGCGCCATTACGCCAGCACAGGCTCCTGAACCACACGTTGATCGGTTCAGCGGGAGAGGTGCGGAGTGACCGTGCGCTCCAGCAGTTCGGGCGTGAGCAGGCCGATGCGCACCGCTTTGACCACGCCGTCCGCGCCGATCAGTATGGAAGTGGGGTAGTTGTTCACGCCCAGCTGTGAGACCACCTCTTTACGCGGGTCCAGTACGACGGGGAAAGTGGCGCCGATCTCCTCGATGTAGGCAGCTGCGGTGTCGCGGGACTCGCCGGCGTTCAGCGCCAGGATGGTGAAGCCCTGGTCGCGGTGGGCGCTGTAATACTCTTCCAGATAGGGCATCTCCGCCCGGCAGGGTCCGCACCAGCTGGCCCAGATGTTGATCAGCACGGTTTTCCCGGCGTAATTCTTCAGGCTGACATTCTCTCCGTTCAGGTTCTGCAGGGTAAAATCGCCCAGCGGCGCGCCGACCTTCGGCGGGGCCAGCGGCTGAGACCGCGTGGAAAGGATGAGAAGCACGACGATAAGCAGCGAAAGCAGCGCGCCGGCCGCGATCATGGCGTAGCCCAGCGTGCGGCGGAGGGAGTCTGGCCGGGTTCGGTGAGTCAACATTCTTTGAGCCACTGGTAATCCTCTGATCTGGTCTGAAAATAAGATGCGCCTGGCCGGGAAAAGATACCCTGCCGGGGCTTTACGTCTCTGTAAGGGAATTGAAAAGTCCGCGCAAGCCATTTGCAGCCTGCGTCTGGTATCCTAGGCCGGTATTTTATACCAGTACGGTTAATAATTACCGGGTTAGGAACATTATGGGTTACGCAGATTTGCACATTCATTCCACTTACAGCCATGACGGCGTGTTTTCCATCCCCAGCATTTTACAATATACGAGCGAATTCACCGACCTGTCTGTCATTGCGATTACCGATCATGATGAAATTGACGGGGCGCTGGAAGCCATGCGACTTGCGCCCGTGTACGGCCTGGACGTAGTGCCGGGCTGCGAAATTACTTCCCGCGACGGGCACATCCTGGCATTGTACATCCAGGAACGGGTGCCAGCCGGGCTGTCCGCGCTGGAAACGGTGCTGCGGGTCGGCGAGCTGGGCGGTCTGTGCGTGGCGGCCCATCCCATGGCGCGCGGCGTGCACGGCATCAGCGCGGCGAACCTGCTGGCGCTGCTGGACCACCCGCAGGCGAAGGAGATTCTGGTGGGCGTGGAGGCCTACAACGCCGGGCTGATCCTGCAGGGCTCGAACTACCGGGTGCAGCGCCTGGTGAAGGACCTGCCGGTTGCTCAGACCGGCGGCAGCGACTCGCATGTGCTCTTCACCATCAGCCAGGGAGTGACCTACTTCCCGGGTAAGACGGCCGATGACCTGCGGCTGGCGCTGCTCCGCCGGCAGACCCGGGCGATCAAGCGCGAAACCAGCCCGATCCTGAAGGTGGTGCGCCAGTGGCTGCCGCTGACCATCAAGCGCCGCATGGGCTGGGCCGGACACGCGTCCTGATCTCGGCATGAAACCAGCATCCATGCGCCGGGAAACTCCCGGCGCATGGCTTTACTGGACAGGGAAGCATAGGTGGACGCTGCTGAGGAGCGGACCAACAGGGCAGGTGAGGCCGGGTTGAAGCCGCCGGTCAGCCGGCCTGCCGCAGCACCACCAGCGAGCGGCCGTCCAGCTCGACCGTGCCGCCGGCCGGGAACTGCTGGCTGAAGGCGCCGACGGCGTCATAGCAGGTGTCAATCTCCTTGGCCCAGCACGCTCCCCATTCAGGCCCGGGCAAGGTGAAGGTCACCGGAGATGGATCGGTGTTGAACAGGATCAGGAAGCTGTTGTCCCGGATTTCCTCTCCCCGCTCGCCGCGGTAGGGGAGGCTGTTCCCGTTCAGGTACACGGCCAGCGAGCGGAGGTCTTCCCTGCCCCAATCCCCGGCGTCCATTTCCCGGCCGTCCGGCGTGAACCAGCCGCTGTCCTTCAATTCATCCGGGCCTGCAGCCTGGCCGAGGAGCCATTTACGCCGGTGGAAGACCGGGTGCTTCAGGCGGAAGCGGATCAACTGGCGGGTGAACGCCAGCAGGTCCAGGTCGGCCTGGTTCCAGTCATACCAGGAGATTTCATTATCCTGGTTGTAGGCGTTGTTGTTGCCCCGCTGGGTGCGCCCGATTTCGTCTCCGCCCAGCAGCATGGGCACCCCCTGCGAGACCACCAGCGTGGCCAGCAGGTTGCGCACCTGCCGGGCGCGTATCTGGTTGATCGCAGGGCTGCGGGTGGGGCCTTCGACGCCGTAGTTGGCCGAGCGGTTGTCATTACTGCCGTCGCGACTGCCTTCCAGATTGGCCTCGTTGTGCTTGCGCTCGTAGCTTACCAGGTCGCGCAGGGTGAAGCCGTCGTGGGCGGTGATGTAGTTAATGGAAGCGGCCGGGCCGCGGCCAGAGGAAGCGAACAGATCGGCTGAGCCGGTCAGGCGGGCAGCGAACTCGCCCGGCCGGTTCAGGGCGCCGCGCCAGAAATCTCGCATGGCGTCGCGGTAGCGGTCGTTCCACTCAGACCAGCCCGGCGGGAAGCGGCCCACCTGGTAGCCTCCTTCGCCGATGTCCCACGGTTCGGCGATCAGCTTGACCTGCGAGAGCACCGGGTCCTGGCGCACGGCGTCAAAGAAGGAGCCGTACGGGTCAAAATCGTGATGCTCGCGGCCCAGGGCGGGGGCCAGGTCGAAGCGGAAGCCGTCCACGTGCATATCCTGCACCCAGTAGCGCAGGCTGTCCATGATCAGCTGCAGCACGTGGGGCTGCATCACGTTGAGCGTGTTGCCGGTGGCGGTGTAGTCGCGGTAATAGCGCCGGTCCTCCGGCTCCAGCCGGTAGTAGGCGGCGTTGTCGATGCCGCGGAAGCACAGCGTCGGGCCCAGGTGATTTCCCTCCCCGGTGTGGTTGTAGACCACGTCCAGGATCACCTCGATGCCTTCGCGGTGCAGGGCCTTGACCATTTCTCTGAACTCGCGCACCTGCCCGCCGTCCGTCCCGCTGGCGGAATAGCGCCCGTCAGGGGCGAAGAAGCCGATCGAGTTGTAGCCCCAGTAATTGCCCAGGCCGCTTTCCTGCAGGTGGCGGTCGCTGACCGCCTGGTGAACCGGCAGCAGCTCGACGGCGGTTACGCCGAGCGAGCGCAGGTATTCCAGCATCGGAGGACTGGCCAGCCCGGCATAGGTGCCCCGCAGCGGTTCGGGGACCGCCGGGTGGCGGATGGTGAGGCCTTTGACATGGGTCTCGTAGATCACCGTGCGGTCCAGTGGGATGCGCGGCGGAGCGTCCCCCTCCCAGTCGAAGGCAGGGTCGACCACAACGGATTTTGGCATGAAGGGTGCGCTGTCCCGCCGGTCAAAGCTCAGGTCGGCTCTGTAGCTGCCAACCGTGTACCCGTACAGCGCATCGTCCCAGCGAATGGGGCCGGAGATGGCCTTCGCATAAGGGTCGAGGAGCAGCTTTTGCGGGTTGAAGCGGTGGCCGTGGTGCGGCTCGTAGGGACCGGACACGCGGTAGCCGTAGCGCTGTCCGGGGCCGATCCCGGGCAGGTAGATATGCCAGATCTGGTTGGTTTTCTCTTCAACTGGAATGCGGGCGATTTCCTGTTCGCCTGTCTCGTCAAACAGGCACAGTTCGACGCCGGCGGCGTTCGCGGAAAAGAGAGCGAAATTGACCCCTTCTCCATCCCAGGTGGCGCCCAGGGGGTGGGGCTTGCCAGGCCAGGTTTGAAATGACGTCATGGATGCCTTTCTGGATGCGCGGCTCGCAGCCGGGTGTGATGTGGCCGAAGCCCGGATATTATCTCTTTTCCCTATAGCATACTCCAGTTATTAAGGATCATGGCCGCGGAGGGCTGCTCAGAGGTTCATGACCTCCTGAATGCGCCGGCTGAACCACTGGTTCCCGCTGCTGGCGATTTCGCGCAGGGCGCTGATCAGCACCATCGGCGCGTCGTCCTTCACAATATACCCGCTGACCCTGTACTGCAGGACCGATTCAACAAACTCGCGGTCGCAGTAGCTGCTCAAAATGACTGTTTTTACATCCGCGGACATGGCTTCGAGTACTTTAGCCACCAGGATGCCGTTCATCTCCGGCATTTCAATGTCCAGCAGCAGAATATCGGGGTTGAGCTGTTCGACCAGCTGGATGGCTTCGTAGCCGTTGCCGGCCTCGCCCACGACTCGAATGTCCTTTGTACTGGCAAACAAATGCTGAATATGATGTCTCAATATTGGATGATCGTCCGCTATGACAACACGAATGACATTATGGTTAACTTTATTCTGTACCACGATTCCCCACCTGATGGCTTTCCCGACGGCGAAACTCGATATGATACCCAATAGGCGGAAAGGCCAGATTTTGTACCTAAATATAACCCGGATTTGACATCCGGACAATCAGGAGAATTCCCCCATTAATAGTAGGAAATGCCCGATTTACACCGCGCCGGTTTCGTGATTCGCTCCCCGCCCGGCTGTACAACCGGCCGCAACACTGGTAAGATCATGACAGCACCGCTGAACAATTCTGATGAAAGGGGTGATCAGGTGTCATCAGAGCAGCTCAACCTCTTCCCACTCTCCGCACAGATTACGCCCGCGGGGGAACTCACCATCGCCGGCCATTCACTGGTCGAGCTGGCGGACCAGTACCGCACGCCTTTATACCTGTATGATGGGCAGACCATCCGGCATCAGCTGGACACACTGACAGGGCTGCTGGAGCGCCATTACCCGTCTCCATCCATGGTCGCTTATGCCAGCAAGGCCTACTTCTCCTACGCTTTCGCCTGCAAGCTGGCCGAGCTGGGCGCCGGCGCGGATGTGGTCAGCCTGGGGGAGATCCATCTGGCCAGACAGGCCGGCTTTCCGGCGGAGGTTATTCACCTGCACGGCAACAACAAGTCCGAGGAGGAGCTGCTGGCTGCGCTGGAGTGGGGCATCCAGGCGATTGTGGTTGACAGCCTGGACGAGCTGGCCCTGCTGGAGGAGCTGGCCCGGCGGGCTGGCCGCAGGGCGCGCATCTGGCTGCGCATCACGCCGGACCTGAACGTCTCCACCCACCCGCACATCACCACCTCGCACCGGGCCAGCAAGTTCGGGCTGCACGTGGAAAACGGCGACGCGGAGAACGGCATCCGCCAGGCGCTGGCCAGCTCGTGGTTTCACCTGACCGGCCTGCACATGCACCTTGGCTCGCAAATCTTCGACGCGGAACCCTACCGCCAGGCGCTGCGGCGGATGTTCGCAGCGGCGGAGGCCGCCGGTTATATTCCGCAGGAGATCAGCCCGGGGGGCGGCTGGGGCGTGCGCTACACCGAACACGACCCCGACGACAGCGCGGAGCCCTGGATCAAAGCGGTCAGCCAGACGGTGGTAGAGGAATGCCAGCGTCGTGGCTGGCCCCTGCCGAAGCTGGTGGTGGAGCCAGGCCGCTGGCTGGCGGCGCGCTCCGGCGTAGCGCTGTACCGGGTGGGGGCGCAGAAAACCACCCCGGACGGCATCCGCGTGGTGGCCATCGACGGCGGCCTGGCGGACAACCCGCGGGTGGCGCTGTATCAGGCCAGCTACACGGCCCGGGTGGTGCAGCGGGCTGCGGACGAGCCGTCCCGGCGCATGCGCATCGTGGGCAAGTTCTGCGAATCCGGCGATGTGCTTATCCCGGAGATCTGGCTGCCGCCCGTGCATCGCGGTGACCTGCTGGCGGTGCCGGCTTCCGGCGCGTACCAGCTGAGCATGTCCTCCAATTACAACTACGCCGCCCGACCGGCGGTGCTCTGGCTGGAGCCGGGACGGGTGGAAGTGATGCAGTGCTGCGACCGGCCCGACCAGCCCGGCTGGTGGGTGTACCGGCCGGAGGAAGCGCGCTGACCGGTTGTATGAGGAGCTGATACAGGTCAGCAGGCGCGCTGAGCCGCCGGATCGTAAAGCGCATACGGCCTGATTGCCGAAATCCAATGAATCGATTAAACTGATTACACAACAACTCTTCGGAGAACCAATCCGGGCAGCGAACCGCCGGCGGTACAAATTACGCGCCGGGGCCGGACTCGCCTGCCCGGCCTGAAAGCAGGCAGCGCATGTCACTGGCAGTCATCCAATCCTCATCCGTCCCGGAAGACAATCCCGTCCGCCCAACGCCAGACCTGGAAGGCGAGCGCCTGGAAGCCGGGGTTCCAGCGCCCGATGATATGGACCAGGAGACAATGGCGGCGGCTGAAGGCGCAGTGCCTGCTCCAGATCCAGTTGAAGAACCTGCACCGGCTGAGGAGCCACCCAAAACCGGAGAACCTGTTTCAGTCGAAGGAGCAGCTCCAGCCGGTGAGATGGCTCATCCTGAAGAGACTGCTGCGGCGGACGAGAAGCCGGCCGGGCAGGGGCTGGCGGGCGTTTTCGGGCGGATTCCGCTGCTGGGGTCCATACTCCGCCCGGGGACAGGCGGGCAGGGCGCACTGCGGCCAACCGTCGGTCCCGGAGACGGCTGGAAGCGGATGGAAGTCCGCTGGCGGGCGGCAGCCGGAGCGCGCGGCTATGAAGTCCGGCTGGACGGCGCCAGCCAGATCAGCTACCAGACCAGCGTGACCCTGGAGGACGTTTCACCAGGCAAACACCTGGTAGAGGTGCGGGCGCTTTTTGACGGCGGCGAAGGTCCCTGGGAACAGGTGCCCTTCCGCATGCCCGAGCCGGTCCGTTCTGCCCCGGCTGATCTGCACGAGGAGCGCAAAGGCGGCGCTTCCCGCCTGCGCTGGTCCCCGCCGCAGGGCGATGAGGTGGACGGCTACCTGGTGTTCCAGACCCATGCGGACGGCAGCGAAAAGCTGCTGGGCAAGACGGCAAAGCCGGTTTTCGCGCTCACCCCGGCAGCGCAGGAAGAATCCCTGCGCTACATGGTCGCCGGCTACAACCAGAGCGGCGTCGGCCCGCGGGCTGAGCTGGCGGCCGAGGGGGGCCTTGCGGCCCACAGCGCCATTGTGCAGCGGGACGTCGATTCCCCTCAGAAGGTGATCCCGGCGGTGAACGAAGAGCTGGCCAAAATCCGCTGGGATAAGGCCAGCTATGAAATCTCGGACCTGGTCGGAGACCAGCGCCGCGTGCTGGAACGGGGCCAGCTGCCGCTTCGCCCCGGGCAGTACTACCGCAAAATGACCTACGTGTTCCGCTTCAGCAGCGGGCGCAGGCAGTTCACCGTGATCGTGCGGGTGCGCTGAGCGGACTTCACTCGCCGGCGAGCGGCTCCTGCCCGGGCACGACCCGGATGGGTCCCGGTGAAGACCATTCCGGCGGCTGCGAAAGGCAGGCCAGCGCCCAGCGGGCGACCTCGTCCGGGTAGAGGCCCGGTTCGCCGACCGACAGGCTGTTCGGCGATAGGACCACGCCGGTGTACAGGCTGGTTACCCGGATGCCGTGGCTGGCGTTCTCCACCTTTGCGGCCTGTGCCATGGCGTCCAGCGCGTGCAGCGACACACCGTAAATCCCGTCCATGGGGTAGGTGTCCAGCGCGGACTCGGAGTTCATTACCAGCACCTGCCCGCTGCGCTGGCGGCGCATCTCCTGCAGAGCGCGGCGCAGCAGGTAGAAGGGCGCGTTCAGGTTGGCGTCCAGCACCCGCTGCCAGGTGAGCAGGTTGTGTTCGTGCAGGTAGCCGCCGCCCCACACGGAGGAGATCAGCACCAGGATTTCTATCCGGCCGAAACTGGCGATAACCTGTTCGATCACCTGGCCGGCTGATTCGGGCCGGGTCAGGTCGGCGGGCAGCGCCAGCGCCTGACCGCCTGCCCGCAGCACCTCGCCGGCGGCGTCCTCGATGCGCTCCGGGGGCATGCCGGTGAGCGCGATCCCGGCGCCGGCACGGGCCAGGGCCAGCGCAATGGCGCGCGCCGTTTCGGTGTGGCCGCCGGTGATCAGCACAGGGGCACCGTTGAACAGGCTCATTCCCCCTCCCCGGCGGTGTAGACGATATTGCCCTGGTTGACCGTCCAGAGCACCTCGATTTCCCGCAGCCGTTCGGGGGCCACTTGAAGCGGGTCTTCGGAGAGCACGACCAGGTCCGCCCGCTTGCCGACCTCCAGCGTACCTTTGATGCCCTCCTCGAACGCCAGGTAGGCTCCGGCCTGCGTGGCCAGCCGCAGGGCGGTTTCCACGTCCACCCGCTCCGAGGGGTTGGAGTGGTTGACCGCGGAGTGGATGGAGAGCATCGGGTTCATTGGGGTCACGGGGCTGTCCGAGCCGATGGCCACCGTCAGGCCCTCCTTCACCAGGCTGCCCAGCGGGTCCACCATCCTGGCCCGGTCCGGCCCGATGACGGAGGGGTATTCGCCGTGGTGCGGCCAAAAGTGGTTGAAGGCCGGCTGCAGCGCCAGGCACAGGCCCAGCTTCTTCGCGCGCTCGGCGTGGCCGGGGGCGGGCAGTTCAAAGTGCTCGATGCGGTGGCGGTGATCCTTGCGGGGGTGTTCCCGCAGCACGCGCTCATATGCCCGGAGCAGCTGCTCAATGGCCGCCGAACCCACGCTGTGCAGCGCCACCTGCAGCCCGTTCAGATGTGCCTGCAGGATGTACTCGTACAGCTCATTATCCTCGTAATACAGCGTGCCGTGCTGGTGCGGGGCGTCGGTGTACGGCTCGAGCAGCGCGGCCGTGTGGGGCGAAAAGTCGCCGTCCAGCATGACCGAGCCGCAGCCGCCGATCTGGCGCAGGCCGGCTTCACACACCGCTGAGACCTTGCGGGTCTGGGAATAAATGACCAGGCTGACCGGCAGCACTGGCTCGTAGGAGAGCAGGGTGGGGACCGAAGGCCACTCCTCCAGCGCGTGCACGGTGGTGATTCCGCCGCGGACCGCCTCATGGCTGGCCTTCTGGATGGCGGTTTTCAGGCCCACCTGCCGGGAAAACAGCTGCCAGAACTGCTCCAGCGCGGCGGTGTTGGCCTGGTCGGTCAGCACGCCGGTGAACTGACCGGCCTCATCCCGCAGCACGCCGGGCGTGTCAGCGGGCATGTCCAGCAGGGCAAAGGCGGCCCGGTTGACCGCCGACCAGTGCGCCGAGCGGTCCATGACGTACACCGGCCGGCCGCCGCAGGCCACGTCCAGCTCCTCCGGGGTGGGGAAACGCTTCTGCGGGTTCAGCTCGGGCTGGAAGTTGAGCGCCAGCAGCAGCGAATCGCCCGGGTAGCGCTCGTGGTGGAGGCGCAGCCGCTCCTGCACAGCCTGCAGCGAGTCCACGCCGTCCAGGTTGATCACCAGATGGCCCAGCCCGGTCAGAGTGAAATGCACGTGTGTGTCGATAAACCCGGGCACCACCCGGCGGCCTTTCGCGTCCAGCACCTCGTCACCCGGGGCAATTTCGGCGGCGATTTCCGCGCTGGTGCCGATATGAACAATGCGGCCGTCTTCGGCCACCAGCGCTTCGGCTCCGGGCTGGCGAGGACTGCCGGTCCAGATGTCGGCATTCATCAAGATAAACTTTTTCATTCTTACCAGCTTACCTGTTATTTTGGTTTTGACTGCGCGGGTCGAGCAGGTCGCCGATCGCGTCACCAAATAAATTGATACCCAGAACAGCCAGGAAGATACCCAGCCCGGGAAAAACAGCGATCCACCAGCCGCGGCTGAGGAAGGCCCGGCCGGCGCTCAGCATGGCGCCCCACTCCGGATCCGGCGGCTGGGCGCCCAGCCCCAGGAAAGAGAGAGAAGCGCCTTCCAGAATGGCCCCGCCCATGCCCAGGGTCACCAGGACCAGCAGCGGGCGGAGAATATTGGGCAAAATATGCCGGAACAGAACGCGCGCGTCACTGGCGCCCAGCGAGCGGGCCGCCTCGATGTAGCCGAACTCCTTGACGCGCAGCACCTGTCCGCGCGACAGGCGCATGAAAGAGGGAATCGAAGCGATACCCACGGCCACCATCACGTTGAAAATGCCGCTGCCCAGAATGGCGATAATCACCAGCGCCAGCAGGATGCCCGGAAAGGCCTGCAGCACTTCGGTGATCCAGCTCAGCAGGCTGTCCACCTTGCCGCCGTAATACCCGGCCACCACGCCCAGCAGCGTGCCGGTGGTGGCGCTGATGGCCATGGCAATCACGCCGACCATCAGGGAGATCCGCCCGCCGTATAAAAATCGGGACCACACGTCCCGGCCGAAGTTGTCGGTACCCATCCAGTGTTCCGGACCGGGCGGCGTGAAGGCCGCGCCTGGTTCAACCACGAGCGGAGACTGCAGGGCCAGGCGGGGTGCCATAAGGGCCATCCCGCCCAGAAGCAGCAGCAGGCACAGGCCGATCCAACCGCCCGGCTGCATGCGAACGCGCCTCCTGATCTCCGGGCGTGGAACGGAAAGGAGCACCGGCTGCTCCTTCACAAAGACGGTTGCGGGGGCCTTCTTCACCATCATTTCAACCGGATGCGCGGGTCCAGCACCGCGTAGCTCAGGTCCGTCAGGGTATTGATCGCCACGTAAGTGGTGGCGATCAAGAGGACAACGCCCTGCACCAGGGGAAAATCGCGGTTCTGGATGGCGGTGACCGCCAGCCGGCCGATCCCCTGACGGGCGAAGATATTCTCAATGACCACCGATCCGGCCAGCAGGTAGACCAGCTGCAGGCTGAGCATGGTCACCACCGGGATCAGGGCGTTGCGGAAGGCATGCTCCCACAGCACCCGCTTCTCGTCCGCGCCTTTGGCCCGGGCGGTCCACAGGTAGGGCTGGTGGAGCACCTCCAGCAGGCTGGCGCGCACCAGGCGGGTGATGACCGCGGCCTCCCCCAGGCCCAGCGTCAGGGCCGGCAGGACCAGCCCGCGCAAGTCATTGGTGGAAGCGGTGCCCGGCAGCCATCCCAGAGAGACTGAAAAGAGCAGGATCAGCAGAAGCGCCAGGAAGAAAGAAGGGATGGAGACGCCGCTGATGGCGCCGATCATGATCAGCGTGTCGGTCCAGCGGTTCTGCTGCAGCGCGGCCAGCGAGCCAAGCGGCACACCGATGGCGATGGCGACGATCATGGACGCGGCCGCCAGCATCAGCGTGCTGGGCAGCTGCTCGGCGATCATGCTGGCCACCGGCCGGTTGGACCGGATCGAGCGGCCCAGGTCCCCGCGCAGCGCTTTTGTCAGGTAGTTGGCGTACTGCACCGGGAGGGGATCATTTAAACCGAGCTGGGCGCGAAGTTCTTCGGCCCGCTCGGCTGTAACGGCCTGGCGACCCAGCATCGCATGGACCGGGTCGCCAGGCACAAGATGCAGCATGGAGAAGGTCAGCGCGGAGACCCCCAGTAACACAGCAAGAGATACCAGCAGTCGCCGGCCGAGGTACTGCCACATGCTTACTTAAGGCTCAAGGGTGACTTCGTACAGGTAAGGGAAGCCCTCGGCGTCGAAGCGCCAGCCCTGCACGCCGGCCTGCATCAGCATCACCCGGTTGTAGGTGTGCACCGGGATCACCAGGGCATTTTCCATGATGATTTGCTGGGCCTGGCGGTACAGTTCTTCCCGTTCCGCGGAGTCCAGGCTGACGGCAGCCTGCTCCAGGGCCGAATCCAGCTCTTCGCTGCGGAAGCGCGTGAAGGCGGAGCCGAGCTCGATGTTGTCCGAGTGGTAGACGATGCTCAGCACCGACGGATCGCGGCTGATCCAGCCCATGTTGACGATGTTGTGGTTGCCGGCGTTGGAATACTCGTAGATGCCGGCGTCGTCCATGCGGGTGATGGTCACTTCAAAGCCGGCCTGATTAAGGTAGGCGGCCAGCAGTTCCATGTAGGCCTCTTCGTAGGCGGGCAGGGCAGGGTAGTCGATGGTCAGCTTCTGTCCGTCCTTCTCGCGAATGCCGTCGCCGTCGCTGTCCACCCAGCCGGCCTCATCCAGCAGCTCGGCAGCCCGTTCGGGGTCGTAGCTGTACAGGCTGGCGGCCTGTTCGTCATAGGACCAGGTGGTGGGGGAAAGCACGCTGTGGGCCGGGTTCTGCATGCCAAAGAAGGCGGTCTGGACCAGCTCTTCCTGGTTGACGGCGTAGATCAGCGCCTGGCGCACCAGAATGTCGTCGGTGGGGGCTTTCTCGACGTTGATCATCATGTGCGAGGTCATGCCGGGGGCGGTGAAGGTCTCCAGGCGGTAGGCCGGGTCCTCGGCCAGGCTGGCGGCCTCCTGGTAGGCAGGCTCCTCGACCACCTGCGCCTCGCCGGACTGCAGGGCGGTCAGACGGGTGGCGGCCTCAGGCAGGAAGCGGAAGGTGATCTCGCTCAGCCGGGCCGGTCCGGAATGGGTGGAGAACTCAGGGCCCCAGTTGTAGTTGGGGTTGCGGGTCAGGGTGATGTGGTCCTGCGCGGCCCACTCCTGGAACACAAACGGGCCGGTGCCGACCGGGTGCTGGCCGTAATCCTCGCCCCACTGTTCCACAGCGGCGGGGGAGGGGATCATCAGCCAGACGCGGGTGAGGTCCTCAAGAAAAGTCGGCTTGGGGATATCGAAGCGAACCACCACGGTGTCTTCGTCCACCACTTTGGTTTCAACATAGCCGGCCAGCAGGGTGGGCGCGGTGGCGGCAGCGTTGGTCGGGTTCAGAGCGCGGTCGAAGGCGAACTTCACCGCGTCAGCGTTGAAGGGGGTGCCGTCATGGAAGACGACATCCTGGCGCAGGTTCAGGGTAAACTCGGTGCCGTCTTCGCTGCTGCTCCAGTCCGTTGCCAGACCGGGGTGCAGGTTCAGCTCCTGGTCTGCCCAGATCAGCGGGTCGTAGATGTTCATGAGGAGGAACTGTTCGGCAATGTACAACCCGGCGGCCGGGTCCAGGGAAACCGGTTCGGTGGCCAGACCGATCACCAATGAGCGCTCTTCAGCGGCGGGGGACGCGGTCTCCTGTCCGACCTGCGCGGTTGGGGCCGCGCAAGCGCTCAGCACCAGGCCAAGCAAGACTCCGATCACAAGCAGACGGGAAAACACGGAATTGCGGGACAACTCACTCTCTCCTTCAGCAAAATATGTGCGACATCCCCCGTGAGGGACAGGCGCCAAATTTATCACGCTTCCCTCTGGTCGTCAACGAAGAAAGGGATTATTTCTCGAAGAAACGGGGTGATTCCGACCTCGGATGACGCACCCGGTAATTATACTTTTGTCTTTTTCCTACAACAACATCTTGACGGAGACGAATTATTACGGAACGACCGGGGAGTTTTGCATGGAAATGGAAGAATTTGTCAAAAACGGCGAATAGAAAAGGGAAAAATACACCCGCGTCAAAACGCGGGTGAGTGCAGTCTGGAGCGTCTTTTATTACAGGGTTAGAACAGCGATTGGAACCAGGCAACCACGTCCAGCCGCTGCAGGCCGAAGCCGCCGTAGGCGAACAGCGCCGCGCCGATGTAGGTGGGGATGGCCGTGGTCCACAGGTAGCGCACCATGGGCACCCGGCAGCAGCCGCCCAGCACGCTAATCAGCTTCGGTCCGGCCCCGGGCACCATTCGCCCGGCGATCAGGAACACGGGCGAATCGACCGGCAGCCGGCCCAGCCCGAAGGGCAGCTTTTCCTTGCGCTCGACGAACCCGCCGGCCCCTGCCAGCTTGCTGCCGATGTAATATTCCACCACCGCCGCGAGCACATTGCCCGTTCCGGCGATGACGGTGGCTGCCAGGGGGCCGAACAGCGCGCCAAAGAGCATGGTGAGCGGTTCGGAGGGGATCACCGTGGCCCCCAGCAGGGTGTAAAGTACCAGGCCAATCAAAATGCCGGCCAGGCCGCTCTGCCGGATGAGCGACTGGAAGCGGTCCATGTCATGAGCCAGGAAGAAGGTCAGCCCGGCGAAGATCACCAGACTGAGGAGGATGGTCAGGATGGTCCTGCGGCTGGGGGCGTTGTTTTGCGGCTGAGTCAAGAGCGGGTCACCTGGTCAGAGTCAGGCCGTCATTGTATCACAGG
>DGEO01000020.1:68219-82340 GCA_002385985.1 Anaerolineaceae bacterium UBA3924 | reverse complement strand
GACCACCTGCAGGCTGCGCTCCCAGAAGTCCGGCTTGCTCAGGTCAATGCCGAACCCGGCGGCCAGGTCGGCGGGGCGGGCCATGCCGGTGGAGGACAGCAGCCGCCTGTAATCCGTGACGAAGGCCGGTCCGCGCTCCAGGTAGATGGCGTACAGGCCGATGCCGAACATCAGCCCGAAGGCGTAGGGGAAGTTGTAGAACGACAGGCCGGTGGAGTAATAGTGGGGCTTCCAGGTCCACATGTATTTGTGCAGGTAGCGCTCGTCCAGGCCGTCGCCGTAGGTCTCGCGCTGCGCCCACTCCATGATCTCGCACAGCTCCTCGGCCGACAGTTCGGCTTTGGCGCGGCGCCCGAAGACTTCCTTTTCGAACAGGAAGCGTGAATAGATATCCACAATCACCTGCGAGGCGTTGTTGAGCGAGGACTCCAGGATGGCCAGCTCTTCCTGCCGGTCTTTGGCTTCCTTCAGCGCGGCGTTGACCACGATGGTCTCGCACAGGATGGAGGCGGTCTCGGCCAGGGTCATCGGGGTGGATCGCTGCAGCTCGGTGCGCCCGGCGGCGAACATGCAGTCGTTGTGGAAGGCGTGGCCCAGTTCGTGCGCCAGGGTGAAGACCTGGTCCAGCGAGCCGTCGAAGTTGCTCAGCACGCGGGATTCCTTCACGCCGGGGACGGCCATGCAGAAAGCCCCGGCCCGTTTGCCGTCGCGCGGTCCGGCGTCGATCCAGTTATTGTCAAAGGCGCGGGCGGCGAAGACGGCCAGATCGGGTGAGAAGGCCTCGAAATGGCGCAGCACAAAGTCACGCGCCTGCGCATAGCTGAACTCGGTCTGGATTTTGCCCACCGGAGCGAACAGGTCATACCAGGCCAGCTTCTCCTTGCCCAGATGGGCGGCCTTGGCGCGGAAGTAGCGCCGGAACATGGGGAAGGACTCGCGCATGACCGAGAGCATCACATCCAGCGTCTTCCGGTCCAGGCGGGCGGCGTCGATGGCCGAGTGCAGCGCGTCTTCGCGCCCGCGGCGGCGGTCCAGGGTGATGACGGTGCCCTTGATACCGTTCATGGCGGCGGCCAGCGGGTTGCGCACCTGCTCCCAGGCCTTCATCTCGGTCTCGTAGGCCCGGCGGCGCACATCCGCGTCGGGATGCGAACGGTAGTTGATCAGCGTGGTGGCCGGAACCTGCTTCTCCTCGCCGTTTTCGGCGAAGGGCACGTTCAGCTGGGATACCACTGCGCCCTGCAGCTTGGACCAGAGGTTGCCGCCGCTCAGGTTCAGCTCGGCCGCCAGGGTCTCTTCGGCTTCGCTCATCAGGTAGCGGCTCTGCTCGGACGCTTCGCGCAGGTAGAACTCGTGCTCGCGCAGCACCGGGTCCTGCGCGATGGCCTGGTCCAGACGATCGGCGCTGCGGCCGATCCAGGCCTCCAGCCGGGTGAACTGCTTCTGCAGCTCCACGTGCAGCTGCTCGAACTCGGAGAGCTTGCGCAGGGCCAGCGTGTTGTAGGAATCGGTGGAGACAAAGGAGTTGAGGTAGGCCCGCAGGGTGCGCCCGGTGAGCAGCGCCGCGTTGGCGGCCTGCACCGCACCGCTCAGATGGGCGGTGAAATCCTGGTCACCAGCGTCCAGATGGGACTGCAGGCGGGCGGTTTCCTCGCGGAAGCGATCGAGATCCTGCTGGTACGCCGGCGACTCCAGATCCGGGTAGACATTGGAAAGGTCCCAGCGGGGCAGGGCGGTTGGCATGGCTTGTGACATAAGCGCACCTCTTGAATATGAGCATCGGTTATGACCGGATGCGGTTAAGTATATTCCAAACGGGTCACCCCGGCGGGCGGTTAGGGAAAGTCCTACCCGGGAGGCTGTTAATTCCGGATTGATTTGACATTGGTTTTTCGATATATAAACAATATCAAGATAAGAGACAGCCAGACGGCCGGTGAAGGAGCCGGGCGGTCTGGCTGTGGAGGAGAGAGGGAATGGTTCGAAGAAGGATGCCGGGCGGCAGGTTTTCGGGGCGGATTATCATCGCTCTGGTCCTGGCCGCGATATCACTGTTCACATACTTCAGCTCCCGGGAGCAGAACCCCATTACCGGCGAGGTCCAGAACGTCGGCCTGACGGTGGAGCAGGAAATTGTCATGGGGCTGGAGGCCGCCCCGCAGATGGCCGCCGAGTTCGGCGGGCTGGACCCGGACCAGGAAGCCCAGAACCTGGTGGACCAGGTCGGGCAGAACATCGTCCGCAGTTCGGCGGCCGGCTCGTCCGACTACCAGTTTGAGTTCCACCTGCTGGCCGACAGCCAGACGATCAACGCTTTCGCGCTGCCCGGCGGGCAGGTGTTCATCACCGCCGGGCTGTTTGACCAGCTGCAGAACGTCGACCAGCTGGCCGGGGTGCTGGGGCACGAGATCGGGCATGTGATCGGGCGGCACTCGGCCGAGCAGATCGCCCGGGCGCAGCTGACAGAGGGCCTGACCGGGGCGGCGGTCATCGCCGCCTACGACCCGAACAATCCCTCCAGCGCGCAGCAGGCGCAGATGGCCGTGCTGGTGGGCCAGCTGATCAACATGCGCTACGGCCGCGATGACGAAATCGAATCGGACTTCTTCGGGGTGTGCTTTATGGACGAGGCCGGCTATGACCCGCAGGCGATGATCGGGGTGATGGAGATCCTGGCGCAGGCCAGCGGCGGGCAGAGCCAGCCGGAGTTCTTCTCCACGCACCCCAACCCGGAAAACCGCATCCAGCGCATCCAGGAGGCGATCAACAATCTGGACCGCTGCCCGGGGCGCTGATCAGCGCGTCAGGCTGCGGTACTTGATGCGGTGCGGGGTCTCGGCGTCCTTGCCCAGCCGCCGCTTGAGGTCTGCCTCGTACTCGGTCCAGTTACCCTCGAAGAAGCGTGCGCTCGAATTGCCTTCAAAGGCGAGAATGTGCGTCGCGATGCGGTCGAGGAACCAGCGGTCGTGAGAGACCACCACGGCGGTACCGGCGAAGCTGTCCAGGGCTTCTTCCAGCGCACGCAGGGTGTTCACGTCCAGATCGTTGGTCGGCTCGTCCAGCAGGATCACGTTGGCGCCCTCTTTGAGCACCTTGGCCAGGTGCACCCGGTTGCGTTCGCCGCCTGAAAGCGTGCTCACCTTCTTCTGCTGGTCGCTGCCCAGGAAGTTGAAGGAGGCCACGTAGGCGCGCGAATTGCGCTTGCGCCCGCCCAGGTCCAGCTCATCCTCGCCACCGGAAATCTCCTCCCAGACGGTCTTGTTCCCGTCCAGGGTTTCGCGGCTCTGGTCCACATAGGCCATCTTGACAGTGTCGCCGATGCGGATGGTGCCTGAATCGGGTTTCTCCTGCCCGGTGATCAGGCGCAGCAGCGTGGTCTTGCCGGCCCCGTTCGGCCCGACGACGCCGATAATGCTGCCCGGCGGGAAGCTGGCGGTCAGGTTGTCGATGATCAACCGGTCGCCGTAGGACATGGTCACCCCGTCCAGCTCGATGACCACATCACCCAGGCGCGGGCCGGGCGGGATGTAGATCTCCTGGTCTTCGCGGCGCTGCTCAAATTCCTGCCCCAGCAGCTTTTCGTAGGCGCTGATTCTGGCCTTGCCTTTTGCCTGCCGCGCCCGGGGGGACATGTGGATCCACTCCAGCTCGCGCTGCAGGGTTTTCTGGCGCTTGCTCTCAGTTTTCTCTTCGCAGGCCAGGCGCTCCTGCTTTTGCTCCAGCCAGGAGGAGTAATTGCCCTTCCAGGGGATGCCGTGACCGCGGTCCAGCTCCAGGATCCAGCCGGCCACGTTGTCCAGGAAGTAGCGGTCGTGGGTCACGGCGATCACCGTGCCGCGGTACTGCTGCAGGTGGCGCTCCAGCCAGGCGACCGATTCGGCGTCCAGATGGTTGGTCGGCTCGTCGAGCAGCAGGATGTCCGGCTCGGTGAGCAGCAGGCGGGTAAGGGCCACGCGGCGCCGCTCGCCGCCGGAAAGCACCGAGACGGGCGTGTCGCCCGGCGGGCAGCGCAGGGCTTCCATGGCCAGCTCCAGACGGCTGTCCAGCGTCCAGGCGTCGTGGCGGTCCAGGAACTCCTGCAGCTTGCCCTGTTCCTCGATCAGGGCGTTGAAGTCGGCGTCCGGCTCGGCAAAGCGGGCGCTGACCTCGTCGAACTTGCGCAGCGCGTCCACCACGGGCTGCACGGCCTCTTCAATTACCTGCCGCACGGTCTTGTTCGGGTCAAGATAAGGTTCCTGCTCCAGCAGGCCGACGCTGTAGCCGGGCGCAAAGACCACCTCGCCGGTGTAGTCGGTGTCCTTGCCGGCGATGATGCGCAGCAGGGTGCTCTTGCCGGCCCCGTTCAGGCCCAGCACGCCGATCTTGGCCCCGTAGTAAAAGCCCAGGGAAATATCCCGCAGGATCTGGCGGTTGTTGGGGGGAACGGTGCGCCCGACCCGCACCATGGAGAAGATAACCTGTTGGTCGCTCATGGCATGTCCTTGATTGAGATCTGGCTGGCGTTGGCTGGATCAGGCGTCCAGCTGGTAGGTGCAGTAGGTGGAGGAGCAGGGGTTGCCCCAGCAGATGTGCATCTGGCGCTGGGTCAGGTCCATGATCAGGGCGGTGATGGTCTTCTGCCGGTCGAGTGGATCGCCCGGGGTTTCATGGTTGCAGATGGATTCCGGGTAGTTCACGTGGTCGCGCTGGATTTCCACCAGGTCTTTGACGGTGAACTTCTCGCGCTGCTGCAGCAGCCGCAGCGCCCGGAAATAGCGGATGCGGGTGGAGATTTGCTCATCCGGTTCGCTCTCGACCAGCTTCATCTGCGGGTCCAGGTAGTGGTTGGTGTGGGCGATGGAGCCGTCCAGCCCGTAGAGCACGGCGAACTGGCGGGCGGAGACCTCGATGCTGTACAGCTCGCCGCTCTCGTGTGCCAGCAGGTGATTGTATCCGGCGGCCCGCTGCGGCACCAGGATGTGGCGGATGGCCTCTGAGATGGTCCGCGCGCTCAGCACCGCCCGGGAAACGACCAGGCGCGGGATGCCGATGCGCGAGTCGGACGGGTAGACCGAATCGCAGCACTGGGCGATTCCGGCGGCGTTGAAGCCGATGTTGGGCAGCAGCCCTCCGTAGGTCATGGCCAGGAAGGGCGGGCCGTCGTCCGGGAAGGCCCGCAGCACGAACACGTCGGCTTCGTCCTCGGGCAGCCAGTCTTCGTTGTGGGCCACCAGCACGTTTCCGCTGGCGGTGCGGCTCTGGTTGACGGCCAGGCTGGTGCATTTGGTCAGGTGCAGGGCGTCGGAGGTGACCGCCTCCATGGCGTTGATGACCAGCAGGTCATCCAGGCTGGCGTTGGCTCCCTCGGCGATGCCTTCCAGCTCTTCGATGTACTGCGGATAGCGCTCCTGGGCGAAAGGCAGGTACTTGCGGGCCTGAATCCGCGCTCCGTCCCAGGTCAGCTGCAGGGTCTGGTAAGCGTCGTCGATCAACTGGTGCGCGGTCTCCAGCGCATGGGCGATGGATTCCCGGCGGGCCTCGCCCATCTGCTGGCCCATCTGCCGGTGAGAACCGCGGACTTCAACTAATGGCAATGTTCTGGTGTTCATAGAAACCTGCAATTACAGATAACCGTGATGCGGCCGGCTGTGTGTGTACCAGATAGTATAACAGAACCTCCCCGGCGGGCTGTTCTGCGGCGCGAAGCGGGTCGGGGAAGCAGCAAAAACGCCTGCCGCAGTGCTGCCAGCAGGCGGACGCGTTATGCAGAACAGGGTATTACAGGTCAGGCGGCAGCGATCCGGCCGGTCCGCCGCGGTTTTTCAACTGCGCCGCGCGCTGTCCCGGCGGCGCCCAGCGCGGCACAGGCAGGCGCTGGCGGATGGCGTTCTTGATCCGCGGCACCCGCATGGCCAGCAGCACCGCCAGCCCGGTCCCGAAGAGAACCGGCTGCAGGATATCTCCGGCCAGGCGCTCGACGCTGCCCTTGACCACCCAGGTGAAGTGCAGCACCACCAGGCCGGCCGCCAGATAGACCAGCTTGTGCAGCTGCTTCCAGCGTTTGCCCATCCGGCGCTTGATTTTCTTGAAGGAGGTCGCGGCCAGGGCGCTGAGAATAATGAAGGCCCCCAGCCCGGCGAAGATGTAGCGCTTCTCGCCCAGGTCCTCCAGCAGGAACTCCCAGACAAAGGCATAATCCACGCCGACCACGATAAAAACGTGCAGGGCAGCGTACATGAAAGCGTAAAGCCCCAGCGGCTTGCGCAGCTTGAGGATAGGGCCGTAGTGGGTCACGATGTGGATGGGGGTGCAGGCCAGCGACGCGGTGAGCAGGCTCAGCGCGTACAGTCCGGCCCGCTGCGTGGCGGCCTGGATGGGGTTGGCGGTCAGGCTGCCGGTCAGGGCGTCGACCGCCAGCCAGGCCAGGGGAACCAGCGCCGCCAGATGGGCGGCCAGGTGCAGGCGGGTCATGCGGAAAGGTTTGCGGGCGTTCACTAGTAATTTACAGTCAGGTCCATGCCGGCGTAAAGATGGGCCACGTCCTCTTCATAGCCGTTGAACAGCAGGGTGCGGCGGCGCCCGCTTTCACCGATGCGACGCTCCGAGGCCTGCGACCAGCGCGGGTGGTCCACCTCGGGGTTGACGTTGGAGTAGAAGCCGTACTCATTGGGAGCGATGAGGTTCCAGAACGTGGGGGGCTGCTCGGCCACCAGCTCAATGCTGATGATGGCTTTGATGCTCTTAAAGCCGTATTTCCAGGGGACCACCAGGCGGATGGGCGCGCCGTTCTGCGGGGTGAGCTCCTTGCCGTACAGCCCGGTCGCCAGGATGGTCAGGTCATGCATGACCTCGTCCAGGCGCAGCCCTTCGGTGTACGGCCAGGGGTAGAAGCTGGAGCGCGTTCCGGGCATCTGCTCCTGGTCGAGCAGGGTGGTGAACATGACGTAGCGAGCGTCACCGGTCGGTTCAACTTCCTCCAGCAGCCGGGCCAGCGGGAAGCCCATCCAGGGGATGACCATGGACCAGCCCTCCACGCAGCGCAGGCGGTAGATGCGTTCTTCCTGGTCGAACATGCGCAGCAGGTCTTCCAGGCCGAAGGTGCGCGGGTTGTTCACCAGCCCGCCGACCTCCACCTGCCAGGGTGAGATACGGAAGTTCTCTGCCAGCACGGCCACCCGTTCCTTGTCCACGGTGAACTCGTAGTAGTTGTTGTAATTAGTGATGGCCGCGTAGGGGGTGATGGCTTCGTCCGATTCGCCCGTGGCGGTGGGGAAGGGGGTGCCTGAATCCGTCGGAAAACTGCCTCCTCCCGGGGCGCAGGCGGCCAGCAGGGCGGCCAGGCTTAGCGCGCCAGCTCCGCCGAGGAACTGCCGCCGGTTGATATACACATGCTCCGGGGTGATTTCGGAGGGGGGTATGGGTGGAGATAACAGAGCCTTGCGCTTGCTCATAGGACACCTTCCTGACCGGCTTTTCATCAGCATAATGTACCTGGATTAAATTATGACTAAAATTGTAGGAATATTTGCTAATAAGCGGGGGAAAACGAAAACCCTGGCATGAAAATTGCACCATTTGCGGCGGATGGATCGATTCCGGCGCGCTGCCCGGGTATAATTCCGGTCAGGCCCGTTACACAAACTTGCCGCGGAAGGGTTATCCCCAGTGTTGACATTGAAGGTACATGCCTATTATCGGGTCGCCGGGACCGAGCAGCCGGACCTCCCCGGCCTGCTGGTCACCAACCCGCCCCGCCGCACAGCACGCAACCGCGGAGAGGACGTGCTGGCGCTGCTGCTGCGTCTGGAAGGGTCCGCGCCCATTACCCCGGACCAGATCAATGAACTGGCGCAGTCGCTGGCCGACAGCTACTACCGCTGCCCCGGATCGGTGACCTACGCGCTGCGCACCGCCGCGGCCGAGCTGAACGACCGCCTGATGAGCCGCAACATCCGCACCCAGCGCGAAGGCACGCTGGTCGGCCGGCTGGCGATGGCTGTGCTGCGCGGGGGGCAAGTCTATCTGGCGCACTCCGGGCCGGGCTGCTCGTATGTGGTCGACCGCAGCGGGGCACGCGCCTTCAATGAGCAGAGCGCCGGCCGCGGTCTGGGACTGAGCAAGAACCCGCCGGTGCAGTTCTATCAGGCCGTGGTGCAGCCGGGTGACGTGATCCTGCTCAGCGGTGATCCCCAGCTGGCCTGGACGGTGGAGACGCTGAGCGGGCTTTCACAGCTGGGGCCGTCGCACCTGCGCCGCAGGCTGCTGGGCGCCAGCCCGGCGGATACCGGCTTTGCCCTGCTGAAGGTGGCGGAGGGGAAGGGAGAAATCCGCATCACCCCGCTCCCGCCCGCCGCGGAGGAACCGGAACCTGCGCCCGCAGAAGCGGCACCGCAAACCTTTGAGCCGGCTGCGGACATACCCGCGCCGGAGACTACCCCATTTGAAGATTATGCTCCGGCAGTCAGCGAGCCGGATGTGGAAGAGTGGCCTGCGGCCGATGAGATGCCCGGATCTGAACCGGCTGCTGCTCCGCTGGATCTTCCGGAGGAGACGCTGCCGGCGGTGGAGTTCCTGCAGGAAGAGCCGCCGGCACCCGAACCATTTGAGGCAGCGAAGATTCCGCCCGCTCCGGCGCCGGAACCGGCGGAGCCAGCGTTTACGGAACCAGTCTCCACGCCTGTGCGCCGGGTGGAACCGCAGCCTGCCCGCAGTGAAGCCCGCACATGGTCCAGACCGGCGGCGCGCCCGGCAGCCCGCGAGGTGCCGCCTGCGCCAGCCCCGGCGGATGAGACACCGAAACCTCCCTCCGAATCCATCTTCCGCAGGGCCGGACGCCGCCTGGCACGGTTGTGGGTGCGCGGAGAGGCGGTCAAACGCCGCACGGCGATGGCCGGCCAGCAGGCGCTCACCCGCATGGCGCAGCGCCCTGCCGACGAGCCGCCGCAGCTCTCGACCGGAACGCTGCTGTTCATCGCCGTGGCCGTCCCGCTGGTGATTGTCGCCATGGCGGTGACCGTGTACATGCGCAACGGGGAGGGCAAGCAGCACCAGGCGATGCTGGTGCAGGCCAGCGAGTACGTGCGTCTGGCGGTGGACCAGGACGACCCTGCGCTGCGCCGCACGAACTGGGAGCAGGCCCTTCAGTGGATCGATCAGGCGGACCAGTACGGCCAGTCCGAAGAATCGCTGGCCCTGCGCATTCAGGCGCAGGCGGCCATCGACCTGATGGACGGCGTGCAGCGCATCGATTACCAGCCAGCCTCGCAGCAGCCCTTCTCCCAGTCCGTGAACATCGTCAAGATGACGGCCGGATATGACGGCGACATCTACGGGCTGGACAGCAGCACCGGACGAATCGTGCGCCTGATCTTCGAACGGCCGGCTTACCGGGTGGATGAGCACTTCCTCTGCGGCCCGGGTGCGCCGGGCGCGGACATGCTCATCGACGGTCCGCTGGTGGATCTGGCAGCCCTGCCCCGGGACAACGGTCACAGCCCGGCCACGGTGATGGGCATCGATCAGCAGGGGAACATCCTCTTCTGCGGGCCGAACATGGCCCCGGAGAGCATCACCCTGATCCCGCCGGACGCGGGCTGGGTTAACCTGGCCGACGTGACCGTGGCCAGCGGGACGCTGTACGTGCTGGACAACCAGCTGCCAGCGGTGTGGCGCTACCGCGGGAACGGGGTGGACTTCGTCCAGGCTCCGCGCCTGTACTTCGACGAGCAGGTGCCGCCGCTGGGCGATGTGGTCAGCCTGGCCGTCTACGGCGACGACCTGTTCCTGCTCCATGCGGACGGGCACATGACCAAGTGCACTTCCAGCGAGTTTGACACCGTGTCCACCACCTGCACGGAGCCGTTCCCCTACAAGCTGACCCGGGACGGCCAGAACACCGAGCCGGTGGTATCGCTGGGCAAACCGGTCTCGCAGGTGCTGGCGACCGAGTACCCGGCTCACTCGCTGTTCCTGTTCAGCCCGGATGAGGCTTCGATTTACTACTTCAGCATGGTGCTCAATTTGCAGACCGAGCTGCGCCCCAACCATCTGGGCAGCTACCCGGTGCCGGAGCGGCCGGCGACCGCCTTCCTGATCACACCGGACCGGCGGGTGCTGCTGGCCTTCGGCAATGAGGTGATGTTCGGCTACCTGCCCTGAGGTCTAGGGCGATACCTGTAATCAATTAAGGCCGGTGAAAAACCGGCCTTTTGTTTTTTCATCCCGGCTCTCCAGGCGGGCCGGAGCCTTCGCCGCCAGGAGGCATATCCCCGGCGACCTTGAACGCCACGCGGATTTCGTTGTGCACATCCCTTACGCCGGGGATGGTCTCGACGGCGTCCTCGGCCAGGCGTTTGGCCTGCCGGCTGTTGACCTGCCCGCGCAGGTAGACTTCTCCGTCCTTCACCTCCACCTGGATCCGGCGGGCGTCCACCTGGCCGTGCAGGGTCAGCCGCTCGAGCGCGTCTTCCAGGATGCGTTCGTCGGGCCGGCGGTAGCCTTCCGGGCCAAGCCCGGTGTGCGGTCCGGGGATCATCCAGGCCTCCAGGCGTGGTCGTCCCCGGACGCCCATTTCCCAGCCCTCTTTCCCGGAAAACCGGCGCCGGAACGGCAGGCGTCCGGGGCCGAAACGGGGGCGGTAACCGGCGGAGTCATCATCCAGTTCACCGGGGTCGGACCGATAGTCCCGCCGGTAGCCCTGACCGGCGCCCTGCTCCCGATCCAGCCCTATGCGGCGGTAGCCCGGGCCGAAGTCTTCATCCTCAGCCTCGTAGGGCTGGTTGTAGCGGCCGTAGCCGTAATCCCGGTCCGTTCCGCGCCTGCTGCGGTAAAAGCCCGGGTCATTCTGGGTGTCAAACCCTGTGCCTTCGCCTCGGCCGCCGTAGCCCATGTCCTCGCGGCCGTAGCGGCCTTCGTCCTGGAAATCCTGCCTTTCGCCGAACTCGTCCTCACGGTAGCCTCGCCTGGGAGGACGCCGCTCTTCATCGTCCCACCGGCGGCCGCGCCCATGACCACGATCCCACATGTTCCGCTCCTTTCCCGGCAGCCCGCCCGACCGGAACCGGTCCGGCAGGCAGGCGCTGCCTTCCTTATCCACTATAGTCGCTGCGGGCGGGCGGAAAAATACGGGATTTCCCCCCGGGCGATGGGGAGAACCCTGCCGGCACAAAATTCTTAGTTGTGTGCTCTATTCCCCTTGCCTGGCTCAGGATGGCTGGCGCTCGCGCAGCCAGCGCAGCAGCCGTTCAGCGGGCCAGGTGTTGATCACCTGCGCGGGGCCAAGCCAGGCGCGCCGGGCGATGTAGACCCCGTACTCGCGCAGGTCCATGTCGGCCGGGGAGTGGGCGTCGGTGTTGATGGCGATGGGGATGCCCATTTCAGCGGCGCGGTGGGCGTAGATGTCGTCCAGGTCCAGCCGGTCCGGGTGGGCGTTGATCTCCAGCGCCACGCCGTGCTCCTTCGCGGCAGCGAGGACGGCGTCCCAGTCCAGATCCGCGCCGTCGCGCCGGCCGAGCAGCCGCCCGCTGGGGTGGGCAATCAGGTCCACATGCGGGTTCCGAATGGCGGTTAGCATGCGGCGGGTGACCTCTTCGCGCGGCTGGCGCAGGCCCACGTGCAGCGAGGCGATGACGATGTCCAGCCCGGCCAGGGTATCGTCGTCTAGATCCAGCATGCCGTCGGCGCGGATCTCCATCTCCACACCCTGCAGCAGCAGGATGGAATCGCCCAGCTCGGCCTGTGCGGCGTCGATTTCTTTACGCTGGGCGCGCAGCCGCTCCGGGCTCAGCCCGTTGGCCACGCCCAGGCTCTGCGAGTGGTCCGTGATGGCCAGCACCCGCAGGCCGCGCTCGCGGGCGGCCTGTGCCATCTTGAGGATGGGGAGGCTGCCGTCGGACCAGTTGGAGTGGGAATGCAGCTCGGCGGTCAGATCCTCCAGGCGGATCAGCTCCGGCAGCCGGCCGTTCCGCGCAGCCTCGAACTCACCGCGGTTTTCGCGCAGCTCCGGCGGAATCCAGGGCAAATCGAACGCCTTATACAGCTGCTCCTCATCGGCGAAGAGCTGCTCCCTGCCTTCCTTATCCACCAGCCCCCGCTCCGACAGGGACAGCCCGCGCTGCTGGGCCAGCTCGCGCAGGCGCACGTTATGGTCCTTCGAGCCGGTCCCGTGGAACAGCAGGGTGCCGTAGCGCTCGGGCGGCTGCACCCACAGCTGCACGCTGATGCCGGAGTTCAGCAGTACGCTGGACTTGTATTCTCCGTGGTCGTTGACCAGCTTGACCTCAGGGTGGTTGACGAAGGCCTCCATCACCGGCTTCGGGTCGGCGGAGGCGGCCACCAGGTCGATGTCGCCGATGGTGCTGCGCCAGCGGCGAATGCTCCCGGCCAGGTCCGCCTGCTGCACGCCGGGCAGGCCGCGCAGCCAGCGAAGCCAGCGCTCGCCGGCGATCCGGGCTTCACGCAGCGGCATGCGCACACTGCGCCGGGTGTGGGCTTCGATGTTCGCCAGGATGCGAGCTTCGGTGCGCGGACCGATCCCGGGCAGCTGGCTGAGCTTTCCTTCCCGGGCGGCGGCTTCCAGTTCAGCCAGGCTGGTCACCCCGGCTTCCTTATAAAACAGCAGCGCTTTCTTCGGGCCGACCTCGGGAATGGAGAGCAGCTCCACCAGCGAGGGCGGGATTTCCGCTTCAAGCTTTTCCAGGAAACGCAGATGCCCGGTGTCGAGCAGCTCGGCGATCTTTTCGGCGATGGCCTTGCCCACCCCGGGAATCTCCTCCAGCCGGTTCTCGGCGTGCAGCTGCTGCAGGTCCGCGTTCAGGTCGCGCAGTGAGTCGGCCGCCCGCTTGTAGGCCAGGCGTTTGTACACCACCTCCCCCTTGATTTCCAGCAGGGCGGAGATGCGGTCGAAGATCTCAGCGAGTTGGTACTGATCCATGTGGTAATTATAGGTGCGATCCGGATCGCGGCTGCGTACTGGCGAGTGGGGGTGTGTTAAAATGAGTCAAAACCCCCGAGGAGCGGAAATGAAAACCGATGCGCTGATCGAACAACCCACGCTGCTGCTGGATGCGGACCGGGCCAGGGCCAACATTCGCCGCATGGCGGAAAAAGCCCGCCGGCAGGGGGTGCGGCTGCGCCCGCACTTCAAGACCCACCAGTCCGCGGAGATCGGCGCCTGGTTCCGGGAGGAAGGCGTGGACCGCATCACCGTCTCCTCGGTGAGCATGGCTGAGTATTTCGCCGCCGCCGGCTGGCAGGACATCACCATCGCCTTCCCGGCCAACCTGCGCGAGCGGGAGCGCATCCGCCGGCTGAGCCAGTCCGTGCGGCTGGGGCTGCTGGCCGAGTCGGCCGAGACCATCCAGGCCCTGGACGGCGCGCTCGACGGGGAGGCCGGGCTGTGGCTCAAGGTGGACGTGGGCACGGGCCGCACCGGCCTGCCCTGGGACCGCCCGGAGACCTTCCGGCCGCTTCTGGCCGAAGCGCGCAGGGCGAAGCATCTGCGGCTGCGCGGGCTGCTGGCCCACGCCGGTCACACGTATCACGCCGCCGGGCCGGACGAGGTGGTGGCGCTGTACCGCCAGAGCGTCCAGCGCATGCAGGCGCTGCGTGACGCTCTGCAGCCCGAAGCGGACGCGGAACTGCTGCTTTCGGCAGGGGATACGCCCGGCTGCAGCCTCAGCCCGGAGCTGGGACAGGTGGAGGAGATCCGCCCCGGCAACTTCGTCTTCTACGACGTGCAGCAGATGCGGGCCGGCGCCTGCACGGTCGACCAGATCGCCGCGGCGGTGGCCTGCCCGGTGGTGGCCCTGCACCCAGAAAGGCGCGAAGCGGTCGTGTACGGCGGCGCGGTGCATCTGTCCAAGGATACGGTCCGGCTGGGCGAGCGAACTGTGTTCGGGCTGGTCGCCTTCCCGGGTGAGAAGGGCTGGGAGCTGCCGGTGGAGGGCGGCTGTGTCACCCGCGTGTCACAGGAGCACGGCATCATCGAACTGCCCGCGGCGGCCTTCGAGCGGGTGCGCGTCGGAGACCTGCTTTGCGTGCTGCCGGCGCATATCTGCCTGGTCGTTTCCAACCTGCGGCGTTACCTGACCCTGGACGGGCAGTGGATCGAGGCGATGGGCTGAGCCGCGCAGCCTACATCAG
>DGEO01000020.1:21337-68009 GCA_002385985.1 Anaerolineaceae bacterium UBA3924 | reverse complement strand
GGGCTGAGCGGGGTGATCTGGTCCAGCGGCTCGGCGTACTGGCGGCCGAGCACAAACAGCAGCAGCGCCCACAGCCACCAGCCGGACCAGATGAAGCCCAGGCCGACCATGGCCACCAGCAGCAGGGGCAGCAGCAGCCTGGCCCGCTCGCGGCCGAAGAGCACGTAGAGCACGTGCCCGCCGTCGAGCTGGCCGGCCGGCAGCAGGTTGAGGCCCGTCACCAGCAGGCCGGCCCAGCCGGCCCATGCGACCGGATGCAGGCTGACGTCCAGCCCGCCGTAGGGCAGCGGTGACCCGGCGAGCAGGTAGCGGATCCAGTAGATCAGCGCCGGGATGCCCTGATAGGACTCCGGTGCGGGCAGCAGCCGGCCGAAGACCAGGTATTTGGCTCCCAGATAGAAGATGGAATTGCCCTCCAGCAGGAGCACCGGCCCGCCGGACGGGGCTGCGGGCAAGGTCGAGACGGTGGAAAGCGACAGACCGATCAGCAGCACGGGGACGGCGATGATAAAGCCCGCCAGCGGCCCGGCGATGCCCACATCCAGCAGGTGATTGCGGTTTTTGGGCGGCGCTTTCATGCTGATAAAAGCGCCCATGGTGCCGAAGGGGCTGAGCGGGAAGGGAATGAAATAGGGCAGGGTGAGCTGGATGCCGTGATACCGCCCGGTGAGGTAATGGCCCATCTCGTGCGCGCCCAGGATGGCCATGATGCTCAGGGCAAACGGCCAGCCGGTGAGGATAAAGCGCACGCCCTCTGCCCAGGTGCCGGGCAGGTCGTTACCGGCGGCAAACAATGCCCCGGCGAAGAGCACGCTCATCATCGTCAGGACCAGCAGCACCAGATTCACCAGCCGGTTCGACGGCCGGGGTTCGGGCGGGCTGGGCACCAGATAAACCGCCTGACGGCCCTCTTCAACCCGGAAGAGCGGCGTCAGGCCGTGGGGGCGCAGGCTCGAGTAGAGAAAATCGTACGCGCCTTCCGAATCCGGGTTGAGCAGCTGCCCGCCGTAGCGCACCAGGTAGCTCCGCCGGGGATCGCCGAGGGTGCGGTCTGTTACAGAAAAGACCCGCCGGACCAGCGCTTCGACCTGGTCGTCGATCGGATCTTCCACTTCCGTTGGTTGAGCCCATTTATAGTCCATCATCCACCTGTAGGGCTGGTACCGGTTATTAAAAAGGCGGGAATGGATGGGGGTCGAACCCACCGCGGCCCGCATAACGGCCCGCCACCGGTTTTGAAGACCGGGGAGCCCACCGGGACTCAGCCATTCCCGTCATTAAGAATACTTCAATGGGAGGGAACCTGTCAACCTGAGTGGGAAGCGCGGCGGATCAGAACAGGAAGGGGAAAAACCGCATCAGCAGGGGGACCAGGGCCAGCACGACCGCGGAGAAAACCACGCCCAGCAGCGCGCCGGCCAGCACGTCGGAGAGGTAGTGCATGCGGGTGACCACTCGCGAGAGGGCCACCAGCGGCGCCCACAGGGTCAGGGCGACGGCCAGCCAGGACGGACCCAGTGCCCAGGCCAGGATGAGCAGCAAAAAAGCGCGGGCGGCGTGCCCGGAGGGGAAGGAGTGCGGATCGGTCTGCCGGTAGACCGCGCCCCAGTCGCCGTCCGGTCGGGCCCGTTTGACGGTGAACTTGATCAGCATGACCAGCACCGCCAGAGCGAAGACGCCCACCGCCATGATGGCCGCACGGGCGTGCCATTCGCCGCGCGAGAATAGCCAGATCAGCCCCAGACCGGGCAGCCAGAACCACGAGTCCCCGGAGTGGGCCAGCACAGCGGCCAGACGCCAGGCCAGGCCGCTGTCGCGGCTCAAGTGCAGGCGGGATGTCCAGTGCTGGTCCCAGGCGAGGATGGATTTCAAGGTCATGGCAGGCAGGTCGGGCCTTTCCAGATCAGCAGGGTGTGTCGAGCGAGAGTATACCTTGAAGCGCGGCTGCGCGCAAAGCCCTCCGGGAACGAATGGCGCATCGCCATCGTCTACGGTGTGGTGCAGGAGCGGTCCTGCAAATAGTGGTTTGAACCCCGTATAATCAAATTAGCGGATCCCTGATGGACCGGACAAGGAGCGTAGACGTGAACCACCTCAAGGACAACACCCGGCGCTGGCAGCGCCCGTTCGCGCTGTTTCTTCTGCTGAGCCTGCTGGTCACCGCGTGCGTGCCGTCCGCGCGGCCCGAGCCGGCCCAACCAACCCCGACCCCCACGACGGAGGGAGTGCCGCCAACGCTGAACCCCTCCGCCAGGCTGGACCTGCCGCCGGCGGTGGTGGAGTCGGATCCGCCTGCCGGTCTGCTGGGCGTCGACAGCCCGGTGACCTTCTATTTTAACCAGCCCATGGACACGGGCACGGTCGAAGCGGCCCTCCAGGTGACCCCGGAAGTGCCGGGTGAGCTGGCCTGGCTGGACGCAGCCACGCTTCAGTTCCGCCCAGCCGAGCCGTTCGCCCCGAACACGCAGGTGCAGTTCACCCTGGCGGAAACCGCCCGCTCCAGCAGCGGGCTGGCGCTGGGGGAAGCGGACCAGTTCGTCTACCAGACCCCCGGCCCCCTGCAGGTGACCGAGCGGCTTCCGCTGCCCGGCACCTTGGACCTGGACCCGACCGCGGCCATCGCGGTGACCTTCAACCAGCCGGTGGTGCCGCTGGGCGCTGATTCCGCAGACCTGCCCGCCGCCTTCACTCTGGAGCCGGACACGGGCGGGCGCGGCGAGTGGCTGAACACCAGCACCTACATCTATTACGGTATGCCCGCGCTGCAGGGCGGGGTGGAGTACCGCCTGCGCCTGAACCCAGAACTGACCTCCGCGCAGGGCGCGCCGCTGGAGACCGAGCCGGCGGAGTGGACCTTCACCACGGCCCTGCCGCGCCTGCTGTCGGTCGATCCGGAACCCACCCGGCTGCTGGCGCTGGACGCAGCGCTCACCCTGACCTTCAACCAGCCGGTGGACCCGGACAGCGTGGAGGCCAATCTGACTCTCACCACGGAGCAGGGCGAGGCGGTGCCCTATCAGGCCGAGTGGCAGGAAGACGGCACCCGGCTGGTGATCCAGCCGGAGGACCGGCTGGCGCGGTCTTCTCGCTATTTCCTGCGGCTCTCCGGCCAGGCGGCCGGGCTGGGCGGCACGCCGCTCGGCGTAGATTCGGCCTGGACGTTCGTCACAGTGGGAGATCTGGCGGTGCTAAGCCTGGAGCCGGACCCGGCGGCGGAAGGGGTGAACGTCTCCAGCGGATTCGGGTTTGTGCACATTAACCTGACCGCGCCGCTGGACATGGACCAGGACCTGGAGGACTTCGTCCGCCTGGACCCGGAGGTCCCCAACCTGAGCGTATACTTCAGCGACCCGGACGGGTACAGCATCAACGTTCTGGGCGCTTTCACGCCGAACCAGACCTATCGCCTGACGCTGCAGCCCGGCCTTCGCGACCGCTGGGGGCAGGAGATGGGCGAAGCGTTTGTAACCGAGGTGCGCACCTTGCCGGTGGACCCCTTCCTGACCATCCCCATTCTGCAGATGAACGCCAGCGCGGTCTTTGTCGGGCCGGGTGAGGCGGTCATCGGGGCGCAGGGGACCAACATCGACCGGGTAGACCTGCAGGCCCGCCCGGCGCAGCTGGCGGAATACCTCCGCCTGCTGGACGGATTCGTTTCCTGGCCGGGCATGGCGGGGGCGGAGTCTTGGAGCGTGCCGGTGACGCTGCCGGCCGACCGGAACACCGGCTTTGAGCTGCCCCTCACCAGGGACCAGGGTCCGCTTCCGTACGGGCTGTACGCCTTTTCCATTCGCGCTCCGCAGCAGACCACCCCCTTCCAGGCGGAGCCGTTCTTCGTGGTCTCCAGCCGCATTCACCTGACGCTCAAGCAGGCGCAGGGTGAGCTGGTCGCCTGGGCGGTGGACCTGGAGACCCGCGAACCGGTCAGCGGACTGGAGCTGGCCGCCTGGACTTCCTCCGGAGCGCAGGTGGGCAGCGGGGTGACCGACATGCAGGGCCTGGCGCACATTGAACTGCCGGAGGACCTGGATGTGTACTCGCCCGTGACGGTGGTCGGCGGCGAGCCGGGGCAGGAGAATTTCACCCTGGCATCCAGCCACTGGCATCAGGGCATTTCACCCTGGGAGTTCAACATCCCGGCCACCTTCGCGGGCAGCGATCCCCAGATCTACCTGTACACCGACCGGCCGATCTACCGCCCCGGGCAGACCGTGTACTACCGTGCTGTCGCGCTGCAGCCGGGCGTCAGCGGGTACACTCCGCTGCGGGGCATGGGCCTGGATGTGGAAGCGTTCGGTCCCTTCGACATGATCACCGGAAAGCGCCCCGGACTGCACGCCGCCCGGCTGACACTGTCAGACTACGGCACTGCCTCGGGCCAGTTCACCCTGCCGGAAAACGCCCCGGCCGGAATGTACACCCTGAGCACATCGGATTACCCCGGCGCGGTGCTCACCTTCCAGGTGGCCTCGTACCGCAAGCCGGAAATTGATCTGCAGGTGGAGTTCGCCGCGGAGGAGATTCTCTCCGGTGAGGATCTGGCGGCGGAAGTCCAGGCTGATTATTTCTTCCGCGGCCCGGCGGATGGCGTCCGGCTGATCTGGCAGCTGTACACCATCCCGGAACCGGTCGTGCTATCAGACGGATACCAGGCCGGGCGGCTGGACCTGTCCTGGATGAGCCTGTCCATGCCGGGGCTGCTGGGCGGCGGCCGGCTGGTTGCCCAGGGGGAGGGGCGCACGGATGCGAACGGCCGGATGCTGCTCTCCTGGGAGGGCGCTGAGCTGGCAGAAGACCTGCTGGAGCAGGAACTGCAGTCTCTCACCCTGGAAGTGACCCTGGTGGATGAATCGGCGCTGCCGGTGAGCGCGCGGGCGGAAGTGCAGATCCGCGCGGCGGATTTCACCATCGGCGTGCGCCCGGAGTCCTGGTCCGGCCAGGCCGGGGAGGAGCTGGGCTTCTCCATCCGGACCCAGGACTGGGAAGGCGAGTCCTCCGGCGGGCGCCGGCTGCGGGCGGAGTTCCAGCGGGTGGAATGGACCCATAACTGGAACCTGGGGCCGGAAGGCTGGGCAGAGTTTGAGGAAGAGGTTGAGCCGGTTGGCTCTACGGACTTTGAAACCGGGCCGGACGGCGCCGCGCGGTTGTCCTACACCCCCGAAACGCCGGGAACCTACCGCCTGGTGGTTGGCGGTGAAGGCGCGCTGACCGAGGTGCTGGTCTGGGTCGGCGGTGCGGGAATGGCCCCCTGGCCGCAGCTGCCCAACCAGCGGCTGGAGCTGACCACCGAGCGCATGGATTACCGGCCTGGCGACCTGGCTCGCGTTTTCGTGCCCAATCCGCTGGGCGGCGAGGTGCTGGCGCTGGTCACAGTCGAGCGGGAGCAGGTGATCACCACGGAAATCCTGCGCCTGAGCGGCACCAGCGAGGTGCTGGAAATCCCGCTGGTGGAGGCGTACGCGCCCAATGTGTATGTCACCGTCACGCTGCTGGGCTGGGACAGCGAAGGCCGGGCGGATTTCCGCTTCGGCCTGCTGGAGCTGCCGGTTTCCCCGGTGCGCCAGTCGCTGAACCTGGAGCTGGAAGTGCAGCCTGAACAGGCTGAGCCTGGCGAAGAGGTCCGGTTGACCCTGCTGGCCCGCGATGCGGACGGCCGTCCGGTGCAGGGTGAGTTCTCGCTGGCTGCGGTCGACAGGGCCGTGCTGGCGCTGGCGGATCCCAACGCGCCGGACATCCTGCAGGCCTTCTACAGCCGGCGGCCGCTCAACGTGTGGAGCAGCCTGGCGCTGGCCGTCTCGGCTGACCGCATCGCTTCTTCGCCCATCGGTGGGGGTGGCGGCGGAGGGGATGAGGGCCTGCTGCAGCTGGACCCGCGCGCGCAGTTCGAGGACACCGCCTTCTGGAGCGCCGCGGTGGAGACCGATGAGAACGGCCGGGCGCAGGTCTCCTTCACCCTGCCGGACAACCTGACCACCTGGGTGATCACCGCCCGGGGGCTGACCGGCGACGCCCGGGTCGGTGAGCTGGTCAGCGAGCTGGTGACCACCAAATCGCTGCTGGTGCGCCCGCTGGCGCCGCGTTTCTTCGTCGCCGGCGACCATGTGCGCCTGGGCGCGGTGGTGCAAAACAACACCGCCGGTAATCTGGAGGCCAGGGTGCAGCTAATCGCCAGCGGCTTCAGCCTGGACGCGGACCATCAGCCCGTGCAGACGGTGGATCTGCCCGCCGGAGGGAGGCAGGAGGTCTACTGGTGGGGCACGGCGGAGGACGTGGAGGCCGTCGAGCTGATCTTCCGCGCCGAGGCCGGCGATCTGCAGGACGCGACCACGCCTGCGGGCGGGCAGGTGCCGGTCCTGCGCTACCGCGGCCGCCAGACCTTCGGCACCACCGGCATCCTCGAGCAGGCCGGGCAGGAACTGGAGCTGGTCTCCCTGCCGCGCAGCAGCGATCCGCGCGGCGGCGAGCTGCGCGTGGAAATGACCCCCTCGCTGGCGGCGCTGGCGCTGGCCGAGCTGGAAGGCCTGCGGGCCGAGGATGACGACTTCACCGAGCCAATCATCTCCCGGCTGCTGGCCAACGCGCAGACCTACCTGGCCCTGAGCGAGGCCGGGATGGAGGACCGTCTGGTTCTGCTGCGCGAGGTCATTCCGGCGGACGTGGAAGCGCTGCAGCAGCGCCAGCTGTCGGACGGCGGCTGGGGCTGGGCGCCGCTGGCCGATCCGGATGCGCACCTGACGGCCTACGGACTGCTGGCGCTGGTCCGCGCGCGGGAGGCCGGATTCGACGTCAGTGAGGCGGTGGTATCGGCGGCGCAGAATTACCTGATGGCCACGCTGATCACCCCGTCAGCGGGCACGCCGGACTGGCAGCTCAACCGCCTGGCCTTTATCAATTACGTGCTTTCGGAATCGGGCCTGACGAACGTCCCGCCGGACGCGCTGCTGCCTTACCGGGAGCGGCTCTCGCCGTCCGGGCAGGCTTTACTGGCGGCTGCCCTGCGCGGCATCGACCCGGACAGCGCCGATGCCGCCGCGCTGGTGGAAAACCTGCGGGGCAGCGCCGCGCGAACTGCCACCGGAGCCAGCTGGACCGCGCCGGACGACGACTGGCGGAACTTATCCACGCCGGTGAGCACCACGTCGGTGGTGGTCTCGCTGCTGGCCGAGCTGGACCCTTCTTCTCCGCTGCTGGCTGAAGCGGCGCGCTACCTGGTGGCGAACTGGAAGCCGGCCGGCGGCTGGGGGAGCAGCTACACGACGGCCTGGACGCTGAACGCGCTGACCGCCTACATGCGTGCCAGCGGCGACGCGCAGGCCAGCTTTGACTTCGCCGCATTCCTTAACGGGATGGAGCTGGGCGGCGGCAGCGCTGCCGGTCCGGGCGGGCTGCAGCCGGTTCAGGCGGAAACGTCGCTGGCGCAGCTGTTTCCGGACAGCCCCAACGCGCTGGTGATTGAGCGCGGCGAGGGGCCGGGACGGCTGTACTACCGGGCTTATCTGGACGTCTCCATGCCTGTGGAGGAGGCCCGGGCGTTCTCGCAGGGCATCGCCGTGGAACGCGAGTACCTGTCCGGCGGGCAGAACTGCCGGGAGGCGGAATGCACACCGATCGACCGGGCGGAGCTGGGCCAGGTCCAGCCGGTGGTGGCCCGCCTGACCATCACGCTGGCCGAACCGGCCTACAACGTGGTGGTGGAGGACTTCATTCCGGCGGGCATGGAAGTGGCCAACCCGCAGCTCAACACCACCGTGACCCTGGAAAACCCCCTGGCCTACGTCGACGCCCGGGACCCCTTTGCCTTCGGCTGGGGTTGGTGGCGCTTCTCCGAGCCGGCCGTGCGTGACGACAGCCTGATGTGGACCAGCGACTTCCTGCCCGCCGGCACCTACCAGCTGGTGTACTACCTGACCCCGGTGCAGCCCGGCGAGTATCAGGTGCTGCCGGCCCGCGCCTGGGCCTATCATTTCCCTGAGGTGCAGGGCCAGAGCGCCGGGGCGGTCTTTACGATTGGCGAATAACCCCTGGCTAGAACCCTTTTAGCGAGCGCTCCGAGAGGAGCGCTCGCTTCTTGATTGCAGAAAAATTGAATCCGGTGGGCGGGCCATCTTCCTGTATAATCGGCAGGGTTTTCTCCCTGGCTGAAAAAAGAAATGGACGGGCCATCCCACCGGATTTTGTGGTATTTTTCACAATTTACCCATTCAGGATAAAAATCCTCTGGTTTGGGATATCAGTCACATGACTTTTTCGGTCTAATGGAGTATAAGCGTAATAGAAATCCTTTATTAAACGCGCGTGAGGAGGTTGGATCTATGTTGGAAGCTGCCATAGTGGCCGGCATATTGATCTGCGCGTTCTTCGCGATCCGCGCGTCTCGGCTGCTGGTTTCGGCCCTGTGGTTGGCCGGTACCAGTGCCCTGGTCGCCCTGATGATGTATATGCTGGGCGCCCCCGAGATCGCCGTCATCGAGTTGAGCGTTGGCGCAGGGCTGGTCACGGTATTGTTTGTTTTTGCTATCAATTTGACAGGTGAAGAAGAAGTGCGCTGGCCTGCTCCGCTGCCCAAACCGCTGGCCTGGGCGATGGTTCTGATCCCGGCGGTGCTGCTGGGGTGGATGGTGCTGCCCAACGTGCAGAGCAGTCTGCCGGCGCTGATGCGGGGTGATTTTCAGGCTGTGCTCTGGGAAGCGCGCAGCCTGGATATTCTGCTGCAGGTCGTGCTGATCTTCTCCGGCGTGCTGGGCGTTCTGGGTCTGATCTCGGACACCGAGCCGGCCGGTGAAGCGATCGAGGAGGAAGGCGCGTGAACACCGGTATTCCTGCCATTGTTTTTATTGCGGTTCTGGGCCTGCTCGGCGCGGGCCTTTACGCGCTGCTCATCTCCCGCCATCTGATCAAAGTGGTGGTAGCGCTGCAGATCCTGGTCAAAGGGGCCATGCTGGGTCTGGTCCTGGCGGGCCGGGCGAGCGGTCAGATCGAAACCGGCCAGGCGCTGGCGCTGACCGTGATCGTGGCCGATACGATCGTGGCTGTGGTGGGGCTGGCGCTGGCGGTGCAGATCCGGCGTCACTTCAACACCCTCGATATCACCAAACTGACGACACTGCGGAGGTAAGATGGCATCCACTCTCGTTCTTCTCGCCATTGGACTCCCCTGGTTGGGCGCGCTTCTGGTCTGGGCAGTCCGTGACCAGCGGCCGGCCCTGCAGCATGCTCTGGCGGTGGGGTTCTCCCTGGCGGCCGGGGTGGCGGCGCTGCTGCTCATCCCCCAGGCCGGCACCGCCACGGTGGTTGATTTACCGGTGGGCGGTTCGTTTGGCAACTTCACCTTTGTGGCGGACGGCCTGGGAGTGTTCCTGACGGCCGTGGCCACGGTGGTGGGCAGCCTGGCGGTCATTTTCTCGGTGGACTACATGCACGGCTCCGAGCAGCTGGGCCGCTACTATGCGCTGGTGCTGTTCTTTATCGGTGCCATGGTCGGGCTGGTGCTGACCAGCAACATGCTTCTGATGTTCGCCTTCTGGGAAATCACGGCGCTGTGCTCTTATGCGTTGATCTCTTTTTACAACGACGATCCGAAAGCGGTTGCCGGCGGTATCAAGGCCCTGATCATCACCCAGTTCGGCGGCGTGGGGCTGCTGTTCGGCGCGGTGCTGCTGTACGCCTACACCGGCAGCTACGACATCCACCAGTTCCTGCAGAATCCGGCCGCCATGCCCGGCAACATTCTGGGCCTGATGGCCTTCGGGTTCCTGGCTGCGGCCGCGGCCAAGTCGGCCCAGTTCCCCTTCCAGACCTGGCTGCCCGATGCGATGGAAGCGCCTTCTCCCATTTCGGCGCTGATCCACGCCGCCACCATGGTCAACGCCGGCGTGTACCTGCTGGCCCGCTTCTACCCGGCCTTCTCGCCGGTGCCGGGCTGGACCACGGCAGTGATGGTGGTCGGCATGCTCTCGGCGCTGATGGCGGCCGTGATGGCGCTGGTGGCCTCGGACCTGAAGCGCACGCTGGCCTACTCGACCGTGTCCCAGCTGGGGTACATGGTCTACGCGGTGGGCGCGGGCGGCATCTTTGCCAGCCAGTTCCACCTGTTCAGCCACTCGATTTTCAAGGCGCTGCTCTTCCTGGCGGCCGGCGCGGTGATCCACGGCGTGGGCACGCGCGACATGCACCAGATGGGCGGCCTGGGCAAGCACATGCCGCTGGTGCGCACCGTGTTCGTGATCGGCGCGCTGGCGCTGGCCGGCATCCCGGTGTTGAACGGCTTCTGGAGCAAGGAGCTGGTGCTGGAAGCCGGCGAGCACGGCGGCCCGATGTGGATCTGGGCAGTGATGGTGTTCGTGGCCGGGCTGACTGCGCTGTACACCTTCCGCATGGTCTGGATGGTCTTCTTCGGCCAGATGCGCGGCAAGCTGCACGTGCATGACGCCGGCAAGGCGATGAAGACTGCCATGGTGCCCCTGGCGCTGGCCTCGCTGGTCAGCTGGCTGCTGGCCGGTCCCTTCAGCGCGATGCTGGAGCGGACGCTGCCCGCCCATGCGCTGCATGCCCTCTCCACCGGCGAGATGATGATGGAAGTCATCTCCAACCCCTTCACGCTGGTTGCGCTGGCGGCCGTGGTGCTGGGTCTGGCGGCCTGGTGGTGGCGCGAGAAGCTGGCCGGTCTGGCTCAGGCCCTGCAGGGGCTGGGCCGCGCGGCGCAGAACAGCTTCGGCTTGGAAGACATCAACCGCGGCATCGTGCGCGGCACGCAGCAGGGCGCGGAAGCCCTGCGGGTCACCCAGACCGGGCTGCTGAACTGGAACGTGGTCGGCATCCTGATCGGGCTGGCCGTCATACTGGTTATTCTTGTGATGGGAGCGTAACATGCCTGCATCTGCTTTGACCTGGTTAATCGCTCTACCGCTGGCAGTATCGCCGCTGGTGTACCTGCTCGGCCGGCTGTCCGTCCTCAAGGGAGCGCTGGTCAATTCAGCTCGCTGGTTGGCTCTGCTCTTTCTGCTGGCCTGCGGCGTGCCGCTGTTCCAGGCCGGCCAGGCGTACCTGGCCACCCTGCAGCCCATCGACTGGACGGTGGGGATGGTCACCATGCGCCTGGATGGGATCTCGCTGCTGCTGGCTGCCACGGTGTGGGTGGTCGGCACGCTGGTGGTCTTCTACTCCTGGCGGTACATGGAACATGAGACCGGGGAAGAGAAGTACTACGCCCTGCTCATCATCATGATGGGCTCGATGATCGGCCTGGGCTGCGCCCGCGACATCTTCAACATGTGGGTCTGGTACGAAGCCATGGCGATCAGCTCCTTCATGCTGGTCTGCTTCTACCGCCAGCAGCCCTCCGCGCTGGAGGCCGGGTTCAAGTACCTGGTGCAAAGCGCGGTCGGCTCGGTGTTAATCCTGCTGGGCATCATCCTGGTCTTCGCCGAAACCGGCGCAACGGATCTGGTCCTGATTGCCGAGATGGCGAAGTTCGCTTCCCCTGTCCCCATGCTGGCGGCCGGCGCTCTGTTCATTATCGGTTTTGGCGTCAAGGCGGCGCTGGTGCCGCTGCACACCTGGCTGCCCGACGCGCACTCGCAGGCCCCCAGCGGGATCAGCGCCATGCTCTCGGGCGTAGTGATTGAAACCGCGCTGGTAGCCATCCTGCGCACGACCGGCATGCTGAGCTCGATCTCGATGACCTGGGGAGTGCTGCTGCTCGGGTTTGGTGCGGTCAACATGCTGCTGGGCAACCTGATGGCGCTGCGCCAGACGCAGGTCAAGCGCCTGCTGGCCTTCTCCAGTCTGGCTCACGTGGGCTACATGCTCATCGGCTTCGGCGTGGCCCTGGCCTTCCAGCAGGCCAGCAGCGCGGCGGGCGGCTTCTTCCATCTGATCACTCACGCGCTGATGAAGAGCCTGGCCTTCCTTTGCGCCGGCGCGCTGATGTACTACCTGTACCAGGCGCGCGGCTCGCACCGCCCGCTGATGGTGGACGACCTGGCCGGTGTGTCCAAACGCTACCCGCTGGTGGCGCTGGCCTTCTCCATCGCGGTGCTGGGCCTGGGCGGCCTGCCCCCGCTGGCCGGCTTCATGTCCAAATGGCAGATCTTCGTCGGCGGGGCGCAGACGCAGAACCCCTGGGTTATCCTGCTGGTGGTGTTCGCCGGCCTGAACAGCGTGCTCTCGCTGGGCTACTACGCTCCGCTGGTCAACCGCATGTACCGCTTGAAGCCGGCGCAGGTGGTTGAAAGCGGGGTGAAGCCCTCCTGGCAGCTGGAGCTGCCGCTGGTGATCATGGCGGCCGCGGTGGTCGTGCTGGGCTTCATGCCCCACCTGATGAGCTGGCTCACCGGACCGGCGGCTGCCTCGCTGCTGGCTTCGATTGCACGGTAAGGAGTTATTCGAATGGAAGTACTGCTTTCACCCCCTCTGGCCTTCCTGATCTACATGCCCCTGGTCGGGCTGCTGGTGCTGGTCGGGCGCTCGATGGCTGCCAAGGCCGACCCGAACCCGGTCAAGCGCAGCATCTACTCCAGCGGCGAGGAAGCGCCTCACTACGCGGCTGCCCCGGGCTACCGCCCGTTCTTCTTGATCGCGTTTTTCTTCGCCATACTGCACCTGGGCATGCTGGTGCTGGGGACCGGGTCCTTTTCGTGGCAGATCGCCCCGTACATTATCGGGCTGTCGCTGGCGCTGGTTGCACTGTTACTGGGATAGGCAGGGAAGGAGGTAATTATGAGCGATCAATCATCGAATCCGCTGGCTTCCGTAATGGACGGGCTGAAAAGCTGGGCGCGCATCAACTCGCCCTGGGTGATCCACTACAACAGCGGCTCGTGCAACGGCTGTGACATTGAAATCCTGGCCACGCTGACCCCGCGCTACGACCTGGAGCGCCTGGGCGTCAAGCTGCAGGGCAGCCCCCGGCATGCGGATATCCTGATCTGCACCGGGCCGGTTACCCGCCAGTCGAAAGAGCGTTTGAAGAGAATCTACGAGCAGATGCCCTCGCCCAAGTTTGTGGTGGCAGTCGGCTCGTGCGGCACTGCCAGCGGCGCTTTCCGCGGCTGCTACAACATCTGCGAGAGCATTGGCGATGTCATTCCGGTGGATGTGTACGTGCCGGGCTGCGCTCCGCGTCCGGAAGCGATTATCTACGGCGTGGCTCAGCTGCTGGAAATGATCAAGTCCGGTGCTCCTTCCGCGGAGATGCGGAAGGCTGAGGAACCGGCCGCCGTGGAAGGCTAGAGGATTGGCTATGAATACAGAAGAACTGCTGCAGCAAGCTGAAGAGCTGTTGAAACCCTGGGCTAAAGAGGTCAGCCGGCCGGAAGACAACCGCCTGGACGTGCGCATCGAGCGCGAGGACCTGCTGGCGGCCGTCGACGCGTTGATCCTCAAGGCTCACAGGGGATACCTGGCCGCCATCACCGGCCTGGACCATCCCGAAGACGAGCAGGTGGAGCTGGTTTACACCTTCCCCGATATGGCCGCGCTGGTCAACCTGCGGGTGAGCGTGCCCTACGCCGATGCGCAGGTGCCCACCCTGTGCGACCTGATCCCCTCGGCCACGCTGTACGAACGCGAGCTAATGGAAATGTTCGGCGTGACCGTGGTCGGCACGCCGGATCCCGCCCGGCTGCTGCTGTCGGATGACTGGCCGGAAGGGGTGTACCCGCTGCGCAAGTCATTTACCGGTTTTGACCAGCTGGAAACCGAGTCGGAAAGCTAGCAGGAGCGCAAAATGGAAGCGAAAGAACCCAAGAAATTTATTGTACCGATCGGACCGCAGCATCCTGCGCTGAAAGAACCCGGCCATTTCGAGTTCTCCGTCGACGGGGAAATCGTGACCGGCGCCTCCATCCGCCTGGGCTACGTGCACCGGGGCATCGAGAAAGGCACCGAGCAGCGCAACTGGATCCAGAACATCTACCTGCTGGAGCGGGTGTGCGGTATCTGCTCGCACGTGCATGCCATGGCCTACACCCTGGGTGTGGAAAAGCTGGCCGGTGTGACCGCCCCTCCGCGGGCGCAGGCCATTCGCGAGCTGGTGGCTGAGCTGGAGCGCATCCACAGCCACATGCTCTGGCTGGGCGTCGCCGCGCACGAAGGCGGTTTTGACACCCTGTTCATGTACTCCTGGCGCGACCGCGAAGTGGTCATGGACCTGCTTGAAAGCCTGACCGGCAACCGGGTGCACTACTCCACCAACGTGCTGGGCGGCGTGAAGATCGACGTCACCCCCGAGCTGGCTGATACCATCCGCAAGGGCTGCGACTTCCTGGAGGAACGCCTGCAGCACTACCTCAGGGTGGTGACCACGGACGAAACCTTCCTGGCCCGCACCCGCGGCGTCGGCCCGATGACGCTGGAACAGGCCGAGCTGCTGGGCGCAGTCGGCCCCACGGCCCGCGCCTCCGGCGTGACGCGCGACATCCGCATCGACGCGCCGTACGCCAGCTACGCCGAGTTCCCGGTCACCGTGGTGACCGATAACGGCGGCGACCTGACGGCCCGCTTCGTGGTGCGCATCAAAGAGCTGTTCGAAAGCTGCCGCGTCATCCGCCAGATCCTGGACAACATGCCCGAGAGCGAGCTGGTCGCGAAGGTTCCGCGCCGCATCCCGGCCGGTGAGACCATCTCCCGTGTGGAAGCGCCGCGCGGCGAGCTGTTCTACTACATCAAGAGCGGCGGCGGCGACCGCCCCGAGCGGGTGAAATCCCGCACGCCCAGCCTGTGCAACTGGAGCACCATCTCCACGGTTGCCGTCGGGCACAAGCTGGCGGACATGCCCATGCTGCTGGCCGGTATTGACCCCTGTTTCTCCTGCAATGACCGCATGATCCAGATTCGCCGCAAAGGCCATGAGGATCAGCTGTGGACCTGGGAACAATTACGCCGCTACGGAATTGAGTATTACCGATGAGCCTCTCACTTCACCCCCTCATTGTGTTGTTGTTCTTCCCTGGCGGGCTGTTCTTGCTGGGCAGCGGTATGTTCTACGAGTGGATCGACCGCAAGCTGGTGGCCCGCTACCAGAACCGCCTGGGACCGCGCTGGTTCCAGCCGCTGGCTGATGTGGTCAAGCTGCTGGCCAAGGAAGAAATCATTCCTCAGGGCGTGCATCCCGGGCTGTTCATCATCCTGCCGGTCATCGCCCTGGCCAGCGCGCTGACGGCCGCGCTGTACACCCCGCTGCTGGGGCTGCAGCCGTACTACAGCTTCCAGGGCGACCTGATCGTCACCCTGTATTTGCTGAGCGTGATGACGCTGAGCCTGGGCCTGGCGGGCGCCAACTCGATCAACCGCTTCTCGCTGGTCGGCGCCACCCGCACCATCACCCAGCTGTTCTCCTACGAAGCGCCCTTCATGCTGGCGCTGCTGGGACCGGCCATCGCCGCCGGAACCTGGCGAATCGCAGGGATCAATGAGTTCGCCGGCCAGTCGCTGTGGATGATCCTGACCCAGCCGATCGGCTTCATCGTCGCCCTGATCGGCCTGATGGGCAAGCTCGAGCTGCCGCCCTTCGACGCCCCCGAGGCCGAGACCGAGATCGTCGCCGGCGCGCTGACGGAATACTCCGGCCGCGGTTTCGCCCTGTTTCGCATCGGCAAGAACGTCGAGCTGGTGGTCGGGCTGACCCTGGTTTCGGCCTTCTACCTGGGCGGTCTGATGAACCCGCTTGAGTTTGTGCTCAAGACCCTTGGCCTGCTGCTGGTGATGGCCGGGCTGCAGTCGCTCTTCGCCCGCCTGCGCATCGACCAGACGGTCGGTCTGTGGTGGCGCATGGGCACGCTGGTGGCCCTGCTGCAGCTGCTGGCCATCGTCATCGGCCGTGCCCTGCCCGGGCTGTTCTAGAAAGGGAGCAAGCCATGACCATTGGATCCATGATTGGTGATATCGTCGAATCGTTGTTCAAAAAGCCGGTAACCCAACAGTACCCGTTCGAGCGCAAGGAAGCCCCCGAGCGCTTCCGCGGCCGGGTTCACTATGAACCGGGCGGCTGCACCGGCTGCCAGCTGTGCGTGAAGGACTGCCCCGCCTACGCCCTGGAGCTGATTACCATCGACAAGGCGGCCAAGCGGTTTGTCATGCGCTATCACATGGACCGCTGCGTCTACTGCGGCCAGTGTGTGATCAGCTGCCGCTTCTCCAGCCTGCGCATGGCCCACGACGAGTGGGAGCTGGCGGCGACGTCGCGCAGTCCGTTCGTGATCGACTACGGCCTGCCGGAAGATCTGGCTACGCTGCACGGGACCGAGGCCGAGCCGGAACCCGACGCCTGCCGCAATGTCTGAAGGTAGCTGGAATGCGGTCCGTGTGGCCGTCGTAGGGATCGGAAACGAATTGAATGGAGACGACGGCGCGGGCGTGCAGGTGGCCCGTGCCCTGAAGCAGGCCCTTCCCGCACGGGAGGGCCTGCTGGTCATCGACGCCGGGCCGGCTCCGGAGAACTTCACCGGAAGCCTGCGGCGCTTCGCCCCCGACCTGGTGGTGCTGGTGGACGCCGCCGATATGGGCGGCCAGCCGGGCGAGGTGGCCTGGATTGACCCCGGTGAAATTGACGGGATGAGCGCCAGCACGCACTCGCTGCCGGTGACGGTCTTCAGCCGGTTTTTGACGGAGGAGATCGGCTGCCGGGTGGTATTCATCGGCATCCAGCCGCTGCGGCTCGACTTCGACCTGCCGCTCTCAGCGCCGGTGGAAAAAGCCGTGCAGCGGGTGAGCGCTGAACTGGCCCGCCGGCTGGTCGGTTAACCGTGGAATTATGGAATGAAGAGGCGGACATTGTCCGCCTCTTTGCGATTCCGGCGCCTGTCGGGCGGGAGGCATGCTAAAATCCGGTAAGCAGATAATCGAGGGAACAATGGAAAGAACCGTACCCAGGACAGCCTCCTACGAAATCGACCTTTACCTGCGGACCATGTATTCGCTGCTCCGCTCCTCCACTGAGGTGAAAATCCGCTCGCTGGAGGAGGTGCACGCAGCCACCAATTCCTCGCTGCACCCGGACGCTCGCAGTACCTCGCCCGACCTCTCAGCGTTCATCTACGCGCTGCTGCGCCTGCCGGAATGCATATTCCAGGTGCGCTCGGTGGCACTGGGGCAAACCCCGGCGGTGTTTGCCCGTCACGGCTACCCCGACGTGGAGCAGTGGCAGCCGGTATCCGCGCGGGCACGCCGGCGGCGCTGCCTGTACGACGGCAAGCAGACCCTGGCCTGCTTCATCGCCAGCCGCTCAGACATCGACGACGTCATCCCTACCCTGACCGCCTTCCAGATCGAGTGGAACAAGCTGCACCTGCTGCTGGAAAGCGGTGCTTCCAGCCTGCTGGTCCCGGAGGTGGAGACGGATCCGCGAGCTTTCGCCGCGCTGGCGGATGCGCTGGAGATGAGCGAGGCGGACCTGCTGCGGCTGAAGGCGATCTGGGGCGGGCAGTTCCTTGACCGGCTGCAGGAGATCGCCCGGCGCGAGCTGCGCCTGGGGGTGCGGCTGCTGGAAGGCTCGCTGAGCGAGTACTGGCGCGCCACCCGGGCCTGGTGGGACAACATCGAAAGCTGCTGCGGTCAGGTGATCGACCGGCCGGTGTACTTCGTCTCCAGCAACACGCACAGCCTGGCGAACCTGTTCAGCGGGTACGCCCTGCGCCAGCGCGAGCGGCTGATCGAGTACGTGGAGCGGGAAGAAGAGGAGCTGAAGCGGGAGTGGCAGGCCATCGTGTCCCGAAAGGAGCCGGCCAGCGAGGAGAATTTCCTCTATTACGTGCTCAAGAAGTACCAGCAGTCCTCGCACGGGCGGGGGGACTTTGCCCGCCAGGTGGAAGCCGAGCGCGAGCGCGGCATCACCCGCATCCCCAGCGTGCATTCGTTTGACCTGGAAGCGCAGGTGATTGAATTAAACCGGCTGCGCCCGGAGGACATGGACCCTCGCCTGAAAGGGGATGACCTGAGCTTCCTGGCCCGCAGCGACGCGGTCATCATCAATATTGATTACCCGCTTGGCCTGGCGGCGTACAACCTGCTCTTCAAGGTGGCCGAACACGTCGGGTCGCTGCTGGGCGTGTATGTGATGGGCAAGGCGGCCACGCTCAACGCGGTGCGCGGCGATGTGATGATTCCGACCGTGGTGCATGACGAGCACTCGCAGAATACCTACCTGTTCCGCAACGCCTTCACCGCGGAGGATGTGTCTCCGTACCTGATCTACGGCACGGTGCTGGACAACCAGAAGTCGGTTTCGGTACTGGGCACCTTCCTCCAGAATGCCAACTTGATGGACGTGTTTTACACCGAGGGATTCACCGTTTTAGAGATGGAGGGTGGACCGTACTTGAGCGCCGTCTACGAAATGTACCGGCCCAAGCGGCATCCTTATAACGAGCTGGTCAACCTGTACGGCGTGCCCTTCGACGTCGGACTGCTGCACTACGCTTCGGACACGCCCTTGACCAAGGGCGAGAACCTGGGCGCAGGGACACTTTCTTACTATGGCATGGACAGCACCTACGCCACCAGCGTGGCCATCGCCCGGCGGATCTTCGCCCGGGAGCGCGAGCGGCTGGGAGCCTGAAAACATAAAAGCCCGGAGCGTTCAGCCCCGGGCATTTTTTAAACGGCAGATAATTTACCGGCCGTCCAGCTGATCGCGCAGTTTGGCGGCGGTTTCCTGGAAGGTGGCCAGCTTCTGGCGCTCTTTATCAACCACGGCGGCCGGTGCGCGCTGGGCGAAAGGACTGGCCAGCAGGGTCTCCAGCCGGGCGATTTGCTCCTCGACCTCGCTCAGCTCCTTGCGCAGGCGCTGCTGCTCGGCTTCCGGGTCGACCAGGTCGGCCAGGGGCAGGTAGATCTCCACGCCCGAGACCACCAGCGAGATCTGGTTCTGGGGTTTCTCGTCCAGGCTGGCGGTGATGGTCAGCCGTTCGGGATCAATGGAGGCCAGGGCGGCGATGGCCTTCGCCTGGGCGGAAAGCACCGCCTCGCGCTCACCGGCGGCGATGATGGCGGGGATGCGCTTGCCCGGCGGGATGCGCTTTTCGGTGCGCAGGTTGCGGATGGCACGGATGACATCCTGCACCAGGCTGAACTGCGCGATCTTTTCCTCCTCCCAGCCCTCTGCCGGGTTGGGCAGCGGCCAGCCGGCCAGCATCAGGGCCTCCGGCCAGGGACTGCTCTTCGGCTCGAGCAGCGGGGAGTGCTCCCGGGCAGCGCGGGTGAGGTGCTGCCACAGCTCCTCGGTCACGAAGGGGGTGAAGGGGTGCAGCAGTCGCAGGCAGTCGTCCAGTACCCGGACCAGCGTCTGAGCGGTGTAGAAGGCCAGGTCGCCGCCCTCGGCCAGCTGCAGCTTGGCGATCTCCAGATACCAGTCGGCGAACTCGCCCCAGAAGAAGTCGTAGATCTGCCGCCCGGCCTCGCCGTACATGTGCGCGGCGAACAGGCGCTCGACGTCGGCCTCGAGCTGCTGCAGCCTGGCCCAGATCCAGGAGTCGGCCAGGGTCCAGTCGGGGTCGCCCTGCGGGGCGGACGGAGCCTGGTCGAGCGCGCCGATCACGAAGCGGCCGGCATTCCAGATCTTGTTGGCGAAGTTGCGGTTGGCCTCCACCTTGCGGGTGCTCAGGTTCATGTCGTTGCCCGGGGTGGAGCCTACCAGCAGGGTGAAGCGCAGCGCGTCGGTGCCCATCTCGTCCATCAGGATCAGCGGGTCGATCACATTCTCCTTGGTTTTGCTCATCTTCTGGCCGTGCTCGTCGCGGATCAGGCCGTGCAGGTAGACCACCTCAAAGGGCGGCTTGCCGGTGAACTCCAGGCCGAACATGATCATGCGCGCCACCCAGAAGAACAGGATGTCGTACCCGGTCTCCATCATGGTGGTGGGGTAGAAGTACTCATAATCGGGGGTATCTTCCGGCCAGCCCAGGGTGGAGAAGGGCCACAGGCCCGAGGAGAACCAGGTGTCGAGCACGTCCGGGTCCTGGCGCGGGTCCGGATGGCCGCACTTCGGGCAGGCGGTCGGGTCTTCGCGAGTCACGATAGTCTCGCCGCAGTTATCGCAGTACCACACCGGGATGCGGTGGCCCCACCACAGCTGGCGGCTGATGCACCAGTCCTGGATGTTCTCCAGCCAGTTGTAGTAGATCTTGGTGAAGCGCTCAGGCACGATCTGGATGCGGCCCTGCCGTACGGCTTCGAGAGCACGCTCGGCCAGCGGTTTCATGTTGACGAACCACTGGGTGGAGATCATCGGCTCGATGACCTCACCGCCGCGCTGGGAGCGGGGTACGTTCATCTGGTAAGGCTCTTCCTTAATCACCAGCCCGGCGGCGCGCATGTCCTCCCACAGGCGCTTGCGCGCTTCGAAGCGGTCCAGGCCCTGGTAGGGGCCGCCGTTCTCATTGATGCGCGCTTCCTGGTCCATGATGTTGATCATCTCCAGCCCGTGGCGCTGGCCGATAACGTAGTCGTTGGGGTCGTGCGCAGGGGTGATTTTGAGCGCGCCGGTGCCGAACTCGCGGTCCACGTACTCGTCGGCGATCACCGGGATCTCACGGCCCAGCATGGGCACCAGCGCTTTGCGCCCGACGTAGGCCCGGTAGCGGTCGTCTTCGGGGTGCACAGCCACGGCCGTGTCGCCCAGGATGGTCTCGGGACGGGTGGTGGAGACGGGAATGTAGTCCTCCGGGTTGTCGGCCATCTGGTACTTGAAGTAGTACAGCTTGCCCGGCTCCTGCGAGTACTCCACCTCCAGGTCCGAGACGGCGGTCTTCAGGCCGGGAGACCAGTTGATCATGCGCGGGCCGCGGTAGATCAGGCCCTTCTCGTACAGGCGCACGAAAGCCTCACGCACCGCCCGGGAGAGGCCCGGGTCCAGGGTGAAGCGCTCGCGGTCCCAGTCGCAGGAAGCGCCCAGGCGGCGAATCTGGCTGGTGATCAGCCCGCCGTATTTTTCCTTCCACTGCCAGGTGCGGCGGATAAACTCCTCGCGGCCGATAGCCTCGCGGCTGGTGCCTTCGCGGGCCAGCGCTTTTTCCATCTGCAGCTGGGTGGCGATGCCGGCGTGGTCCGTGCCCGGAATCCACAGGGCCGGCTCGCCCTTCATGCGGTGGTAGCGGATCATCAGGTCTTCCATGGCCACGAACATGGCATGGCCCAGATGCAGTTCACCGGTAACGTTCGGCGGGGGGATGGCGATGACGTAAGGCTTCTTCGACGGATCAAAATCCGGCTTTGCGGGGTCGTTGGAGGGCTTGAAGAAGCCCTTCTCCCACCACCACTTGTAGATGCGCTGCTCGGTGCTGGCAAAATTGTAGGTCTTGGGTAATTCGAATTTGGCCATTCTCCAGTTCTCCTGATAAAGACTGCCTTATAAAACAAAAATCCCTTCGTCCCAGCGAGGACGAAAGGAGCTGCCTTCCGCGGTACCACCTCGGTTCGCCCGGAGTGCCGGGCGCCCTTGTGCCAGCGCTAACGGGCTTACCCGTGCCGGTCTACTTGCCTTTTTGGCTTTCTTCGGCACCAGGACCAGGCGACTTCAGCGGGGAACTGCTGCGGACGCTTCCAGCCGGTGACGTTCCTTCTCTATCAGCGTGCCTGTCCGCTTACTCCTCCTGGTCAGAGGATTCGCAAATTGTGATCAGATTATAACGAGGTTGACCTCGTTCGTCAAAGGGAGTTTTGCAGGATTCTGGATGGATGCGGCCTCCAGCCCTGTCGATAAAAAAACGGGACGGACTGAAAGTCCGTCCCGATAAAGACCGGTATCGTAAGCAGGAGCTTACTATCAGCGTTCGACGTCCCCCAGGATCTGGTCGATGCGGTCGAGCAGGTCCGGCGTCAGCTTATCCGGCACCTCGGCGGCGGCGATGTTCTCGTCAAACTGCTCCAGCCGGGTCGCACCGGTAATCACGCTGCTGACGTCCTTGCGACGCAGGATCCAGCCGATGGCCAGCTGGGCGGTGGTGTAGCCCAGCTCACTGGCCAGGGCGGTCAGCAGGCGCACCCTGGAGATGCGCTCCGGGGTAATGCGGTTGCGCATGTAAGCCATATCCGGCAGCGACGCGCGGCTGCCCGGCGGAATCCCCTCGTTGTACTTGCCGGTCAGGATGCCGTGGAAAAGGGGGCTAAAGGTCACCAGTCCCAGGCCGAACTCGCGCGCCAGGGGAGCCAGCTCATCCTCTACGCGGCGGCGGTGGAACATGTTGTACTGCGGCTGCTCCACGGTTGGCGGGATCAGCCCGTACTGCCGCGCGGTACCGATTGCCTGGCTCACCTGGGCCGCATCCCACTCCGACGTGCCCCAGTAGAGGATCTTGCCCTGGTGGATCAGGTCGGACATGGTGCGCACCACCTCTTCGATGGGCGTGTCCGGGTCGTAGCGGTGGCAGAAGTACAGGTCGAGGTAATCCGTGCCCAGGCGGCGCAGCGAGGCGTGGACCGACTCGGTGATGTGCTTGCGAGACAGGCCGCGCCCGTTCGGACCCGGCATGGTGGGCCAGAAGACCTTGCTGCTGATCACAAGCGCCGGGCGGGGCAGGTCGCGGATGGCTTTGCCCAGCACCTCCTCCGAGCGGCCGTTGGCGTACACGTCGGCCGTGTCGAAAAAGTTCACCCCGGCATCGTAGGCGGTGTGGATCAGGTCGTTAGCCACCTGTTCTTCGATCTGGTTGCCGAAGGTGATCCAGGTGCCGAAGGAGATTTCACTGACTTTCAGGCCGGAGCGGCCCAGGCGGCGGTAGTGCATGGCTTATTCCGGGTCGGAGGTTTCTTCAGATGCGGGCGCGCCAATCCCCAGCGGGCTCCACTTGCTGGCGTCCGCGCGCAGGCGGTGCGCGCCGCCGCCGCGGTTGTGCAGCTCGTCAAAGCCCTCCGGCTTGATGAACATGTCCTCGCCTTCCAGCAGGCCCAGCACGCCGGACTGGCCCGGCTCAATGCGTTTGGCTTTGCAGAACTCGCAGGTGGACGGGTCGTGCGGCTTGTAGGTGAGCGGTTCCTCGTAGGTAGTGATGTAACCCTCGTAGTTGCGCAGCACCACTTTGTGGTCGGATTCGCTGATCCGGTAGTTGGGCATCAGCGGGATCTTGCCGCCGCCGCCCGGGGCGTCCACCACGTAGGTGGGAATGGCGTAGCCGGAGGTATGCCCGCGCAGCCCTTCCATAATCTCGATGCCCTTGGACACCGGGGTGCGGAAGTGACCGGCGCCCTCCACCAGGTCGCACTGGTAAAGATAGTAAGGCCGCACGCGGATGCGCACCAGCTCGTGGACCAGCTGGCGCTGCAGGTGCACGCAGTCGTTGATGCCCGCCAGCAGAACCGACTGGTTGCCCAGCGGGATGCCCGCCCGGGTCAGCTTATCGGTGGCCTCGGCCAGCTCCTTGGTGATCTCATTGGGGTGGTTGACGTGGATGTTCATCCACAGCGGGTGATACTTCTGCAGCATGTCGGTCAGCTCGTCGGTGACGCGCATGGGCATGAACACCGGCACGCGTGTACCGATGCGGATGATCTCGATATGCGGGATCTCGCGCAGGCGGCTGAGCAGCTCCTCCAGCAGCTTCGGGGCCAGGGTCAGCGGGTCGCCGCCGGAGAGCAGCACGTCGCGCACCTGAGGAGTGCGCTTGAGGTATTCGATCTGCATCTCAAATTCGGCGCGGGAGAAGGTGGCGGAGGGATCACCGACGATGCGCGAGCGGGTGCAGTAGCGGCAGTAGGAGGCGCACTGGGTGGTCACCAGCATCAGGACCCGGTCCGGGTAGCGGTGGACCAGCCCGGGGACGGGGGAGTGGCGGTCCTCGGCCAGGGAATCTTCCATCATCCCGGTGAAGGGCTTGATCTCCTCCGCGCGGGGCACGACCTGCAGGCGGATGGGGTCGTTGGGGTCGTCCGGATCGATCAGGGAGACAAAGTAGGGGGTGATGTCCACCCGGAACAGCCCCTGCGTGGAAAGGGCCTGGCGCTCGCTGTCGGTCAGGTTGAGCACCTGCTCAAAATCCTCGACCGAGTTCAGGCGGTGGCTCAGCTGCCAGCGCCAGTCGTTCCACTTCTCATCGGGAACATCGGCGTAAATGGGGGCTCGTTTAGAGACAAAAGCTCGAGGGGTCATCGGGTTGGCTCCTTGAATATCGGTCTAGAACTGGCGAAAGTCGAAAGGGGGAAAACGCACGGCGGTGATCAAGGGCCAGCCGTAGGAGGGTCGTGGTCCGTGCGGAAAAAACCGGCAAATGCTGAATCGAATAAGCCGATCATGGAATAATTGTAAATGAATTTGGTATTGAGGGCAAATTCAGGGGGAGGATAGGGCTTTGCGCCGCCGGCTGGCAGGGAACCTGTCCCTGCAAAGCGAAAAGCGGCGTTTCTTGACGGTCCTTTACAGGCGTGGTATCATTTATATCGTGCTTTTAGCACTCTAAGGGTTAGAGTGCTAAAGGGGTGAAAAATGCAGGAACTGACAGAGCGGCAAAAACTGATCCTAACGCTGGTCATTCACGAGTACGCTCGGAAGGCGGCGCCGGTTGGATCCAAGGAGCTGGTTGAGCAGCACAAGCTCAACATGTCTTCAGCCACCGTGCGCAACGAGATGGGCGTGCTGACCGAGATGGGCTATCTGCGCCAGCCGCACACGTCCGCCGGCCGCGTGCCGACCGAGGATGGCTACCGCTACTTTGTGGGACGGCTGGTGCGGTACCATGACCTGCCGGCGACCATGCGGCGCACCATCAGCCACCAGTTTTACCAGACCCGTCACGACGTGGAACAGTGGATGCGCCTGGCGGCTTCGGTGCTGGCGCAGCAGTCGCAGCAGGTGTCGCTGGTCACCGCGCCGCACCCTGAGTTTGCCGCGCTGAAACATCTGGAGCTGATATCCACCCGCGGCCGTCAGGTGCTGATGGTGCTGGTGATGATGGGCGGCGAGGTGAGCCAGCGCCTGGTGACCCTGCAGGAGCCGGTACCTCAGGAACAGCTCTCCGCCACCGCCGACCGCATCACGCGCCTGTACCAGGGCATGAAGTCGGATGAGATCAAGACCAACATGCACCTGGTGTCCGGGTTGGAGCGCGACATTGTCCTGCTGATCATCCAGGAGTTCAACCAGGCCGAAGCGCTGGCTGCCGGTGAAATATACATCGACGGGCTGACCAACGTGCTTTCACAGCCGGAGTTCGGCTCCAGCGAAGCCCGGCGGGCGCTTCGCCTGCTGGAAGAGCGCTCCCTGCTGCAGGATCTGCTGGCCCGCACCGTGCTCGAAGAATCTCCGGGCGGGGTGCAGGTGCTGATCGGCGGCGAAGGAACCTGGGAAGACCTGCGCCAGTGGTCGGTGGTGCTGGGCAAGTACGGCGCGCCCGGCCTGGCTACCGGCACGCTGGGCGTGCTGGGCTCCATGCGCATGCCCTACGGCCACACCATTTCGGTGGTGCGCTTCCTTTCCGGGCTGTTGAGCGACATGGTGAGTGAAAACCTGGTGGACGATGAGCTGTCAGGCTTAGTAGATGAGGTGGATCAATGATCGATGAGGAGATGAGAAAGGACCAACCAGAAGAACCACGCAGTGAACATAACGAACCGGATGGTCAGGCCCAATCCAACGCCCGTCAACCCGACGGCGGCAGTCCGCAAGCGCAGCCACCCGTGAATGAGGCGGAAGAAGCGCCCGTCGAGGAACCCACCGAAAACACAATTGAGAAGGAAATGGAAACCATTAAAGCCGAGCTGGAACAGGCTCAGGTCAAGTGCAAGGAATATTTTGAAGGCTGGCAGCGAGAGCGGGCAGACTTTATCAACTACAAGAAGCGCATCGACCGCGAACAGGCGCAGATGCGGCAGGACATCGCCGGGTCGGTCATCAAGCAGTATCTGGTGATCCTGGATGACCTGGAGCGGGCGCTGGCCCACCGGCCGGCCGACGGCCAGGCCGGCAGCTGGGCCGACGGCATCGAGCTGATCTACCGCAAGCTCAAAGGCGTGCTGGAGGCCGAAGGCCTGAAGCGTATTCCGGCTGAAAATGCCGAGTTCGACCCCAACCTGCATGAGGCCGTGTCACATGAAGACAGCGCCGACCACAAGAGCGGCACGGTGATCGAAGTGCTGCAGCAGGGATACATGATCGGAGACCGGGTGCTTCGCCCGGCTTTGGTGAGAGTTGCTCGTTAGGAGATAGACAATGGCAAAAATCGTTGGTATTGATCTGGGAACCACCAACTCCGTCGTTGCGGCCATGGTCGGCGGTGAGCCGGTCGTCATTCCGGCTGCCGAGGGGGAGCGTCTGGTTCCGTCCGTCGTCGCCGTCAACAAGAACCATGAACGACTGGTGGGCCGTGCAGCGCGCAACCAGGCCATCGTCAATCCAGAAAACACCATTTCATCCATTAAGCGCTTCATGGGGCGCAAGTACGAGGATGAGGAAGTGCAGCGCACCATGCAGCGCGTGCCCTACACGGTCACCAAGGCCCCCAACGGGGACGTGCGTGTGATGATGGACGGGCGGGAGTACTCTCCTCCGGAAATCTCAGCCATGATCCTGGGCAAGCTGAAGGCGGATGCCGAGGCTTACCTCGGCGAGCCGGTCACCCAGGCGGTGATCACGGTCCCGGCTTACTTCAATGACGCGCAGCGCAACGCCACCAAGGACGCTGGCAAGATCGCCGGGCTGGAAGTGCTGCGCATCATCAACGAGCCGACCGCTTCCTCTCTGGCTTACGGGCTGGACAAGAAGAAGAACGAAATTATCGCGGTTTATGACCTTGGCGGCGGCACGTTCGATATCTCCATCCTGGACGTGGGCGAGGGGGTCTTCCAGGTCAAGGCCACCAGCGGCGATACCTTCCTGGGCGGCGACGACTTCGACCTGCGCATCATGGACTACCTGATCAACGAGTTCAAGCGCGAGACCGGCATCGACCTGCGCAATGAGCGACAGGCGCTGCAGCGCTTGAAGGAGGCCGCGGAAAAGGCCAAGATCGAGCTGTCGACCGTGATGCAGACCGAAATCAACCTGCCCTACATCACCGCTGACGCCACCGGACCCAAGCACCTGGTGATGACCCTGACCCGCGCCAAGCTGGAGCAGCTCACCGAGGACTTGATCCAGCGCTCGCTGGAGCCGGTTCGCCGGGCGCTGTCGGATGCCGGGCTGAAGCCCTCCGACGTGAACGAAGTGGTGCTGGTGGGCGGCATGACCCGCATGCCCGCCGTGCAGGAAGCGGTGCGGCGGCTGTTCGGCAAGGACCCGCACAAGGGCGTCAACCCGGATGAGGTGGTCGCCATCGGCGCGGCCATCCAGGGCGCGGTGCTGGGCGGCGAGGTCAAGGACATCCTGCTGCTGGACGTCACCCCGCTGACCCTGTCGGTCGAGACGCTGGGCGGCGTGGCCACCCCGCTCATCGAGCGCAACACCACCATCCCGGCCCGCAAGAGCCAGATCTTCTCCACCGCCGCCGACAGCCAGACTTCGGTGGAGATCCACGTGGTGCAGGGCGAGCGCCCCATGGCGGCGGACAACAAGTCGCTGGGCCGCTTCATCCTTGACGGCATTCCGCCGGCGCCGCGCGGCATCCCGCAGATCGAGGTGACCTTCGATATCGACGCCAACGGCATCCTCAACGTGACCGCGGCCGACAAGGCCACCGGGCGCAGCCAGCACATCACCATCACCGCCTCTTCCGGCCTGAGCGACCAGGAAGTGGAGCGCATGCGCCAGGAGAGCGAAAAGAACGCCGAGGCCGACCGCCGCAAGAAGGAGCTGGTCGAGACCCGCAACCACGCGGATAATCTGGTTTACACCGCCGAGAAGACGCTGCGCGACTACGCCGACAAGATCCCGGCGGACGTTAAGGAAGAAGTGGAGAAGAAGGCTGCCCGCGTGCGCGAGGTGATGAGCACCGACAACATCGAGCAGATCCGCCAGGCCACCGACGAGCTGGGTCAGGTGATCCAGAAAGTCGGCAGCACCATGTACCAGCAGCCGGGCGCCGGCCCGCAGGGCGGTGACGGCTCCGCGCCGGGCGGGCAGACCGGCCAGGGCGGACCGGATGAAGATGTGGTTGAAGGAGAGTTCAAGAATCTGTAACCTGTCCGGGCTTCCGGCCCTGACTGGTAAAATTGGATGACCTTTTACTTCCTGGCGGGTTCTGACCCCGGTCAGAACCCGCCAGGCAATGATGTCGGTTTTCGCAAAGGATGAGTTTACGGTAAGCCCATGGCACAACGTGATTATTATGAAATTCTGGGTGTTGGGCGTGATGCGACGGCAGAGGAGCTGAAATCTGCCTTCCGCCAGAAGGCACGCCAGTATCACCCGGATGTCAACAAGGCCCCGGACGCGGAAGAGCGCTTCAAGGAACTGAACGAAGCCTACGCGGTGCTCTCCGATCCGGAAAAACGGGCCGCATACGATCGCTATGGTCATGCCGGTGTGAATGGAATGGGCGGAGCGCCGGACTTTTCCACCATGGACTTCTCGGACATTTTCGAGGAGTTCTTCGGCGGCTTTACCGGTATGGGCGGCTTTGGCCGCCGCCAGCGCAACGCGCCCCGCCGTGGTGCCGATATCAACCAGGTGGTCACGCTCACCTTTGAAGAAGCCGTTTTCGGGGTGGACAAGGAAATTGAGATCACCCGCGACGAAGTCTGCCGCACCTGCGGCGGGTCCGGCGCGGAGCCGGGCACCCGGCCGGTGCGCTGCGCCACCTGCGGCGGACAGGGTGAGGTCCGCCAGGTGCGCCAGACCTTCCTCGGTTCCATGGTTCAGGTGACCACCTGCCCGAACTGCAATGGGCGGGGTGAAGTCATCGAGACGCCCTGCCGCACCTGCCGGGGCCGCGGGCTGGAGCGGCGCACGGTGAAAAAGACCGTCGCCATCCCCGCCGGCGTGGACAAGGGCATCCAGATTCGCTTTGCCGGCGAAGGCCAGCCGGGCATCAACGGCGGGCCGCACGGCAATCTGTACATTGAAATTGACGTCAAGCCGCACAAGTTCTTCCAGCGCAAGAAGAACGACATTGTGCTCAACCTGACCATTAACATCGCCCAGGCGGCGCTGGGGGCGGAGGTGGAAGTGCCCACCATCGACGGCACCACCAAACTGACCATTCCGCCGGGGACGCAGCCGGGCAAGGTCTTTACCATCCGGGGCAAGGGTGTTCCTTATCTGCGCAGCAGCGCCCGGGGCGACCAGCTGGTGATCACCAATGTGGAAGTTCCCACCCGGCTGACCTCTGAACAGCGCAAGCTGCTGGAGCAGCTGGCCCGGACCCTGGGAACCGAGGTCAAGCCGCAGGAAAAGAATTTCTTCGATGTGCTCAAGGAGGTGCTGGGTGGCTGAGGCCCGCTGGATGGAAGTGTCGCTGACCGTGGACGGCGAGCAGGCGGAAGCCGTCGCCGAGACCATCGGCCGGTTCACCTCGCAGGGAGTTGTGGTCGAACAGGCCGTCGGGTTTGTGGACGAAGAAGATGAAGGCACGCCCACCGGTCCGGTGCGGGTGTACGGCTACATCGTTGTGGATGAGCACCTGGAAGAGACCCGCCAGCGGCTGGACGAGGCGCTGTGGCATCTGGGGCAGATTCTGCCGCTGCCTGAGGCGACCTACCGGCCCATCCAGGATCAGGACTGGATGGAGGCCTGGAAGAAGCATTATCATCCCATCCCCATCGGCGAAAAGCTGATTGTGGTGCCGGCCTGGATCGAGCCCACCGTCCCCGACCGGGTGGCGGTGCGCATCGACCCCAGCATGGCCTTCGGTACCGGGACGCACCCCACCACGCAGCTGTGCCTGGCCATGGTGGAACGGGTGGTTCGCCCGGGGCAGCCGGTGATCGACGTTGGCTGCGGTTCGGGGATTCTGTCCATTGCCGCGCTCAAGCTGGGGGCTTCGCATGCTCTGGCGGTGGACATCGACAACGCCTCCGTCAAGGCCACCCGCGAGAATGCCGAGGCCAACGGGGTGCTGGCCGGGGTGGAAACCGGCCGCGGGTCGGTGACGGAGATCCGTGAAGGACATTTCTCCATCGGCAAGGCGCCCGTGGTGCTGGCCAACATTCTGGCGCCGGTCATCATCCGCCTGTTCGATGACGGCCTGGCCGACCTGGTCGAGCCGGGCGGACAGCTGGTGCTCTCCGGCATCCTCGACGAACAGGCCGGGCGTGTGCGCGAAGCGGCCGAAGCGCACGGCATGCGCTACACCGACACGCTCCAGATGAACGACTGGGTGGCGCTGCTGTTCACGAAGGAATAATCCGCCCGCGAGCGGGCGCGGCTGTTTCTCTTCTCCCTCTCCCGGCGATATACAATAAAGGAAAGGCTGTTTTCACCTGCAAGGAGACGGTTATGCAGGGACTGGAAGCAATTGGCAGGCTGCTGGTTCTGATGGGGGTGATGATCACCCTGGTCGGGGCGTTATTATGGCTGGGCGGCCGGTTTTTCGGCTCCACGGAGCTGCCCGGCACCATCCGCATTGAAACGCAGGGGCTGACCTGCGTCTTTCCGCTGCTGGCATCCATTGTGATCAGCATCGTCCTCACCGTGGTGCTCAACATCCTGGTGCGCCTGTTCAACCGCTGAGGCGCTGCGAGAATCTAGGTGTGTACCAGACAGAAAAACGGCTGCCAGCCTGGGCAATTATGTTACACTTAACCGGTTTTGGACCATCCAATTTGATATCGTATCGGAGGTAGAGCATGCCCGCGAAGAGAGAGACTTATCCCGTAGAGGTCAACGGGATCAAGAGAGATCTGCGCCTGTTTGAGGTCAAGCCGGGGTTGAAAATCGCCATCCTGAACATCCTGGGTGACACCGAATTCGTCCGGGCCTGCGCCGAGGGACTGGCTGAAAAACTGCGCCAGGTGAACTTCGACGTGCTGGTCACCGCGGAGACCAAGAGCATCCCGCTGGCTCATAAACTGTCCGAAGCGCTGAACATCCCCTACGTTGTGCTGCGCAAGTCCTACAAGCCCTACATGGGCGATGCGCTGCAGGCGGAGACCCTCTCCATTACCACCGGCGAGCCGCAGACGTTGTTCCTGGATGAAAAGGACCGCCATCTGATGGAAGGCAAGCGCGTGGTGGTGGTGGACGACGTGATCAGCACCGGCTCGACGCTGCAGGGCATGCGCATGCTGCTGCAAAAGGCCGGCGCCGAAGTGGTGGCCGAAGCCGCCATCTTCACCGAGGGCGAGCGGGCCAGGTGGCACGACATCATCTCGCTGGGCCACCTGCCGGTGTTTACCGATTAGCTCTTTTTCGACCCTGTGATTAAGGCGAGCGCGCAGCTCGCCTTTTTGCTTACTTCAGGCGCTCGACGCGCGCGCCCTGCGAGGCCCGGCAGAGGTAAATCTCGGCCTGGTGGCCGGTGGCCTCCTGATAATCGACGGCCAGCGACTCCATGAAATCGTCGACCTCGTCCTCATCCACCAGGTTCACCGTGCAGCCGCCGAATCCAGCCCCGGTCAGCCGCGCCCCGTAGCAGCCGGGCAGGTTGGCAGCGATTTCGACCAGCGTGTCCAGCTCCGGGATGGAGACCTGGTACAGGTCGCGCAGCGAGGCATGCCCCTCCAGCATCAGCTGGCCGAAGCAGACCGCGTCGCCCTGTTCCAGGCAGCGGGCGGCCCGCTCCACCCGGGCAATTTCCTCCACTACGTGCTGCGCGTAGGTGCGTACCGGTTCCCGGAGCAGGCTCGCGTGCTCCCGGAAGGTCTCCGGCGGCACATCGCGCAGCGCTTTCACTCCCGGCAGCTTTTCGCCCAGCAGGCGCGCGGCCTCCTCGCAGGCGGCCCGGCGGTCGTTGTAGTTGGAATCGGCCAGGCTGCGCCGCACAGTGGAATCGGCGATCACCAGCGCGGTGTGCGGCGGCAGGGGCACGGCCCGCCAGGCCAGCGAGCGGGTGTCAAAGTACAGCGCGTGCCCGGCAACGCCGTTGACCGAGGCAAACTGGTCCATCAGCCCGCAGTTGACGCCCACATACTGGTTTTCAGCCAGCTGGCACAGTCGGGCCAGCTGCACCGGGTCGATCGACCAGGCGCACATGGCCTGCCAGCCGGCTGCGAAGGCGACTTCGACTGCCGCCGAGGAGCTCAATCCTGCCCCGATGGGGATGTCCGAGGTGAACACCCCGCGGAATCCGATGACCGGCAGGCCCACCTTTTTGGCCGCCCAGGCCACACCTGCCGGGTACAGCGCCCAGGCGGGCAGGGGGCTGTTGGTCACGTCCACCTTTTTTTCCAGGTCCAGCAGGGAGAAGGTGACTTCCTGGTTCAGGTCCAGGGCGACCAGATGCACCTCGTTCCCCTGGCCGGGCTCGATCGCCAGTTTGACGGTCCGGTCGATGGCGGCCGGGAGGACCACGCCGTCGTTGTAGTCCACGTGCTCGCCCAGCAGGTTGACACGTCCAGGTGCGGTGACCTTGAGGGTGGCGGAAGGGAGCGGAAGGGTGAACATGCTAATCTTCCTTCGTCTGGCTGGTGATCAAGGCAAGCTTCTGCTTTCTGGTCAGGGCTTTCAGCCGTCTTTCCCGCCGCAGGGCAGCCGGGCGATCGTCCACCGGTTCCACGTACACCAGACGAACCGGCCCGTGCTGCCGGGTGTAGCGAGCGCCGCGGCCCGCATTGTGCTGCCGGGTGCGGCGCTCGGGATCGGTGGTCCATCCTGTGTAGAAGGTGCCGTCGGAACACTCGACGATGTAGCAGAAAAACGGCATGCTACTTTTTGTCCTCTTTCTTCGGGCGCAGGCCAAACAGCCGCCCGAACACCTCACCCCGGGCGGGCAGCTCCACTTTCTCCCCGGCCATATCCCACACGCCAGCCCTGCGGTCACTGAGCCATTTCTCGCGGCTCTCCAGCGCGGTTTCCAGGAACTCGTGCAGCCCGTCCTGATCCTGGCCGGCGATCAGGTCGCGGGCTTCCTGCAGCGTCTGGATCATGTCATCGAGCATGCGGATGGTGTTTTCAGCGTTGAGCAGGGCGAACTGGCCGTAGCGCTTGCGCTCGATCGGGTCGGCGATCGGGCTGGTGGCGTCCAGAAAGGCCCGTCCGGCTACCTTGCGGCCTTCGCGCCAGCTGGGCTGGTCGGTGATGGCGTGCAGCAGCGCGGCGGCAGTCAGGCGGGGGAGTACGTCCGCGGCGGCCATCAGCCCGTCGAACTCGTAGGGGTCGGCGTAATAGGGCTGCGCGCCGATCAGGGCAGTGATATCAGAGGCCAGCCTGAGCGCGTCCGGGTGGGTGGTGGCCGGCGCGGTGATGGCCATCAGGCTGTTCTTGAACAGGTCGGCCCGCGCGCTGTCCAGCCCTTCGTCCATTTCCTGCAGGTATTCCGGGTTCAGGCTTGGGGACATGGTCAGGTAGTAGCGCTCTGGCGGCAGCAGTTCCTTCACCCAGCCGGCGATGGCGACCTTGCTGGCAGAGGTGTCCAGGATGACCGCGCCCGGCTTGAGGGCTGGAGCGATGATTTCGAGCGCCTGGCGGACCTCATCCAGGGGCAGGGCCAGCACCACGATGTCGGCTCCCTCGACGGACGCCTCTATGTTGTGCACGCTCTTGTCCAGCGCGCCCATTTTCACCGCTTTGCGCAGCGTGGCGAGGTCGGCGTCTGTGCCGGTGCGCTCAATCTGGTCCTTGTATGACTGCAGAGCCAGGCCCAGGGACGCGCCAACCCGCCCCATGCCGATAATGGTCATTTGAATGGACATGTTTACACTCCAACGAGGAAGGAATAGAGGTTTCTCAGAGCGGGGCCGATGACTGCGCCGATAATGTCCAGCCCGACATAGCGCGGCAGAAACACGATTGCCAGCAGGATGATCGGGCCGTAGGGGCGGATGGTCTGAAACCAGCCGTCGAAGGGCGGCGGCAGGAAGTATTCTGCGATCTTGTCCCCGTCCAGCGGGGCGATGGGCAGCAGATTGAACAGCATCAGCGCCAGATTGATAATGATAAAGGTGGAGGTGAACTCAAACAGGCTGGGGAGGAAGCCGCTGCTGAAGGAGAAGGGGACCAGTCCCAGCCGCAGGGGGATGGCGGCCAGGATGGCCAGCCCCAGGTTGGACATCGGCCCGGCCAGCGCCACCAGCATGAGCGCGGCGGAGGAGCGGCGGCTGAGGGCGTAGGGGTTGACCGGAACCGGCCGCGCCCAGCCAAAACCGGCGAACACCAGCAGCAGCGATCCCATCAGGTCCAGGTGTGCAAGGGGGTTGAGCGTCAAACGCCCGTTGAGCCGGGGGGTGTCGTCGCCGTAAGCGTTGGCGACAAAGGCGTGAGCAAACTCATGGACCGAGAAGGCGATCACCAGCACGATGATCCTGGAAATGAGATCCTGAACGGATAAACCTAGCATGCCGGTGAAGTCCTCTCCTCCTCTAGACCTTGGGAAAAATTATAACATGGGTGATATAATCTTTTCGTGTTACCCGACCTCGAGCTCAACGACCGGGTGCGCCTGCGCAAACCCCACCCCTGCGGTAGTTACGACTGGAAGATCGTTCGTCTGGGAGCCGATATCGGGCTGGAATGCCTGGGGTGCGGGCGGCGGGTGCTGCTGTCACGCCGCGAGCTGTCGCGGCGGCTGAAGCTGGTGCTCCCGCGGGAGCCCGGAGAGCAAGCCGGGTGACCGTGAGCCCCCGCTCCGCAAAGCGAGTTATAATCGTCCTATATGCCGATCCTCGACGCCAACACTCTGGAATTCTTCAGCCGCTCGGCAGATCAAACCCGCCGGCTGGGCATGCGCCTGGGCTCGCTGCTGCAGCCCGGTGATCTGGTGTGCCTGACCGGTGACCTGGGGGCCGGGAAAACCACGCTGGTGCAGGGGATTGCCCAGGGCTGGGGGGCCATTGATCCGGTCTCCAGCCCCACATTTGTGATTGAGAACATATACCGGCGGCCTGACGGCCAGTCGCTGCATCATCTGGATGCCTATCGCCTGCAAAGCCCGCTGGAGGCGGAAGACCTGGATATTGAAGCCATGATCCAGGATGGGCCCATGGTGATCGAATGGGCGGAGCGCATTCGCCCCGTCCTGCCGGGTGAGCACCTCTGGGTGGACCTGCGCTGGGTGGCTGAGGAACAGCGGGGGATGCGTTTTTCTCCCAGCGGCGCCCGGTACGAGAAGATGGTTGCTGATTTTCGCAAGCGGGTATTTGGAGGCTGATGGTGTTACTGGCAGTCGATACCTCCACCCAGTGGACAGGCCTGGCGCTGTACGATGGGGAGCAGGTACTCGGTGAGATTGTCTGGCGGACCCGTGCGCATCACACCGTGGAGCTGGCGCCCGCCATTCAGGAATTATTGAAGCGCAGCGAAGCCAGCGTGCAGGACCTGCGCGCCCTGGCGGTGGCGCTGGGGCCTGGCTCCTTCACCAGCCTGCGCATTGGACTGGCCGCCGTCAAGGGTCTGGCCCTGGCGCTGCAGATTCCCATCGTCGGGATCCCCAGCCTGGACGTGGTCGCCGCCGCGCAGCCGGAAAGCGAGCTGCCTTTGCTGGCTGTGCTGCAGGCCGGGCGGGGGCGTCTGGCCTGTGCCCGCTACCAGTACGCCGGCCGGGGCTGGAGCGTGCAGAGCGAACCAGCCGCCGCCACTGCCGAGCAGCTGCTGGAAACGCTGGAAACGCGCACTCTGATCGCCGGCGAGCTGACCGCCGCCGACCGGCAGGTGTTCAACCGCAAGCGCAAATATGCAAAACTGGTTTCACCGGCCCGCTCGCTGCGCCGCCCGTCCTTCCTGGCCGAGCTTGGCTGGCAGCGCTGGCAGAAAGGCGCGGTTGACGAGGTGATCGGCCTGGCGCCGATCTATCTGCACACTGCTGAGGCCATTCCCGAGCCATAAAGGCGGAGCGCCTGTGGAAGTCACCATCCGCCCCATGGCCGTCGAAGACATCCCGCAGGTGCACGAGATCGACGTGCGCTCCTTCCCGCTGCCCTGGTCCGAGCGCTCCTACCTGTTTGAGGTGCGGGAAAACCAGTCTTCGCGCTGCTGGGTGGCGGAAGTGGAAGAGGATGGCCGCCGTTTGGTGGCGGGCATGCTGGTGCTCTGGCTGCTGGTCGACGAAGCGCACATCGGTACCATCGCCGTGCATCCCGATTACCGGCAGCACCGCATCGGCCAGCGCCTGCTGGCGGCCGGCCTGCTGGATGCCCATTCCTCAGGCGCGCAGAAGAGCTTTCTGGAGGTGCGCCGCTCGAATGCGGCGGCTCAGGCTCTGTACCGGCGCTTCGGGTATGAAATCGCCGGCGTCCGCCCGCGCTATTACCGGGACAACGGGGAGGACGCTTTTCTGATGAACCTGGACAATCTGGACCCGGCGCGGCTGCGCCAGCTGCTGGTGCCGGTCCGGGAGTGACCGTGGGAGGTGAAGACATGGAAGCGGAGGTATTGGCGGAGATAGCGAGGGAAGTCTCGGTGTGCACCAGGTGCAAGCTGCACCACTCGCGCAAGCGGGCGGTGCCCGGTGAAGGCCCGGCGAACGCGCAGATCATGTTCATCGGTGAGGGCCCGGGGTTCTATGAAAACGAGCAGGGACGGCCGTTTGTCGGCCAGGCCGGCAAGTTTCTGGATGAACTGCTCCAGCGGGCGGGGCTGAAGCGCAGCGAGGTGTTCATCACCAATGTGGTCAAGTGCCGCCCGCCCGGCAACCGCGACCCCGAACTGGACGAGCTGCAGGCCTGCGGTGCGTATCTGGAGCGGCAGATCGCCGCGATCAACCCGCTGGTGATCGTCACCCTGGGCCGTTTTTCGATGGCGCGCTACTTCCCCACTGCCCGCATCAGCGCGGTGCACGGCCGCCCGGGCTGGGTGGGGGGCCGGCTGGTGGTGCCCATGTTCCACCCGGCCGCGGCGCTGCACCAGCCCAGCCTGAAGGAGGCGGTGCTGCAGGACTTCTCCCGCCTGCCCGCGGCGCTGGAGCATGCCAGGCAGGCCCGGGAAAAGCAGCGCATCGAGGAAGAGAAGAAAAACCCGCCCAAATCGCAGCAGCCCATCCAGTACACGCTATTCTAAGAGGTTCATAATACACCGGCGAGAAAAATCCGGATATAATCCAGTGGATTATGCGATGCTGCGTCGCCCGGTATACCGGTATTCTTAACATTAAGGCTCCGAACGGCAGGCGCGAGCAGGGGGACACGTACACAGCCCTGACTGAAAAGGACGAAAACCATGAGTAACGTTACACGTGATGTGCTGGTAAAGAAGCTGCAGGACCGCACCGCCAGAGTCGCGGTGATCGGAATGGGATATGTGGGGCTGCCGCTGGCCACGGTGTTTGCTGAGGCCGGCTTTGAGGTCACCGGGGTGGACCCGGTGGCGGAGAAAATGGAGGCGCTGAACCGCGGGGAGAGCTACATTCTGGACGTCCCCTCGGAGCAGGTTGCCCGCCTGGTGAAGGCCGGCAAGCTGAAAGGCACCACCGATTACGCCGTGCTGTCGGAAATGGACGCGGTCTCGATCTGCGTGCCCACCCCGCTGCGCAAGACCGGCGATCCGGACCTCTCGTATATCTCCAGCGCGACAGAAAGCCTGGCTCCCTACCTGCACGAAGGCATGGTGGTCGTCCTTGAGTCTTCCACTTACCCGGGCACCACGCGCGAGATGGTGCTGCCCCAGTTGAACTGCCGCTACGGTCTGGAGGTGGGCCGCGATTTCTTCCTGGCTTTCAGCCCGGAGCGGGTGGACCCCGGCCGCAAGGACTGGACCACCAAGAACACGCCCAAAGTGGTGGGCGGGATCACCGAGGCCTGCTCTGACGTGGCCACCTGCTGGTATGAACAGGCGCTGGACACGGTGGTGCGGGTGTCGTCCACTGAAGTGGCTGAGATGGCCAAGCTGCTGGAAAACACCTTCCGCATGATCAACATTGGCTTGGTCAACGAGCTGGCCATCATGTGCGACCGCCTTGGCGTGGACGTTTGGGAAGTCATCGACGCGGCGGCGACCAAGCCGTTCGGCTTCATGAAGTTCACCCCCGGGCCTGGGCTGGGAGGGCACTGCATCCCCATCGACCCGCTGTACCTGTCCTGGAAGATGCGCTCGCTGAATTACACCGCCCGCTTCATCGAGCTGGCCTCAGAGATCAACACTTCCATGCCGCGCTTTGTGCTGGGCCGTATTACGGACGCGCTCAACAACCAGGGCAAGCCGGTGAAGGGAAGCAGGGTGCTGCTGCTGGGGGTGGCCTACAAGCCCAACATCGACGATCTGCGCGAAAGCCCGGCGCTGGACCTGATTCACCTGCTGAAGGAGAAGGGCGCGCAAGTCTCCTATTATGATCCGCACATCCCGCATATTCACGCGGACGGTGACATCGAGGAGATGGACTCGGTGACCGACTGGCGGGCCGAGGTGCAGGCCGCCGACTGCGTGGTGATTGTGACCAACCATAAGGTGTTCGATTACCCGGCCATTCTCGAACTGTCCCGCTGCGTTGTGGACACGCGCAATGCGCTGGGCGAGGCCGGCAAGAAGAGCGACAAGGTGGTGAGGCTGTAATGTCCAAATACCTGGTGACGGGGGCGGCCGGTTTTATCGCCTCCCGTGTATGCGAGGCCCTGCTGGATGAAGGGCACCAGGTCGTGGGGGTGGACAACCTCAACGACGCCTACGATCCAAGAATAAAAGAGTACCGCCTGAACCTGCTTTTGGAGCGGGAGGGTTTCTGCTTCCGCAAAGCGGATATTTCCGACAGGCAGCAGGTGGACAGCCTGGAGGAGGATGTGCAGGGGGCCAGCGCGGTGATCAACCTTGCGGCGCGGGCCGGCGTGCGCTCCAGCGTCGAAGACCCCTGGCTGTATTACGCCACCAACCTGACCGGGACGCTGAACCTGCTCGAGCTGTGCCGGCGGACCGGGATCCAGAAGTTCCTGCTGGCGTCCACCTCGAGCGTGTACGGCGAGAACGCGCCCATCCCCACGCCCGAAAGCGCGGACAGCGACCGGCCCCTGCAGCCGTACGCCGCCAGCAAGAAGGCCGCCGAGATCCTGGCCTACAGCTACCATTACCTGCACGGGCTGGACGTGAGCGTGGTGCGCTATTTCACCGTGTACGGCCCGGCCGGGCGGCCGGATATGGTCATGTTCCGCTTCTGCCAGTGGGTGGCCGAGGGGCGCACGGTGTACATCAACGGCGACGGCACCCAGTCGCGCGGCTTCACCCATGTCGATGACATCGCCCGGGGGACGATCCTGGCCCTGCAGCCGGTGGGGTATGAGGTTTTCAACCTGGGCGGGCACGAGCAGATGACCATCAACGAGCTGCTGGCGCTGATGGAGCGCCTGATCGGAAAGAAGGCGCAGATCGTGCGCCTGCCCCGCCATCCGGCGGACATGCTGACCAACTATGCAGACGTCACCAAAGCCAGACAAATGTTGGGCTGGGAGCCAAAGGTCGGGCTCCATGAGGGGGTTTCAAGCCTGGTGGACTGGTACATGGACAACCGTGAACTGGCCAGCCAGGTGTTGACCCCATGAGCCTCTTCCGCCGTATTCGTGACCTCGCGCCGGCCGATCCGCTGATGCGGAAGGTGCTGCGCAACACAGGCTACCTGTTCAGCGGGAGCATGGCCAGCACCGCCCTGAACGCGGTGCAGGGGATTCTGGTGCCGGTGGCGCTCGGCGCGGTCGGGTACGGCGTGTTCGGCCTGCTGATGTCCTTCGCTACCAGCGTCAACCGGCTGCTGTCCTTCCGTATGGGCGAGCTGGTCATCCGCTACGCGGGCGAGGCAATCTCGCTGGGCCAGAAGCAGCGCGCCTCGGCGATCATCCGCTTTGCCGGGCTGGTGGAGGTGCTCACCTCGATCACCGCCTACGCGCTGCTGGTCCTGCTCTCGCCCTGGGCGGCGGAAACCCTGCTGGATAACCCCTCCCTGGCGATGTGGATTCGCATCTACGGCCTGGCCCTGCTGGGCAATATGCTGTTTGAGACGGGCACGGCCGTGCTGCAGCTGGCCAACCGCTTCCACGTGCAGGCCGCCATCGGGTTCGCGCAGAGCCTGGTCACCTTCGTGGTGGTGGTGCTGGCCTATTTCCTCGGCTGGGGCCTGGTGCCCATCCTGGCCGGTTACCTGGCCGGTAAGCTGCTGCTGGGCGTGGCCACCGCGGCGGCCGCCTGGCGCGCGCTGCCGGACCTGGTCGGCCCGGACTGGCACGGAGCGCGGCTGGGTGAGCTGACCAACCGGCGCGAGATGCTTGGCTTTGCCGTGAGCACCAATTTGAGCGCCACGGTTAACCTGCTCATGCGCGACAGCGAAGTGCTCTGGGTGGGGTATTTCCTCAGCCCGCTGGAGGCCGGCTATTACAAGCTGGCCCTGACCGTGATGGGCCTGATCCTGATGCCCATTGACCCCTTCATCAAGACCACCTATCCGGAGTTCGGCGCGGCCATCGCGAAGCAGCAGTGGAACACGCTGCGCGGTCTGCTGCGGCGCACCTCGGCCATCGCCGCCGCCTGGACGTTCAGCTGCCTGGCCGGGCTGCTGCTGCTCGGGCGGCCTATTCTGGCCCTGGTCAAGGATGGCGAGTACCTGCCGTCCTACCCGGCCATCCTGATCCTGCTGATCGGCTACGGCATCGCCAATATATTCTTCTGGAACCGGCCGCTGCTGCTGGCGCTGGGCCTGCCCAACGAGCCGCTGATCATCACCGCGGTGGCCGGGGCGGTCAAGACCGCGTTGATGTTCGTGCTGGTGCGCCCGTTCGGCTATTTGATGCAGGCGGCCCTGCTGTCGGCTTATTTCGCCGTCTCGGTGGGGCTGATCGTCTGGCGGGGCATGTCTGAATCCCGCCGGCGTGAAGCCGCCTGGCGCCCGCAGGAGGCTGTATGAGAATCGCCTGCATTGCCACCTCGCAGATTCCCTCCACCACGGCCAACAGTATTCAGGTGATGAAGGTGTGCCAGGCCCTGGCACTGGCCGCTCCGGATGCGGACGTGCACCTGTGGGTGCCGGGGAAAAATGAAACGCCCTGGGAGCAGCTGGCCGGGCAGTACGGGGTGCAGGCGCCGTTCACCATTCACTGGGTTCCCTCGCAGCGAGCCTTCCGGCGCTACGACCTGATCTGGAGCGCGTACCGCGCGGCGCGCCGGTGGGGGGCGGACCTGTTCTACACCTGGCTGCCGCAGGTGGCGCTGCTGGCGCTGCGTGACGGCTGCCCGGCGGTGCTGGAGGTCCACGACCGGCCGACCGGCAGGATTGGCCCGATTCTCTTCGGCCAGTATTTCCGGCAGCCCGGCCGCAAGCGCACGCTGGTGATCAGTCACGCGCTGCGGCGTGCGCTGGAAGAGCGCTACCGGATGCGGTTCCCCGAGGCCGAGATTCAGATCGCGCCCAACGGGGTGGATATGGATCGCTACCGCGACCTGCCCTCGCCGTCTGAAGCCCGCGCGCAGCTGGGGCTGGAGGAGCGACTGACCGCGGTCTACTCCGGGCACCTGTACGCCGGGCGGGGGATGAGCCTGCTGCTGGGCCTGGCGGAAGCCTTCCCGCAGGTCAACTTCCTGTGGGCCGGCGGCCAGCCCGACGCGGTAGAGCGCTGGCGCGGCGAAGCCCGTTCACGCGGGCTGGACAACGTGCGCCTGACCGGGTTCATTGAAAACGCGCGCCTGCCGCTGTACCAGGCCGCGGGTGAGATCCTGCTGATGCCCTACGAGCGGTCCATCGCCGGCAGCAGCGGAGGCAACTCGGCCGATATCTGCAGCCCGATGAAGATGTTTGAGTACATGGCCGCCGGGCGGGCCATCCTCAGCAGCGACCTGCCGGTGATTCGCGAGGTGCTCAACGAGGATAACGCCGTGCTGGCTCCGCCTGAGGACCTGCAGGCCTGGGTCACTGCCTTAGGCGGGCTGCTGGAGGACGCGGAGCGCAGAAAGCGGCTGGGAGAGATGGCGCGCGCGGATGTTCTGGAGTACACTTGGGACAACCGCGCCCGGAAAGCGCTCGCCCCCTTCATCTGACCCATGTCCAACCCGACTGCTGCCATGAAGAATTCCCGATCCTGGCTTCTGGCCGGTGCCGCCGGCCTGCTGCTGGCCGCGGTGATGATGCTGCTCGGCCGGCCGGCCGGTTTTTCCGCCGGTACGCTGCTGCTCAGCCTGGCGGCGGTCCTGGGCCTGTACGCCGCCTGGCGCTGGGCCGGGGCTGAACGGGCGCTCGGCTGGATGATGGCGGCGGCCTTCGTGCTGCGCCTGGCAGCCGGGCTGGGGCTGGCCATGGCGCTTCCTGTCCACGGCTACGACGTGGAACCTTCCCGGGCTGGCTACCTCTTCCCCGATGCCTACGAGCGGGACACGCTGGCGTGGGAGCTGGCCAGCTCCGGGCAGCCGGTCTGGAAGGCATTTGGCGATGAAATGCGCGTGGACCAGTACGGCGGCTTGCTGGCGCTGAGCGCTGCCGTGTACCGCTATCTCAGCCCGGACCTGCACCGCCCGGCGCTGATCATTCTACTGGCGGCTGCGGTCAGCGCGCTGGGGCTGGCCTTCTTCTGGAAAGCGCTGGTCCCTGGCCCGGGGGAACCGTCCGGCTGGAGCCGGGAGGCGGCGCTGTTCGGCGGCTGGCTGTATGCGCTGTATCCGGAAAACGTGCTGCTCGGCGGGGCGCAGATGCGCGAGCCTTTTATCCTCGGCCTGTCGGCGGCGGCCTTCTGGGCGGTGCGCGCCTGGCCGGAATCCCGACGGCCGGCGGTCATCTCGTTGATCGCCGGGCTGGCCGGTCTGGCGGTGATCTCTTCGCGGGTCGCTGTGATCGTTGTGGCGGTGCTGCTGCTCTGGTTCTGGCTGGAGCACGGCCGCGTGCCGCAGACGGCGGCGCGGAGAGCGCTGCTGGTTGGCGCCGGGGTGGTTTTTGCCGCCGGATTGACCTACTACGGCGCCGGCTGGTTGAGTGAGGCAGCCGGGTGGGACGCCGTGCTGACCGAGCGCTCCTCCGGATGGGTGCAGCTGATCGTTGACACGGTGGGCGACCGCTTCCGCGTGCCGGTGGTAACGCTCATCGGCCTGACTCAGCCCATGCTGCCAGGCGCGCTGATCGAGCCGGCCGCTCCGCTGGCGCGCTGGCTCAGCATCCTGCGCGGCGCCGGCTGGTACTTCCTTATCCCGCTGCTGCTCTATGCGCCGTTTGCCGCGCTGACCGCCCGGCCTGAAGACCGGCGCGCGGCCCTCGGGCTGGCGGCCATCAGCCTGGTGTGGGTGGTGGTGGCCTCCTACCGGGCCGGTGGGGATATGTGGGACAATCCGCGCTACCGCACCCACCTGATGGTCTGGACGGCTCTGCTGGCCGGCTGGGCGTGGAGCCAGGCACGGGCGCGCCGCAGCGCGTGGCTGGTCCGCTGGTACGGCGTGATCGGCATCTTCCTGGTGGTGACGCTGCGCTGGTACCTGAGCCGCTACACGGCCTGGAAATCGAGCCTGTCGCTTATTGAATTTCTGGCCCTGACGGCGGGGCTGAGCGCGCTGCTTCTGGCGGGCGGCTGGGGGTGGGACCGGCGGCGAAGCCGAACCGGGCTCCGTCGAGGATCGCGATCGCCAGCGCGCCCAGAATAAACACCCCGGCAAAGATCAGGTTGGCGATCAGCGGCGGAGCGTTGAGCGCGATAAACGCCAGGCAGTCGAGCAGCAGGGCGGCAAAATGGATGGTCAGGATGGAGCGGTTGGAGCTCCATCCGTTGTGAACCAGCCGGTGGTAGATGTGGTCCAGCCTGGCCTGGTAGACCGGCTGACCGCGGCGCAGGCGGGAGAAGACCACCAGGCAGGTGTCGAAGATCGGCACGCCCAGCAGCAGGATGGGTACATACCAGGAGGCCAGCGGGCTGTAGCCCAGCGGGGCGTAATCCAGGCCGATGATCGCCAGGGCAAAGCCCAGGAACTGCGAGCCTGAATCCCCCAGGAAGATCCGCGCCGGCTGGGCGTTGAAATAATAGGCCGACAGGCAGGCGCCCAGCAGCACCACACTCGACTGAGTGAGCAGGTACTGCTGCGAGGCCATGGTCACCAGCACGAAGAAGCCGGACGTGATCGCTCCCAGCCCCAGCGCCAGGCCGTCCATGCTGTCCACAAAGTTGAAGGCGTTGGTGATGCCGACCAGCCAGAATATGGTCAGGGCGATGTTCAGCGCCTGTTCGTGGAACAGCCGGACCTGCTCGCCGCCGGAGATGACCACCGCCGCGGCCAGGATCTGCCCGGCGAACTTGACCCCTGGGGGCAGGCTGATGCGGTCGTCCACCAGCCCCAGAAGAAAGATGATCGCCATCCCGGCCAGCACCGGGTAGGTGCGGCTGTCGTTCCAGACCCCCAGCACGGTCGTGACCAGCAGGAAGCTGAGGAACACCACCAGCCCGCCGGAAAGGGGCACGGTGTTGTTGTGCTGTTTGTGCGGCTCCCGAAGGGGGCGGTCCACAAGGCCGATTTTCTGGCAGAGCCAGGTCAGGCCCGGCACCAGTGCCAGGGCGATCAGGGCGGTGAAGAACAGCAGGCGGAAGATGGAGGCTTCATTCATGCACGCTCTCCTTCTGCCGTCGGGCAATCCACGCGGCGGCCGTGCCCCATCCCAGCGCGAGCCAGAAGTAGGGCAGGGCGTAGGTGTCCACGCTGAACCCTTCCACAATCAGCGCGACCACCACCAGCGCGGTCATCATCTCCATTGTACGCAGGAACGGGTCGGCGGTCAGGTGCTTGATCTGCCGGGCGTAGGTCCACTGCAGGAACAGCCAGCCGGCGAAGACGCTCAGCCCGACGATCCCGTTTTCGGCCAGGATGCGCACCCACATGCTCTTGGCATTGGGAAGGGAGTCGAGCTCGTGCAGGATGAGGGAGACCTCGTGCAGCGCCCAGCCGAAGGCCGGCATATCGGTGGGGAAGAAGTAGCCCACATTCCCCGGGCCGACGCCCAGGATGGGGAACTTGTTGAATACCTCCAGACCGGTCTGCCAGAAGACCACCCGTTCGGCGAAAACCAGCTGGTTGGCGATCTCCAGCAGCCCGCCCTGCTCGAGCAGCGCCGGGTCGAACAGGCGGGCCATGCGGAAGTCGACCTTGCTCAGCAGGTAGGCCGAGCCAATGCCCAGCCCCAGGTAGGCGATCACCAGGCCGATGGACAGCAGCGCAGGCAGCAGGCGCAGCAGCGCCCGCCGGGCGGCGGAGGACTGCAGGTGGGGCTGGAAGCGCGCTCTGGCCCAGTGCACCAGGCGCACGTTGGCCAGCAGGATCAGATAGGCCAGGCAGGCCAGGAAGGACAGCCAGCCCACGCGTGACAGCGACAGGTACAGCACCAGCACGCCGCCCAGCAGCAGGATGTTTTCCAGGCTGATCCGGCGCAGCAGGCGGAAGCGCATGGCGGAGGAGCGCTGCACGGTCGCGGCCAGCCAGTAGGGCAGGAAAAGCAGGTTGAGCTGGTGCGCCAGCCAGGATGGCTCATAGGCCAGCCCGGTCGCCCGGCCGGGGTACAGGTTGCCGCTGGCCGAAATCAGATCCTGAACCCGGTACATCCAGTCGGGGTAGCCGGTTTGCACCCGCCAGTAGACCGCCTGAACCAGCGACCAGAGAATGATCACCGCGCCGGCCAGGTTGACCCAGATGAAGATATTCCGCAGCTGGCCGGCCGTCCGCGGCCAGGAGGCGGCGACCAGGTAAAAGCACACACCAATGGCCAGGGTCAGCAGTGCTTCTAGCTCCGAGCGCAGCAGGTTGAACTCGCGGAAGGCGGGGATGGGCAGGAAGTACGCGCCGGCGGCGGAGATAAGCGCCAGCAGCACAAAGCCAATCAGCGGCACCACGGCGTGGGGCAGCCGCCCGCCGCGCAGGATGTGAGGGATGAACCAGGCCAGAACCAGCACCAGCAGCAGGATGGCGGATGGGGCGGCGACCGACGAAGCCCCGGTCAGCCGGGCCATCAGGGGCAGGCTGGTGACCGGCAGCAGCAGCACCAGGATGATCCAAGTCCACTTATGCAGGGTTTCAGCAAGTCGGGCGTTCATGCCTGTCGTTGGTCAATCAGCCGCTGAGGGGTGCGCAGATAAACCAGCCACAGCCCGGCGATCAGGCCGATGAAGGCGCCAGCCAGCATCAGCGGGATGCGGTTGTACAGTCGAGGCTGAGACGGAACTTCCGCCAGCAGGGTGTCCTCAAACAGCAGGGCGGGGATGATGTTCCGGCTGGCGGCCTGTTCGGTCTCCATGGCGGCGCGCACGAGCGCCAGCTCCTGCTGCAGTTCGTCCAGGTTGGCCGGGTTGCACAGACGCGAAGCCGGCTCGGCTGCGGCGAACTGGGCCAGGCAGGATTCCAGTGAGCGGGAATAGGCCTGCAGGCTCTCCAGGTTTTCCGCATGGCGGTGAGCCTCTTCCAGCCAGTCCATGGCCCGCTCGGCCCAGGCGTTGGCCAGGAAGGCAGCCGCCTGCGGGTCGGTGTGCTGCACGCGCAGGTTCCAGATGTAATGCTTGCGCTCGATGGTGGAGCTGTCGATCAGTTCCTTTGCGGTGATCTCAATGCCGGCTGCGCGGGCATCTTCGGCCACCTGGCGGGCCAGCCCGGTGGAGCGGATCTGGTTGCCGGCCATGCCCAGCGCCAGGTCCTGCTCGTACTGCGTCATCACCCCGGTGCGGGTGAAGTCAATTCCCAGGGAAAAGGAAACCACGGCCTCGTACACGGGCGGCTGAAGCAGGGAGAATGCCAGGCCGGCCAGAGCGCCGATCAGCATCAGCCCGGCCAGCAGCCACCATTTGCGAGCCGCGGCCTGCAGGGTTTCCAGGG
>DGEO01000020.1:6025-21131 GCA_002385985.1 Anaerolineaceae bacterium UBA3924 | reverse complement strand
ATTGAACCCACCATGACCTACCCTGATAACCATCCGTCCACCCCTGAGGACCCTCGCATGGCGGACTTGCCCGGCAGCCCTCGTATCCTGATCGTGCGCTCCAATCCCATTGCCCCCGACCCGCGCGTGGAGAAAATCGCACGCGCTCTGGTTCAGGCCGGCTGTGCGGTGGACGCGCTGGGCTGGGACCGCACCGGCCGGCTGCCCGCAGAGGAGCAGCGGGAAGGCTACCGGGTGTTCCGGCTGCCCATTCAGGCGGAGTACGGGCGAGGTATGGCCAACCTGCCCAATTTATTGCGCTGGCAGTGGGGACTGCTGGGCTGGCTGCGCCGCAATCATTCCCGTTACGCCGCCATTCACGCCTGCGACTTCGACACCGTGCTGCCGGCCTGGTGGGTCAGCCGGCGGGGACGCCAGAAGCTGGTTTACGATATCTTCGATTTTTATGCCGATCACCTGCGGGCCACGCCGGGCTGGATCAAGAAGATCATCCGCCGGGTGGACTATTTCGCCATCGGCCAGGCGGACGCGCTCATTCTGGTCGACGATGCCCGCCGGGAGCAGGTGGCCGGTTCTCGCCCGCGCCGGGTGGAGATCGTCTACAACAGCCCGGAAGATGAGCGCCCGGCTGCCAGCGCGGAGCCTTCCCCGGCCGGGGAGCTGCGGCTGGCCTACGTCGGCCTGCTGCAGGTGGAGCGCGGCCTGTTCGAGATGCTGAACGTGCTCAAGCGCCACCCGGAGTGGAGCCTGGACATGGCCGGGTTTGGCGGGGATGAGGCCGCGCTGGTCGAGGCGGCGGCCAGGATGCCCAACGTGCGCTGGCACGGCCGGGTGGATTACGCTGCTGCGATCTCGCTGAGCCAGTCGGCGGACGCGCTCTTCGCCACCTACGACCCGTCCATTCCCAACCACCGCTATTCCAGCCCCAACAAGGTGTTTGAGGCCATGATGCTGGGCAAGCCGGTGGTTGTGGCTGCCAATACCAACATGGACCGCATGATCGAGCAGGCCAACTGCGGGCTGGTCGTCCCCTACGGGGACGAGGATGCGCTCGAGCAGGCGCTCAGTCGACTGGCCTGTGACCCTGACCTGCGCCGGCGGCTGGGCGAATGCGCCCGCCAGGCCTACGAATCCACTTACAGCTGGGCGGTGATGGCCGCACGGCTGCGCAAGCTGTACGCGGACCTGCTGTCCGGTCCGGATCGTTCTGAGCAAGCATGAAAGTCCTGCTGGTCGCGAACACGGAATGGTACCTGTATAACTTCCGCCTGTCGCTGGCGCGCTACCTGCGCGACCGGGGCCACGAAGTTGTGCTGGTCTCGCCTTCCGGTCCCTACGCCCCCCGGCTGCAGTCGGCCGGGTTCCGCTGGCTGGCCTGGGAAGTTGGGCGGCGCACGGTCAACCCGCTCCAGGAGGTGGACGCGCTGAACCGCCTGACCCGGATCTACCGGGCCGAGCGGCCGGACCTGGTGCACCATTTCACCGTCAAGCCGGTGCAGTATGGCTCGCTGGCGGCTCAGCGGGTGGGCGTGCCGGCGGTGGTCAACGCCATCACCGGGCTGGGGTATGTGTTTCTGGAAGACCGCTTCCCCGGCAGGCTGCTGCGCCCGGTGGTGCTGGGGCTGTACTGGCTGGCCTTCCGCCATCCCAACTACGCGGTGATTTTCGAGAACGAAACCGACCGCGACACCTTTTACTCCCTCCGTCTGGTCCGTCCGGAGCGGGCCAGGGTAATCCAGGGCGTGGGTGTGGACGTGGACCGCTTCTGCCCGCAGCCCGAGCCGGACGAGCCGCTGGTGGTCTTCCCCTCCCGCATGCTGCTGGACAAGGGGCTGGGCGTGCTGGTGGAGGCCGCCCGGCTGCTGCGGGAGCGCAGAAAGGTGCGCATAGCCTTGGTCGGCGAACCGGACCCGGGTAACCCGGCCACCGTGACAGAAGCTGACCTGCGCGGCTGGGAAGCCGAAGGGCTGGTGGAATGGTGGGGGTTCCGCGAGGACATGGCGGCGGTATTTGCCGGGTGCCAGGTGGTCACTCTGCCTTCGATGGGCGAGGGCCTGCCGACAGCGCTGATCGAAGCGGCGGCATGCGGGCGGCCGATCGTCACCACCAACGTGCCCGGCTGCCGGGATGTGGTTCAGGATGGGGTCAACGGGCTGCTGGTGGCGCCCAACCAGCCGCAGGCGCTGGCCGAGGCCATCGAGCGCCTGCTGGACGACCCGGACCTGCGTCAGCGCTTCGGGCAGGCCAGCCGGCAGATCGCGCTGGAGCGCTTCCGCAATCAGGTGATCAATGAAAGGACCCTGGCCGTGTACCAGAGCGTGCTGGAGCGGGTGACGGGCCGATAATTGCGCTTCTCACAAGGTGGGCAGCCAATAAATGCTGGCCGGACGGCCGGCTTCTTGATTCAAGCGCGCGGCAGTCACCATCCGCCGCGCGGCTGTGCTATATTTCTTGAAAAAGCGGCAGGAGGGGAGTGATGGAATACCGCAGTCTGGGGAGAACCGGGGTCAAGGTATCCGAGCTGTGCCTGGGGACGATGCAGTTCGGCTGGACCGCAGACGAGGGGACTTCCTTTGAGGTGCTGACGGCGGCCTACGAGGCCGGGATCAACTTCATCGACACCGCAGACGTGTACACCCGCCGGGTGGAGACCGACTACGGCGGGATCGCCGAAGCGCTGCTCGGCCGGTGGATGAAGCAGCGGAACATCCCCCGCCATGCCATCATCCTGGCGACCAAGGTGCGCGGCCGGGTGGGCCCGCTGCCCAACGACGCCGGGCTGTCGCGGGTGCACATCCTCAAGGCGGTGGAGGACTCGCTGCGGCGGCTGCAGACGGATTACATCGACCTGTACCAGGCGCACTCGTTTGACCCGGATGTGCCCATCGAGGAAACCCTGGAGGCCTTCGACCTGCTGGTCCGCCAGGGGAAGGTGCGCTATATCGGCGCGTCCAATTACCCGGCCTGGCGGCTGATGCAGGCGCTGTGGGCCTCCGACCGGCTGGGCGTGGCGCGCTATGACTGCCTGCAGCCGCACTACAACCTGGTGCATCGGGAGGAGTTCGAGCGCGAGCTGATGGAGGTGTGCGAGACCTACCGGCTGGGGGTCATTCCCTACTCCCCACTGGCGGCGGGCTTCCTGACCGGCAAGTACACCCGGGAAAAGCGGGATGCCGGCTCCATCCGCAAAGTCTCCCGCTACTTCCACGAGCACAACTTCGCCCTGCTGGATACCATGGCCGAAATGGCGCGGGAGAACGGCAGGAGCATCTCGCAGATCGCGCTGGCCTGGCTGCTCACCAGGCCGGTGATCACCAGCCCGATCATCGGCCCGCGCAGCCTGGAGCAGCTGCAGGATAACCTGGGCGCGGCCGGCTTCCGGCTGAGCGCGGAAGAGATGGCCCTGTTGGATGAAAAAAGCCGGTCCCCGGAAAGGGCGCCGGCTGCTTCCTGATCAGAAATATTGAGGTTACGCGCCCAGGCGGCTGCGTTCCTCGGCCACCACGGATTCTTCCAGCTTCTTGAACAGCGGGGACGGCTGGTTCAGCTGCTGGCCGGGGCGCAGCTGGCTCGGCTCCCACCGGCCGGAGGCCTCGCCCGGGTGGTAGCGCAGCACGGTGTGCTCGGCGACCGCGTCTTGCCGGACTTCGGTGCTCTGCGTGCCGAACAGGGGCTGCGAATAGCCGAAGAAGGTGTGCAGCTTCTCGCTGGAGAAGGGCAGGAAGGGAGCAAAGAGCACCTTGAGTGAGTCGATGGCCCACAGCGCGGTGAAGATGCTCCGCCCGGCCGCTTCTTTATCGGTCTTGACCTGCTTCCAGGGCGCCTGCACATCCAGGTAGCGGTTGACTTCGGTGGCCAGGCGCATGGTCTCGGCCAGGGCGGCGCGCAGGTGCACGGCCTCGAACTCACGGGCGACGGTCTCGAACCCGGCCTTGATGGTCTCCATCAGCTCGCTGTCTTCCGGTCGCAGCTCGCCGGGATCGGGCACCACGCCCTCCCAGTGCTTGTTGGTGAAGGACAGTACTCGGTTGGCCAGGTTCCCCCAGGTGGCCACCAGCTCATCGTTGTTGCGCTTGTAGAAGTCTTCCCAGTCCCAGTCGGTGTCCTTGGTCTCGGGCATGGCCACGGTCAGGTAATAGCGCAGCGGGTCGGGATCATAGCGGGAGAGGAAGTCCCTGGCCCAGACCGCCCAGTTGCGGCTGCCGGAGATCTTCTGGCCTTCCAGGTTCATGAACTCGTTGGCCGGTACGTCATGCGGCAGCACCATCGGCCGGGGGTCGGGCACATTCATGCGCCGGGCGAAGGTGTCGCCTGCGCCGATCAGCTCGGCCGGCCAGATGATGGCATGGAAGGGGATATTATCCTTGCCGATGAAGTAGTAGGCCTTGCTTTCCGGGTTCAGCCACCAGTTCTGCCAGGCGTCGGGCTGGCCGTTGATCTGGCTCCATTCCATGGTGGCGGAAAGGTAGCCGATCACCGCCTCGAACCAGACGTACAGGCACTTACCTGCCCAGCCTTCCAGCGGAACCGGGATGCCCCAGTCCAGGTCACGGGTGATGGCGCGCCCGCGCAGCCCGTCGACCAGGATCTGCCCCAGCGACTGGCGCAGTACGTTCGGCCGCCAGTAGGACTCGCGCTCGCGCAGGAAGGCGACCACCTGGTCCTGCAGTTTGCCCAGGTCCAGGTAATAGTGTTCGGTTTCGCGCAGCTCCGGGGTGGAGCCGTCCACGCGCGAACGAGGCTCGATCAGCTTGCCGGGGTCCAGCAGGTTGCCGCATTTATCGCACTGGTCGGAACGCGCATTGGTGTACCCGCAGATGTAGCAGGTGCCTTCCACGTAGCGGTCCGGCAGGAAGCGCCCGGAGGCCGGCGAGTACCACTGCAGGTCCGTGTTGGTGTACAGGAAGCCGTTCTCCTTGAGGGCCAGGAACATCTCCTGCGAGATCTTGAAGTGATTCTCGGTGTGGGTGCTGGTGAACAGATCGTAGGTAAGCCCCAGTTTTTGGAACACCTCCAGAAAGCCCTGGTGGAACCGCTGGTAAACCTCCAGCGGGGTGGTGCCTTCTGCGTCGGCGCGCATGGTGATGGGCGTGCCGTGCGAGTCCGAGCCGGAAACCATCAGCACCTGGCGCCCGCGCAGCCGCTGGTAGCGCGCGAAAATATCCGCAGGTAAATAGGAACCGGTGAGGTTGCCGACGTGAATCTCGGCATTGGCATAAGGCCAGGCGACGGCGACAAGAACAGGCTCGGACATAATTCACCTCGAGAACACGGAATAACTACTCGATTTTACCACGCCCGGCGGCGGTTTTCTCGAGCGATCGGCACAGATCGGGCGGTCCTCGAGCAGGGCAGCACATGACCTTTTCTGGAGACCGGCGGATGGGGTTCTGGCAGGCAGAATTTCAGTCATTTCAGTTGTTACTGAAATATCCGTATTGACAGAAATGACTGAAGCGGCTACAATGAGGCAGGCCCTGAGAGGGCCAGCCAATCTTTTGTTCAACTCGTGATGAGGAGCGCCAGTTCATATGGATTCAGAGGAAGCGGATAACGGATCGGATAGTCCCAACCCTCCGATATTAGGAGGAGACCCGACCTTATCCCAGTTCATTGAAAATATGGGGTTGCACTACGAGAAGTACGGGGTGGCCCGCATTGGCGGCAGAATTCTTGGCCTGTTAATGCTTACCCCGCGCTCCATTTCGGCGGAAGAGATGGCCGAAGCCCTGCAGGTCAGCCGCAGCAGCATTTCTACCAATTTGCGTATGCTGCTGATGGCCGGGCTGGTGGAAAAGGTATCTCTTCCGGGGGAACGGTGCGATTACTTCGAGTTTTCCGACTCGGCCTGGCAGCGCCTGCTCGAGCTTCGCCTCGAGGGCGTGCTCTCCCTTAAGGAGGTGGCCGAGGAGGGAATGCTCAACCTGGAGCAGGACCATCCCGGGCGGCAGCGCCTGCAGGAGATGGTTCACTGGGTTGAGATGCTGAACCAGGCTTACGAGCAGGTCAGCAGCGAGCTGCAATCCCACCAGGAGGTTCCTGCCTGAGCGTGGGCGATATTGCCTGACACCGCCGGCTGGGCCCTCCTGGACCCAGCCGGCGCTTTTTATCACGGTCAACAATTCTTCGAAAGGAGGTCGCTAATGCGCTACTTCGCCATACGAACGGAGAATTTGACCAAGAATTATGGTCGCCGGCGCGGCATCGAGAACCTCATTCTGGAAGTAGAACCGGGCGAGATCTATGGCCTGCTTGGCCCGGATAACGCCGGCAAGTCGACCGTGGTCCGCCTGCTGCTTGATTACTCGCGACCCTCCAGCGGAACCGCCTACGTGCTGGGCATGGACTGCTTCCGGCAGAGCAGGGAAATCCGCCAGCGGGTGGGTTTCATCCCCAGCGAGTTCTCCCTTTATAACCACATGACCGGGTACGATTTCCTGCGTCACATGGCCCGCCAGCGCGGCCTCAACGACCTGACGCAGGCCTGCGAGATGGCCGAGCGCTTTGCCATTTCGCTGAACCGCCGCATCCTGCTGATGCAGCCCGATGAAAAGAAGAAGCTGGGACTGGTGCAGGCCTTCATGCTCCAACCGGAGCTGTACATCTTCGACGAGCCAACCCAGGGGCTGGACCGGGAATCGCAGCTGTTCTTCTACAAACTTGTGTCCGCCGCCCGGGCGGAAGGCAGCGCGGTGTTCTTCACCACCGCCAACCTGCTGGAGGCCGAGCGGCTGTGCGACCGGGTCGGGATCCTGCGCAATGGGACGCTGATCGCGGTCGAGCGGGGAGTGCACCTGCGCGCCCGGTCCATGCGGCGGATCGAGATGCGCTTCGCGGACCCGGTGACCCTCGATGAGTTCCAGTCGCTGACCAATATCGACGACCTGCGCCTGGAGGACAACAAGATCTCCTGCACGGTGCACGGTGAACCGGATGGATTAATCAAGCTGGCCAGCCAGCACCGGGTGACCGACTTTATCAGCCAGCAGATCAGTCTGGAGGAAGCCCTGGCTTCCTATTATGGAAGGGAAAATTATGCCTACTAGGCCCAGACCCTAGCCTTCCGGAGCGGTTTGACTGTTCCGGAAGGCTTTTTTTTATTTAACCAACCGCACCCGGACCAGGGGGATTACCGGTATAATGATTCTGTAAGCGGTTTTCCTGCGCGCTACCATTTTCAGTCGAGAGGATAGTACCGTTGCCAGCCCCACTGTTGGATCCCAATGTGTCGTACCTGCTGCTTGTTGCAGGCATGGTAATTGCCGTCCTGGCGCTGTTTTCGCCGGGAACCGGTTTGCTTGAACTGGGCGCCTTCTTCGCGCTGTTTCTGGCCGCCTGGGGGATTTCCGGGTTGAACGTTAACCTGTGGGCGCTGATCGTGCTGGTGCTGGGCGTTTTCCCGTTCATTCTGGCGCTGCGCAAGTCGGGACGGTTGTTTTTCCTGATCATTGCCATCCTGGCGCTGATCGGCGGTTCGACCTTCCTCTTCCTCACGCCGGAAGGCAGCCTGGCGGTGCATCCTGCCCTGGCGGTGGTGACTTCGCTGCTGGCCATCCTGATCCTGTGGATCGTGGGCCGGAAGGGCTTCGAGGCCGTCAACCTGCGCAAGGCCATCGACTATGATGCGCTGGTCGGGGAAATCGGCGAAGCGCGCACCCACATCCGCGAGGAGGGAACGCTGTACATCGGCGGGGAGGAATGGTCCGCCCGCTCAGAGATGTTCATCCCCCTTGGCTCGAAAGCCCGGGTGGTGGCCCGCGACGGCCTGACTCTGATCGTTGAACCCGTGCCCGCGGAACACAAGAAGCTGTCTTAATGCCGCCGGCATAGTAGAAACCTGGAGGAGCAAATGGATTTTCCTGTATTTGACCTGGTCACCTGTTTGATCGCCGCGGTGGTCGTTATTGCCCTGTTCTTTCTGGCCAGCGCGGTTCGTGTCGTGCCAGAGTACGCCCGTCTGGTGGTCTTTCGCCTGGGCCGCTGCATCGGCGAAAAAGGGCCTGGCATCATTCTGCTGATCCCCTTCATCGATCGCGCCATCCGGGTGGACCTGCGCGAGCAGGTGCGCGAGATCCCGGTGCAGACCGCCATCACCCAGGACAACGCTCCCATCTCGATCGACTTCCTGTGGTACTACAAGGTCTTCGATCCGGTGATGTCCGTGCTGTCGGTGGGCAACTTTGAGCTGGCCGCCCAGGGTATCGCCACCACCACGCTGCGCTCCGTCATCGGCGGTATCGTGCTGGACGGCGTGCTCTCGGAGCGCGAGCAGATCAACCAGGCGCTGCGTGCCCGCCTGGACGAGGTGACCGAGCGCTGGGGCGTCAAGGTCACCAACGTGGAAATTCGCGAGATCACCCCGCCGCGTGACGTGCAGGAAGCGATGAACCGCCAGCTGACGGCTGAGCGCACCCGCCGCGCCATCGTGACCGAGTCCAACGGTACCCGCGAGGCCGCGGTCAACGTGGCCGACGGTGAGCGCCAGGCCGCGGTGCTGCGCGCAAGCGGTCAGAAGGAAGCCGCCATCCTGCAGGCCGAAGGCGAGCGCCAGGCGCAGATCCTGCGCGCGGAAGGCTTCGCCCTGGCTCTGGAGCGCATCTTCGAAGTGGCCAACCGGGTGGATCCCAACACCATGACGCTGCAGTACTTCGAGGCCTTGAAGGACATGGCCGAAAGCCCGTCCACCAAGTTCATCTTCCCGCTGGAGTTCACCGGGATGATGCAGAACTTCGTGGCGAACCGGAAGGAACAGGCGAGCGAGTAAGCACCGGAACCTCGATCCCCCGGCCTCTGGGCCGGGGGATCGGACATAATATCCACATGGACACCTCCCGGTTTTCGATTGTCCCGGCAACCTGGCGCGATCTGACCGCGCTGCGCAGGCTGGAAAACGAGTGTTTTCGAGAGGATGCCTGGCCCGTTCTGGACCTGATCGGGGCGCTGACGCTGCCCAACATGGTGCGGCTCAAGGCCATCAACAACGAAAACGGTGAGATGATCGGCTTCATCTGCGGGGACCCGGACACGCGCCAGCAGGTCGGTTGGATCACCACGGTATGCGTGGACCCGGCCTACCGCCGGCAGGGGATCGGCACCGCGCTATTGGACGAATGCGAGCGCCAGCTCAGGCTGCCGCGCATCCGGCTCAGCGTGGCTCGCAGCAACCACGGCGCGCTGCGTCTCTATGAGCAGCGCGGCTACCGAAAAGTGGACGTGTGGAGGCAGTATTACCGCAGCGGGGATGACGCCCTGGTACTGGAAAAGAATTCTTTAACTATTCCTTAGTTGACTTTTTTTCGGGAATGGTTATCATGTAGATAAGCAGGAGGCTCTCCCCCATTATGCGAGGATTGAACGACATCCGATATTGCTCACTTAGCAGGGCACGTGTGTGAACGCGTGCCCTGTTTTGTATAAATTTGGGAAAGGAGTTTCAGGTCATGGACTATGGGATGATCGGCAAGATTGAGAAAGGGAAACGGTACGCGCAGGAACCCGAACGCTTTCACTTCCAGACCATTCAGGTGGTTGTCGATGGTGATAACAACCCCCATATGGTGACCTATAACCGCGGCGAGTGGGGCTGTGACTGCCACTTCTTCCAGACCCGCGGCCGCTGCGGTCACACCATCGCGCTGGAATATCTGCTTCAGGGTATGCTCGACCAGCAGCCGGTTTCATCCTGATCACAAAAGGATCGACACTCTGACCAGACGACCGCTGCTGAACCCGGCGGTCGTTTTCTTTACCGGGTGATACTGCCAGCCTACAGCTCGAAGCGCCGGGGCATGCCCTCCAGATACGACTTGAAGTTGCGCAGGGTGCTCTCGACGGCGTCTTCGATGCCGCCTCCCAGCAGGCTCTGCAGGCCGCCGCTGTCGTAGTTCATGCTCAGGCTGACCTGGGTCTGGTTATCCGGCAGCGGGGCGATCACGATCTGCCCGCTGGTGGTGATATCGCCGGGCAAATCCTTGGTGCTCCAGCCGATCCGCTGGTTGGGCTCGATCCGGGTCATTTCCACGCTGAACTCCAGCGTGGACCCCAGCGGCCCGCCCACCTTCCAGCGGGTCAGGTTCTCCCCCATGGGCATGACGGTCTGCACGCCGGGGGCGATTTTCGGGTAGTTGGTCACATCCAGAAGCGTTTTGTAGACCCTTTCCGCATCCGCCTTGATGATGATGTTCTTCTCAATATCGGCCATGGTTCCCTCCTTTCCTTACACCGGCCGCCTGATCAGCACGGGCAGCCTCAGGCATGCTGCTCTTTCACTATAGGTCCATCCCGCGGCGGGGACAATTCGGGAAGTTCCTCCCATCAGCAGGGGATATTCCCTCAAGAAAATCCGCCCTGGCGCAGCCAGCCCGTGGTTTAGGGTAAACCCTACAGGGGTTTAGGAATATTCCCTATTGTTAAGCCCCCGGCCGTTCACTTATAGTGAAACCGGGACACGGTGCGGACAACCGAGTTATCTGGGGATGGAGTACTTTTCGAGCTAACCCTGTTCGCAGAGGGAAGGGAGTTGGATTGATGGGTAGGATCAATAACGTTCTACTGGGGCTGACCGCAGGCATGGCCTTGATGTATTTCTACGACCCGGAGCTGGGCAACCGCCGCAGAGCGCTGGCCCGGGATCGGGTCACCAGTGTCCGCAACCAGTCCGACCGGGCGATTGAACAGGGAGTCCGAGACCTGCGCAACCGGACTCGCGGGCTGCTGGCCGAGGGAATGGGCCGGCTGGAGAAGGACAACGCTTCGGACTGGGTGCTGCGCGAGCGGGTGCGAGCCGAACTGGGCACCCTGACCCGCCACTCGGGGGCGATCGACGTGGACGTCCGTCAGGGGCAGCTGTACCTGACCGGGTTCGCGCTGCGGGATGAGGTGGATACCATCGTCAACCGCCTGGGCAAGGTCCGGGGGATCACGGGGGTGGAAAACCGCATGCAGATCCATGACGAGCCGGGTGACATCCCCGGGATGCAGGGCATGAGCAGCGCTCAGACGGGGAGATCCGGGCTGTGGACGCCCAGCACACGGCTGCTGGCCACCGCAGGGGGCGGACTGCTTTCCATGATCGGCTCGATGCGGGGCGGCCTGCCCGGTTTCCTGATGCGCTGGGGCGGGCTGGCGCTGGCCATCCGGGGGGTGACCAACCGGGATATGTCCTCGCTGGTGGGCATGAAAACCGAGATCGGCGAGCACGGTGTGGTGGACGTGCGCAAGACCATCAAGATTAACGCCCCGATTGACGACGTCTACCGCATGTGGGAAAACTTTGAAAACTTCCCCCGGTTCATGAACCATGTGCGCGAGATCCACAACCAGGGCGGCGGACGGTCGCACTGGGTGGTCTCGGGTCCGGCCGGCGTGCCGGTGGAGTTTGACGCCGTGGTGACCGAGAAGGTGCCCAACGAGCTGATCGCCTGGGAGACGGTTTCGGACTCGCCGGTGCGACACAAGGGGCGGGTGCGCTTCACCGAGCAGAACGGCCTGACCCGGGTTCAGGTGTGGATGACCTATGTGCCACCGGCCGGCGCGCTGGGCCACGCGGTGGCGACCCTGTTCGGCGCCGACCCGAAGAAGGCCATGGACGAGGATCTGGTGCGGTTGAAATCGCTGATGGAAACGGGCGAGACCACCAGCCAGTCCGAAAAAGTCTACAGGGAGGATATCCCGGACAAGCAGCGCAAATAAGGGGGTGAAGCGCCTCCTGGCAGTCAGCAGTTGAAGTGGGGCGACCCGGGTTGGCCTCCTGAAGTGACAGGGGCGAACCCGGGCTTTTTGGAGGGCTGGGTGAAAAGAAAACCGGTCAGCGAGCAGGTGGTGGTGGTCTTCGGGGCGACCAGCGGCATGGGCCTGCTCGCTGCCTTGATGCTGGCCGAACGCGGCGCCAGGCTGGTGCTGGCCGGCCGTAGCCGCGGCGAGCTGGAGCGGGTGGTGGAGCAGGCGCGCAGCCGGGGCGCCGAGGCTTACGCGGTGGCGGCGGACGCGAAGGAGTGGGAGCAGGTTAAGTCCGTGGCTGATGAGGCGCTGGCCCGCTTTGGCCGGCTGGACACCTGGGTGCACGTGGCTTCGGTGGACGAGTGGGCCCTGTTTGAGGATCTGACGCCCGACGAATACAGGCAGATCATCGAGGTCAACCTGCTGGGGCAGGTGTACGGGGCCATGGCGGCGCTGCCGGTCATGCTGCACCAGGGGGAAGGCGGGCTGATCCACGTCGGCTCCATTGCCGGGAAGATCCCCCTGCCGCTGCAGAACCCCTACGCCGCGGCCAAGCACGGGCTGACTGCCTTTGTCGAGTCGCTGAGGATGGAGCTGGAGCACTACGGCCGGCCGGTTCACATCACCCACATCCTGCCCATGGGGATCAATACGTCGCTGTTTGAAAAGGCCCGCACCCGCATGGGCGTGCAGCCCCAGCCGCTGCCGCCGGCATACTCGCCGGAGGAGGCCGCGAAGGCGATTGTGTATGCCGTTGAGCATCCCCGGCGGGAGATTATCGTCGGCGGGACCGGGGCGCTGTACCAGTGGCTTTACCGCCTGTCGCCGCGGCTGACGCAGAAGGGGATGCACCTGATCGCCTTCTCCGGGCAGAAGTCGCCGCAGGAGAAGTCCGCGCAGGCCCCCTCCAACCTGTACGAGCATCTGGACGGATTTCAGCGGGTGGAAGGTGAGTACCGGCATCTCACCCGCCCCTTCAGCCTGTACACCTGGCTGGCCCTGCACCCGCCGGCGGCGTATGCCCTGATCGGCGGCCTCCTGGCGGCGGCAGGCGCGCTGGTTTTCACCCGCGGCGGGGCGAAGAACTCCTGATCGGTTACCCCGGGTATCCGGGAAGAAGCGAATAGAGAAGAAAGGATGGATGATATGGCGAGAATGGCAATCAATGGTCTGGGGAGAATCGGCCGGGCGGCGTTGAAAATCATCCTGGACACACCGCAGCTGGAATTGGTCGCCGTCAATGACATCGCCCCGGTAGACAACATCGCCTACCTGCTGAAGTACGACACCGTCTACGGGCGGTATCAGAAGAAGGTGGACTTCGGCGGCGATTATCTGGAAATTGAGGGAAAACGCATCCGATTCCTGCAGGAAAAAGACCCCGCCAACCTGCCCTGGGCGGAGTTGAACATCGACATCACGCTGGAATGCACGGGCCGCTTCACCGCGCGCGAGGACCTGGAAAAGCACCTGCACGCCGGGTCCAAGTACGTGCTGCTGTCCGCGCCCACCAAGAGCGAGGAAGTGCTCACCGTGGTGCACGGGGTGAACTCCCCCGAAGGCGACCCCCGCATCCTGGCCTGCGCCAGCTGCACCACCAATTCGATCACCCCGGTGGTGGAGATCATCGAGCGCCGCCTGGGGGTCCATAAGGCCATCATGACCACCATCCATGCCTACACCTCTTCGCAGGCCATCGTCGACAGCCAGAACAAGCGCTTCGAGCGCGGCCGGGCCGGGGCGGCCAACTTTGTGCCCACCACCACGGGCGCGGCCCAGGCGACCGCCAAGGCGCTGCCCGAACTGGCCGGCCGCTTCGACGGCATCGCCGTCCGCGGGCCGGTGCCGGTCGGCTCGCTCTCAGATATTGTGCTGCTGGTCAAGCGGCCGACCACGGTAGAGGAGATCAACCAGATCCTGGCCGAGGAGGCCGATTCGCCCCGCTACCGCGAGGTGGTCGGGGTGACCAGTGACCCGATCGTTTCGTCAGATATCATCGGGGACTCCCACGCCACCGTCGTGGACCTGGGCATGACGCGGGTGGTGGACGGCGATCTGGTGAAAATCCTGGCCTGGTACGACAACGAGTGGGGCTTCACCAGCCAGATGGTGCGCACGGCGGTGGAAATCGCTGAGACTTCGAAGTCGATCAACGCGGTGCGCTAGTCCGGCAGCCCAATGGGAGAAGCGCCAGCAGGCGTTCGCAGGTCGGAGGATTCTCGTGATAATGGGGAGGCCGGAGAGGGGGACGGCTTCCCCGGTTTGTTGGCTGCGTTCAAAGGGTGGTGGAGGTGCTGGAAGGCAGGTTCGATGCCGCGGGAACGAAAAACGCGTACCCAGCGTCTTGTTCCCATACGGGTAAATCGGATAGTTGTCATCCAGAAAGGATCATTCCATGAACGCCCTGAACCGCTGTAAATCTCTACCGGTGCTTTTCCTGGTGCTGGCGCTGCTTCTGGCTGCCTGCCAGGTGACGCCTCCAGGTTCTCCCTCCACTCCGACCGGGCCTTCAGCGCCTGCGGAAAGCCCCTCCCCGGAGCCGACCGATGAGCCGGTTCCTTCGGTAACTCCCAGGTCGCCGGTTTTCTCCCTGGACGAGCTGGGCCGACTGACGCCCGACGCCATCCTGCTGGAGCTGGCCTATGAGCCTACCTTCTTCCGCCCTGAAGCCTTCTACGAGTTCGGTCGGCCGCCGGTCTTTGCCCTGCTGGCCGACGGGCGGGTAATCTACATCCGGGAAGGCGAATCGTATGAGGATGAGCAGGTCATGATCGCCCGGCTGGAGCCGCAGGAAGTCGAGGCGCTGATGCAGCAGGTGCTCGAACTGGGCTTCGACCGCCTGGAAAGCTATACGGACTTCTGCTTTGCGCTGGAAGGCGAGGAACAGATGTGCATCGCTGACGCCGCCTACACCATCCTGCGCAGGCGCACCGCCGCGGACGGCATCGACGAGGTGAAGATCTACGCCGAGTTCGCCAACGATCTGCAGGCTTTCGAGGGCATTCGCGATCTGCTGGCCGGGTACGAGCACCCCGACGCCGAGCCCTACGTCCCGGAGCGGGCTGCCCTGTTCCTCTCGCGCGAGCCGGGTGAAGCTCCGTCTGAACCGCTCGACTGGCCGCTGGATCCGCAGCTGCTGGAGTTCCCCGCGACCGATTTCAACCTGTGGGCAATCCAGCTGGAGGGCGAGCAGGTGAGCGATTACCTGGCGGTGGCGGAGCGCAGCACCGGTGATGCCTTCTTCGAGCACGAAGGCCAGCTCTACCGGGCGTTCTTCTCGCCCTGGCTGCCGGGCGCTGACTACAGCGAGGCCCTGCAGGCCGAGTTCCCCCTGCCGTAACCGATACCCTGATCCATCCCGGCTGCCGCGGTAGAAAACCTACCGCGG
>DGEO01000020.1:675-5817 GCA_002385985.1 Anaerolineaceae bacterium UBA3924 | reverse complement strand
CGCTGCCACTGGCATTCCAGCCGGCCCGCCCGGTCCCGCTCCTCCTTCGGCGCGGCGGCGCGCACGGCCCGGATGGCATAAGCGGCAGCGCCCAGCTCGTGCGCCGCGACGTGCGGCACGGCGGCGGCCTGCCCGGCGGAAAAGGCAGCCTCTCTCGCCGGGCCGCGCAGCACCCGGGCGGCGGCCATGGCGTGACCGGCCGCACTGCGGGATTCCTTCATGCGAGCTTCTCCGCGTGCCCAGGCGCGGACCATCTCAATCGCCTGGCGGGGCCGCGGGTCGTCCGGCTGGACGGCCTCAAACAGGTGCAGCACGTGCTCCGCGCAGGCTGCCGCCCACAGCGCCAGCAGGCGGTGGTCGGCGTCGGTCAGGGTCCCCCCTCGGCGTATGGTGATCAAGCGGGGATCGCGCTTCTCCGGCAGGATCATACATCCACTTCCCCCGTCTGCACCTCTCCCGCGCGCTCGTAGGTGGCCACGATGATCCCCCCGGGAGTGATCTGGCCGCCGGTCAGGCGGAAGGCCGCCGGGATCGCTCCATCCGCGAACAGGCGTTTGCCAGCCCCCAGTGTGATGGGGTAGATCTTCAGCCAGAGCTCATCGACCAGGTCATGCCGCAGCAACGTCTGCACCAGCTCACCGCTGCCGTAGACTTTCAGGTCCGGGCCGCTCTCGTCTTTCAGTTTTCTCACTTCCCCGGCGACGTCCCCGGTCAGCAGCACCGAGTTGTTCCAGGAAGGCTGATAGGCGGGGTTACGGGATGCGACGTACTTGCGGGCTGCGTTGACGCCCGTCCAGAAGTCTTCGTGGTGCGGCCAGTAGGCGGCGAAGATATCGTACGTTTTCCTGCCCAGCAGCAGGTCGAAGGGCGGCTTGATCTGCTCCGCCATCACCTCGCTGATGACGGGGTCGGCGTAAGGCGCCTGCCATCCGCCGTACTGGAAGCCTCCCGAGGGATCTTCCGTCTGGCCGCCGGGCGCCTGGATTACGCCATCCAGGGTGATAAATTCCAGAACAATGACCTTTCTCATACGCACCTCCTGTGCGACCGCACGCCTGACAATCCGGATCTGGAGTTACTTGATTACACGGTAACTGATATGAGTCACCCCGGGCGCTTCGGCCACCCGGAGGATTTCCAGGTCTACCGGCGGGCCGGGCAGCAGGCCGAACATCCGCACGCCGCCGCCCAGCATAACCGGGACCATGCTCAGGTGGATTTCGTCGACCAGCCCGGCGGCCAGCGCCTGCTGGAAGATGCTGGCGGTGGCAACGGCGACGTCCTTACCGCCCGCGGCCGCTTTCGCCTGGCGGACAGCGCTCTCTACACTGTCAGTGACGAAGATGAAAGGCGAGTCCGGCCGGACCCATTCCTGCGGCGCGCGGTGGGTGACGATGAAGCAGGGTCTCAGCGGTGGGTGACCGCCCCATCCCTGAGTGAAATCGAAGGTGCGCCGCCCCCAGATCTCCGCGCCGATCCCTCCCGTCACTTCCTGCAGCACCCGGGCGCTTTCCGGGGACACCTTCAGGATCAGCTGCCCGTCAGAGGTCGGTATTTCCACGCTGCCGTTGAAGTACCACTCGTGCAGTTTTTCGCCGCCGTCGCCCAGGCCGTTCTCCGGGCTGTCATTCGGCCCGGCGACAAACCCGTCAAGCGACACCGCGGTGTGGTAGATGACTTTTCCCATCGGTTCTCCTTTCCGAAGGCAGGCATGCCAGCTGCAAAGGAGGTGCGGGGTGGTATGCGTCAGGGCCGCTGCCCTGGCGTCGATGAGATGGTAATGAACAGGCGGGCATGTCCTGCGGAGAGCTTACTGCCGCAGGACCTTCTCCATGGCTTTCCCCCTGGCCAGCTCGTCGATCAGTTTGTCCATGTAGCGAATTTCGCGCATGAGCGGATCTTCGATCTCTTCCACGCGGACGCCGCAGATGACGCCCTTGATCAATGAACGGGCGGGGTTTAGCTGCGGGGCATCCGCGAAGAAGGTTTCCAGATCGACCTGCTTTTCCAGCTGCTCTTCCAGCGCTTCCTGGCTGTAGCCGGTCAGCCAGCGGACGATTTCATCCACTTCCGCCCTGGTGCGCCCTTTTTTCTCCGCTTTGGCGATGTACAGCGGGTAGATCTTTGCGAAACTCATGGTGTAGATGCGTGGTTTAGTCATGGTCTGTATTGTATACCATCCGGCAGGCCAGCAGTTGAGCGCGCGGCTTGCTGGCTGCTACGAGGTCTGTCGGGAAAGGCGAAAGTGGCTGAGCGTCCTTGAGTCCCAGCCGGTGACGACCAGGCCGGTGACTGCCATGAGGATCAGGCCAGTTACCATGGGATTAAAATGCGAGCCGTAGTTCGGGAACAGCGCCCAGCATAGGTTGTTCACGGCGTGAAACAGCACCGCTGAAAACACGCTCTTCCCGGTGTTGTTGTAGATCCAGACGATCAGGATGCGCTGGAACATCGAGCCGAGCCGCTGCCACAGGATCCAGTCCGCGGCCTGGCCGTTCTGCAGGTCGGGGATGAGGTGGAACAGTCCCCAGAGCACGCCCAGCATGGCGGCGGCTGCCAGAGCGCCATAACGGTTTTGCAGCGGGTCGATCGCGTACCCGGTCCAGCCCAGTTCTTCGCCGATGCCGAAAAGGATGAACACCGCCAGAAAGAACGGCGCCATAAGCAGGGGGATCTCCGGATCGGGCAGCGGCATGCCGGCCAGCCGCATCACCGCGTAGGAAAGCACGTACACCAGCGGCGACAGCAGCAGGATGGCGAGGTACCAGGCCCTGTTCTGGATCTTCCGGTAATTCAGCACCCTGCTGAAAAGCTCTATAACCCCGCGGGGTCCCTCATCCAGCAGAACCAGGATCAGCGCCGCGAGCATGGGGTTGAAGGCGGCGAACGCACTCACCGGCAGGCGGACGGGTATGGGCAGGCTGCGTTCACCGAAGATCCAGAAGGGGATGCTGAGCGCGATGGTCAGCAGGATGAAGGCCAGAGTCCGCCGGACAGGCGGGTCCGGTGAAGCGGCCGGTTGTTCAGGCAGGTTCTGCCGGGATTCTGTTTGGTGGGCCGGTGACATGCGCTTTCTCCTTCCCCCTGTTCAGCGATCCCGCTGGTTACGCTAATCACAGTGTACATGGAAACAGCCATCCCGCCTGCCAATCCATCGGGTAGTCCCCGCCAGCCGTGGGGGGTTGACAAATCATTTTCACATGCTACTATCAGACAGTACATGTCCGAAATACAGCGGCAGTGATTCTTCAACACACAGGCGCCAGCAGAAGTGGGGATTTTTACGGGTAATGTCCAGGTATCTGGCGCGGTCATACTGATTCCCATCGACATCCGGTGAAAGCTGAACAGGTTGAGGTTACGCGCCATTCGTGCCTCGCCGGCCTGATTCGCAAAGGAAAGGTATGACAGCGGATACCAGACCTTCCTTGAAGGTCGAGAGCACCGGGCGAGCTTCGTGGCTGCCCCTCATCATTATCCTGCTGGCTCAACTGCAGATGGCCATCAATGTGAGCGCCCTGCCCATCTCCGTCGGCGCCATCGTTGATGACCTGGATACTTCACCCACCAGCGTGAGTACGGCGCTCGTCGTCTACTCGCTGGCTGTGGCCGGGTTTGTCATCCTGGGCGCCAGGCTGGGTAAACTGGTCGGCTCGCGGCTGGTGTTCCAGGCCGCGGTTGTCGTCCACGGACTGGCCATCGGCGCGGCGGCGCTCAGCTCCAGTGCAAACGAGTTAATCCAGTATCAGGGTCTGGCGGGGCTGGCAGCGGCAGCTCTGGTGCCCACGCTGGTCGTGCTGATTGCCACGCACTACAGGGGCGAGCAGCAGACCCAGTCGCTGGGAGTGCTGGGCGGCGCGCAGGCCCTGGCCAGCCTGCTGGCCTTTCCACTTATCGGCGTGCTGATCGCCCTGGCCAGCTGGCGGTTTGCTCTTGGCCTGCTGGTGCTCGTCGCGGCCATTGTCTTCATGCTCAGCTTCCGGCTGGACCCGGTCCCCCGGCAGCGCGGCACGGTCATCGACTGGGTCGGCGCGCTGCTCGCGGCGGCGACCATCATCCTGATCAGCCTGGGAGTCAACAACCTCAACGAGTGGGGCATCCTGCTCGCCAGCACGCGGGCGCCCTTCTCCATCCTTGGGCTGTCACCGGCGCCGGCCATGGTCCTGATCGGCCTGGTATTTGGCAAGGGCTTTCTGGACTGGTCGCAGGCACGGATTGACGGGAACAAAACGCCTCTGCTGGAATTGGAGGTGCTCGAATCGCGAGAGGAGCGGGCGGCGGTGCTTTCCATGCTGGTCGTCGCCGCGCTTGGCGCTGGCATCAACTTTCTGATCCCGCTGTACATCCAGATCGTCCAGGGCGGCAGCAGTCTGCAGACGGCGGCGGCCGTCGTGCCGTATATGCTGGCCATCTTTTCCGCCTCCATCCTCGTCGTGCGTGTTTTCCCGCGCTGGACTGCCCGCCGGATCGGCAGCACCGGCTTCCTCCTGGTCGCCGCAGGGCTGGTCATGCTGGCCTTTTCGATTTTCAACAACTGGGGCACCCCGCTCGTCGCTCTCAGCCTGGTCGTGACCGGGATCGGTGAAGGCGCGCTGCTGACCCTGCTGTTTGCGGTGATGGTGTCCGCCTCTCCGGCGGAGCTGGCCGGCGACGTCGGCGCGCTGCGGGGAACGACCATCAACCTGGCAACCGGGCTGGGCACGGCCATTGCCGGCGCGCTGCTGATCGGCCTGCTGAGCTCGCTGGTTCACACCAACCTGGTCGACAACCCGGTAATACCCCCCGAGCTCAAGGCGCAGGTCAACCTGAATGAGGTCGACTTCATCAGCAACGATCATCTGCGCGAGGTGCTGGAAGGCACGACTGCCTCTCCGGAGCAGGTGAACGAGGCCGTGCGGATCAATACCTCCTCGCGCCTTTTCGCCCTAAAGGTTTCCTTTCTGGTGATGGCGGGCCTCGCGCTGATCGGATACATCCCGGCCAGGGACCTGCCCAAGACGACGGCTGGAGCGGCAGGCACCGCACAGCCGGAAGAGGCACTGGAGGAAGTGGAAGTCGGGTGATCCCGCGAGCGCAGCGTGCCGCGTTACGGGCGCTGCACTGCTGGTAAACCGCTGATTGAGTCAGGAGATGAGAAATGGA
>DGEO01000020.1:0-515 GCA_002385985.1 Anaerolineaceae bacterium UBA3924 | reverse complement strand
GAGATGCAGGTGGCGGATATCACGGTTGGCGCCCTGGACGATCTGCCGCTCGATCGCGGGGCCGCTGCCCAGGCCTTTGCCGAGGGGCTGGAGCTGGGTGCATACCAGTTCACTCGCTACCGCACCGGCCTGACGGATGAGCAATCCTTCCGCGTGGAGCGGGCGGTGCTTTTCACCCGGACTGACGACGAAAGCATTCGCCGGGCTGTCAGCGACGGGCAGAAGATCGCCCGCGGGGTGATCCTGGCCCGAGAGCTGGTGAACGGCCCGGGCTACGCCATGACCCCGGCCGCCCTGGGTGAAGCCGCTCAGTCGCTGGGCAAGGAGTGCGGCTTCAAGGTGACTGTGCTAGACAAAGCGCAGCTGACCGAGCAGGGCTTCGGCGGGATTCTGGCGGTCGGGAAGGGATCGGAAAACGAGCCGCGCTTTATCGTCATGGAGTACGGCAGGGCCAACGGCGCGCCAACGATCTGCCTGGTCGGGAAAGGGCTGACCTTCGACTCGGGCGGCCTTTC
>DGEO01000022.1:54987-63530 GCA_002385985.1 Anaerolineaceae bacterium UBA3924 | reverse complement strand
GCTGCCCGGCGGCCAGCGAAAACAGCTCGTCCAGATGCAGGTAGAACAGATCGTCCGGGCGCTCGATCTCGCCGCTGGCGGCGAACTCCTGCCCGCTTTCCAGCAGCGCCCAACGTACCCGGGCCAGCAGGCGCACAAAGAAAAACTTGGGGACCTCGCGAAGCGCCAGCAGCACCCGCGCCCGGCCGGCGAAGAAGCGCACCAGCCGCGCCCTGAACCAGCCCGCCTCCCCGGCCAGCGCCTCGACCGCCGCGGCAGCCTGTTCTGCCGAACGGGCGAAAACCGCATCCGGCGCGGCATCCGGATTCTGGATGCGCAGGTAGGCGGCCAGCGTTTCCATCACATAGGCCGGCTCCTCCCGCCAGCGGGGGCGGCCCAGGTCGATTTCCGCCAGGCCGCGGCCGCCGTACTGAGCCAGAAAGTCATCGCAGATCGCCTGCGCCGCCGGGGGCAGCGCACCTTTCAGCCAGGCGGCGGCCAGGTCTTTCGCCGGGCGGGTGGAAAAAGCCTCACGTGACTGCGTATCGCGCTGCAGCGCCTGCGCGGCGCGCCACAGCTTCAGGTCCATCTCTGTGGTCGGGTTGTCCGGCAGGCCGCGGGTGACCTCCAGCACACGCTCGTCCAGGCCGCCAGTCCCCCCGTTTCCGCGGCGGGCGGCGGCGTTCAGCTGGTAGAGAGACGCCATCCCCGAGGCAACCCCGGAGAGAAAAAGACGCAGCTGCCCGGGGATGATGGCCGGGATCACTTCGGTGATCAACTCCAGGCGCTGGCACAGGCGCTCGTGACGGTCCCCCTGGATGGCCTCACAGCGCGCCGAAAAATCCGCCAGCAGCGCTTCACCCCGGGCGACGATCCAGGCGCGGCGGGCGGCCGGAGCGCGCAGGTTGCGGGCCACGTTCCAGGCTATGGGAAAGGCGAACCGCACCAGACGCCGCAGCGAGGTGAAGGAAATGGGCCGCCTGCCGGGGCGCAGGCGCGGATCCGCCAGCACCTCATCCAGCGAGGGGACCAGGCCCGGCTCTACCATCCCCATCACCCGGGGAAGCGCCTTGCGCGCGATGGGGCTGCGGAATGCCGCCGCGATGTCCGCCCACAGGCGCTCTCCGGCGGTGTAAACCACGCCTTCAGGCCGCCAGCCGGCCCGGTAGCCCAGCAGGGTCCCTCCGGCGGCAATGATCGCGCCCAGCACATCCCGGCCCAGCGGGGTGATGGGGTCCAGCATGCCCTGCACCGCGCCGACCGAAAACATCACCCGCAGCGGCTCGGGCGGCATCCCTTCGGGAAGGGGGAACAGCGTGGTGATGGGCCGCGCCTGCAGCAGGTGGAGCGCATCCCCCGCCAGCGCCCACTCGATATCCTGCGGACCGCCCAGCGCCGCTTCCACCTGCTTCCCCAGCCGGGCCAGGGCGAGAATCTGCTCGTCGCTGAGGGCCTGGCGCTGACCGGCCTCTTCACGGACCTGCACCGTCCCGCCGCCCTCCTGCCCGCGCACGGACAGCGCCTTGCTGCCAAGCGAGCGGGAAAGGATCCGGCCCTGATGTGGGTCCACCACGTAATGGTCCGGCTCCACCAGACCTGCGACCAGCGCCTCGCCCAGTCCCCAGGCGGCGTCGATGACCGTCTCCGTCCGCAGCCCGTTGAGCGGATTGGCAGTGAAGAGCACGCCGGAGACCTCGCCGGGGACCATCAGCTGTACCACCACGGCCAGGGCCGCATCGCTGTGCGGAATGCCGCTGCGCCGGCGGTAGCCGATGGCCCGGGCCGTCCAAAGGCTGGACCAGCAGCGCACCACCGCCTGCAGCAGCGCCTCCTCGCCCTGCACGTTGAGGAAGGTGTCCTGCTGTCCGGCGAAGGACAGGCCCGGCAGATCCTCCGCGGTTGCCGAAGAGCGCACTGCCGCGGCCGGCCGCCCCAGCTCCGCGTACGCTTCTCGCAGCGCGGAGTCAATTTCCGCCGGGACCGGCGCGGCGGCGAACATCGCGCGGATGCGGGCGGAGACTGCCTCCAGCTCCTCCGGACTGCCCTCGCCGCCGGTATACTCCGCCAGCGCGGCATCGATGCGCGGCTGCAGATCGTTCGCCGCGACAAAATGCAGATACGCCCGGGTGGTGAGCACAAAACCAGGCGGGACGGGGAAGCCGGCGCGGGTCAGGCGGGCCAGGTTGGCGCCCTTGCCGCCGGCCAGCGCCAGCGAGGCCTGTTCAGAAGTGAACGGCAGTTTCCAGGGAGCAGGGGGAAGCGAAGCCATCAGGCCATCCTTCAGATCAGGATGACTTCATTCTATCCCCTTCTCTTCAGACCGCGGTTTCAATCGCCGCCAATCCGTCCGTAAGAGCGCTCCGCCAGCCGCAGGCACAACCCGGCCAGCGCCAGGCTGCCCGCCACGGCAGCCAGCAGCCCGGCCGGACCGGGCATCCACAGCAGCCCCGCGGCAGGAGCCAGCACGCAGGCCGCGCCCATGATGATGCCGGTGGAGCTGACCGCCGGGGCCGAGCCGTTCATCAGCAGGTCAGCGCGTGCCCGCCGCAGAATGTCGTACGCGGCTGACCCGGCGGCCGAAATCGCCGCTCCCGGCAGCACCAACACCCAGGCCCAGGCCGGAGCTCCCGCAGCCGCCCCGGCGCCCAGCGCCGCCAGGCTGAGCACCAGAGCCAGCCCGAGGGACGGAGCGGCGTCCAGCACCAGCAGCGAGCGGGCGGTGACGGGCAGCTGGCGGGTCAGCGGCCAGACGGACAGATCACTGCGCAGGCGGGCGGACGTCACCTTGCCCACCTGGAGCGACCAGAACCCCAGCGCCAGCATCCGGCTGCCGGGGTCCGGCAGCAGCGAGAAGCTCAGCGCGGCGCCCACAAGGCCGATCCAGTCCATCACTTCGGCAGCGCGGAGTGAACGCCGCGCCTGTATCAAATCCTTCCATACCAGCGAAGCCGGCCCGGGCACCGCCGGCAGCCGCGAGGGCCTGCGCACGACCCCCAGCCGGGACTGCAGCTGCCGCTCAGCGGCATAATCCGCCAGCCCGTAGCGCATCGCCGAGGTGATCTCCGCGCCTTCCCGCGTTTCCTGCGCCGCCCGGCTCAGGCTGAACCCTTCCGCCGCCTGCCAGAGCAGCGCCAGCGCCGCCAGCGCCAATCCCCAGCCGGCCGCCAGCGCCGGCCCCAGGCTGACCGGCAGGAACCCGGCGCGCAGCGGATAGGCCAGCACCCCGGCCAGCTGCCGCAGGGCGGAAGGCAGGATGCCCTCCCCGGGGTAAAGCCCGAGCGCAGGCAATACCAGCACTGCCGCCAGCGCGAGCGCCGGAAGGATGATCCAGCGGCGTTCCTGATCCCGGTGCAGCCGGGCGACGCCGGCCACCCAGACCAGCGTGAACAGCCCCAGGTGCGCGGGGACAAAGGGCAGCCAGGCGCGCACCCCGTGAACGATGTACTCCGGCAGGTGCTGCAGCCCCATCTCCCCGGGCACGGTGGCCTCGATCAGCGAGAACCCGAGCGTGACCGCCGCCAGCCAGAACGGCAGCGCATTTTTAATCCAGGGCAGCCACAGCCAGCGCAGGACCACCGCCCGCCGACTGACCGGGGTCTGGCCGAGCAGCAGCCCGTCCTCCTCCGTAAACACCACCGGGCTGCGCCGCAGCGCCGACCGTAATGCAAATAATCCCCAGGCGGCCAGAAGCACCGCCAGCAGCCAGGCCGCTGCTCCGGCCGGGTCGGCCGGGCTGACGGCCTGCAGGATCACCGCCCCTCCCCCGGCGAACAGGGTCAGCACGGCGAAGATCCACACGGCGAAGAAGACGACGATGTAGATCAGATACAGCCGGTTGTTGAGCGAACGGTCGCGGGGATCGTAGGCGACGACCGAGAGCCAGTAGACCAGCTCGCTCTCCTCCTGCCGGGAGCGGACCCAGTGGACGGCGTTCATCCGGCGAACTCCACCTGGCCCTGGCGCATGACCATGCGCCGGTCGCCGAACTGCTCGATCAGCGCCGGGTCGTGGGTCGAAAGCAGCACCGTCGCCCCCTCCGAGCGCACACGCACCAGCTCCGTGAGCAGCAGCTGGACGCTTTCGGTGTCCAGCGCGGAGGTCGGCTCGTCCAGCAGCAGCGCCTTAAACGGGCGGATAAAAGCCAGCACCAGGCCTAGCTTCAGGCGCATCCCGCGGGAGAAGTGATGCGGAAACAGGTCGCGGGCGTCCCACAGGCCGAAGGCGCGCAGCAGGCGTTCGGCCCGCTGCTCAAAGCCATCGACCGCGTCGTTGGCCAGGGCGATGAAGCGCAGGTGCTCCCAGGCGGTCAGCTCCAGGTAGAAGCGCGGCACGTCCGGGACGTACATCAGCTTGCGGCGGGCTTCGCGCTCGTCGCGGTACAGGTCGCAGCCGCCCACGGTGACCGTCCCGGTGGAGGGACGCACCAGCCCCGAGAGGCAGGACAGCAGCGTGGTCTTCCCCGATCCGTTCGGGCCGGAGAGGGTCACGATCTCGCCGTGGTTCAGGTCAAAGGAGACAGGCGCCAGGGCCTGGAAAGAGTTGTATGTTTTACTCAGCTGCCGGGCAGAAAGACAGATGGACAATGCATCCTCCGGGGGCCAGGGGTGGGGAAGTTCACCTTGATTGTACCCGATGGCTGCAGCGGGGTTATTCTTCGTCACGCTCCAGGAAGGCCAGCACGGCGGTCAGGTCCTTCTCGCCCAGCCCGGCGCGGTCGGCCAGGCGGAAGATCTCCTTGGCGATGTTGGTCTGAGGCAGCGCCACACCGGCCTCGAAGGCGGCCGCGGCGGCCAGGTGCAGGTCCTTCTGCGCCCAGCGCAGCGGGAACTCGGGGGAATACTCCTGGTTTTCCAGCTTGGCCCGCTTGCCGCCGATGTAGCCGGGCACCACCGCCTGGCCGACCAGCGCGTCAAAGATCAGCGTGCGCGGCAGGCCCAACGCCTGACCCAGCACCAGCCCCTCGCAGAAGGCCACCAGCCCCTGGACCATGATCAGGTTGTTGACCAGCTTGAGCGCGGAGCCCATGCCCGTCTCCCCTGCGTGGACGATGTCCGAGCCCATCTTCTCCAGCAGCGGGCGAACCTGCTCCAGGTCCTCCGCCTTCCCGCCAACCAGAAAGCGCAGCTTACCCGCTTCGGCGGGGGCCTTGCTGCCCGCCACCGGCGCGTCCATGAAGCGCAGCCCGCGTCCGGCGGCCTCGGCGGCCATGCGGCGCGAGAAGTCCGGGTCGACGGTGCTGCAGTCCACCCACAGCGCGCCCGACTGCATGGCCGGGAGGAAGCCGCCCTCGCCCAGCGCCACCGCCTCGACCGCCGCCGGAGTGGAGAGCATGGTGAAGACCACATCCGCCCCGCGCACAGCCTCAGCGGGGCTGGCGGCCGCCTGCGCCCCCAGCGGGCGCAGCGCTTCGGCTTTTTCGGCGGAGCGGTTCCACACGGTCAGCGGGTGGCCGGCCTTGAGCAGGTTGGCGGCCATGCGGCTGCCCATAATGCCTAAACCCAGAAATGCGATTTGCATGCAGAACTCCTTGGAAAGGGGATTTCCGGGTTTATTGTAGTCGGGTTTTAGGGATGATACGCAGTGAAATAGAAAGGGGTCCGATTCAGGTTTTTCTCGATTTGACCGGTGATTGGGCGAATAAAGAAAAAAAGATGCTTCTTATCCCCATCGGTAAGAAGCACCTTCATAAAAAAGGCTCCTCGAGTAGGACTCGAACCTACAACCTAGCGGTTAACAGCCGCCCGCTCTGCCGATTGAGCTATCGAGGAATGCGCGGTTATTATAGTAGCCTCGCTCGCGGCTGTCAAGAGATCGCTTCCGCCGGTTTACCGCACCAGAATCGTCGCCGCCAGCGCCACCAGCGCCAGCGGAATCACGCCCCATTTCATCACCCGCAGCATCACCGCGCCCTCCTTGCCGCCCAGCCCCACCGTGGAGCAGCCCACGATCACCTTCGCCGGGGCCATCACGCTGCCCAGCGAGGCGCCGGCCGTCTGCGCCCCCAGGATCAGCGGCACGTGCAGCCCCAGCATCCCGGCGGTCTCCATCTGCAAGATGGCAAAGAGCACGTTGGAGTTGTTGTTGCTCCCGGTAATGAAGGCCCCCAGCGCGCCGATCAGCGTGGCCACCACCGGGTAGGCCGCCCGGCCTACGCTCTGGCTCAGCCCCAGAGCCAGGATGTTGGTCATCCCGGCGTGCGACATGATCACCGCCATGCCCACCATCGACAGAATCGCCAGGCTGGAGCTGATCGCTCCGTGTGCGGTCTTGTCCAGGATGCGCCGCAGCGCGCCCGGCTGGTAGTAGCCCGCCCGCCGGTAGATCAGGAAGGACAGCGCCGAGGAATAGAACAGAATTGCCCCCGGATGGCCGAACAGGCTGATGCTGCGCCCGCCCTCCGCCGGAGTGACCCATCCGAGCGAGGTGCTCAGCTCGGGGAACTGCATGTTGATAATCACCTGGTCCAGAAAAGCGCGCACAGGCGGGATCAGGTTGGTGCTGAAGGCCAGCACCACCAGAATGCCGTACGCCGACATCGAAAGGAGCAGCGATCGCGGTTGAGACGGACTGCCGTTCCCCGGGCTGCCGATCACCGGGCGGACCCCGCCAGGCTCCCCCTGTTCGGCGGCTGCCCGGGCCGCGGCCTGCTGCACAAACGGCAGCCGGGTGAGCAGGATGCCCCCCGCCAGCCCGACCATGGCCCCGCCGGTCGCGCCCAGCGTCCACAGCCGGTGCGTGGCCAGCCAGTACTGCGCGGAACCCATCAGCCCGCCCAGCACCAGCACCGCGGGCAGCGTGCGCACGAACCCGCGCCATCCCCCGGCGATCAGCGCCACGATCCCGCCGCAGAAGAAGCAGGAGATGCCCAGCAGCAGCGCGGAATCATGGGCCAGCAGCTCGCCGGGCAGGCCGGTCACTGCGATCATGGTCTGGAAGGAGGTGGCCAGCGAACCGAAGTTGACCGCCCAGCCGTGCCCGATGCAGGCGATCAGCACCGCCTGGATCGGGTTGAACCCCAGGCCCACCAGCAGCGGCGCGGTCACCGCCACCGGCACGCCGAAGCCGCCCATCCCCTGCAAAAAGGAGACAAACAGCCAGCCCACCAGCAGGCCCTGCAGCGTGCGGCTGGCCGTCAGCCGGGTGAGCGCCTGGCCGATGTCCTGAATGGCCCCGGCCTCAGAGGCGGTGTGGAACAGCAGCAGTGCCGTCCAGATGATGTACATCACGTCCAGGCTGAGCAGCACCGCCTTGGCCTGGGTGTAAGCGATCAGCCGCGGGCCGGCCCCGAAGAAGATTATGGCCACCCCCAGGGCCACAAACCAGCTGAAAGCCCCGGCCTTGCTGCCTCCCCACTTGAAGCGCAGCATCAAAATCAGCACCATCAAGACGGGTGAGAAGGCCAGCAGCCAGGTAAATATGTTTAGCGGCATTGAAGAACTCCCATGAAAGCTGCCCCAATTATAGTTGTTATCCGCCGGTCATCCGTCTTGAATGCTGTAATGGATTTGCAATGAAAACAAACCGCTTTTTTAACCCGTTTCTTACCGAATCAGGTTAATATTGAGATGTTCGGCTGCCTGGGTGCCCCCCTCACCCCGGTGGCCGATCATTTTTCACCCCGGCTGGCTTGGATTCCCGGCCGGTTTGTTGTACAGTAGGGGCAGGAGGGATAGAAATGCGCGCTCGACTGCTGCTTGCCATCAGTATCCTCATGCTGGCGGCCTGCCAGCCAGTCAGCCCGGCGGACGGCGGACCGGCCCTGCCGCCAGCCGCGGCCAGCCCCACCCGGCCGCCGGTGGAGCCCAGCCGCACCCCGGCCTTCATCACCCAGACCCCCGCCCCGACGACCGAACCGCCGCCGCCCGTCGACCCGTCCATCCCGCAGGCGGCTTTCTACCTGGTCGCCCTGGAGGACAACGGGCTGAGCGGAACGCTGGTCGGCTGCGGAGACAGCCTGATCCCGGTGCTGGTCAGCGTGCCCGAAGGCGAACGCCCCACCCCCACCGCGCTGGCGGCCCTGCTGGACCTGAGCGACCCGTACTACGGCGAGTCGGGGCTGTACAATGCCCTGGCCCAGTCCAGCCTGCAGGTGGACAGCCTGGACGTGGACGGCGGAACGGTTTATCTGCGCCTGATCGGCCAGCTGGTGCTGGGCGGAGTCTGCGACGCGCCGCGGGTGCAGGGCCAGCTGGAGAGCACCCTGCTGTACGCTTCCGGCGCGGAAAGGGCGGAGATCACCGTCAACGGCGTCCCGCTGGCGGACCTGCTTTCCGGGCAGTGAGGGGGCGGTTGATTGTGAAAAGCGGGTCTTGACGTATGGAATATCCTGGAGTATAAATAGCAGGCACTCAGGAATGCCCTCGTAGCTCAATTGGACAGAGCGTTTGCTTGCGGAGCAAAAGGTTCCAGATTCGAGTTCTGGCGGGGGCACAAAAAAAACCAAACGGAGCCCGGTAAGGGCTCTTTTTCGTTAAGGTTCCAGATCCCCGCAGTCTCTCAAGCAGTAGGGAGCCAGTTTCGTCACCGGGCACGAACCAAATGGCACCCCTGCTCTATAATAGAAG
>DGEO01000022.1:47662-54783 GCA_002385985.1 Anaerolineaceae bacterium UBA3924 | reverse complement strand
GATTGTCGCAATATTATCCAAGATGCAATATTGATGTGAACATTTTGAAGGAAAACATGAACTCACTAAATAAGAAAATGGCATTGTATCAGCTCGCATTAAAGTATCATCAATCAAACCCCTGATTTGTTTAAACGAATGCCTTCCAGAGGGATCCACCCCATATCAATGGCGGCAAATATTTAGCAGAGCTGTCCCATTCTCTATCGATATCCTCCCCGCCTCCCCTGGCGTATAATGGATCTCATGAAGAACAAACGCCCGCAAATCCTCCTCACCAACGACGATGGGATCCACTCGCCCGGGCTGTGGGCTGCCGCGGAAGCGCTGGCCAGCCTGGGCTTCGTCACCATCGCCGCACCCTCCGAGCAGTATTCCAGCGCAGGCCGCAGCCAGCCGCTCACCTCCGACGGGCGCATCGGCGCCACCAACCTGCGCATCGGCACTCAGGACTGGGAGGCCTTCGCGGTCAACGGCTCGCCGGCCCAGTGCGTTCTCTACGCCGTGCTCGAGCTGATGCGCGATAACCCGCCCGACCTGGTGGTCTCGGGGATCAATTACGGTGAGAACGTGGGCCTGAGCGTGACCGCCTCCGGCACGGTCGGCGCGGCCATGGAGGCGGCCGTGCTGGGCATCCCGGCTCTGGCTGTGTCCCGGCAGATTGAAAACATCGACGAGTACACCGACAACTCGGCGGATGTGGACTTCACCGCCGCCATGGCCTTCACGCAGAAGTTCGCCCGCCGCCTATTGGAAGGCGGGCTGCCCTCTGGTGTCGACCTGCTCAAGCTGGATGTACCCAAAGACGCCACACCCGAAACCCCCTGGCGGGTCACCCGGCTGGGGCATCACGGCTACTTCATCCCTTACGACGTGGACCGTAAAGGCGGCCTGGACCAGCCCGCCCTCATCCGCTGGAGAATTCAGGTCAACCCCGGCGACGTGCCCCCCGACACCGACGTGCACGCCATCCAGTTCGACCGGGTGGTCTCCGTCACCCCCATGACCCTGGACATGACCCCGCGCGTTCCGCTGGAAAAGCTCGACCGCCTGCTGCGCACCGAGCCTCAGCGCGAATAAATTCAGCGCCCATCTTCGCGCAGTTAAACGCAGCGAGCGCCCTGTTTCTCACAGGGCGCTCGCTGCGTCTCAGCCCCGGCTATCGGTGCTGCTCAGGCAGAGGCGGGAAATAGACGTGGCTGCGGTCGAAGGAGAGAATCTGGCCCAGGGTCTTCAGATACTCCAGCTCGGTGTCCTGCGCCACGTGGCTGATCTCGCTCTCCGGCAGGGTGAGAAACTCGCCGCGCACGATCTCCTGATAGCGCCCTTCACCCCAGTCGATGACCACCTGGCCATCCTGGAGGACGAGCACATACCCCCTGGCAACAGGCATTCCAGCGGGCTTCATATGAGAATCTACGCAGCGCTGGCCTGGCTGATGAACTGGCCGAAAGAGGTCGAGGCCAGCCGCTGAACCAGCTCCTCCTGGGTGTCGCACCACAGGCTGCGCAGCGGGCATTCCTCGCCAAACAAGCAGCCCGAAGCGCTCAGGGTGCACTCGTTCAGTGCCAGGGGGCCGTCGATCGCTTCCACCACCTCGAGGATGGAGATCTCTTCCGGCGGGCGGGCCAGCGAAACGCCGCCCCGCGCCCCGCGCGAGGTGTGAATTAGCCCGGCGATGGAAAGCTGCGAGATAATTTTGGCCAGGAAGGACGGGGGAATACGCTGTTCTTCTGCAATCTGGCTGGTGGCAGCACGCTGGTTCGGCCCCATTTTGGACAAATAGAGCATGGCGCGCAGGGCGTAGTCAGCCTGTCGGGTTATCTGCATAGGTTTTTCCTTATTAGTGGATATTAAAGGGTCAAAATGGTCCTTTTCCAGTAAATTGAGTTTATTCCACTCTTATTTATCCTACAAGTGACTAACATCACACCTGCCCGGTGACAGTCCGCGGTGCACCCCTGTGGCTGCCGCGCCGCGTCCCCGGTTATAATTGCCGCCATGGCAGATTTCCCCTTCTACTACACCATTCCCGTCCGCTACGGCGACCTGGACGCCCAGTGGCATGTCAACAACGCGAAGTTTCTAACCTACCTGGAGCAGGCCCGTCTGGCCTACCTGATGGAGCTGGGCCTGTTCGACGGCCGCTCCTTCCTGGACCTGGGGCTGATCGTGGCCGACATCCACATCGCCTACCGCCGCCCGCTCAAGCTGGGGCAGGTCGCTCGCGTGGGCGTGCGCGTGGAGCGGGTGGGCAACAAGAGCCTGACCCTGGCCAACGAAATCCAGATCGGGGATACCGGCGAGGTGGCCGCCACGGCCGAGGTGGTGCTGGTGGCCTACGATTACCGCCTCGACCAGTCCATCCCCGTGCCCGAGGACTGGCGGAAACGCATCGAGCACTACCAGCAGCAGGACGCCTGAGGCTTCACGCCTGGCCGGCGTAGGCCGGGTCTTCGCGCCGGGCGCCTCTGCGGCCCAGCAGCAGGTAGAGCATCACCCCCATCGCCCCGATCACCGAGCCGCCCAGCCAGATGAAGCGCGGGCCGAGGTTGTCGTTCAGCACCCCGCCGTACAGCGGCCCCAGCCCCGTGGCAATGTTCCAGGACAGGCCGTACAGGCCCATGTAGCGCCCGCGCATGTCCGCCGGGGCCAGGTTGGCCGCGTAGGTGGTGGCGGTCGGCACCAGGATCAGCTCGCCGATGGTCATGAACACCATCGACCCCCAGAAGCCCCAGAACCCGGTGGCCAGGGCCACGCTGCCCACCGCCAGCGTGTAGATGCCGCCGCCCAGTGCCGCCATGGCCAGTGGCCGGTGGCGTTTGGTGATCTGCGTGGTCACGTACTGCAAAGAGACCACCATTACCGCGTTGGTCGCCGCAATCAGGCCGTAGAGGTTCTCCGGCAGGCCGTAGTTTTCCTTGGCGTACACGCTCATCAGCACCCACACCAGCGAGGAGCACACCGTCACCATGGTGGTGCCGACCACAAACAGGATGAAGTGCCGGTCGCTGAACACCCGGTCGTACCCGCCGAAGCGCTCCTTTACCTGCGCTTCCGGCGCTACCCGCGCCAGCGTCTCGCGGAAAAACAGGGCGATCAGAATCCCGTAGGTGGCCAGCCCCACCGCCGCGCCGTAGAAGGCCAGACTGTACGAGGTCATCGCCGCCCAGCCGCCGATGGTGGGGCCGAGCGCGATGCCGGCGTTGTTGCTGGTGCGCAGCACCGAATAGGCGTCCGAGCGGCGCTCCGGGCCGACCAGGTCGGCCATCATCGCGTCCGAGGCGGTGCGGAACAGGGGATTGAACGCCCCCTGCAGGCCCATCAGCACGGCAAACTGCGGCAGCGTGGTGGCGTAGCTCATAAAGAAGTAGGCCACCCCGTTCAGGATCAGCGAAACGGCCATGACCCACTTGCGCCCCAGCCGGTCGACCACCGGCCCGCCGACCAGCGAGACCCCCAGCGCCACCAGCGAGTTCAGCGTCATCAGCGAAGCGGTGCTGGTCATGGGCAGCTGCAGCTTTTCGCTGACGTAGATCATTAAAAACGGCCAGATCATCGACGAGCCGATGGTGCTGATCAGCATGCCGATCACCATCAGCCAGAACTGGCGCGGATAACTGCGGACGAAGGCAAGGATACGGCTAAGCATGGGTCTCTCTTGTGGGAATGCTGGCTGAATTGTATCATCCCTGCCCGATGGAAGGCCTGATACGTTTGCCCGACTGTGCCGCCGCACACCCCGGTGAAAGGGGCGGAATCCCTTCAAGCCGGCCGGATACACCGTTGATGAACGTGGTACAATACCACAAGATTTCTACACCATCCCTGGCGGAGGAGATATGGTTAATCCCGAACTGCTCGAGATCCTGCGCTGCCCGGCCTGCGTCCGCACCACTGGCGGCGAGCTGGTCCTGGAGCGCGACACCTGGCTGGTCTGCCAGGATTGTCACCGCAAATACCCCATCGTGGACGACATCCCGGTCATGCTGATCGACGAAGGCGACAAGTGGATCGAGAGCCGCGTCGAAGACCTGCCCGTCCCGCCCCCTCCCATTTCCTGAGCGGTTGGCGACCCCGCCCGCCGTTTTTTTATTGCGTTGAGCTGGAATTATTCTTGCAACTCTACGGGAGCTAACCTATCCTCTTAGAAATCGAGCCTCTATGAACCGTTCTCCCTACCAAGCAGCCAGAAAACGAACCTCTAAGCTTGACCGCACAGCACGCATCCTGATCCCCGTCTTCGTGGTGCTGCTGCTGGCCACCTTTACTGTCGTCTTTATCCTGGTGCGCGACGTCGTCGCCAGCTGGTCGATCACCGACCTGCCCGGCATGGTGGTCAACCCCGGTAATGACGGGCCGCCCACCCTGCCCACCGGAGAAGCGGGCCTTTTTGAACCCATGCAGCCGTCCAATACCGGCCCGGAGCCAACCCCCTGGGACGGCAAGAGCCGCGTCACCGTGCTGGTGCTGGGGCTGGACTACCGTGACTGGGAAGCCGGCGAGATCCCCCGCTCGGACACCATGATCCTGCTGACCATGGACCCGATCACCAAGACCGCCGGCATGCTCTCCATCCCCCGCGATCTGTGGGTCGACATCCCCGGCGACTTTGGCTACAACAAGATCAACACCGCCTACCGCTGGGGCGAGGTCTATGACCTGCCCGGCGGCGGCCCGGCCCTGGCCATCAAGACGGTCGAAGAGGTCATCGGCGTGCCCATCAACTACTACGCCCAGATCGACTTCTCCGCCTTCGAGCGGTTCATCGACGAAATTGAGGGCGTGAAGCTCGAAGTCCAGGAGCCCATCACCCTGGTGACCATCGCGGGCAAGAAGGTGCCCCTGGAGCCAGGCATCTACACCCTGCCCGGTGACCTGGCCCTGGCCTACGCCCGCAACCGCTCCACCGAAGGGGACGATTTCTCCCGCTCCAAACGCCAGATGCAGGTGATCATGGCCGTGCGAGACCGCATCCTCGAGTTCGACATGCTGCCCAAGCTGGTCACCAGGGCGCCCACGCTGTACAAGGAGCTGTCCTCGGGCATTCGCACCAACCTGACCCCCGACCAGGTGATCAAGCTGGCCTGGCTGGCCATTCAGATCGACCGGGAGAAGATCAAATCCGGCGTGATCGGCCCGCCCAACATGGTCGAGATCGGCTTTGTGGACGGCCAGTCGGTGCTCTTCCCCGTGCCCGACCAGATCCGCCTGCTGCGCGACGAAATCTTCGCCTCCGAAGCGCCGGCCGTGGCCGCCAACAACGGCGAGGACCTGCAGTCGCTGATGACCCAGGAGGCCGCCCGCCTGTCGGTGCAGAACGGCACCTACACCGAGGGCCTGGCCGGGATGACCGCCGGCTACCTGCGCGATCAGGGCCTCAACGTGGTCGAGGAGACCAACGCCTCCGAGATGCTGGACGTGACCACCATTTACCTGTACAACGGCAAGCCTTACACCGCGAAATACCTCTCGGATCTGTTCGCCGCCAGCAATGTCACGGTGCGCGTCTACAACAAGTACGACCCCAACGCCAGCGTGGACGTGGTCCTGGTGCTCGGATCGGACTGGGCCGCCAACAACCCGCTGGGCCAGTAGAACCTTTACCCGTAAACCAAAAGCTGCCGGAGACGATCCGGCAGCTTTTTTGATTCTAGATAAATCGCGCGGGTCAGTCGCGGATCATCGGCATGCGGATGCCGTGGCGCCGCCGGGCCTCGAGCGCCTCGGGGTAGCCGGCGTCGGCGTGACGCACCACGCCCATGCCCGGGTCGGTGGTCAGCACCCGCTCCAGGCGGCGGGCGGCGGCTTCGGTCCCGTCCGCAACGATGACCATGCCGGCGTGCTGGCTGTAGCCCATGCCCACCCCGCCGCCGTGGTGGAAGGAGACCCAGGTGGCCCCGCCCACGGCGTTGATCAGCGCGTTGAGGATGGGCCAGTCAGAGACGGCGTCGGTGCCGTCGCGCATGCCCTCGGTCTCGCGGTTGGGCGAAGCCACCGAGCCGGCGTCCAGATGATCGCGGCCGATCACGATGGGGGCCTTGACGATGCCCTTCGCCACCAGCTCGTTGAACTTCAGGCCGGCCTGCGCCCGCTCGCCGTACCCCAGCCAGCAAATGCGCGAGGGCAGCCCCTGGAAGGGCACCTTCTCGCGGGCCATGCGCAGCCAGCGGTGCAGCGGCTCATCGTCGGGGAAGAGCTCCATCACCGCCTCGTCGGTGCGGTAAATGTCTTCCGGATCGCCGGAGAGGGCCACCCAGCGGAACGGGCCTTTCCCCTCGCAGAACAGTGGCCGGATGTAGGCCGGGACAAAACCGGGGAAGTCAAAGGCGTTGGTCACGCCGTAGTCGTAAGCGCGCTGGCGGATGTTGTTGCCGTAGTCGAACACCTTGGCGCCGCGCTTCTGGAACTCCAGCATGGCCTGCACGTGCCGGGCCATGGATTCGTGCGACCGGCGGGAATATTCGGCCGGGTCCGCGGAGCGCAGCTCGGCGGCCTGCTGCACATCCATACCGGCAGGAACGTACATCAGCGCGTCGTGGGCCGGGGTCTGGTCGGTAACCACATCCGGGGTGACCCCGCGGATGGCCAGCTCGCTGTAGATCTCGGCGGCGTTGCCGATCAACCCGATGGATCGCGGCGTGCCGGAATCGCGGGCCTCCTCCACCAGGGTCATGGCCTCTTCCAGCGTGTCCACCACCATGTCGACGTAGCCGATCTCATGGCGGCGGCGTGCGCGGGCGGGGTCCACTTCCACAATCAGGCCCACGCCCTCGTTCATAGTGATCGCCAGAGGCTGGGCGCCGCCCATGCCGCCCAGGCCGGCGGTGAGCACGAACTTGCCGCGCAGCGAGGGCCAGCCCTTCTGCCGGGCCAGCGAGGCCAGGGTTTCATAAGTGCCCTGCAGAATCCCCTGGGTGCCGATGTAAATCCAGGAGCCGGCGGTCATCTGGCCGTACATGATCAGCCCGCGCGCGGCCAGCTCGTCAAAATGCTCCCAGGTGGCCCAGTGCGGCACCAGGTTCGAGTTGGCAATCAGCACCCGCGGCGCGTCGGGGTGAGTCTTGAACACAACCACCGGCTTGCCGGACTGCACCAGCAGGGTTTCGTCATCCTCGAGC
>DGEO01000022.1:0-47385 GCA_002385985.1 Anaerolineaceae bacterium UBA3924 | reverse complement strand
GTCAGCCAGGACTTGCAGGTGAGCTGCGTGCCTCGGGGAGCGCGCACCGTGCGGGGACCAGACATAGAAACCTCCGGATGTAGGGGTAGATGGATACCTGTATTATACCCCCGCGGGTGAGGGGGTGCTCAAGCCCCTGCCTACAGGTTGGATGTTCCGGGTATACGCCCATCCCCACCTGCCCCCATATGCGCAGGCCGGCGGCCGGCCGGGTCAAAGGCCGTACCGGGCCAGGGCAAATGCATACGCCAGATTGAGCGGTAGCGCCCACCCGATCTGCACCGGCGAGCGCAGCAGCCGCCGGCGGATGCTGCCCACCGAGTAGAATCTCCGCACGGCGCGCTGGAACCCCTCCAGCAGCTCTTCGCAGCTCATCTGCCGGGGCAGGTAGACCACGTGCGCCCGGCCGTTGTATTTGCGCCAGTCACGGGTCAGGATGCGGCCTTCCGCCTCCAGCCGCCTGAACAGCGCCGTGCCGGGGAAGGGGGTAAGGATGTTGAAGGTGGCGTTCTGCACGCCGCACTCCTCCAGAAAATCCACCGTCTGGTCGAAGATGGCCGGGGTGTCGGAATCGAAGCCGAACACAATGCCTGCCTGCACGGCGATGCCGTGGGCGTGGATGCGCTCGATCAACCGGGCGTACTCGTCCACCCGGTTGAAGCGCTTGCCGACCTCGTTCATGCTGGCCTGTGAAATCGACTCCAGCCCGATGAAAAGCTGCTTGCAGCCGCTTCTGGCGGCCAGCTCCAGGAACTCTTCGTCCTGCCCGGCGCGGACGGAGGCCTGGCTGCTCCACCACTTGCGGTGGGGCGTGATGGCGCGGAAGAGCGCTTTGGCGTAGTGCATGTCGGCGGAGATGTTGTCGTCCCAGAAGATGATCACCTTTCCGCGGAAGGAGGCGTACTCCGCGGCCACCTCCTCCACAGGGCGGCGGCGCAGCCGGTTGGGGTACATCACCGCCAGGGTGCAGAAGTCGCAGGTGTTGGGGCAGCCCCGGGTGGCGAAGAGCACTCCGCCGGTGTAGTCGCGGCGGATGAACAGGTCCTTGCGTGCCTGCGGGACGCCCTCCAGGGAGGGCGGCGCGGACGGCCGGTAGAACTTCTTCACGCACCCCTGCCGCAGGTCTTCGAGGAACTGCGGCCATGTATCCTCGGCCTCGCCGATGAAGACCGCGTCGGCGTGGGCGGCGGCTTCTTCGGGCAGCAGGGTGGCGTGCGGTCCGCCCAGCGCGACCGGGATGCCGCGGGCGCGGTAAGCGTCGGCCAGCTCGTAGGCGTGGTGAGCGGAGGGGGTGTGGAAGGTGATGCCGACCAGGTCGGCCCGGGCGAGCGGGTCCGCCGGGCCGACTTCTTCGTCGACATGCTCCACCTGCCAGTCCGGCGGGGTGAGCGCGGCCAGGTAGGGCATGGTGATCTGCTGGAAGTTGAGAAATCGCGAGCGGCGGATGCGCTGGATTTCGGGCGAAGACACGGTGATAAGCAGCAGTTTTCCGGGCACAGGCAACCTCGTGTTCATCGGGAAGGGATAAATGCCATGATCACCGCCGCAGTCTCTCAAAAGCTATCGGGGGGCCGTCAAAACCGATCCGGTGTCCTTTCTCACGGTGATTGTACCCTTGCTGGCTGCCGCGCGGGCCGGATTTGACAAAGGCATATAATTAAACCAATCGACTCGAAGTTAACGGGTGAGGAAGTGATGGTGAAGCGCACGTTAATACTGGTAGTACTGGTGTTCGTCGCGGCGGCCACGCTGCTGGGGCTGGCCATGGGCGGGTATTTCGCCGCCCCGGCCCCCGAGCCGACCCCGCGCCCGACGCGGGCGGCCACCGCCACTCCGACGGTGACTCTGCCGGCACAGGAGGGGGTGACGCCGGCAGCCACAGAAGAGGTCACCCCGGAGGACACCCTGCCCCCGGAGGAAGAGCCCACGGCGGAGCCGACTGCTGAGCCAACCGCCGGAGCGACCGAAGAAACCCCGCCGCCGGCCCAGGGCTACCCGGCCGCGCCGCAGCCGGATTCGCTGGCCGGGCTGTTTTCCTTTGACCCCACCGCCGAGCCTACCATTGCGCTGATTCCGGTGACGGGGAAAGGCTCGCCCACGGCGGAGGAACCGGCCCCGACCGACACGCCGGAACCCACCCCCGAGCCGACAAAGCCGCCGACCTGGAAGGATTACCCGGTCATCCCGGCCAGCCTGTCGCCGGCTCTAATTGAGCTGTACCACGACGGTATCGCGCGGGGCAACAACCCGCACGCCGTCTCGGTGCTGGGCGACTGCCACTCAGAGCCGGAAGCCTTCTGGGGCGTGTACGAGAGCGACCCGCAGCGGACCGAAGATCTGCCGGGAGAGCTGAAGGAAACGCTGGCGCATTTCGCCGGGTCCTTCAACCGCTACAGTCCCACCGCACAGAGCGGCTCCACCGCCGGGGCCATGCTGTACGCTGCCTGGAACAAGAACCTGGAAGGCAAATGCGCGGAGGGCGAAACCCCGCTCGAGTGCGAGCTGCGGGTGCACCAGCCCAGCATCGTCATCATCCACCTGGGCACCCACTGGGAAGCGCGTAACGAGCGCTACATGACCCTGATCATCGAGCGGGTGCTCGAGCACGGCGCGATCCCCATCCTGGCGACCAAGGGCGACAATCTGGAAGGCGACGAGCGGCTGAACCGGCAGCTGATTGAGCTGGCCGAGCAGTACGGTCTGCCGGTGTGGAACTTCTGGGCGGCCATCCAGCACCTGCCCGACGGCGGCATTATCATGCCCAAGGGGATGAACCTGACCCAGGACGCGCTGGAAATCCAGCGCTACACGGGCCTGCAGGTTCTGGACGCGGTCTGGCGCATGGCCAACCCGGAGGCCAGCCCGGCTGAATAGCAGCGGCGGCCGGCGCCTGTCAACCTGAGGGGACCCGGAGCGTACCGGAAGGCGCTAGCTCCGGTCCCGGGCTTCGTCTTTTTCGCCGGTGGGGTGACAGCCGGCGCAGTCGCGGATGTCGGTGATGCCCTCGTCGCGGTGCTCGTCGACCATTTCGGCCGGCCCGTGGCAGGAGTCACAGGAGTAGGCGGTCAGCGCGGCGGGGTGGCAGTCCCGGCAGGTGCTGGCGTCCTCGTGGTCGACGGGGAAGGGCGGGTGCTGCAGCGGGAAGCTGGCCGGAACCCAGGCGGCGGTCTGGTGGCAGGACTGGCAGTCGGCGGGGAACAGCCCGGCGTGGAAGTCCGGCTCGGCGTGGCAGCCGGCGCAGGTGCGCTCCACCTGCGCGTAGCGGGTGCCGGTGTGGCATTCGGCGCACTCGATTTCAGCGTGCCCGCCGTCCAGCGGGAAGCCGGTGCGCTCGTGGCGCAGATCGTCCAGGCTGGCCAGGGTCAGCGAGGCCTCCGGCCCGTTGTGCTCGGTGTGGCAGCGCTGGCAGGATTGATCCTCACCCGGCTCGAGCAGGATGCCGTGCAGCCCGCTGGCAGAGCGCATCTCAGCGTCGATTTCGGTGTGGCAGGCCATGCAGCGGCCGGGCAGCCCGGCGGCGTCCCAGGGCGAGGGATGGCAGGCGGAGCAGTCACCGGCCAGCGCGGCGTGCGAATCGACCTCCCCGAGCGGCGTTCCGGCCATGGCGTTCAGCTCGCCGGGGCTGAACAGCTCGCCGCCGCGGGCAGCGCCCAGCCCCACCAGCAGCGCGGTCGCCAGGACTGCCAGCACGGCCAGGGGGGAGATGCAGCCGGGAGGTGTGCGCATGGGCGGGCCTCTCCTTATCGCAGCGGCAGGACGAAATACAGCGCGCCGATCACGTGCAGCAGCGCGGCGGTGAACATGGCCGCCGCCAGAGGGACGTGGAACAGGTGCCAGACCGACAGCCAGCGGCGCAGCCGGGCATTTCGGGCGGCGGTTCGCGGATCGGCTGGCTCAAACTCGCCGGCGCCGCGGGGAATGCCGGTATAGAGATAGCGGCCAACGAAGCCGCTGGCAACCACCATCACCGTCAGCAGCGCGGTGAGGCCGGCCAGCCCGCGGAAGTTTCCGCCGGTGTGCAGCAGCACCAGGAAGCCGCCAACCACCCCGGAGAGGATGTGCGCCTGCAGCCAGTAACGCGTGCGACCCCAGCGGGCGCTGGCGCTGCGCTTGCGCAGGGAGTAGCCGATCTCGGTGAACAGCATCAGCGCCAGCCCGATGATGCCCAGGCTGTGCCCGAACGGCTCGCCCGGCTCGGGCAGGCGCAGGCTCAGGCCCTCCGGTGAAATCTCCAGCCCCTGCCGCAGGCTGGCCAGCAGGTACAGCCCGCCGATCACCAGGAGAAGCAGCAAGGCCCAGATCAGTTCATGGCTGCGGGCGCGCATGGGTCCTCTTCCATTTCTCCCAGAGCCGCTGGATGGCGCCGGCGGCCTGTGCGGGGTGGAGCAGCTCCGGGCGGGCGGCGGAGATGTCCACGCACTGGCCCACCAGGTCCAGCAGGGGGCGGGAGAGCAGCTGGTCGCCCATCACCACCGCGCCGACCAGCTGCCGCTCGCCGACCAGGATGCGCGTCCGGCTGCCATGGTCGCCGGTGACGATGGTGACCGACTCGGGCGCGTCCTGCCAGGCCTCGCTTTCGCCGCGGGTAATGGCCAGCGGGCCGGCGCGGCGCTGGCGGCCGACCGCGCCGATCACCGTGGTGACCAGCCCGCCCAGCCGGGTAATGTTGAAGGGGGGCGGCAGCGGGTAAGGTTCGTCGCCCCCGGCCATGTTGCGCCCGGCGGCGGCGCCCTGGCGGCGTCCCAGTCCCCACAGCGCGTTGAGGTGGCTGGCCCCGGTCGCGGGGTCGATGATCTGGGCCACGTCACCGGCGGCGTAGATGTCCGGGCGGCTGGTCTGCAGGCGCAGATTGACGCGAATACCGCGCTCAACCTGCAGCCCCGCCGCGGCGGCCAGCTCCATGCGGGGGCGCACGCCGATGGCCACGGCCAGCAGGTCGCAGGGGATCCGCTGGCCGGAGCGGGTGATCACCGCCTGCACCCGGCTGCCGCGGTGCTCCACCTCGGCCACTTCGGAATTCGTGTGCAGCCGGATGCCGTGGCGGCGCAGCTCGGCTTCCACCAGGCGAGCTTCCTCCTCATCCAGCACCGCCGGCCAGACGCGCTCGCCGCGCAGCAGGTAGTGTACCGGCACGCCGCGCGCGCTCAACCCCTCGACGATCTCCAGCGCGGTGATGCCGCCGCCCACCACCACCGCCGAGCGGGCGGAGCGGGCCGCGGCCAGGATGCGCCGGGCGTCGGACAGGTTGTCCAGCTTCAGGGCGGGGATGCTCTCACCGCCGGGGACCGGCAGCGGGACGGCCAGCGACCCGGTGGCCAGCAGCAGCCGGTCGTAGGGCAGCTCCCGGCCGTCCTCCAGCCGCAGGCGGTGACCGTCCGGGTCCAGCGCGGCAGCGCGGGCGGTGATCAGCCGGGCGCTCAGCTTCTGGAAGGTGGGCAGCGCGGGTGGGAACAGGGCCGGCTCGGTCACCTCACCGCTCAGGTAATAGGCCAGGCCCGGGCGGGAGTAGAAGCCGAAGGGATCGTCGCTGACCAGGGTGATCTCGCCGCGCGGGTCGGCCCGGCGGATGGCCTCGGCGGCGGCCATCCCGGACACACCGGCGCCGACGATCAGGTAGCGGGTCACGGGCGGCCCTCCCCGGGCTGGATGGGTTCGAAGCGCAGCACCCCGCGCGGGCAGCGGGCCACGCACTCGCCGCAGGTGATGCAGTGGCTGTTTTGCACAGGCCGGTTCTGCCAGGCGTAGGCGCGCACGTCGATACCCACCGGGCAGTAGAAGGAACAGATGCCGCACTGCACGCAGCGCTCGGTCTCAGGCACCACCTGGGCCTCGGCCAGCAGCGCCCGCCGGCGCAGATCGCGACGGAAGAATTCTTTCCACTTCATGCTCACCCCCGTAATGAGTATAGCGAATTCTGGCAGGCGGCATGTTGATTGACAGCCCCGGAGAATGGTGCTATCTTGAGGCCAAATCCCTCATCGGAGGTCGAGCGTGGATGGACATATCCTGGTGGTCGGTTCGTTGAACATGGATCTGGTGGTGCAGGCGCCCCGCCATCCCCAGGTGGGCGAGACGGTGCTGGGGGGAGGGTTTGGCACCTTTCCCGGCGGGAAGGGCGCCAACCAGGCGGTGGCCGCCGCCCGGCTGGGCGGCCGGGTGCGCATGATCGGCCGGGTGGGGGCGGACGCCTTCGGCCGGCAGCTGATCGACGGCGCCGCTGCGGCCGGGGTGGAGGTCGAGTTTATCCGCCAGGACCCGGAGGAGCCCACCGGGGTGGCTCTGATCACGGTCGACCCGCGCGGGCGCAATACGATTGTGGTGGCCCCGGGGGCCAACGGCCGGCTGGCGCCGCAGCAGCTGGAGGAATGCGCGCAGGCGTTTGAGGGCCTGGCCGTGCTGGTGCTGCAGCTGGAGACTCCGCTGGAGACGGTGAAGGCCGCGGCCCGCATGGCCCGGGAGCGCGGGGCGAAGGTGGTGCTCAACCCGGCCCCGGCCCAGCCGCTGGACGATGAGCTGCTGGCAGACGTGGACTACCTGATCCCCAACGAGAGCGAGCTGGCGCTGCTCTCGGGCCGCGGCGACCTGGCTTCGGGTGTGCGCGTACTGCTCGAGCGCGGGGTGCGGGGCCTGCTGGTCACGCTCGGCGAGCAGGGCGTGCTGCTGGCGGCGGAAGGGGGCAGCAGGGTGATTCCGGCCTATAAGGTGGAGGCGGTGGACACGGTCGCCGCCGGGGATGCGTTTGTCGGCGCGTTCGCCGTCGGGCTGGTGGAGGGGCTGGCGCCGGAGGAGGCCGCCCGGCTGGGGAACGCCGCCGCGGCGGTGTCGGTTACCCGGCGGGGAGCGCAGCCCTCGCTGCCGACCCGGGCTGAGGTGGAGGAGTTTCTGGCCGGCCGCCGGGAAGCCGCGCGGTAGCTGACACATCCCCGGGGACGGCGAAAGCCGGTCACGTTCAGTAAGTAACCGGTTGATGATGCAGAGCACCTTATCCATGTGGAAAAGGTGCTCTATTTGTGCTGGCAGGGCATCCAGCCGGGCAGCGGGGCGGGTAGATAACTGCCAAAATCTATCAACTTGGTCATTGTCCTTGAATTCCGCCGGACGGCTGTCTACAATGGGGATACCTAATCGGATTGGGACTCAGGGAGGAACAAGATGAAAACCGTCCGGCATATTTTAGAGGTCAAAGGCTACGACATCTGGGACATCGACCCGAAGGCCTCTGTGTTTGAAGCGCTGCGGCGCATGGCAGACAAGGACGTGGGCGCGCTGGTGGTGATGCAGGACGACCGTCTGGTGGGCATCCTCTCCGAGCGGGATTATGCCCGCAAGATCGTGCTGCTGGGCAAGACCTCGCACGAGACCTGCGTGGAAGATATCATGTCGACGACGGTGTACACCATCCACCCGGATCAGACGATTCATGAGGCGATGGAGATGATGAACCGGCGCAAGGTGCGCCATCTGCCGGTGGTGGAGAATGACCGGTTGATCGGGGTGATTTCGATCGGCGATGTGGTGAGGATGGTGATTCACAGCCAGCGGGAGACGATCCGCTCGTACGAGCCGAAGTACCGGGTGATTTAGGGGCCGCTGCGCGGCCCCCGCCGCCACTTACCCCTGCAGGGAGGATTCGCCAGCCCATCCCCCTCGCTTGCCCCATGGGGCCAGGTGGGGGATGGGTGGACAGCAGCACCTGAATGGGAAGGGGAATCACCCCGTTGGCTCCACAAACAGCCCCAGGCGGGGCATCACCCCCGCCTGGGGCCTTTGACGAATCGCCTCTCGTGTGGTATCATTGCCGTGGTACTTACTGCAGGATCACTGCCTTTATCATCGCTGCGTATCCTACGTTAAGGAGGTCGTATTCGTTCATGCATCCGAGTTTTAACAGGGAGTTTCCACTGACCCACTCGGTGAGCCTGGCGAATATCAGCCGGGTTTTTTGTTTGAATTACGACCTCAAGACCGGACATCCTTACGCGAAAGGAGGTGAGAACGTTGGCTGTAGTCGTGTTGAGACCCAATGAATCGCAGGATCAACTGCTGAAGCGCTTTCGCAAGAAGGTCGTGAAGAGCGGCGTGTTGAGCACTGTGCGTCGCAAGCGCTGGTTCATCTCCAAGAGCGAGGTGCGCCGTGTCGAGAAGAAGAAGTCTATTCGCCGCTCCAAGCGCCGCCAGATGACCAGAGGGAACGACTAACTCTCTGAGTCGCCCGGGCCAGAGGATTTTCTACGCAGGAGGTGTACATGGCCAAAGAAGAAGATAAGATTCAGGTGGAAGGCACCATTGTCGAGGCCCTTCCGGCCACCCAGTTCCGTGTTCGGCTGGACAATGGCCACGAAGTGCTGGCGTACCTCTCCGGCCGGATGAGGAAGTACTACATCCGCATCCTGCTGGGAGATCGCGTGCGCGTGGAAATGTCTCCTTACGATCTGTCGCGCGGCCGGATTGTATACCGCCAGAAGAAGGGTGCCAGCGCGCCCATCGAAGGGGAATGAATCTGCCCGGAATTATCCTTCTTTTTCATGCAGCACCCTGCTCCGTTCTGGAGCAGGGTGTTTCTTTTTTTATCCTCCGGTCACCCTCATATGCGGGGATGCTCGAAGCTGGCCAGCGTGCGCATGTAATTGGCCCGCTCAAAGGCGGCCGGGTCTTCCACGTTGCGCTGGCTCATCGCCCCGGTCATCTGAGCCACCGATTCGTACTCGTAGGTTCCCATCCACTCTTCCAGGCCCTGCAGCAGCACGCGGGCGTGGTCGATGCCATTGCGCAGCAGCGCGGAGGTGGTCATGCCCACCTTTGCCCCGGCCATCACCGCCTTGACCAGGTCGGCCGGCGTGTGGATGCCGCTGCTCAGCGCCAGGTCCGCCTCCAGCCGCCCGTAGAAGATGGCCACCCAGCGCAGCGGCAGGCGCAGGTCCGCCGAGGTGGACAGCTCCAGGTTGGGCACCACCGAAAGGGTCTCAATATCCAGGTCCGGCTGGTAGAAGCGGTTGAACAGCACAAGCCCGTCGGCCCCGGCCTTCACCAGGCGGGCGGCCAGGTTGGGCAGCGAGGTGAAGAACGGCCCCAGCTTGACCGCCAGGGGAATGGTCACCTGCGCGCGCACATCGGCCACCAGGTCCACATAATCCTGCTCGATCTGCTGCGAGGTCTCCAGCGGGTCGACGTGCATGTAATACAGGTTCAGCTCGATCGCATCCGCTCCGGCCTGCTGCATCTTTTTGGCGTAGTCGACCCACCCGCCCCGGCTGGAACCGTTCAGGCTGGCGATGACGGGGATGTCCACCGCTTCCTTCAGTTTACCGATCTGCTTCAGATACTCCTCGGGGCCGATGCGGAAACCGGGCGGCTCCACCAGGTAGCGCTGCGCTTCTGCATAGGATTCCGCGCCGTGCTCCAGGAAGAAATCCACTTCATGGCTCTCATACCGGATCTGCTCTTCGAACAGGGAGTGCATCACCACTGCGCTCACGCCTGCGTCCTCCAGCTGCCGCACGGTGTCCACCCGGCGCGTGAGGGGCGAGGCTGACGCCACCAGCGGGTTTTTCAGGGATATCCCCAGGTAAGTTGTGCTTAGATCAGGCATTATCGAACCTCCTAAACTAGATTCTGGTCTGACTCCAGCGCAGCAGCCTGGACCCTCCAGGCCTTTCTTTCATTATACAAGCCGGATCGGGTATTCACGCCCGGCAGGACAGAAATACTCGATCGAGGATATACACATCCGTGCCCGGCCGGGAGGGTCCTCGCCTGTCGTCAAGTTTTCAAATTTATTCCCCGACGGCAAACTCCTGTATCATGCCCAGATCCACATGCGAAGTCCCGGACGCGGCGTCGGGCAGGAAGCAGATCGCAAAGTAGTTCCCCGGCTCCAGATCCACCTGCACCCAGGCCCGCTCGCCCTCACTGATCGGGCCGAAGTAGTCCACCACCTCAAACGGCGGCGGGCCTTCCGGCTCTTCCTCAGCCATGAGCATTTCCATCAGCTGTTCCTGCGTCAGGCCCTCCTCCCCGCGCACGATCACATACTCGTGCCACTGGCTCCCGCTGTTGGTCACTTCCCAGACCTGCTCGCCCGCGGGCACCCGGTCCGGCATCACGAAGGCAAAGTCCTGCATGTCCACCGAAGCGACGCTCTCCGGCGGAACCAGATCTCCCTCCGCCGCGCCGGCCTGGAAGGGTGTCACCAGCGGAGGGCCTTCTGTCTCGCCGAACCCGATGGCGATATGGGTGCCTTCGTCCAGGTTCACGCTGAAGGTCCGATCCTCGCCGGCGACCACATCAAACCCGCCCAGCAGCCGGACCAGCGAGACCGCCCCGATGGCGTCCTCCTGGAAGGCCTGCATAAACTGCTCCAGCGTGACGTCGTCGTTCAACCGGGCGAGGTTGATGGTGAGCGGAGCATCCGCCGTGCTGGTCAGGGTTACCCGGGTCAATCCCCCCGAAACCTGTTCAGGGACGGTGATATTGGCGTTATCCGCCGAGATAAGCAGCTCCGATCCGGCGACCTCGCCGCCAGTCGGGGGGATTTCAGCCTGCTGCGCGCAGGCCGACAACAAAAGAGCCGCCAGCAGCAGGCTCACCAGTCCAGACAACCGAACCGGGACAGTGTGACTACCCATAGAATTCGCTCCTACGGTCGGCAGTGCTGGCGCGATGATGAAAACGGGTAAAGTGTACAGACATCATAACGAATACAGACCTGTTCGTCAATCACCGCGCCCGCGGATAGTTACCGTGGGCGCGGCCATTGAGGGTACCCCCACCCGTGCCACTTGGACACAGGGCATGGAGGTGCACCACCAACTTGCATTTGAAGTTCCAGTAGGAACAGTACCGCCACTGCTTCCTGGTCGGGAAGGGAGGTTCTTGCCCATCCCCCCCTTTCTCCCTTCCCTGAGGGAAGGGGGCCGCCCCATGAGGCTGCTCCTCTCCTCCAATAAAAGCAGCCCCACGCGGGGTGGGGCTGCCTGGCTTACGGATTGTCCGGTTTATTCGGCCGGCTTGTCGCCGTCGCGGCCGTAGGACATGGCCGCCATCTGGCGGTACAGGTTGTAGCGCTGCAGGGCGTCGGCGCTGGCGGAGCGCATCAGCTCTTCCGCCCGCTCCTCGTCGCTCTGCATCAGCATGCGGTAGCGGGTCTCGTTGTAAGCGTACTCGCTCACCGGGATGGACGGATCGCGGCTGTCCAGCTGCAGCGGGTTCTTGCCCTCGTCGATCAGGTCCGGGTTGTAGCGGTACAGCGTCCACATGCCGGACTGCACGGCCTTCTTCTGCTGCTCCAGGCCCTTCTTCATGTCGATGCCGTGAGCGATGCAGTGCGAGTAGGCGATGATCAGGGACGGGCCGTCGTAGGCTTCCGCCTCGAGGAAGGCCTTCAGCGTCTGCTGATCGTTGTAGCCCATGGCCACGCGGGCGACATAGACGTACCCGTAGGACATGGCGATCAGGCCCAGGTCCTTCTTGGGCAGCGCCTTGCCCTTGGCGGCGAACTTGGCCACTGCGGCCGTCGGGGTCGCCTTGGACGCCTGACCGCCGGTGTTGGAGTACACCTCGGTGTCGAGCACCAGCACGTTCACGTTGCGGCCCGAGGCCAGCACGTGATCGAGACCGCCGTAGCCGATGTCGTACGCCCAGCCGTCACCGCCCAGGATCCAGACGCTCTTCTTGACCAGCGCGTCGGCCACGGCCAGCAGCTGGCGGGCCTTGTCGCTGTTCAGCGCCTGCAGGCGGGTCTTCAGGGCGGCCACGCGGTCGCGCTGTGCCTTGATGCCGGCGTCGGTGGACTGATCGGCGGTCAGCAGGCCTTCCACCAGCTCGCTGCCCAGGTCGGCCGAGAGGGCCTTGACCAGCTCGCGGGCGTACTCGTTCTGCTTGTCCAGCGTCAGGCGCATGCCCAGGCCAAACTCGGCGTTGTCTTCGAACAGCGAGTTGGACCAGGCCGGACCGCGGCCTTCATGGTTCACCGCCCACGGGGTAGTGGGCAGGTTGCCGCCGTAGATCGAGGAGCAGCCGGTGGCGTTGGCGATCACCGAGCGGTCGCCGAACAGCTGCGAAAGCAGCTTGACGTAGGGCGTCTCACCGCAGCCGGCGCAGGCGCCGGAGAACTCAAACAGCGGCTGCAGCAGCTGCGAGTTCTTGATGGTGGTGGGCTGGAAGGTGGTGCGGTCCACCTCAGGCAGCGAAAGGAAGAACTCCCAGTTGACCTTCTCGGTCTCGCGAAGCGGCGGCTGCGGGGCCATGTTGATGGCCTTGCGGCCCGGCTGGGTCTTGTCCTTGGCGGGGCAGTTCTCCACGCACAGGTAGCAGCCGGTGCAGTCTTCCGGAGACACCTGAACGGTGTACTTCATGCCCGGGAACTCTTTGAACTTGGCATCCATCGACTTGAAGGTCTCCGGAGCGTTCTCCAGCAGCGCCGGCTCGTAGACCTTGGTGCGAATGACCGCGTGCGGGCAGACCAGGGCACACTTGCCGCACTGGATACACAGGTCCGGCTCCCACACCGGGATCTCGAGGGCGATGTTGCGCTTTTCCCACTGCGCGGTGGCGGTGGGGAAGGTGCCGTCCACGGGCATGGCGGAGACAGGCAGGTCCTCGCCTTCGTAGATGAACATACGCGAGAGCACGTCCCTGACGAACTCGGGGGCCTTGTCGCTCACCGGCTCGCGGCGGCGGAAGGTGGCGCTCACCTCGGCCGGGACCTGAACCTGCTGCAGGTGGGCCAGCGACTGGTCGACGGCCCTGAAGTTGGCCTGAACCACGGCCTCACCGCGCTTGGAGTAGGTCTTCTGGATGTATTTCTTGATCTGCTCGATGGCCTCTTCCCGCGGCAGCACGCCGGAGATGGCGAAGAAGCAGGTCTGCATGATGGTGTTGATGCGCCCGCCCATGCCGGTGGCCTTGGCCACTTCGTAGGCGTCGATCACGTAGAAGCGCAGTTTCTTCTCGATGATCGTCCGCTGCACTTCTTCCGGCAGGTGCTGCCAGACCTCGTCGGCCGGGTAGATGCTGTTGAGCAGGAACACCGCGCCGGGGGCCGCGTACTTCAGCACATCAATGCGCTCCAGGAAGGAGAACTGGTGGCAGGCCACGAAGTTGGCATCGCCGACGCCGATGGTGTACGGGGCGCGGATGGGATGCGGGCCGAAGCGCAGGTGCGAGATGGTGACCGAGCCGGATTTCTTCGAGTCGTACACGAAGTAACCCTGGGCGTAGTTGTCGGTCTCTTCGCCGATGATCTTGATGGAGTTCTTGTTGGCGCCCACCGTGCCGTCGGAGCCAAGGCCGAAGAACACGCAGCGCTTGGTGCCTTCAGAGGCGATGGAGAAGGTGGGATCGTATTCCAGGCTGGTGAAGGTCACATCGTCGTTGATGCCCACGGTGAAGTGGTTGCGCATCTTGTCCCTGGCCAGCTCTTCGAAGATGGCCTTGACCATGGCCGGGGTAAACTCCTTGCTGGAGAGACCGTAACGGCCGCCGATGATGCGCGGGGCAGCGGCGAAGGGGGCGGTGCCGCTGGCCAGACCTTCGTTGATGGCGGTGACCACGTCCTGGTAGAGCGGCTCGCCGGTGGCGCCGGGCTCTTTGGTGCGGTCCAGCACAGCGATAGCCTTCGTGGTGGCGGGCAGGGCCTTGAGGAAGGCATCCACGGCGAAGGGGCGGTACAGACGCACGGTCAGCACGCCGACCTTCTCGCCGCGCTCGGCCAGGTACAGGGCGGTCTCTTCGGCCGTCTCGGCGCCCGAGGCCATGACCACGACCACCCGCTCGGCATCCGGCGCGCCGGCGTAGTCAAACAGGTGATACTGGCGCCCGGTCAGCTCAGCGAAGCGGTCCATGACCTTCTGGATGATGGCAGGGGCGCGGTCGTAGTAAGTGTTGGAAGCCTCGCGGGCCTGGAAGAACACGTCCGGGTTCTGGGCAGTGCCGCGCAGCACGGGGCGCTCCGGCGAAAGCGCGCGGGCGCGGTGCGCCTCGACCAGCGACAGGTCGATCATGGCGCGCATGTCGTCTTCGCTCAGCTGCTCGAGCTTGTTGACTTCATGCGAGGTGCGGAAGCCGTCGAAGAAGTGCAGGAACGGCACGCGGGTTTCCAGAGTGGCGGCCTGCGCGATCAGCGCCATGTCCTGCGCTTCCTGCGGGGAGCGGGAAGCCAGCAGCGCCCAGCCGGTCTGGCGGGCAGCCATCACGTCCGAATGGTCGCCGAAGATGGACAGGGCATGGGTGGCGACGGTGCGGGCGGTCACATGGAAGACCGTCGGGGTCAGTTCACCGGCGATCTTGTACATGTTGGGGATCATCAACAGCAGGCCCTGAGAAGCGGTAAAGGTGGTGGTCAGCGAGCCGGTCTGCAGCGCGCCGTGCACTGCGCCAGCCGCGCCGCCCTCAGACTGCATTTCAGCCACCAGGGGCACGGTGCCCCAGATATTCGGGATGCCAGCCGCGGCCCAGGCGTCCGCGAACTCTCCCATGCCCGAGGACGGGGTAATGGGATAGATGGCGATTACTTCGTTCAGCCGGTAGGCCACGTAAGCAACAGCCTCGTTGGCATCAATGGTTACCATTTTACGTGCCATTACGCTCACTCCAATCTAAGATAGAACCTCGAACGGGCGCAGAGCGCCCAAATCTGGCGAATTAAGATATTTTGGGTGAATTTAAGCTACATCCATCCCGGCCCAAGTCTACAGGATAAGTGCTCCCGGGATAAGATACACTTGTCACCTAAATCACCTTATGGCTGTCACCTTTCGACAATTGTTAAGTCGGGGGAAACCCCTCCCATTATACCCCGTATAAGGGGAAAGTTGAGCACTTAGTGAAAAACAGCACCGGCCGCGCGGTCAGCACGGCCGGTTTATGGCACTATTCAGGCAGATGCCGGAGATTAAGCGCTCAGCAGCCGGCGGCGGGCCAGCAGCAGCGCCGCCAGCGTCTTGCCGTCCTCAATCTCACCGCGGTCCACCATGGCGAACACCTCGTCCACCGGCACCGGCTCGATCTCCAGGAACTCGTCCTCGTCGTGTGCCAGCGGGGCATCGTACAGCTGCGTGGCCAGGAAGGCGTAGTTCTTCTCGCTGCAGTATCCCGGGGCCAGGTAATAGCTGCCCAGCAGCTCCAGCGCGCCGGCGGCCATGCCGGTTTCCTCTCGCACCTCGCGGGCGGCGCAGACCTCGGGGGTCTCCTCCGGGTTGAACACCCCGGCCGGCAGCTCCAGCAGCGACACCTGCGGCCCCACCCGGAACTGGCGCACAAAGATGATCCGCCCGCGCTCGTCCACCGGCACCACGGTGACCGAATCGGGGTGATCCACAAGGTCGTAGACATGCAGGCCGCCGTCGGGCATGCGCGCCGTCACCCGGGACACCGTAAAAGCGCGGCCGGCATAGACCGGCTCGCGTCCTGTGATTTCATAATCCTGCATACCGCCACCCTCCTGAAAACCGCCGGCGCGGTGCTGCCGGCGAAAACCTACGGAATGTAAATGACCTGCCCCTCTTCGAGCGTGTAGGGCGCTTCCAGCCCGTTGACGCCGATGATTGCGTTGGGGTCCACATCCCCGAACAGGCAGGCGATGGTGTACACCGTCTCACCCGCGCTCACGCTGTACTCGGTGGGATGCTCCATCAGCCGCCGCGGGTACTCTTCCGGCCAGGTTTCGTCCGCCGGGATCTTCAGCTCCTGCCCGATGGCCAGCTGGCTGCCCTCGTACAGGCCGTTGGCCGCCAGCAGATCCTCCAGGGACACGTTGAAGCGCCGCGCCAGGCAGTAGGGATATTCGCCCTGGTTGACGGAGTGCGTCTGGGGCCGGCCGGGGGTCGGCGTCCACTCGAACACCGGCAGCGCGGTGGGGCTGGGCTCCAGCGTCTCGGTCGGGGTGGGCAGAGGGACATCCGGCGTGACTTCCGGCGGCGCCACGGTGACCGCGGAAGCCGGCGTGCCGGCTGCCACTGCGGCCGTCTGCGTACCGGCCACGATGGCGGTCATCTGCGCCCCGCCGGTGAACTCAAAGGGCAGCTCCGCCGTCGCGGTGATCAATCCCGTGGCCGAGCCGGTCGCCGAACGGGTGCAGGCGGGCAGCGCCGCGAGGGTGACGATCAGAACCATGAGGAGGATTGCATACTTTTTGACCATGGCCGCTGTTCCTTGGAGCGCGCGCGTGAAAACCGCCGGCGCGAGATGTGGGGATTGTCTAGTTGATAGTAGCATAAGCGTCCCCGGGCGTCAAGAAAGGCCCCCGGGGGCGCTGATGCCACTGGTGGAGGTTGGTGACCCCCACCTGCCCCGCGCAGGGGTGTTCCCACGCAGGGCAAGGAGACCCCCATGGGATCAGACACGGTTGGGACAAACCCCGCTGCCGGATGCACGAGCGTCCGCGAGAGCGGATAAAAAACCCCGGCGGAGGGTCAAACCCTCCCGGGGCGCTTAACGGCAAGTCTCCGCTGGAGAAAGTGAGGAGGATCCAGCGGAGACCTTTGCCAAAGGAGGAGACTGCGATGAGCACTTCATTGAGGAAGGTTCCGTCTCCAGCCTTATCATACCCCGGGCATGCCTCCGGGTGAACCGTTGAAGATCACACGCCCCGGCGATAATAATCCCCAAATTTCTATGAGCTTTGTAATACAACTTTCCCCTCGACCGGGTAGGGTTTTCCCCCAACCCCGCGGGAATATTCCCCATTGGCAGCGCCGGACAGGGCACTTATGATGGTGCAAGGTGAGGGCAGGCAAGCAGCCTCACCCTTATTGGTAGCCTGATGCGGGAGGGATTTACTGGTACGTATGAACCGCTCCGCTTGGCCTCCACGCTGTACGGAGTCGCCCACTTTCCATGCAAGTCCGGCTCAATTTACCGGGGAAGTGAACGCTTCCCGCCCACGGTACAGCCTGCCAGTGTGCTGTTGAGGCTGCGCACAGGCCTGCCCTCGTTTCACTGGTACTTGCCTGTGAGCGATAGAAGGAGGAAGAATGAATCTGAAAAGACTGTTCCCGTTGATGCTGGTTCTGGCGCTGGTCCTTGCGGCCTGCGCGGCTGACGGCTCGACCGGCACCCCCGGTCTGGACGCTGAAGATTTGCTGCTGACCCCGGGCGCCGGTGACCTGGGCACCTCGCTGCCGGGTATGGAAACCCCCGGCGTGCCCGTGACCGGCGGCACCCCCTCGATCGAGCCTGGCCTGGGCACGGAGGAGCCGACCGGCTTTGCCACCGCCCCGGCCACCCTGGAGGCCACTCTTGAGCCGACCGCTGAAGCGGGCATGGGCGTCACCGAGACGCTGCCGGGCGGTGTGATCGAGACGGAAACCCCGGGCGCCGGAGAGACCCTCATGCCGGGCGGCGCGGAGGGCGAGCTGGGCGAAGGCCTGCTGGGTCCCTTCCCCAACGCCTTCAGTGAGATGAACGATTACGTGATCGTGGACCAGTCCTGCGCCATCGTGGCCGACGTGGACGGCTTCCTGGTATCTGCCGGTGACGGCCAGATCCTGTACGTAGTCGCCGCGCCTTCGGCCGAGATGGGCCTGGACGGACGCCTGCTGGTGCCGTGGAGCGCAGTGGAGCCGAACCTTCAGCCTGCCCTGGCCTCTGACGGCGCGGGCATGCTTTCCACGCCCGGCGCCGGTGACATGGCCGGCTCGCCTGCCGTGGGTGAAACCGCCGCGCCCGGCGAGACTGCCGCGCCTGGCGGTGCCGTGGAGCCGGGACAGGCCGGCGTGTGCCCCGAGTTTGACAACGCCGCCGCCTTCCGCCTGGCTGGGAACGTGACCGATCTGTCCGCCGCCCCCACCCTCTCGCAGGATGAGGACCTGGACCTGCTGATCGGCGCCGAAGGCTGGGACGACGCCATCCGCGACTTCTGGAGCGGTATGGGCGTGCAGGTCGGCGAACCGGTTGCCCCTGAGGGCGCGGTCGAGCCTGGTGACGGCGCCATGGTGACGGGCACCCCGCCCGCCGCTGGCGTGACCGCCTCCCCGGGCGCCGGTGAGGCTGGAGAAATGGCCGGCGTGGGCAGCGTGTTCTTCCTGGACAACCCGGGCGAGATCGTGGTCCGCGGCGCTGACGGTGATGAGATCGGCAGCATCCAGGATCTGGTCATCGACCCCGAACAGGGGCTGATCTCGCACATCCTGGTATCGGTGGGCGGCTTCCTGGGCATTGGCGAGCGCTACGTGCCGGTGCCGTTCGACGCGCTCTCGCTGGAGCGTGACGAGGGCGGCAGCCTGGTCTTCGCCGTCCCGGCCACGCAGGAGCAGCTGGAGAACGCGCCCGCCATCGACAGCCTGAACGCCTTCCCGGACACGGTGGAGGAAGGCTGGTCAGAGGAGTTCGACTCCTACTGGAGCGATGTTGGCAGCATGCCCGCTGAGGGCGGCGTGACCGACACCCCCACTCCGTAAGCGAACAGAGCAAGCACTGCAGAGGCCGGGCGGCTGCCCGGCCTCTCTTTTTGTCTTCTCACCGTGGGGAGAACTGCGCTTCCGCCATGCGCACCAGCCCGTCCAGGTCCCCGGCCACCTCCAGCCCGGCGCAGGCGCCGGTGTCGTCCAGCAGCAGCGCGCCGTCCAGCCGGGAGAGGCGCGCGCGCAGGCTGGCCTGCATGGTCTCGGGAATGCGCCGGCCCATGTCGATCTCGGTCGGCGCGTGCAGCAGCGCCCCGGGTCCGGGCAGCGCTTCGATCTCCAGCCGGTGCTCACGGCCGCGCAGGGTCCAGCGCACCCGCTCCTCGCGCACCTCCAGCCGCTCCAGCGCGGTGCCCAGGTAGGTGGCGAAGCGGTACAGCCGCCCCTCGTGCAGCAGCCCGATGATAAACCCGACGAAGCTGCGCCCCAGCCAGGGGATGGTGGCGATGGAGGCCGTCAGGCTGGTGCCGGGCTGTGAAAAATGGTTACTCTGCATCCACACCCAGCCGGAGGGGAAGGAGCGCCCCCAGTCCTTCTCGATGTACCCGTCCCCGCCGGTGAAGTCAACGCGCTGCCCGTTCACCTCCAGCTGACCGTGGATGCGGTGGTCCAGGCTGACCACGCCGTGATAGGTCTGCATGAAGGGCGCCCAGGCGTACCAGCCCATGATCCCCGGCGAAATCAGGGTAACCGGCCAGGGGTTCAGCCCGCTGAAGGACAGCTCGCCGCGCAGGGTCCCCTCCGGCCCGCCAAGGTCCAGCGAGAGTCCCTCCGCGCTGAAGCGGTTGGGGCCAACGGCGATCTCAAACCGCCCGCGCGCTGACCGGAACGCCTCCGCCGGGTAGCGGTAATAGCTGGAGCGGCCGGCCTGCCCGTCCAGCACCTGCACAAAGCAGTGCGCCAGCCCCGGATCGCGGCTTTTGAACACGCCCGGGATGACGGCGTAGCGGTGCTGCAGCGTCGGGTCGACCAGCTTGAAGTACCAGCCCTCAAAAAAGGGCGGGCGGCGGCCGGTTCCGTGGTAAGCGTCAGGGTTAAGTGCGGCGCGGAGGAAGTTCAGCGGGCTTAAGGGCGGGGTCACCGGCCGGTTTCCCTCAGGCGGGTGTACACGTCCGGGTCCCGCTTCACCATGCCCCGTCCCGGGTCGAGCGGCTTGAAGCCGAACCGGCTGTACAGCCCGTGCGCGTCGCGGGTGAGCAGCCAGGTGCGCAGGTTCTGCAGGTCGGGGTGCTCCAGAATGCGCGCCACCATCCACTTGCCCAGCCCCTGCCCGCGGTGCGCGGGCAGCACGAACACGTCGGCAAGGTAGGCGAAGGTGGCGAAGTCCGAAATCACCCGGGCGAAGCCGGCCTGCTCCTCCCCGCACAGCAGGCTGAAAGTGAACGAGTGCTCCACGGAGCGCTCGAAGATCTCCCGCGGCAGGCCGCGGGACCAGTAAGCCTCCTCCGAGAGGTAGCGGTAGACGGCGTCCTTATGGATGCGGGCCGGGTCAGTGGTGAGGGCGTATTCCCCGTGGCGGTAATCGACGATCTGCGGGACGGGCATACGCGCTCCTTCAGGCGAACTCCGGCATCACGCGCCGGGCGAAATCTTCCAGGCGGTCCAGGTCGTCCAGCTCCAGCCACTGCAGCATGATGCGCTGCACGCCGGCCTCGGCATACTCGGCCAGCCGGTCGGCAACCTGATTGGGCGTGCCGAAGATGACCCCGCGCTGCCACAGCCGCTCCAGGTCGCGGCCTTTCAGCAGGCGGCGCAGCTCGGCGTCGTCGCGGGCGTAGGTCAGATTGTTCATCAGCGTGCGGCGCACGGCTGCCGGCCTGCGCCCTTCCCGCGCCAGCAGTTCGTCCAGGTGAGCGTTCAGCTCGCGGAAGCGGTCCGGCGGGATCAGAACGGCGTTCCACTCGTCGGCGTAGCGGGCCGCCAGCGGCAGGGTCAGCCTGCGCCCCGAGCCGCCGATCACAATGGGCGGACCGCCGGGCCGGGAGGGGCGGGGCAGCAGCTGCGCGCCGTCCAGCCGGTAATAGCGGCCCTGAAAGCTGAACGGCCCCTCCGAGCGCAGCAGCCCGGTGATCACCTCCAGCCCCTCCTGCAGGCGGGCGAAGCGCTCTTCCACGGTCAGCAGGTCGAAGCCGAACAGGGCATGCTCGCGCTCCTGCCAGCCGGCCCCCACCCCCAGCCGCAGCCGCCCGCCGGAGAGATCGTCCACGTCCCGGGCGATGCGGGCGGTGTGCACCGGGTGGCGGAAGGACACCGGCGTGACCAGCGGGCCGAACTCAATGCGCCGGGTGCTGCCGGCCAGCCAGGTGAGCGAAGCCCACAGCTCCAGCGAGTCCAGGTCCGGGGGAGAGCCGTTGGTGAAGTGATCCGAGCGGTACAGCCCGGCGAAGCCCAGGTCCTCGGCGGCCTTCGCCAGCCGCTGCCAGCGCGGCCAGGTCAGCCCGTTTTGCCCTTCGATCATCAGCGCCAGCTCCATACATCCCTCCTCGCATGGTCTGAGTTGATTCTAGCAGTCCGGGGTAAAAGAAGGGGCCTCTTCGCCGGAGCGAACCCCGGCAAAGAGGCCCCGCTCGGGCGGCGGACGCCTCAGGCGTACTCGCGCAGCGGCTTGAGCGGCTGCAGCCACTCCTCCTCCAGCACCAGATCCGGCATGCGCACCACCACATAGGAGGGGTGCGGCATGCGCTGCCACAGCGAGAAGGCGTCCTCCGCGGTGATGGAGGCGACGAAGAGGGCGATCAGCAGGCCGTGGGTCACCACCACCACGGTCTGGTTGGGGAACTGATCCATCAGCCGCCAGATCACGGCGTTGAAGCGCGAAAAAACCGCCGAGGCGGTCTCCTCGCCGAAGCAAAGCTCCTCCGGGCGGTTGATAAACTGCTGCACCCTTCTGGTGAACTCGCTGTCGCTCAGGTAGCCGGTCCGGCCGCGGCGGTGCATGTGCAGCCGCTCGTTGACCAGCACCGGCACGCCCACCTTGCGGGCGATGCGCTGCGCGGTGTCCAGCGGGCAAGGCTCGGGGCTGGAGACAATCCTGGCGGGATGAGCTGACGCCAGCTGCCCCGCCAGCGCCAGGCAGCGCCGGCGCCCCTCGGCCGAAAGCCCCCACTGGCCGGACGGCAGCCCGGGGGTGATCTGCGGCAGCGAGTGCTTGACCAGGATGAGCTTGGACATGGTCTTACCCTTTCTATTCGCGGACCTATCAAAGCCTCACCGGCGGCGCTCCGCCGGAAATGGTGGATCGAGCGAACCCGGCAGCAGGACAAGACGGGGCGGAAGCGGGGCTGTCCGGCAAACAGAAACAAAAACCCTCAGCCAGGGGCGGCCCGGAACGTCGCGAACGGCAAAGGGGTGGGTAATGGTGAAACCGGGCCATCGGCCCGGCGGGATGAATTGTTAAAACGCCGGTTGGCGTGATTATGATAGCACAGCCGGGGCTGTCAGACAACCGGGGGAGGGTGTCTGTCCCCCGCTGCGGGGGATTTGGCCCGGCCCAAATGCCCCCATCTCAGGTAGTGAGGAGGGTTTTCCACCCATCCCCCCTTCCCGGCCAGGGACAAAAGTCGCGGGCACTCGCCGCTACGGAACACCCACTTCGTGGGTGCGGGTGGGGGTTGGGTGGGCGACACCCTCTGACCTATTAGGATGACTCCCTGAGGGGTGCATGTAGGGGATGTACCAGCGCAGCGTGACAATATGCAAAAAACCGGGAGGCTTTTCCCTCCCGTGCACAGGCCCCGGCATCTCCCCCTTAAACAGACCGCCCCCGGACCGGCCGGGGGTTCATGTTATAATCGCTCTGGTGCCGAAGGTGGGAATCGAACCCACACCCCTCACGGGACACGATTTTGAGTCGTGCGCGTCTGCCAATTCCGCCACTCCGGCGCTGGCGCTAGTATAGCTGATTTTAAATGAAGGGTCAAGGTAGCTTCCTTTATGCGTCTCGGTATCATCGGCCTGCCTCAGTCTGGCAAAACCACCCTCTTCAACGCCCTAACCCGCGGTGACCAGCCCACCGGCATCGCCACGGGCAAGATCGAGATCCACACCGCCGTGGTGGACGTGCCCGACCCGCGCGTCGACCGTCTCTCGGCGATGTACCAGCCCAAAAAGACCATCTACGCCAAGGTGACCTACGCCGACATCGCCGGGCTGGACAAGTCCAGCGGCCGCTCGGGCATCTCCGGCCAGCTGCTCAACCAGCTGGCCCAGATGGACGGCTTCATCGAGGTGGTGCGCGTCTTTGAAAACGAAAACGTCCCCCACCCGCACGGCTCCATCGACCCGGCCCGCGACATTGCCACCATGGACGGCGAGTTCATCCTCAACGACCTGATCGCCGCTGAGCGCCGGCTGGAAAAGCTGAACGAGGAACGCCGCAAAGGCGGCGGCCGCGACAAGGCCATCATCGACCGCGAGATCGAGCTGTTCCAGCGCCTGCACGCCGCCCTCTCCGAAGAGACCCCCCTGCGCGATATCGACCTCACCCCCGAGGAGGAGAAAACCCTCTCCGGTTTCGGGCTGCTCAGCCGCAAGCCGCTGTTGATCGTGCTCAACCTGGGCGAAGGCCAGCCGGCCCCGTCCATCGAGTACAACCACCGCCACAGCCACGTGGTGCCGCTGCAGGCCGAGCTGGAGGCCCAGATCGCCCAGCTGCCGCCCGACGAAGCCGAGGTGTTCCTGCAGGAGTTCGGCATCGAAGAGCCCAGCCTGAACCGCGTCATCCGCCTGTCTTACGACCTGCTCGGGCTGCAGTCTTTCTTCACCGTCGGCCCGGACGAAGTGCGCGCCTGGACCACCGGGCGCGGTGCCACTGCCCCCGAGGCGGCCGGAGTGATCCACACCGATCTGCAGAAGGGCTTCATCCGCGCCGAGGTGATCTCCTACGACGACCTGATGGAGCTTGGCTCAATGACCGAGGCCAAGGCCAAAGGCAAGCTGCGCCTGGAGGGCAAGGAGTACCTGGTCCAGGACGGCGATATTCTCAATATCCGCTTCAACATCTAGCGGCGAGTATCCTGACTGCACGCCTGACCCGGCCCTGAGATGGTTCTCACGGGCCGGTTTTGGTTAATCCCCACGGGCGCGGGCCAGATCGTCCGCCGAGAAGACCACCTCATCCTTCCCGGTGAGCTTTTCCTGCACCTTGCTCAGAATCAGGTCCAGGTGGCGGGGGTGAGCCACGTAGTCCAGGTCATCCGCCGGGACGGTCAGCACCGGGCAGAGCGTGAATCCGGCGATCCACTGCTCGTAGAGATCGTTGAGCTGCTCCAGGTAATCGGAGGAGATGGCGCGCTCGTAGGACCGGTTGCGCATGCGGATGCGGTTCTGCAGCGTTTCAGCCGAGGCGCGCAGGTAGATCATCAGGTCCGGATTGGGCAGGAACTCGGTCAGCGTGAGGTACAGGGCGCGGTAGGTCTGGTAGTCCCGCTCGGCCAGCGTGCCCTGGCGGTAGAGGTTGGCGGCGAAGACCTCCGCGTCTTCATAAATGGAGCGGTCCTGGATGACCGAGCCGGGGAAGCGCACCACCTCTTTCTGGATGCGCAGGCGGTGGGTTAAGAAGTAGATCTGCGAGTGAAAGCCCCAGGCTGGCATGTCACGGTAAAAGTCAGCCAGATAGGGGTTTTCGGCGACCGGCTCAAAAAACGGCTGCCAACCCAGGCGGTCGCACAGCAGCTGCACAAGAGTGGACTTGCCCACGCCGATGTTTCCGGCGACGGCGATGTATTTTTTCATCGGCTGGCTCCCAAAGGTGGATAGTACCGTCATGGGGTATCCCCCGGCCTGTCGCAGGAACGGGCGCAGGCGCTGCGTTCATTATACCGGAAGAGCAGACCTTAAAACACGCCGGGCAGCCGGGGTGAGCCTCCAACCGCCCGGCGTGTTGAGGTGTAGGGCCGGCCCCCATCTGCCCCATAGGATGGGTCGGCAACTACCCCTTCACCGTGTGAGAAGGGAGACATCCCTGTTGGCTCCACCAGCGGTGGCAGGCGGGGGATTGGTGACCATCACCCAATACTTATGGGATCACCCGCTTCGCGGGTGGCCAGCCGAGCGGGTGACCGTCCACCCGGGATGGTGTGTACGCTCGTCCTCCCTCAGCGGTTTGGATAATAGCCATTATCTAAACCGTTTCCCCCGCTCCATCCGGAAAATAGAAAAAAGCCGCCCCCTGCCGGGAGCGGCCTGCTCGATCGAAGTAATAAATTACAGGTAAGTCTTACGCGGCCGGGCCGGCAGCGCCGGTCGGGCACACATCGGCGCAGGCACCGCAGTCCTGGCACTTTTCCGCATCGATCACGTAAACGCCGCCGTTTTCCGAGATCGCGCCTTCGGGGCACTCAGCTTCGCACGCGCCGCAGGCGATGCACTCATCCGCATTGATCACGTATGCCATGTCAGTAAATCCTTTCGAAAGTTTATGCTTTTGGAAAGCTTGGATTGCCGCCCGTAGAATAGCACAATGCGACCAAATGTGTCAACATTGCGCGCTCGTCGTTTGTCACCTTTTTCGGAGTAAATAAATCATACTTTTTCCGGCCGGCCGAAAACTCCGGTACAATGCGGGTATGCCTTCGACCGAATCCCCCTCCGCCCGCCTGGCCGGGTGGCGCAAGCGCAGCAAATTCCGCCTGCAGCTGACCGCCGCTTTGCTGGCCGTGGCCGCGCCGTTCCTGCTTTACCAGGCCCTGCAGAGCCAGGCCAATGCGCTGGCCGCGCTGCTCTTCGGGGTGATTGTCTTCGCCTTCGCCCTGGCTGTCTGGGCCGGCTAAGCCGCCGCCGGCTCCGGAACCCGCTCCAGCAGCCCGCCGGCCAGCTCCGCCAGCGTCTCCAGGCGCACCTCGGCGGCCTTGCCCGCGTCGCCCAGCGTGGCGATCTCCGGGTTGATGGGCAGCCGGGCGATCACATCAACCCCGGCCGCCTCGGCGATCTCCCCGGCGTGGCTGGGGCCGAAGATCTCATGCCGGTGACCCGTATCCGGGCAGGTGAAGTAGCTCATGTTCTCCACCACGCCCAGGATGGGGATGCGCATCTGCTGCAGCATGCGCACCGCCTTGCGCACCACCATGGCGGCCAGCTGCTGCGGCGAGGTCACCAGCAGCACCCCGTCCAGCGGCAGGGACTGCACCACCGTCAGCGTGGCGTCGCCGGTGCCGGGCGGCAGGTCCACCAGCAGCACGTCCAGCCGGCCCCACAGCGTCTGCTCCCAGAACTGGCGGATGGTGGCGCTGATGACCGGCCCGCGCCAGATCACAGCCGTGTCTTCTTTTGTCACCATTAAGTTGGTGGAGACCACGCGGATGCCCAGCGGGGCGACGGCCGGCAGCATCCCCGCCTCACCGCCGCGCAGGCCGCCAGGCGGCAGCCCGAACAGCTTGGGGATGGACGGACCGGTGATGTCGGCGTCCAGCACGCCCACCTTGTATCCCTGGCGGGCCAGCTCGGCCGCCAGCAGCGCAGTCACTGAGGACTTGCCCACCCCGCCCTTGCCGCTCATCACCGCGATCACCTTGCCGATGCGGTTGAAACCGTTCAGTCTGGGCAGCGGGCCGGCCTGCGCGCCGAAGATGGCCTTGCGCTGCTCGGGGTCCATCACCCCGAAGGTCACCTCGACCTCGTTCACGCCGGGCAGGGCCAGCAGTGCGGCGCGGGCGTTCTTGGCCATGCTCTCGCGCATGGGGCAGCCCTGAATCGTCAGCGCCAGGGTGAAGGCCACCTTGCCGTCGTCCGAAATAGTCAGATCCTTGACCATCCCGAGATCGACAATACTGCGGTGCAGCTCAGGGTCCATCACCCCGCGCAGAGCTTGAAGTGCTTCGTTTTCAGAGATCATTTCACATCCATGGGTTGAGTTAATCCCCATTATACTACCAAATTGCTCCGAATTTCACAGAACAAAGCACAGCCCCGGGTCATGACCCGGGGCGATTCTTCATTCCAGCCCGGCAGACGTGCCGGCCTACTCTCCGTCCGGGCGCAGCGTCACCCGCATCACCGAGCGGTCGACCGCGCCGAAGCGGTACTTGTACTCCTCATCACCGCGCAGGAAGTCGAACTCCTTCAACCCGTTCTCGTTGGCCCACTGCAGCAGCAGGCCGAGCAGCACCCAGCCGGGCGAATAGGCTGAAAAGCGGGTGTCCATGCCGGAGTTGTAGACCCACAGCCGGTTCAGGTAACGGAAGCTCAGGTAGCCGGCCGCGCGCATATCATCGAAGGTCAGGAAGGCAAGGTGCAGCCAGCCGGCTTCGAAGGCGCAGCGCATGATCTCTTGCATGGCCTCGCGCATGGCCGGGGTGAGGAAAGCCTGCTTGGCCGGGTCCTGGGCCATCATCTCGATGAAGGCCGCGCTCTCCTCCTCCAGCCGGTCCGCGTCCTCGACGATGTACCAGTCCACCCGGTACATGCCGTCACCGGCGCGGCGCATCTTGCGGCGAATCTCGTGGCGCTGCTTCTTGTCGATGCCCGCCAGGTACTGGTCCCAGTCTCCGGGCAAGGGGATGTAAGGCGAATGCTGCAGCTTTTCGGTCTGGCAGCCCCAGCCCAGCTTTCCGGCGGTCTTCTCCAGCACGGCTCGGGTGGGCGAGGAATCCAGCAGGTTGTACAGATCCAGCGCCTGCCAGTCCGGCAGCCCGGCCTGGCGCAGGAAGGGCAGCAGCGCCTCGACGAAGGCTTCCAGGTCCTCCGGCCGGGCGATCAGGTCCAGATAATCCGAAATTTCCACGCTGCCAACCAGCATCAGCGCCGGCCGGCCCTGATGGTCCGGGGCGTGAAAGAGGGGCGCGACGCCCACCAGCCGGCCGTCCCGGCGAGCGGCCACCAGCGCCAGCGAGGCGTTTTCGGGCCATTCCCCGCCCCCGCGGGTGTTCCACCAGGCGCGCTGGTATTCGCAGCGCAGGAAAGGCACGTGGGTGATGCTCTCACTCAGCAGCGCGTTCCACTCGGCCTCGTCCAGTTCGGCAAAGCTCGTGTGCAGCGTTAAATTCATTCGTTGTATACCACCTGTCGTTGTGATCCAGATGGATTATAGCCGCAAACCCGCCGCGCGCCAGGGATCGGTCACCGCTCAGCGGGCCGCGAAGCGGGCGAAGAGCACGCTCAGCAGGTAGAGCACCATCAGCGGCACCATGATCAGGGCCATGTTGACCGGGTCCACCGTGGGGGTGATCACCGCCGCCAGGATCGCGCTGATCACCACGGCGATGCGCCAGTGCTTGAGCAGCGCCGCCGCCGAGACGATGCGGAACTTTGCCAGCCCGAAGACCACCAGCGGGGTCTCGAAGACCATCCCCATCCAGAACAGCAGCCCGGTGACGAAGTGGATGTAGCTGGCCGGGCGCACCTCGGTGGGGATGCCCAGGAAGGTCAGCAGGAAGGGGATGGTGACCGGCAGCATGACGAAGTAGGCGAAGGCCACCCCGCAGGCAAAGAGCAGCGTGGCCGCCGGAACGAACCAGAGCACGTAGCGCCGCTCGTTTGGCTCCAGCCCGGGCATCAGGAAGGCCAGCAGCTGGTAGGCGATCACCGGGAAGGCCAGCACGAACCCGCTCAGCAGCGAAACGCGCATGAAAACCGAGACGTTCTCGGTCACCTCGATGGACTGCAGGTTCTGCAGCCCGCCGATGGGCCCGGCCAGCAGCTCGAGCAGCTGCTCGGCCAGGAAGAAGCTGGCCGCCGTGGTCAGGCCCAGGGCCAGCACCGCTTTGAGCAGGCGCTGGCGCAGCTCGTTGACGTGCTCGCCCACGCCCTCGAGGAACTCGCGCGCGGTCATCGGCTGGTCGTCGGGCGGGTCGGGGGTGCTCACAGCGGGGGGAACGGGGGCCTGGGCCGTCAAGGGGGGTACTATTCGCTTTCAGTCGGGGTGGAAGGATCAGCGGCGGGCGGCTCGCCGTCGGGTTCGCCAGCGGGAGTGGCTGCTTCGGCGTCCGCGGTCAGGCCGGGCGGCTGGATGCGGTTTTCATCCCGCGGCGGCGGGCTGTAGGGGACCGGTCCGCGCACGGGCAGGCTGCTGCGCTGGGGCGGGTTTTGCTGGCTCCATTCCTCCAGCCCGGCCTCGCGCAGCAGCTGGGTGGGCAGCTCGCGCAGCTCCTGGGAGGTCTCGCGCACCATCCGCCAGGTGGGCGTCTGGCTCACCTTGCGCACCCAGCGCGCCAGGCTTCGGGCGCTTTTGGCCATTTCCTCGGGACCCATCACAATCAGCATAATCACCAGGATAAAAAGCAGTTCCGGGATCCCAATGTTAAAGATATTCATACCTGGCTTTCAGCGGAATAATCAGGCGCCGGGCGGGGTCTGATCCTCACCGGCGGAATTTTCTTCTTCCTTTTTCTTCCTGTCACCTTCCAGTCCTTCGCGGAAGGCGGTGATGCTGCTGCCCAGCTCGCGGGCGATGTTGGCGATCCGCCCCGGGCCGAAGAGGAGCAGGACGATGGCGAGGACGATCAGTACTTCGGGCAATCCGATTGATCCTGGTCTGAAGAGACCCATGGAAAACACCTCCTGGTGATTGATTTAGCCTAATTAACTCTGATTTATTATAAGCCTTTTTGGGACAGGGAAGGGGCTGCGCCTCTCCCGGCGGTGGAGGGCGCTGTCCACCCATCCCCCCATACACCATCGCTCCCCGGCGGATACCTGCATCGCCGGGGAGCGAAACGGTTGGCCTGCCAGCCGGGCGGCCACCGCTTACACCTTCAGCAGCAGCCCAATCGCGTACCCGATCAGCGCGCTGATGGTGCCAATCACTGCCATCTCCAATCCGCTGCGTGCCGGGCGGCCGACCGTGGTCACCTGCGCCTTGTACACGCCCACGCCGAACAGCGTCAGCGCCGAGACGGCCAGCGCCGCCCACACACTGGCGGGAAGTTCCAGCACCAGGAAGGGCGCCAGCGGAATCAGCGAGCCGATCAGCGCCGAGAAGCCCACGACAACCGCCGATACCACCGCCTTCCCGCGGTCCACCGGCGACAGGTGGTGCTTTTCCGCCAGCATCACCGTCACCCAGGTCTCCGGGTCGGCGGTGATCTTGCTGACAATCTGGTCCAGCAGCTCCCCCTCGAACCCCTTCGCCTGGTAGATCAGGCGCACCTCTTCCTTCTCGTGGTTCGGGTAGAGCTGGATGTGGCGGAACTCGCGGCTGCGTTCGCTTTCGTAGAAATCCGCCTGAGCCAGGGTGGAGGTGTAGGCCACCGCCCCCATGGAGACCGACTCGGCCAGCGCGGCCGCCAGCCCGGCGGTGAGCACCAGGCGCGGGTCCCCCGAGGCTACAGCCACCCCCAGTATGATCCCCAGCACGTTGACCAGCCCGTCCTGCCCGCCGAGAATCACGTCCGGCAGGCCCGCGGTGCGCCCGTGGGGATCGATTCGGGCGTGCTGGTGGCGCTCCTGATCCAGCAGCTGCTGCTGAAGCTCTGTCCTGGCGGCCATCATCATCGCTGCCTCCCTCCCCGCGGGAAGATCCGCCGGCTTTTCCGGGGGGTGCTCTCCGGATACCGGCCCGATCCTCCCTGTGGATCAACCTGCCGTTCTGCCGTCTCCGCGGGCAGTTAACGAAACCCGCGGCGCTGTGGATAAACAGGGTGGCTGCTTCCACTATAGTGAACAGGCGCGGGGTTGAATCTAGGGAGCCTTCCCATGCCGCATACCGGGATTTCCCTACCCGATGGAAGAGCAGGGAATCGTCACGCCGCGCGGATGACACCCGTCTGCGGACGCCCGTCCTGTGGACCATCGTCCAGGGGTGTTTTCCCCTGCGCCGGGCGGTCTATGGATAGGCCGGCACCGTGGGGGTCATGTCAGACTGCTGGGGATAGGCCGGCACGGTCGGGCTGGGGGCCGGCGGTTCGGTGGGCTCTTCCGTCTCGGCCGGCTCCGGCGGGGCGGTTTCCTCCGGCGGCGGCTCGGGCGTGGGCGGCGGGGTGGGCGTGCGGGTCAGCTCGGCCTCCAGCGTCAGCAGGCTTTCGGTGAAGGGCTGCGGCTGCGAGGCGAACTCCACCGCCGCCTGCAGCTGCTCGCGCACCGCCTCGGGCTGCGGCAGGAAGACCAGCGGCTCCAGCGCGCCGGGGATCATCCAGGGCTGGATGGCCTCGCGGGCCACCTGAAAATAGCCGATGCGCCCCGGGTCGGCCAGCCGCAGCGCCAGCGGAACCGCCCCGGCCGCGTCGTCCGCCGAGAGGTTGGTGCGGATGGCCCCACGGTACAGGTTGTACAGGCCGGGCACGCGCACCAGCCCGCCCCCTTCCACCACCTGCTGGAAGATCTGCTCGAGCACGGCCTGCTGGCGCAGCATGCGGCCCAGCTCGTCGTCCCCCTCGCGGAAGCTGACGTAGCACAGCACCTGCTCGCCGGTCATGCTCAGCACCCCGGCCGGGATGCCGCTGCAGTACTCCGGGTAGCTTTCCAGCACGGTCACCGCCAGACCGTCCAGCGAGTCCAGGAAGCTGGTGAAGGAGTCGGCGTTGACGTAAACATACTCGTCCGGGCGCAGGCCGAAGTTGTACTCCAGCGTCTGGCTGAAGGTCTCGAAGCCGCCCACCGCGTAGGCGGTCGAGAGCCGCTGCATGGTGAAGCCGGGGATGTAGACAAACAGGTCCGGCGGCAGCGAGACCACCGCCGCACGCGCCAGCCGGGGGTGATAGAACACCAGCATGATCGCCTCGGTGCGCCCCAGGAAGGGCTGCTGGCGGGGCGAACCGAGCAGCGCCAGCACGCGCACCTCATCGGGCAGCGAGAGCGCCGCGGCCTGGTCGGGGATGGGCGTGGCCGGCGTGTAGCGCGGCGTGGGGAACGGCCGGCCGGGGCCGCGCGCCGCGGTGGGATAGGACGTCAGCGTGGGGATGGGCGTGATTGAAGGGGTAACGGACGGAGTCGGTGTGCCCGCCGGCGGAGTTGGCCCGGCTGGCGTGGGAGACGGGGCCGTGCAGGCAGCCAGCAGCAGGCACACGCTCAGCAGGAAAACCAGCGCGGTGTGCGGGCGGGCGGAGCGGTGGGGTGCGGGCGGCCAGTCAGGCTTCATGGTTGGGCGAGCTCTCTCCGGATTATAGCCTTTTTAGGCCGCACCCGGGTATTTTCCGGGCCGTAACCGGAAACTTTTTGCGGGGTTATTACGTTATATAAAGGTAGGAGGGGATTACCTCAACCGACATCGCCGCCGGTTCCGGACTCTAACAAATCTCTAAGGACTCGTTGAGATTTCGGAACTGTATAATGAAACCGAGAAGAGACGCCGCTTTTTCGGGGGGAGCTAACAACCCACAACTGGACTGTCGACCAGGTAAGACACCCTCTCATAGCACAGACTGGAACCGCCCTGTCGGTGGATGTTCGCTTCTCTCGGAAGCGGTAATCTGTAACCGTAGTGGGCTGTTGACCGGTGCCGTTTGGGTTCTTTAAGGGAGGAGGTATCTAATGGCTGCAGTCGTTTATGTCGTCGTCGCCCTGTTAGCTGTAATGTTTGTCGCCATGAGCCTGTTGGGGTTGCAGTCGGACTAAAGGAATGCCCATGCAGTCTCTGACGCACAGCTCGCCAATCCAGTCCACCCGCCCGGCTTGCCCGGCGGGATACCTACCTTTTCCCGCCACTCCCGGCGGGTCTGGCGGGAGCGTTCTGTAGCCGTCTGAGTGCCTTATTTGACAGCGGGAGCCGCTTTCTGGCTCCCGCTGTTTATTTATCCCGGTATCGCCGCAGGCTTAGTCGCCCGGCGCCGGTCGCAGCCGGCCGTCCTCGCCCTGCGGCAGCGGAGCGTCTTCGCGCGTCTCAGGCTCGTCGTCCAGCAGGCTCTTCTTGCCCTGCAGGCCCAGCAGGTCCAGCAGCGTCTCGCCGCTGATCTGCTCGCGGTCCACCAGCACGTCGACGACCAGGTCCAGCCTGTCGCGGTGGGTTTCCAGCACGCTGCGGGCGCGCTCGTACGCCTCGTCCAGCAGGCGGTGCACTTCGATGTCCACCTCGCGGGCGGTCTGCTCGGAGTACTCGCGGGTGTGGCCCAGGTCTTCGCCCAGGAAGACCTCCTTATCCTCGCCGCCCAGGGCGATGCGCCCGACCCGCTCGCTCATACCCCACTCCAGCACCATCAGCCGGGCCAGGCGGGTGGCCTGCTTGAAGTCGTTGGCCGCGCCGCTGGTCATGGTGCCCATGCCGATCTCCTCGGCCGCTCGCCCGCCCATCATCACCGCCATGCGGTCCAGCATGTAATCCCGCGGGTAGAGGTAGCGGTCGCGCTCGGGCAGCTGCTGGGTGACGCCCATGGCCCGCCCGCGCGGGATGATCGTGACCTTGTGCACCGGGTCGGTGTTGGGCAGGTAGGCCGCCACCAGCGCGTGCCCGGCCTCGTGATAGGCCAGCAGGCGCATCTCCTCGGCGGTGAGCTGCAGCTTGCGCTCCAGCCCCATGATTACCTTGTCGCGTGCGTCGTTGATGTCGTCCATGTCGATGCGGTTCTTGTCCCGCCGGGCGGCCAGCAGGGCGGCCTCGTTGAGCAAATTGGCCAGATCCGCGCCGCTGAACCCCGGCGTGCCCCGGGCCACCCGCTCCAGATCGACCGATGGCTCGATGGGTTTGTTGCGGGCGTGGATCTTGAGAATCTCCACCCGGTCGGGCAGGGTGGGCAGGTCCACCTGCACCTGGCGGTCGAAGCGGCCCGGACGCTGCAGGGCCGGGTCGAGAATGTCGGGCCGGTTGGTGGCCGCCATGACGATCACGTACTCGTTCTTCTCAAACCCGTCCATTTCGGAAAGCAGCTGGTTGAGGGTCTGCTCGCGCTCGTCATGCCCGCCGCCAATGCCGGTGCCGCGCCGCCGCCCGATGGAGTCCAGCTCGTCGATGAAGATGATCGAGGGCGAGTGCTTCTTGGCCTTGTCGAACAGGTCGCGCACCCGGCCCGCGCCGACGCCGACGAACATTTCCATAAAGTCCGAGCCGGAGATGGAGAAGAAGGGCACGTTGGCCTCGCCGGCCACCGCCCGCGCCAGCAGCGTCTTGCCCGTTCCCGGCGGGCCGACCAGCAGCACGCCCTTGGGCACGCGCGCGCCCAGCCGGCGGTAGCGCATCGGCTCGCGCAGGAAGTTCACAATCTCGGCCAGCTCGCCCTTGGCCCCCTCCGCGCCGGCCACGTCGTCAAACGTGACCCGCTCCACGCGGCCGTCGTAGCGGTGCGCCCGGCTCTTGACCATGCCCATGAAGTCATCGCCAGAGGAGCGTGCCCGGCGGAAGAACATGATCGCCACAATGATAAACAGCCCCAGCGGCAGCAGGTTGACCATCACCGTGGTCCAGGAGATCTGGTTGGCCGTGCGGGTATCAATGAGTACGCCGCGGTCGCGCATTTCCGCCAGCAGGCTGGGATCTTCGATGGTCGGCAGGTATGTGGTGAACTGTTTGGTCTCAATCGGCTCGCTGTTCAGCCGGTCCAGGAGGACCGGTTCGCGGAACACCCCGGTGACGCGCTCACCGGCCAGCTCCACCCGCTCGATGTTCCCCTGTTCCAGCTGCTCGCGGAACATGGTATAGGTCACACCGGGTGTGCTTTCGTTCCCGCCGAACATGTAATTCAGTATCCAGGGCAAAAGCAGCAGCAGGAGCAGCGGCCACAGCATCCTGGCGCGGCCGAACTGCCCCTGGTTATTTTGGTCGGAATTCGAGTTCATTCATCCTACTTTCAAGCGACACTTGCTCAGAAATCTCTGCATCCTCCAGGCGTCGCGCCCGGAGGCCTGATGTCAAGATAATTCAGCCCCGCTTCTTTTGCAATGAGGACTATCCCCCTCCGAAGTGAGGGATTTCCCCCTTCGCCGCCTGTCCCTCTGGCCGGTTAGAAAAAAAGCCCCGCCGCGGTCAACGGGGCCGGGCGGGGCAGGGCAAAGCAGCCGGCGCTGTGCCGCTTTACGATTCCAGAATCAGCCGGGAGATGTGCCCGATGTGGTCTTTTTCGTGCCACAGCGCGCGGCGCAGCAGCTTGCGCGGGCTCCAGAACTCCCCATCGCGGCCAACGACCATGTCCTCGCGGCCGGCCAGGCCGGGCAGAGCGTCCTCCAGCCGGGCACGCACGAAGGCCAGCCGCTCCACGTAGTCCGCGGGCAGGGCGGAGCGGGGGCGGTCGGCCAGCCCCAGCCGGTCCAGATACCACCACTCGGCGTTGGCCACGTGCTCGAGCACCCCGCGGATGGACCAGCGCTCGCCGGGCAGGCGCACGTCCATCTTGCCCTCGGGCACGTCCGCGGCCAGCTGCAGCAGGTCCTGGCGCGACCAGGAAAGCAGCGTCAGGCCGCGCTCCACCTCTCCGGCGGTCAGCGGCTTCCAGTCGTGCTGGAACCAGGCGTTGACCTCGTACCCTTCCGGGACGTTCTCGTAGTTCTCGTCGATGCAGTACACCTCGAAGACCTGCACCAGGGCAAAGTCCATCTCGTTCAGGTCCCCCAACCAGGAGGCCTCTCCGTGGCGCTCGATCCAGTCCCGGTACTGGACCATCGCCCGGGGCAGGTTCAGCACCGCCTCGCTCTCGTCTTTGCCGTAGGCAAAGCAGCCCGGATAGTCCAGCGCCCAGGCCAGCGAGCGGCCTTCAATTCCGTTTTCCAGTCCGATGCGCACGCGTGTCATGCCCGTCTCCTGTGTTTGTCATGTCATTTCCGCCGGTGCGGCAGTACCTTTATACACAATGCGGACCGCGCTGGCAAGGATGTTCCTCCCTGCCCGGCGAGGGGCTATTGTGCGATAATGAGGCCAGAAACCTACCGAAAAAAAAGGAACTTTAAGGGCGCCGGAAGCGTCCTAAAAGATGCCTGAATAGATTCTTCATTCCTGAGGTTGGCATGGCTGAAACTGAACTTGACGTTTATCCTCTGCGCGAGCCTCGCCGCTTGCATCTTGAATGGCTGCTGCCGATGATCTTTCGCCCGGCACGCACCCTGCGTGAAATCTTTGAGGCCGAAAAGCCCTCCTGGCTGACCCCGCTGGTGCTGCTGAGCCTGCTGGCGCTGGTGATGGTGGTGGCCGGCGGCCCGGTTCGCGTACAGGCTGCGCAGATTCCTGCCGAGCCGCCCGAGGACTTCCAGTGGTGGTCCCCTGAGCAGCAGGAACAGTACTTCCAGAACCAGGCCGGGCGCGCCGGCCCGCTGTTCACCTACGTCTTCCCGGCGGTGCGCGCCGTCGGCGGGCTGTGGGTGGGCTGGTTCCTGCTGGGCGCCCTGCTGCACCTAGGGCTTACGCTGGCGGGCAGCCGCTCCAGCTCGACCAACGCCTTCAACCTGGCGGCCTGGGCCTCGGTGCCCTTTGCTATCCGCTACCTGGTCCAGACGGTGTACATCTTCGCCACCCACCAGCTGATTGAAAACCCGGGCCTTTCCGGGCTGCTGCTGGACGCCTCCGCCAGGCTGCCGCTGTTCGCGCGCCTGGTGCTGGCCGGGGTGGACCTGTACGTGATCTGGCGGCTTGCGCTGCTGCTGGTGGGCGTCAACCTGATGTCCAACCTGCCGCGCGCCCGCGCTGCCGTGATCACCCTGGCGGTGGTCGTGATCCTGCTGGCCCTGCAGGCGCTGCCGTCCTTCGGCCTCAGCCAGATCAGCGGGCTGAGCACCGTCCGGCCGTTCTTCTTCTTCTAACCGCGGATCAAGAGGATGGATTCTCAGACCTCTCAGCCCTTTATCCAGATTCGCGACCTGCGCAAGACCTACGTCATGGGCCGCAACAAGGTGCACGCTCTGGACGGCGTGGACCTGGACATTGAGTTCGGCTCGCTGACGGTGGTCATGGGCCCCTCCGGTTCGGGCAAGAGCACCCTGCTCTACCTGCTGGGCGGTCTGGACCGGCTGACATCGGGCAGGATTCACGTGGACGGCCAGGCGCTGGAGCAGATGGACGAAAACGCACTGGCCGTGTACCGCCGCAGGGTGGTGGGCTTTATCTTCCAGTCCTTTAACCTGATGCCCACTCTGACGGCGCTGGACAATGTCGCCTTCCCCATGCGCTTCTCGGGCATCGCACCCAAAGCCCGCCGGAAAAAGGCCTTTGAGCTGCTCAAACAGGTCGGGCTGGAAAAGCGCGCCCTGCACAAGCCCACCGAGCTTTCGGGCGGGCAGCAGCAGCGCGTGGCCGTCGCCCGGGCGCTGGTCAACGACCCCAAGCTGATCCTGGCCGACGAGCCGACCGGCAACCTGGACACCGCCAGCGGCTTTGCCATCATGCAGCTGCTATCCGATCTGCACCGCGCCGGGCGCACCGTGCTGGTGGTCACCCATGACCCGCGCATGCTGCAGTTCGCCACCAACGTTATCTATTTGCTGGACGGCAAGACGGTCTCTCAGGCCGAATACGAAGCCGCTTCCACCTTCTCACAGCCTCAAGAAATCACGGAAGGGAACTCATGATGATCTCCCGGATAACCCACTCCCTGCTCCTCATCACCCTGGTCCTCGGCCTGGTGTTCGGCGCGCCGGCTGCCGCCGCCCAGGCACAGGCCCCCGCCACGCCCCGCGGCCCCATCTCTCCGCTGATCACAGTGGACAGCGATGAGACCCCTGAGCCCGGGATCACGCCTTCTCCCGAGCCGACCAATCCGACTGCGTCTACCGATGAACCAACCAAGACGCCCACGCCGCGACCCATTCCCACAGTGAACGCCGGCAGCATCCAGACGGTCAACACCGAGAGGTTCCCTGTCATTCACAAACTGTCTGGCACTATTACCCCGGAAAATAGCTTTGACGCGGTGCAGTGGACCGTGGAACAGGGCGGTGATTCGGCCTATCTGGCCAACCCCAATTCGCTCGTAACCGATGTGCACATCCAGGCACCGGGCACCTACGTTTTCCGCCTGACGGCCATGCAGCTGAACAGTGAAGGGGTGCTGGTGGCGGCGGCCTCCAATGTGGCCACAGTGACGGTGACCGGCCCGTCGGCCCCCCAGTACTCCCGCCCGCTGCTGGTGATTGACTCCTACTCCTACGGCGGCGACGCGGTCACTCCCAACACCAACTTCACCCTGACGCTGCGCCTGGCCAACCGCGGCGGCTCGCCGGCCAACAACATCGTGGCCACCTTCGGCGGCACCGACTTCATCCCCCAGAACACCGGCGGCGTGGTGGCCGTCTCGGAGCTGGGCGGCGGCGCCAAAGTGGACGTGGCCCAGCCGATGCTGGCCTCCTCCGCGCTGCTGGGCATGCCGGTCGGCTCGGTCACCGTCGGGCTGACCTACACCGACTCGCAGGGCAACACCTACACGGAAAACTTCACCCTGTCGATTAACGTCAAACAGCCCAGCTACGGCCCGGCCCAGCCCACCGCCACGCCCACCCTGGCGCCCGTCTCGGCGCAGCTGGTGATCGGCGAGTACGAAACCGACGTAGAATCGCTTCAGCCCGGCTCCATCTTCAACCTGCGGCTGACCGTGCAGAACCTGGGCGCGCGCGACGCCAAGGCCGTTTCCATGATCCTGGGCGGCGGCACGCTGCCCGCCAACGGCCAGGACGGCACGCCCGGTCCGGGCGGGGTGAGCGGCTCCGGCTCCGACACCTCCATCTTTGCCCCGCTGGGCTCCTCGAACATCGTCTACCTGGGCGACCTGCCCGCCGGGGAGAGCCTCTCCACCGAAAGCCAGTTGATCGTCAACGTCACCGCCAACCCGGGCGCTTACCCGCTCAAGATCTCCTTCGTCTACACTGACGAGAAGGGCAGCCGCGCGGTGGACGACCAGGTGATCACCCTGCTGATCTACCGCGTGCCGCAGATCGACGTCTCCTTCTACACCGACCCGGGCATCTTCTACACCGGGCAGTTCGGCATGCTGCCGCTGCAGGTGACCAACATCGGGCGCAGCTCGGCCCTGCTGGGCACCATGCGCGTCACCGCCGAAGGGGCCGAAATCATGAACGGGCAGGTCTCCATCGGCGCGCTTGAGCCGGGCGGCTACTACCCGCTGGACGCTCAGATCATCCCCCAGACCGCCGGCCCGCTGGACCTGCTCATCACCATCTCCTACACGGATGACTTCAACCAGCTGCGCGAGGTCACCCAGACGCTGACCATCAATGTGGAGGAGATGACCTTCGACCCGGGCATCGACCCCGTCACCGGCTTCCCGATTGACCCGGTCACCGGGCTGCCCATCGACCCGAACACCGGCATGCCCGTTGACCCCACGACGGGGATGCCCGGCGGAAACCCGGGCGGCCAGGGCTCCGAAACCATCTGGCAGACGCTGGTGCGCGTGCTCAAGGGCCTGATTGGCCTGGACAGCGGCCCGGTGCAGGCCAGCCCGATGAACGGCGGCTTTGAAGGCCGGCCGGACGTGGCCCCCATGGACGGCGGCGTTATTGTCGGTCCGAAAGGATAAGTTCTGTTACGCAGTAGCAAATGAGGGTTTCGCATGCGTTTGATTGATTTGCTCAGCCTGATCGCGGACAACCTCGGACGGCGCAAAGGCCGCGTGGCGCTGACCGCCATTGGCGTGGTCATCGGCACGGCCGCGGTGGTTCTGCTGGTGTCCCTGGCCATCGGCTTGCAGCAAAACGCCACCAGCCAGCTCTGGGGCATTGACGACCTGACCCGCATCGACGTCTCGCCGGGTTACAGCGAAGGCCCGGTGATCTCGGGCCGCGGCGGCGTGGTGGCCGTCTCGGAGCTGGGCGGCGGCATGCAGGTAAAGAACCTCACCCCGGCGGCCATCGATGAGATCGCCTCGCTGCCGGGCGTGGAACACGTCATCCCGCGCGACTACCTGTGGGGCGGCGGCACCATGCGCTACGGCCGCCTGGAAAACTACCCCTCCATCATGGGGGTGGGCACCAATGATCTTTCGGTCTTCGGCTACCAGCTGCGCGAGGGCAGCCTGCAGCTGGAACGCGGCACGGCGGTGATCGGCCACTGGATCGCCCAGAACTGGTACGATCCCAAAGCCCGCCCCGGCGACGGGCAGCCCGAGCAGCCCGACCTGGTCGGCAAGACTGTCACCGTCACCCTGATGAAATGGGCCGAGGACGGCACCATGATCGAGAAGAAGGTCCAGGTGCGTGTTGTGGGCATCCTGGCCGAGCAGCGCTCCGAGGCGGACGGCTGGATGTTCATGCGCCTGGACGACGTGACCGCCTACAACGAGTGGTTCCAGGGCAAGCGCATCAACCGCAACAAGGACGGCTACCCCATGCTGGTGGTTAAAGCCAGCGATCCGGATAAGGTGATCGAGGTGGCCGAGCAGATCAACAATATGGGCTTCATGGCCAGCACGCCGCAGTCGGTGGTGGAGGGCATCAACAGCTTCTTCACCGTGCTGCAGATCACCTTCGGCGGCGTGGGGGCCATCGCCCTGCTGGTGGCGGCTATCGGCATCGCCAACACCATGACCATGGCCATCCTGGAGCGCACCCGCGAGATCGGCCTGATGAAGGCCATCGGGGCCACCAACCGTGATGTGCTCACCATCTTCCTGGGCGAATCCGCCGGGATCGGCTTCATCGGCGGGCTGGGCGGTATTGCCATCGGCTGGGTGGGCGGAGAGCTGCTCAACATCCTGGCCCGGACGTATCTATCGTCCCAGCCGAGCTACGGCATGGGCGGCCAGCTGACCGCCTCCACCCCCACCTGGCTGCTGCTCTTTGCGCTGGTCTTCGCCACACTGGTGGGGCTGATCTCGGGCCTGTATCCGTCGGTGCGGGCTGCCACGCTGGTGCCGGTGACGGCGCTCAAGTATGAGTAAAGGGAGAAAGACTGGTAAGTAACCTTTCGGGCGGAGCCAATGGCTCCGCCCGGTGTTTTTTGATCCTGAACTCATTGATTGAGGGGGCAGCAGCCTTCCTCCACACCAATCATCCACACCTCGGGTATATGAGATGCCTTCTTCACCACCGCGCCGCACCTACCCCGCTGAGAGCATGGGCAGGTAAATGCGCATCCGGTCGTCCCCGCCGGTGGGCGGCGGTTCAGGCGCCGGGGGCTGGGTCGGGTCGGGCAATGGGCCCGGGGTGGGATCCTGTCCCGGATTTTGCTGAATACCCGGGGCTTCCACCGCGCCAACGTCGCAGGCGGCCTGGCCGTCGCCGTCCCCATCCGCCGGGCGGAGAGCGCCCAGCTGGTCAGCCGGCAGGCAGTTCTCCTCACGGCCGCGGTCGATGGCCGGAGAGCCGGGCAGCAGGGGGAAGTAGTCCGTTCGCCCGCCGGGGGTCAGCGGCCCGACCAGCGGGTCCAGCGGAGCGGCGGGGGGGCCGAACTGATCACCCTCCCCATCGGGGAAGCCGGTTTCACCGGTGATGCCGACCAGATTTCCGCCCAGAGACACCAGGCTGCCGCCCGAAAGCTGCAGGTCAGCCGCGGGGTCCTGCTCGCTCCGGCTGCCAGCCAGCAGGCTGTTGGCCAGGCGGGTCTCACCGCCGGCCAGCGTCAGCGCGCGCTGGTTGAGCAGCAGGCTGGCGTGCACCAGGTCAACCGTTCCGCCTTCTACCAGCAGCGCGCCGGTGCCATCCGGATGCCCGGAGCCGGTGATGGTGGTGTTGGCCAGCAGAAGGCTGCCGGATTTCCAGCGCAGCGCGCCGGCGTTGCGGGTGAAGCTGCTGTCGCGGATTTCGGCCTGCCCGCTGAGCTCGAAGGCCCAGCCGAAGAGGCTGGTGTTGTGGTCCAGCCGGGTGCCGGTGATGATCAGCTCGCCCTGGCTGTAGAGCGCGCCGGACGGCTCGCAGTCGTTGTGGTTGATGTCTGACTGGTCAATTTCCAGCCGGCCGTAGTTGCTGATCGCGCCCCTTTCGAAGCAGCCGCCGCTGTTGGTGACGCGGGTGCGGCGCAGTACCGCAGTTCCGTTGTCTACGTTCAACAGGGCGGCGGCGGTGTAGGAGTGGTTCTGGTCCAGCAGGGAATCTTCGACGAGCAGCTCGCCTTCGTTCCAGATTCCGCCGCCCCCGCCTTCATGCTCGGTCCAGTTGTCCACCACCCGGGAGCGGAGCAGGGTCAGGCTGCCGCTGTTGAACAGCCCGCCGGCATAGCCGAGCATGTTCTCGTTGAAGTTCCGGGTGACCAGCACATCTTCCAGGGTCAGCGTCCCGGCGTTGTGCACGGCGCCGCCCGGCTCGCGCTCCTCCTGCGAGTGCTCACCGGCCTGGCCGTTGGTCAGCGCCAGGCCGGCAATCAGCACCTGGCCGGCGTGGACCTGGAGGATGCGGTCCAGCCTGGCGCCGTCGATGACGGTCAGGTCAGCCCCGGCGCCGCGCAGGGTCAGGTCGGCGTGAATGTCCAGGTCGCCGGTCCGGCCATCGTCCTCCGTCCGGCCGGGCAGGGCCAGGGTGTAGGTTCCGGCGGGCAGCAGGATGGTGTCCGCGCCCGATCCGGCCGGGCAGCCGCCCACCGGGCTGTCGGAGTTGGCCGCCAGCACGGCTTCGCGCAGCGAGCAGGCGGAATCATCAGCGATCACGTCCGCGGTGGTGGTAACCGGGATTTCTACGCCAGCCTGGGCCGCAGCGGGTTGAATCGAAATTGAGGGGGAGAAGGTAAGGGTCAGGGCCACCAGCAAGGCCAGAAACCCCTGAAGTGAAGAGCGTGCCTGTGCGTTCATCGCGTTCACCTTTCTTCGTGTCAGGGTCCTGGGCGGTGTCCGGTAGGGGGACAGGTTCGGGGTGGCGATGAAGGGGGCGGCGGGGCTGGAAGGCGCAGGCCGCCGGTGGACTGCCGGCGGCCGCGGTGATGTCAGTCGGGATGTGTGCAGCCGTAGAAGAACCGATAAATGCCCGTCCAGGTGGCTGTAGGTTAACTTGCCTGTCTATGGCCATTCTAAGATCGGGCGGTTAGGAAAACAATAGGAAACGTATTAGAAAAATCTTTGGATTTAGTACTTCGGTTTACGGTCCGGACGAACCAGAATGAGCGCCACGACGATGGGAGCCAGCAGCGCCACAGCCAGCAGGCCCAGCAGCAGGTAGCCGGTGGTGCCGGCGGCCAGGTAATCGCCGGGGAAGCTGATCTGGACGGCCGTGCCAAAGGTGATCAGGCCGGCGTTTTCAGAGAGGACGAGGAACACGGCCAGCAGCGCCAGGCTCAGCAGCGCGGCCAGCCCGACGTAGGTCCACAGCCGGCGGCGCGGGTTGCGCCAGCGGCCGTGCGGGTTGACCCGCAGCATTATGGCGAACAGGCCGATGAAGACGAAGAACGCGCTGGCGCAGAGAAGCGAGCCGAAGAACATACAGGCACCTCGTGGTTGTGGATGGTGGTCTTATTATAGACAGCAGGGGCCGGTTTGTGGAGGGAATTAAAAAAAAGAACGGGCGCCTCGCCGTAAGGCAGTCAGGCGCCCGTTCGCGGATTACGCGAGTGGTCTAGAGGTATTCGCGCAGCTGGCGCGAGCGGCGAGGGTGGCGCAGCCGCCGCAGAGCCTTGCTCTCGATCTGGCGGATGCGCTCGCGGGTCAGGCCGAACTTCTGCCCGACCTCCTCCAGGGTGTAGGTGTGGCCGTTCTCCAGCCCGAAGCGCAGCCGCAGAATGCGGGCCTCGCGCGGGGGCAGCGTCTCCAGCACGGCCTCGATCTTGTCGCGCAGCAGCTTGCTGTAGGCGCTCTGGATGGGCGTGGGGGTGAGGTTATCCTCCACGAACATGCCCAGCTCGGAGTCTTCCTCGTCGTCGTTGATGGGGCTTTCCAGCGAGAGCGGCAGCCAGGAGACGCGCATCATCCAGTCCACCTTGGCGGGGGGCAGATTCATCTCCTTGGCCAGCTCCTCGTTGTTGGGCACGCGGCCCAGCTTCTGCTCCATCTCGTGGGTCAGGCGGTACATCTGGCGGATGCGGTCCACCATGTGCACCGGCACGCGGATGGTGCGGCCCTGGTCGGCGATGGAGCGGGTGATGGTCTGGCGGATCCACCAGGTGGCGTAGGTGGAGAAGCGGAAGCCGCGCTGGTATTCGTACTTCTCCACGGCCTTCATCAGACCCAGGTTGCCCTCCTGAATCAGGTCCAGGAAGGGGACGCCGCGGCCGATGTAGCGCTTGGCGATGGAGACCACCAGGCGGGTGTTGGCTTTGATCAAGTGCTCGCGGGCCTGAATGCCGTCCTGGATCTGCTCCTCCAGCTCCTTCCGCCGTTTGGGCGAGGTGGACCCGTTGGAGCGCTCCAGCGCCCGCTTTGCCATCTGGCCGCGCTCGATGCGCTTGGCCAGTTCCAGTTCTTCTTCAACCGTTAATAAAGGCACACGGGACATCTCTTTGAGGTACAGGCCGATGGTGTCGTCCGAGCTGACGGTGTCCAGTCCGGAGTAGGACGGGTCCATGTCGCTCTGGGGACGGTCATCCTCCTGTTCCTCGTCGTGGTCGAGGATGTCGATGCCGCGCCGCCGCAGGGCGGTGAGCATCGCTTCCAGGCGGTCGGCGTCCCGGCTGACCTCGGGATAAACTTCGATCAGGTCGTCGGTCGTGATATACCCCTGTACATCTGCTCTTTCCAACAACATACTGAGAATTTCGGCGCTCCTGTTGCGCCTGCCCGGGTTAGCCACTTGTACGCTCCTTCCAGTGATCTTAATTCCCCTCTGATTCAACGATCCTTCGGTGAGCCCTGGATCCACCCGGCGGCCGGCTCTTACCCTGCCGGCTGTGGGATGGAAGGCAGTGTTAGTTAATCAATGTTTCCGCTGCGTTCCACAGATGGGAACACTCTCACTCCTCCTGAATTTGTGCAACATGCTCGCAGGTTTGCTCGTTCAGATTGGCGCCGCAGACCATGCATAACCCCCTGCAGTCTTCCCTGCACAGGGGCTTGATGGGGATCTCGATAACCAGATACTCGCCCACGATAGGGCCCAGGTCGATGTGCCCGTCCTCCGGGAGGACCAGGTCGGATTCTGAGACGTTGTCGCGGGTAAAGGCGTACAGCTCCTGAAACTGCGTTTTCAGGTGCTGTTCTGTACTTCGCAGACAGCGCACACACTCAGCCTCGACCGTGCCCGTAAAAACTCCTTCTACCAGCAGGCCCTGACGGGTGCGGGAAATGTGAGCGGTACCGGAAAAATCTGTCAGCTCAATGTCAGGCGGCAGAATAAGCTGGTTAAACTCAAAGTCAAAATCCCGACTCGTACCAACGGGTTGGTTGAGCAGGAAGCCGATGTTGATCCTCAACGGGTGCTTATTCTTTGCCACAGTTAAGCTTCTAAAACAAAAAAGATATAATTTAAACTTGGTTGCATTATAGCATGCGGAAAGGGGCATGTCAACTTTAAGATTTTTAATCTTTGGTCGAGTGCGCCCCCTTCCCGACCCCCGAGGAACACGAAAATGAAGACTTTATTAATAGCCAGCAGCAACCGGGGCAAGCTGGTGGAAATCCGCGATATTTTGAACGGCCTGCCGTTTGAGCTGGTCCTGCCGGAGGACCTGGGACTGCACGTTGAAGTGGCCGAAACCGGCCAGCGCTACGGTGATAACGCCGCCCTCAAGGCCGAGGCCTACTTTTCAGCCAGCCGGCAGGTGCGCCCCGAGGGGCTGCTGACTCTGGCCGACGATTCAGGGCTGGAGGTGGCCGTGCTGGGCGGCGCGCCGGGGCTGTACTCGGCCCGCTACTCGCCCAAACCCGGCGCCACCGACGCTGACCGCCGCCGCTACCTGATCCAGCAGCTGGAAGGACGCCAGCCGGACGGGGAGTTCGGCTGGCGGGCGAGCTTCCACTGCACCGTGGCGGTGCTGGGCCCGGGCGTGGGGCTGCGCCTGTTCGACGGGGAATGCCCGGGCGAGGTGATCACCGAGGAACGCGGCACGGGCGGCTTCGGCTACGACCCGATCTTCTACCTGCCCGAGTACGGCCAGACCATGGCCGAGCTGGGCGAGGCGTTCAAGAACCGCATCAGCCACCGGGCGCGGGCGCTGCAGTCGGCGCGCCCCTTCCTGGCCGGGCTGGCCCAAACCGAATAGGGATCAGGCCCACACGCCCGGCACGGCCGCGCCGCAGTCCGGGCACGCCCCCTGCGGGGTGACGCGCCGTTCAACGATGCGGAACCCGCGCCGGCGCACCAGCAGCGCGCCGCAGCCCGGGCAGCGGGTGTCTTCCAGCTTGCCCAGCTGGCCGGGCAGGTTGCCGGCATAGACAAAGCGCAGACCGGCTTTGCGGCCGATTTGCGCGCCTTTCTGCAGTGCGGCGGCCGGGGTGGGTGGGGGATCGGTCATCCTGTAGTCCGGGTGGAAGGCGGTCAGGTGCCAGGGTATGTCCGGGGAAACCGAGACCAGGAACTCGGCCATGCCGGCCAGCTCTTCGAGGCTGTCGTTGAACCCGGGGATGACCAGGGTGACCACTTCCACCCACAGGCCCAGCTCGTGCGCGGCGCGTATGCTGTCGAGCACGGGCTGCAGGCGGCCGCCCAGCTCGCGGTAGTGGGCCGGCTGCAGGGTTTTCAGGTCCACCTTGTAGGCCGTCAGGTAGGGCTTGAGCTCGGCCAGCACCTCGGGGGTGGCGTAGCCGTTGGAGACCATGGCGCAGCGCAGCCCGCGTTCCTGCCCGGCAGCGAAGACATCCATGGCCCACTCGGCGGTGATCAGCGGCTCGTTGTACGAGGAGACCAGCAGCGGAGCGCCGTAGCGCACCGCCAGATCGGCCAGCTGCTGCGGCGTCACCGGCTGGATATACCCGGCCGAGCCGCTAGCGGCCTCGTCGCGCAGCACCTGCGAGGTGTCCCAGTTCTGGCAGAAGCTGCAGTGGAAGTTGCAGCCCAGCATGCCGAAGGTAAAAGCGCGCGCACCGGGCAGCAGGTGGAAGAAGGGCTTTTTCTCCACCGGGTCCACGTGAGCCGCTGAGACGTAGCCCCAGGGCACGTACAGCTCACCGTCCCGGTTGGAGCGGACCTTGCAGGCGCCGCTGCGTCCCGGCCGGATGTGGCAGCGGTGGGCGCAGGCGTAACAGTCAAGACCTTCCCCGCGGCGCCGGTACAGGCGCCCGGGTCGAGTGTAAGCGTCCAGAATATTCGCGGCGGATATCATGGGGAGGCTCTTTCCTTGATGTATTATATCAAGAACCGGCGCCGGTTTCACCCGTCGCGGCTGAGCTCGATGCTTTACCTCGCCTGCCTCCATGGTGGCAGGTTGGGGATGGATGTGCGACTGCTCATCCCGTTGGCTCTGCCAATGAGGACCAGGGGGGCCCAACGATGGAAACCTGGTCCCTCCAGACGAAGCGCCGCTGGAAAGAATAGAGTCTTCCCTTCAGTCCGCGCTCTCGCCGGACGGAATTGGCTGCCACGCCACCGCAGCCGCGAAGGAGCGGGTATCTCGGGCGAGATTGAACCCTTCCACCATCCAGAGCGACTCGCTGCCATCCGCCGGGCAGCTGCGAATGGAGATTTCCTCTCCCGGCAGCACCTCGTGGTCATAATTGATCTGCATCCAGGCGATCTGCCGCTGCCGGTACTGCTCCATCGGGAAGGCATCGCAGATCCACTCTACATAGCGGCTGTTGTTCACATGCCCCAGCACATCCACGGCCGAATAGCCCGCCCGCAGGCGGTGCCGCTCCTCGCCGGGCCGGTCCAGCACCAGCTTGTCCAGCCGCTCGTCCAGCGCGCTCCGGCCAGCCTCGGGCAGCTTGATGTCCAGCGCCGCCGGAGGAACAAGATGGCGGGTGGCCGTGTTGATCACCAGCCAGGCCGAAGTCGCCAGGGCAACCGGCTCCCCGGCCACGTCCAGCACCTCAAAATCGCGGACGTAGAACAGCTTTTGCTGGATGGTCTTGGGCCAGGTGCGAACGGTCAGGCGCTCCTCGCTGGCCGGGAAGCGCAGGAACTGGATCTTGATGCGCGAATGCACCCAGGCAAGGCTGCGCGGTGTCATCTGCTCAAAGCCGAAGCCCAGCTGTGCGGCGTGGACCCCGGCGATTTCGGTCAGATTCTGGAAGAATGCTGCAGGCTTCCAGCGGCCGGAAAAGTCGCATTCAAACAGCCTGACCTGGATTTCGGATTCATAGACGGGTGTCGCGGTTTGCATCTTCCATCCTCGTTTTTGACCATGATACCACCGTCGTGAAGGATGAATTACGGCAGCTGGATCAGATTACCCACCTGT
>DGEO01000026.1:69297-70108 GCA_002385985.1 Anaerolineaceae bacterium UBA3924 | reverse complement strand
CTCGCGGATCATGCGCTCGGCCAGGCCGGGAACTGACTGGTTCTCACCCAGCACTTCCAGTTGGATCAGCAGCGCTTCCTGCGGCGAGCTGGAGCCCACGCCCACCGGGTCGGCTCGCTGGATCAGGCGCTGGATGGAGCGCACATGGCTGGGCAGCACGTGGAAATAGCGGGCCACTTCCTCAATCGTGACCGTGAGGAAGCCGTCTTCATCCAGGTTGGTCAGCAGGTGCGCGGCAATCTTCCGGTCCTTTTGGTTCAGCTCCGTGGCGATCTGCCGCAGCACGTAGGTCGGCAGGTCAACTTCCATCGGAGAATACGGCTCTTCAGGCAGATCCGCTACCGAACCGGAGGACTGGGGAAGGAAATCATCCCGGGGTGAGATAAACACCACCGGTTCTTCGCTGTTCATTGACTGGGGCTGGCTGCACACCGGGCAGGAACCCTTGGGCGGCAGCTGGCGTTTACAGGTCGGGCAGTACCGCTCTTCGATCAGTTCCAGGGCGGGGTTGGCCGCCAGTTCGGCATCGATCTGCTGCCGCAGCTCCTCAGAAGTGAGGGTCAGCAGGGTCATGGTCTGCGCCAGATGAGCGGTCGTTAGGGGTTTGATTGTCTGGAATTGAACCTGGTACATGAGCGATCCTAGCCTCTCTGAAGTATATCTTCCCGCCCGTATAGATGCAAGTATCGTGCCAGGCCTTCATTCCCCGGCCCATGGTAGAATCCACGCAAGGAGTGAGCATGCCTGATTTGACGGTTATCGGTGGAGGCCTGGCCGGGTGTGAAGCCGCCTACCAGGCTGCTGAACGAGG
>DGEO01000026.1:68875-69033 GCA_002385985.1 Anaerolineaceae bacterium UBA3924 | reverse complement strand
TGGGGGAACTGGTCTGCTCCAACTCGCTGGGATCCAAACTGGTGGATCGCCCTTCGGGGCTGCTCAAGGAAGAAATTCGGCGAATGGGGTCGCTGCTGATCCGCCTGGCCGAGCAATCAGCCCTGCCCGCCGGCGGCGCGCTGGCCGTCGACCGCGAG
>DGEO01000026.1:67949-68598 GCA_002385985.1 Anaerolineaceae bacterium UBA3924 | reverse complement strand
GTCATCCGTGAAGAAGTCCGCACCATTCCGGACAGGCCAACCATTATTGCTTCCGGCCCGCTGACCTCACCCTCGCTGACCGCAGCCCTGCAGGAGCTGACCGGGATGCAGCACCTTTCCTTCTTCGACGCCATCGCGCCGATCGTTTCGGCCGAATCGATCAACATGGAGATTGCCTTCCGGGCTTCCCGCTACGCCAAAGGCCTCGAGTCGGACGAGGATTACATCAACTGCCCCTTCACCGAGGAAGAATACCACCGCTTCCGCGAAGCCCTGGCCAGCGCCGAACGCATCCAGCTGCGCTCCTTCGAGGAGCAGCTCAATGAGGGTGTGCGGGCCGGCTGGCACCAGTATTTCGAGGGCTGCCTGCCGGTGGAGGTGATAGCCAGCCGGGGTGAAATGGCGCTGGCCTACGGCCCCATGCGCCCCGTGGGCCTGAAGGACCCGCGCACCGGCCGGCGGCCGTTCGCCGTGGTCCAGCTGCGCCAGGACAACCTGGCCGGCAGCCTGTACAATCTGGTCGGCTTCCAGACCAACCTGACCTACCCGGAACAGAAGCGCGTTTTCCGCATGATCCCCGGGCTGGAGCAGGCCGAGTTCGTGCGTTACGGCCAGATGCACCGCAACACCTTCATCGCCTCGCCCCTGG
>DGEO01000026.1:39753-67736 GCA_002385985.1 Anaerolineaceae bacterium UBA3924 | reverse complement strand
CTGGCCGGCTGGAACGCGGCCCGCTTTCTGAACGGTCAGCCGCCGCTGACCCTGCCGGAAACCACCATGCTGGGAGCGCTCCTGCGCTATATTACCCGGGCCGACCTGGCGGACTTCCAGCCCATGAAGGCCAACTTCGGACTGCTGCCGCCCTGGCCAGAAAACGTGCACGGCAAGCGCCAGCGGGCCGCCCTCCACACGGAGCGCGCGCTGTCCGCGCTGGACTCCTTCCTGTCGGAACATTCATCACCGGAAATGCCCACACTGCACGGAACCCAGGAATGAAGAAATCAATGCTCTCCATCCTGCTGTTGATCACCATATTCCTTCCAGTCGTCGCAAACTGCACCCCCATGCAGTCTGTCGAACCGGTCACACCCACCCCGCCGCCGGAGTTCAGCGGCGAGCGCGCCTACATGGATGTGGAATACCAGGTGTCTCTGGGACCGCGCACACCCGGCTCTGAAGCGCACGAGCAGGCAGTCGGGTGGATGATGTCAGAGCTGGAAGCAGCCGGCTGGCAGGTGGAGCCGCAGCCGGCCACCATGATGGATCATCCCATCACCAACGTGATCGCGAAGCGCGGTTCCGGTGACCAGTGGATTGTGCTGGGAGCGCATTACGATTCCCGCTTCTTCGCCAGTGAGGACGATGACCCGGAACTTCGCAGCCAGCCGGTCCCGGGTGCCAATGACGGCGCATCCGGCGTGGCAGTGCTGCTGGAGCTGGCCCGGGTGCTGCCCGAAATCCCGGGCCAGGAGATCTGGCTGGTGATGTTTGACGCCGAAGACCAGGGGAACATCGAGGGATGGGATTGGATCCTGGGGTCTTATGCTTTCGTAGATTCGCTCAACGAGGCTCCTGACGCGGCGGTCATTGTGGACATGATCGGCGATGCCGACCTGAACATCTACCGGGAAAGGAACTCCAACGCAGCCCTGATGGACGAAATCTGGGCCGTGGCCGCGGAACTGGGCTACAAGGAGCAGTTCATCCCGGAGTATAAATACAGCATCCTCGATGACCACATGCCCTTCCTGCAGAAAGGCATCCCGGCGGTTGATCTGATTGATTTCGACTATCCGTACTGGCACACGACCTCCGACACCGCTGACAAGGTTTCCCCCGCCAGTCTGGAGGCCGTCGGGCGCACACTGTTTCACTGGCTGACAGACCCGGATGTCCTGGCTAGCCTGCAGCCGTGACCTGTACCGATTCTGGCCGCTGAAAAGCCAAGATACTGCCTTTAAGTGAGGGATAAATATCTGAATGGCAAAAAAAGTACCGGAACCCACCCGTTTACCCCGCGAGCGCGCTTTTCTAGTCGGCGTGGAAGTTCGCTCTGAACCGTCCATCCTGCCGCTGGAAGACTCGCTGGATGAACTGGCCCTGCTGTGTGAAACCGACGGGCTGGTCGTGGTCGGCGAGGCCACCCAGAAGCTAGATACGCCCGCCGCGGATACCTTCATCGGCTCCGGCAAGGTGGAGGAGATCAAAGCGCTGGTGAACGAAACCGGCGCGGACGTGGTCGTGTTTGATAACGAGCTCTCTCCGCGCCACCAGCGCGAGTTGGAGGAACGCTTCGGCCCCAATATCAAAGTCATCGACCGCACCGCGCTGATCCTGGACATCTTCGCTCTGCACGCCAATACTCGCGAAGGCATCCTGCAGGTGCAGCTGGCCCAGCTTGAATACCGCCTGCCGCGTCTCACCCGCGCCTGGACCCACCTGGCCCGCCAGGCCGGCGGCGGCGGCGGTCGAACAGGCTCCAACGGCGGTGTGGGCCTGCGGGGCCCTGGCGAAACCCAGCTGGAAGTGGACCGACGGGAGATCCGCAAGCGCATATCCCAGCTGAAGCAGGAACTGGAGAAGGTGCGCAGCCACCGCCACCGCTATCGCGCTCAGCGCCGCCGCTCGCACATCCCCATCATTGCCCTTGTTGGCTACACGAACGCCGGTAAATCCACTTTGCTCAACAAGCTTTCCAACGCCGAGGTGTACGTGGCCGATCAGCTGTTCGCCACCCTCGACCCGACCACACGGCGAGTGGAACTGCCCGGCGGTCACGTAGCCCTCTTCACCGATACCGTCGGTTTCATCCAGAAGCTGCCCACCCAGCTGATCGCCGCCTTCCGAGCCACGCTGGAGGAGATTTCCGAAGCCGACCTGCTCATCCACGTGGTGGACATTACCCACCCCAACGCACTGGAGCAGTGGCGCGCGGTAAAAGAAACACTGGAGGAAATCGAAGCAGACGAAATTCCAGTGATCACGGCACTGAACAAGATCGACCAGCTGCCCGATCCGGACGCCGCCCTCAGCGCCCTGACCCCCTATTCCGACGCCGTGCCCATCTCCGCCCTCACCGGCAAAGGGCTGAACAACCTGCTGGCTCGCGTCGAGGACGAGCTGTATGAAACTCTGGTGCCAATCGCCGTGCGGATCCCCTACCAGGATGGCCAGTTGATCTCTCTATTTCACGACGAAGGCCAGGTGGAAGTGACCGAGCCGGAGCGCACCAGCATCATCATCCGCGGGCAGATTCCGGGACGCCTGGTCACCCGCTTCCGCCCTTACGAACTCAACCGCAAGCAGTCTGCCAGCGATTAGCTGCCAGCCAGGAATCAATAACGCCCTGATGGGGTCCATCAGGGCGTTTTGGTTGCTAAAAACCTGTTATTTTTTCTTTTCTTCGACTTCAACGACCTCACGGCCCTGATAATGGCCGCAGTTCGGGCACACCGTGTGAGGCAGGCGCATCTCACCGCAGTTAGGGCACTGGGTCAGATTCAACGCGGTCAGGTGATCATGCGCACGCCGGCGGTCGCGCCGTCCTTTTGAGAGTTTCCGCTTTGGCAGAGGAACCATCTTAAACTCCTATCTTTTCCTTAAGTCAGTCAAATAATGCCATGAACCGGTCGATTATAAGGTACGTTTCACCCACCTGTCAAGATGCGCTTGTGCGGCTGCCGGAGAGTCCCCCCTGTCCAACCCTCTTCGATAGGAGTATAATCCCTCCAACCCCGGCTTGACGCTGATTTCGATTTGAACTGGAGGCATTCCTCTTAATGAAACAACGCTACCTCAATCTGGTGATCATTTTGCTGCTGGTCGCTGTGGCCCTTTACATTGACCTGCCCAACAACGCGATCAAAATCGCCGGCCGAACCATGGAGCCCGTCCTCGGGCTGGATTTGCAGGGCGGCCTGCAGGTGATCCTGGGGACCAAGACCGACATCCCCCTCGAGAAACTGGAGGATGCCAAGACCATCCTTGAGCAGCGCACCAACGCGCTGGGTGTGGCCGAGAACCGCTTTCAGGTCTCGGGTGATCGCAACATCGTAGCCGAGTTCCCAGGCGCGGATGATCCCGAGGCAATCATCGCCAACATCCGGCAAACCGGCATGCTGGAGTTCGTCGACCTGTGCGACTACGACCCGAGCATCCTCCCCGAAGGGACCGTGATCGCCACCGATTTCTCCCTCCCGGAGGATCAAAAAGTCACCGCCTGCCCGGCCGATCCGTACAACGGTACGTTCCACACCGTGATGACGGGCGAAATGCTGACCTCCGCCAACGTCGGCCGCCTCGAGCTGGGGGCGTACGTCATTGAGTTCAAGTTGAACAGCCAGGGAGCGGAGATTTTCCGCGAGTACACCACCAACAACCGCGGTAAATTCCTGGGCATCGTCCTGGATAAGCGCATTATCTCTGCCCCGCGCGTGAACGAACCTATCCCCAACGGGGAAGGCATCATCGAAGGCAATTTCACTTATGAGACCTCCAATGCCCTGGCGGTCAACCTGCGCTACGGCTCGCTCCCGGTGGAGCTGGAAGTCGAGCAGGTGCGGCAGGTGCACGCTTCACTGGGTGAAGACTCGCTCAACAAGAGCCTGATCGCAGGTGCCATCGGCTTCGCTATTGTGATGCTCTTCATGGGCATCTTCTACCGCCTGCCCGGTGTTGTCGCCGACCTGGCCATGGTCATCTTCGCCATCATCGCTCTGGCCCTCTTCATCATGGTCCCGGTGACGCTGACCCTGCCAGGCATCGCCGGCTTCCTGTTATCCGTCGGCGCCGCGCTGGATGCCAACATTCTCATCTTCGAGCGCATGAAGGAAGAGCTTCGCCGCGGGCGCACCGTCCGCCAGGCGATTGACCTGGGCTGGCGCCGGGCCTGGCCCTCCATCCGCGACTCGAACATCGCCGCACTGATCACCGCCGCCATCCTGTACTGGTTTGGCTCCACCTTCGGCGCCAGCATTGTGCAGGGATTTGCCTTCACCCTGGCGCTGGGCGTGGTCGTCTCGCTTTTCACCGCGATCGTGGTTACTCGCACGCTGCTCAACGTTGCGCTGGATTTGATCCGCGATCCCGATTCCCGCCTGCACTGGTTCGGGATCTAAAAGGATGGACCGATGATTAATATTCTTGGCAAACGCTACCTTTACTTTTTAATCTCGCTGCTGGTTATCCTGCCCGGCATGATTATCATTGCCGTCAACGGCCTGCCGCTGGCAGTCGATTTCCTCGGCGGCTCGGTCCTCGAAGTGCGCTTCCCGGACGGGAATGTGCCTTCCACCGAGCAAGTTGTGACCATCTACGATGCCTACGGTTTTGAAGACGTCCAGCCCACGCTGGTCGAAGGGCCGGAAGAAGGCGTGATGGACACGCTGCTGATCCGTTCTCCGCAGCTGAGCGAAGACACCAAGAACCTTATCATCGCGGATCTGCAGGCCGCAACCGGCGGGCAGGAACCGATTGTCAATCGTTATGACAGCGTCGGCCCCGCCATCGCCGCCGCCGTCACCAGCCGCGCCTTCCTGGCTGTCGGCATTGCCGCCGTCGCCGTGGTGCTTTACATCACCCTGGCGTTCCGCGGCATTCCGCACGCCTTCCGCTACGGTGTCTGCGCCATCATCGCCATGGTGCACGATATTCTGGTGGTCGTCTCCATCACAGCCATTGGATCGATCCTGTTCGGCTGGCAGATGGACGCGCTGTTCCTGACCGCGCTGCTGACGGTAATCGGCTTCTCCACCCAGGACAAGATCGTGGTGTTCGACCGCATCCGTGAGAACAGCATGATCTACCGCCGGCTGCCTTTTGAGGTCCTTGCCAATCACTCGATCATCCAGACCCTGCAGCGCTCGATCAACACCCAGCTGATGACGGTGGAATTCATGCTGCTGGCCATGGCCCTGTTCGGCGGCGTCACCCTGCGTGAGTTCTCGGTGATCCTGCTGGTCGGCCTGTTCAGCGGTACCTACTCCTCCATCTTCATCGCCGCCCCGCTGCTGGTCGTCTGGGAGAACCACGAATGGCGCACCTGGTTCCGCCGCGGGGACAGGGAAGCACTTCAGGCCTCATAAACTGAAAGTCTGTGAAAAAAAGAGGGACCATTTGGGTCCCTCTTTTTTTCCCGGGAAAGTTAGTAAATCGCTCCATTTGATTGATGACATTCATCCACAGCGAACATTGTAAAATGAGGTTGAGTCTGGACAGGTTATTCGACCTTTTCATTCCCGCAAGTGCCAACTTCCATCAGAAAGAGAGCAACCATGCGAAAAGAAGTGGTCCTTATCACCGGCGCCAATGGTGAAATCGGGCATGGATTGATTTCCCACCTGGCTAAACAGGGTGATGTCGGTATCATCGCGCTGGATGTACAACCTGCAGACCCGGCCATACTCCACTGCGTTGACCAGTACATCCAGGGAGATATCCTCGATCACATGCTGCTGGGCAGGATTGTCGCGGAATACGAAATCCGCACCATCTTCCACCTGGCCTCCATCCTCTCCACCAAAGCCGAGCACAACCCTGAAACGGCTCACAAAGTGAATGTCGAGGGAACCCTCAACCTGCTGCGCCTGGCCGCCGAGCAGTCCCAGTGGCAGGGTCGGCGGGTGAAGTTCCTCTACCCCAGCTCCATCGCCGTCTACGGCCTGCCCACCCTCGAGGACAAGGCGCGAAGCGGCCGCGTCCGCGAGGATGACTGGCTGATGCCCCGGACCATGTACGGCTGCAACAAGCTGTACTGCGAGCATCTGGGCCGCTACTACGCCCATCATTACCGCCAGATGGCCGCTGATTTCGCCCGCCAGACAATGGTCGATTTCCGCGTGATCCGCTTCCCCGGTCTGATCAGCGCGGAGACCGTGCCCACCGGCGGCACATCCGATTACGGCCCGGAGATGCTGCACGCAGCAGCCAAAGGCCAGCCCTACGCCTGCTTCGTCCGCCCGGACACCTGCCTGCCCTTCATGGCCATGCCGGACGCGGTGAAATCTCTGCTCGAACTGGAAAAAGCGCCTATTGAAAACCTGACCCGGCTGGTGTACAACGTCGGCAGCTTCAGCCTGTCCGCTCAGGAGTTCCGCGAAGAGGTGCTGCGCGCTTTCCCGCAGGCTGAGATCACCTATGAACCGCATCCCACCCGCCAGGCGATAGTGGACTCCTGGCCGGCCGACGTGGACGACTCGCAGGCCCGCGCCGACTGGGGCTGGCAGCCGGATTACGACCTTGATAAGGCCTTCAACAATTACCTGATCCCGGCTATACGCGAGCGCTATGCCCGGCCCCAGCCATCCAGCATCTCACCCTGCTGAGCCATTACAGACACCAACCAATCAGCCCGGGATATCCCGGGCTTTTTCTATCTCGTCAGGGTGAAAACCGTGATTTCCGGCCGTGTCAGCAGTCGGACATGCGGAAACAGCGTCCCAATACCGCGGTTGGTGTATACGCCCATCTCCCCGACCTGAATCAGTCCCCGCGGGTACAGCCGTCCGAATGCCGGCAAAACCGGCGAGCCAACCACGGGCAGCGACACCTGTCCGCCGTGCGTGTGGCCGGAAAGCTGCAGGAAAATCCTGCCGGTCGGCCCGCTGATGGCCGCGTAATCCGGCTCGTGGACCAGAAGCAGCGCCTTTTCACCCTCATCCAGCCCGGTCAGCGCAGCGTCCAGCCGCGCCAGTCCTTCCATATGATCGTCCAGCCCGATGACCGGCAGCGATTGGCCTTCACGCTGGATGCGCACCAGCTCGTTCTTCAGCAGCCTGACACCGCTGGCCTCCAGTATCCGGGCCAGCCGATCCGGGTCGTTCCAGTGGTCGTGGTTACCCATGACAGCGAGTACACCGTCTCCGGCGTTCAACCGGATGAGAAAACCTTCCAGCTTCTCACGTACCAGGGCTGGATCCCCGGTGGTGAAATCCCCGGTCAGCACAATCAGATCGGGGGTTTGAGCATTGGTCAGACTGGCTGCCTTTTCCAGGTAAGCCTCCGAGGTGCGCCGGGTGACATGCAGGTCGCTCAGCTGCACAATCCTGTACCCGTCGAAGCGCTCGGGTAAAGACGGTACCGCGACATTTACCTGCACCAACTCCACCCAGTACGGCTCCACCCCCAGGCTGTAAACACCCAATCCCAGCGCCAGCAGGATAGCAGCGCCTGTGACGGCCGCCAGCCGTTTTTTCATCGATGCACCTCCATGACTGTCTCCCTGATTACCTTCCTGAAGCGTAGTTACAGCGAGATTAGAAAGGCCAGGTCGTTCACATTGGTGCCCGTGGACCCGGTTCTGATAAGTCCACCGAGACGAGCAAAGAACGTGTAGGAGTCGTTCTCCATCAGCGCCTGCTGTATACTCAGCCCGGCGGCGCGTGCCTGCGCCTGGGTTTCACCGGTGACCACCGCTCCGGCCGCATCCGTAGGGCCATCCTCACCATCGGTCGCCAGCGTGACCAGCACCGCTTTCTGCAGCCCGGACATTTTTTCCACCGCTCCCAGCGCCACTTCCAGGTTTCGACCGCCAATCCCCTGCCCGGTGACGTGTACGGTTGTCTCACCGCCAACCACAATCAGGCCGGGGCGGCGAACCGGCTCTCCGCTGGCGGCCATCTGGCGCAGCACCCCGGCGAGGATCCCGCCTGCCTCCCGGGCTTCCCCTTCCAGGTAGGTGGTCAGGAGCAGGCTGTCGAACCCCTGTTCCCGTCCGGCAGCCAGAGCCGCCCTTGCGGCGGTTTCATTGCTCGCCACCAGATAGTTGGCTGTACGCAGATAGTCAGGGCTTCGATCCCGTGCATTCTGCTCTCGCGTAAGCGCACGCAGGATACCCGGCTGCAGCTCCCTGGCCAGCTGATAGCGTTCCAGAACCTCCAGCGGCCGGGCGCCTTCATCCGCCGGCTCTACGGTCGGGCCGGAGGCAATTACCTCCAGCGGGCTGCCGATCACATCCGAGAGGATCAGCGTATACATCGCCGCCGGGTAGGCCGCACGGGCCAGTCCGCCGCCCTTCACCCGGTCCAGTCGCCGCCGCACCGCGTTCAGTTCGTTGATCGTCGCGCCGCTCACCAGCAGCTGGCGGGTCAAGGTCTGCATATCTTCCAGCGTGACGCCATCCACCGGCCAGGTCAGCAGCGCTGACCCGCCGCCGGAGATCAGGCCAATCACCAGATCCCTTTCGGTCAGCCCGGACAGGCAGCCCAGCAGGCGCTGCGTGGCAGAGATGCTGCGCTCACCGGGTACGGGATGGTCCCCTTCCAGCACGGTGATGGAAGCCGGCAGCCGCACCTGCAGCTCACTGTTGATTACTTTGGTAATCAGCACCCCGCCGGATAGTCGCTCGCCGAGCACCTCCACCGCCGCGCAGCCCATCGCCAGCGCCGCCTTCCCGACCCCGACCAGCAGGAGCCGGTCCACATCGTCAAGGTCCACCTGCCGGTCACCAATCATCAGCCAGTTACCATCCCTGCGGAGCACCCTGCGAACCGCCTGTTCAGGGTCAACGGCCGCGAGCGCCGCCTGCACCACGGCTTTGATTTTTCTATGATCGTCAGCGTCCAGAAAAGCGGGCAGCTCAAGATCCGGCATCTATTACCCTTCCTTTCCTCAAGAACGGTGATGAATATACCCGGAAATCAGTACATTTGTAAGCGGTAAAAATGGATACAATTTTCAGGGATATTTCCCAAAACCGGTAAACATCGAAGGTAAAAATGTTCTGGCCAGTTCCCGAAAGTTACTGCCGCCGCCTCCCCCGACCTGGTGAACCCGGTTCCTTCTGGGAAGACCGCGGCGACCGCCATCACGCGGGAGTGGATATCTACGCTCCCGGCACTGCCAGCGTGGTTTCCATCGAAGATGCAACCGTCGTCGCCGTTCACGAGTTCACGTCACCGGATTTGAACCCCTACTGGAATGTCACCTACTCCATTCTAACGCGGAACGAGCAGGGTTTATACCTCCGCTATGCCGAGCTGGGTTCCGTGTGCGTCGAGGCAGGCCAGAAGGTCCGCGCCGGTGAGGTCATCGGGACGGTCGGGTCGGTGCTGGCGCTCGACCGCATCGACTCCACCGCCCCGCTTTACATTCAGCGTCTGAAGGATCGAGGAAACGCGGCCATGCTCCATTTTGAGATGTACGACCGCCAGCCGCGCCCGCTGCCGCCCACCCTGTACCTGGGAGGTAACTACTTCCAGCAGGAGATGCCTCCCGGGCTGCTGAACCCGGCCAAATACCTGGCCCGGGCGATCGATAATTTTAATGATAATTAGGTACTTCGCCCGAACTCAGGACGATTATCGGTTGAAAGAAAGTTATACTTGAGTGTTGGACTTTCAAGTCGACTCATCAACTTTCGTTGATAACCCACCATACCCCTCAGGAGGATTTACTGTGGAGCAAGAAGCATTAACCGGCGTTATCGAGCCAAAAACCGTCGCGGTGATCGGCGCCTCTGCCACGCCCGGCAAGATTGGCTACTCGGTTGTCCAGAATCTGGTCAACGATGGCTTCAAGGGAACCATCTACCCCATCAACCCGGGTGTGGATGAAATCCTGGGCCTGAAGGCCTACCCCAGCATCGCCGACGTTCCGACCAACGTGGACGCCGCCATCATCACCATCCCGGCCAAAGCGGTCCTCAGCGTGATTGACGACTGCGGCAAGAAAGGCGTGAAGGGCATTATCGTGATCACCTCCGGCTTCAGCGAGACCGGCAACCGCGAGCTGGAGCAGGAGCTGGTGTCCAAAGCTCACGCGAATGGCATTCGCGTACTCGGACCGAACATCATCGGCGTGCTCTCCAATTCCGCCAGCTTCAACGGGTCCTTCGCCCCCTTCCTGCCCTATTCCGGAAAGGGTGCCCTGATCTCCCAGTCTGGCGCTCTGCTGATCGCGCTGGACGCCGCCACCTACACCCGCCGTGTCGGTTTCGAAAAGTTGATCTCCATCGGCAACATGGCCGATATCGACTTCGCCGACCTGATCGAGTGGCTGGACAAGGATCCGAACACCTCCTGTATTTCCCTGTACATTGAAGGCTTCAAGAACGGCCGGTCCTTCATGGAAGTGGCCCAGAAGACCTCCAAGCCCATCGTTGCGCTCAAGGCTGGCGTCTCCGAGCACGGCGCTGCCGCGGCTGCCTCTCACACCGGTTCGCTGGCCGGCGCTGCCAAAGTCTACGGCGCGGCCTTCCAGCAGTCCGGAGTCATCCAGGCCTCCGACCTGAACAACTTGTTCGACCGCACCCTGGCGCTCTCGCTCCAGCCTCCGTTGAAGGGCGACAACCTGCTCATCATCACCAACGGCGGTGGTGTTGGCGTGCTGGCCACCGATGCGGCCGAGAAGTACGGCATTCCGCTGAAGTTCGCGCCCAAGGATGTGCAGGCCGAGCTGAAGAAGCACATGCCCGAGTTCGGTTCCGCCAAGAACCCGGTGGACCTGACCGGCCAGGCCGGCTACGACTGGTACTACGAGTCCCTGCGTTACGCCATCGGCCACGAGTGGGTGGACGGCGTGGTGGTCCTCTACTGCGAGACCGCTGTGACCAACCCGCTGGAGATCGCCCAGGGTCTCAAGAAGGCCATTGACGAAGCCGGCGCGAAGGACAAACCCGTCACCGTGTCGTTCGTCGGCGGTGAAAAGTCCGACGAGGGCATCCGCTGGCTGGTGGAGAACGGCATCCCCGCCTACACCGCCCCGGATCTGGCTGTGAACGCCATGGCCGCCCTGCGCGAGTACGCCCGCAGCAGGGAACTGATCTCCTCCGCTCCAGATGCCGAATTCGAGGTGGACGAGAAGCTGGCCCGCGAGATCATCAAGAACGCGCGCGAAGACGGCCGCGACTCCCTGACTGAAATCGAGGCGAAGGAAGTCTTCCGGGCTTACGGTCTGCCGACAACGACTACCAAGCTGGCCCGCACCGCTGACGAAGCCGTCGAACTGGCGAAGAAGATCGGCTTCCCCGTTGTGATGAAGATCGTCTCCCCCGACATCCTGCACAAGTCGGATGCCGGCGGCGTCAAGGTCAACATCAAAGACGAGCAGGCCGCGCGCGAAGCCTACCAGACCATCCTCGACAACGCCAAAGCCTACAAGGCGGATGCCAACATCCACGGCGTTGCAGTTCAGGAAATGGCTCCCTGGGGCACTGAGGTCATCCTCGGCTCGGTGAACGATCCCACCTTCGGCCCGACCATGATGTTCGGTCTGGGCGGCATCTTCGTCGAGGTACTCAAGGACGTTACCTTCCGCGTGGCTCCGGTTTCGCAGAACCAGGCGAAGAACATGCTGGGTGAAATCCGCGGCGCGCCCATCCTGCGCGGTGTGCGCGGCGAGGCTCCTCGCGATCAGAAGGCCCTTGCCGAGACCATCTCCCGCTACTCGAAGATGATCCTCGACCTGCGCGATGAGATCAGCGAGTCCGACGCCAACCCGGTGCTGGTCTACGAGGAAGGCAAGGGCATCAAGGTCGTCGACGCCCGCATCATCCTGAAGAAGAAGTAGACTTTACCAAACAAAATAATCTAGAGGGGCGGTATCTCCGCCCCTCATACTTATCTACAAAACAAGCACCTCCTGCGGTATTCCAGCAGGAGGTGCTTGTTTTTCCGACCAGCGCAGGATCAGGCGGATTCCTTCAGGGTCTTCCAGGCCCCCACCCAGGGAGTGCCCAGCCGGTGCCGTTCCGGGATGGTGATGTTTCCCCAGTGCTGGACGATTTTCGCTGCCAGCGCCGGAATTTCACTCCAGTTCTCCTGCAGCAAGGCATCCCGCAGCTGCCTGCCCACCTGCCCGGTCCATTCCCAGTCCATGCGGAAGCGGTCGGCCTTTACCCAGTAACCGCGCTTTTCCCAGGCCTGTACCGACACATCCACCGTATCGTGAATTTCCAGCAGCGCCAGGGCGATAAACGCAGCCAGGTCCCTGGCCTCCTGATTGGGTTCCGGCTGCTGCATCAGGTGGCGGATCGCCAGAATGATGGAGCGGGTCAGCCGGTTGCGGGTCTTCCCGGCGCTGTCAGGGTTAATTACACGGCTCAATGCATCCTCCAGAGCAGATGGTAACTCAAACGAGGGCGATTATACTTCAGTTTCACCCTTCTTCCCGCCCGGATGCACGCCTTATAATAGGGTCCGGGCGCATACCCTGCGCTTCGTTGGACGTTGCGTCTTTCTCGAGACGTTATGGTATAATGGCGTGTCTTTGGGGATGTGCTGGAACTGGCAGACAGGCATGACTTAGGATCATGTGTCGAAAGGCGTGAGGGTTCGAGTCCCTCCATCCCCACAGATACAGAAGACTTTACTATCTATTGAGGAAGAAAGCCTTGAAGATCGAAACCCAACCCTTAGAGGACCGTCAGGTCAAGATTATCGCCGAGTTCGATGCCGAAACCCTGGAGGATTACAGCCGCCGGGCCGCCCGCAAGCTTTCCCGCGAGACCCGCGTACCGGGTTTCCGCCCCGGCAAGGCGCCCATCGATCTCATCCGCCGCATGATCGGTGAAGAAGCCATCCAGCAGCAGGCTGTGGAAATGATCGTCGACGATCACTACGCCAAAGTGCTGGAAGAAGCCAATGTGGAGCCTTCCGGCCCGGGTACGCTGGAAGAGGTCATCAGCCTCGACCCGCCGAAATTCGCCTTCGTAGTGCCCCTGCGCCCCGAGGTGAAGCTGGGTGATTACCATTCCATCCGGCTGCCCTACGAACCTCCCACCGTGAGCGATGAGGAGATTGACGCCTTCTTCAAGCGCATGCAGCGCAACTACGCCACGGCCGAACCGGTCGAAGGCCGCCCCGCTGAGAAGGGTGACCTGGTGTACGTGATGCTCAGCGGCCAGCTGTCCAATCCCGCCGAGGGTGAAGACGCCGTCGTGTTCCCCGAGCGCCCGGCCCAGTTCCTGATTGGTGACGACACCGTTGAGCGGGACTGGCCCTACGTTGGCTTCGATGAGAACCTGATCGGCCTCTCTGAAGGCGATGAAAAGACCATCCTGCACACCTTCGCCGAGGACGACGAGGACGAGGCCCTGCGCGGCAAAGAGGTCGAGTTCAAGGTGTCCGTCCAGAGCATCAAGGCCTTGAAGATGCCCGAGATCGACGACGAGTTCGCCAAATCACTGGGCGATTTCGAGACCCTGGAAGACGTCCGCAAAGTGGTTCGCAGCCAGATGGAAGAGAACGCGGTGGCGGATTACGAGCGCGACTATTACAACCAGCTGGTGGACAAACTGGTCGAAGCCTCGACCATCTCTTATCCGCCTCACTACCTCGAGGATGAGAAAAACCACGTCCTGGAGCATCTGCAGCAGGATCTGGCACGCCAGGGGCTCGACTTCGAAGCCTTCCTCAAGTACGTCGGCAAGGACCGTGAAACGTACATGAAGGAAGAAATCGAACCGGCCGCCCGCAAGCGCCTGGAACGCTCGCTGGTGATTGACCAGTTCGCTCAGGATGAGAAGATTGAACTGTCCACCGAGGACATGAACCGTGTCATCAGCAGCGCCCAGGAAATGGCGCAGAGCCTGCCGCGCAAGGGACGCAAGGACCGAATTTCCAAAGAGGCCCTCAATGCGGTCACCTACAATCAGATCAATCGCGTCTATAATGAACGTGTAATTGATCGACTCAAAGCCATTGCCACCGGTCAGGCTGATAAGGTAGAAGAAGCAGAGGCAGCCGCCGAGCCTGCTGAAGTGCCGGAAGCCCCTGCGACCGACGAAGCCGTGGCTGAAGAGTCCCCGAAATCAGAACAGGCTGAGGAGTAACCACCTCCTCAGGATAGATACTGGGAGGGACCATGTCTATACCTTCGTTTGAGTCGGTTATCCCGATGGTCATTGAAACAACCGGTCGGGGTGAACGGGCCTACGATATCTACTCACTGCTGCTCAAAGAGCGCATCATCTTCGTTGGGACGCCGATCAACGACCAGATCGCCAATATCGTCGTGGCGCAGCTGCTGTACCTCAGCCGCGAGGACCCGGACAAGGGCATTCAGATGTACATCAACAGCCCGGGCGGGCAAATCTACGCGGGTATGGCCATCTACGACACGATGCAGATGATCCCGAACAAGATCAGTACGGTGGCGGTCGGCGTGACGGCCTCCTTCGGCACGGTGCTGCTGTCCTCTGGAACCAGAGGCCAGCGCTACGCTCTGCCGCACGCCACGATCCACATGCACCAGCCGCTGGGCGGTGCGCAGGGTCAGGCGACGGACATCGAGATCCAGGCCAAGGAAATCCTGCGCCTAAAGCAGCGTCTGAACGAAATCCTGGCTGAGAACACCGGCCAGCCGATCGAAGTCATCGAGCGGGACACCAACCGTGACTTCTACCTGAGCGCCGACCAGGCGGTGAGCTACGGCCTGGTGGACCAGGTTCTCAAACCGCCGGAGAAGTGACCTTCTCCCCATCATCACAGCACCTTGACAACCGGATAGTTCCAAAGGCTATCCGGTTGCTTTTGTGGAGTTCTGGTAAATGCTTTCGCAGTTGAATCCCCCCGTACGGGGCCTGATCATGGATCTGGACGGCGTCCTCTGGCGTGACAACCAGCCGCTGGGCGACCTGCCGGCAATCTTTGCCCGCATCCGCGAGCTGAACCTGAAGGTTGCGCTGTTGAGCAACAATGCCACCCGGTTCCCCGAAGTCGTGCAGAAAAAACTTCTTGGGTTTGGGGTGGATTTCCCGCTGGAAAACATCATCACCTCCCCGATGGCCGTCGGGTTCCTCCTGCGGCAGCGGTTTCCCGCCGGCGGGCCGATCTACGTGGTGGGCGAAGCCGCCCTGATGGAACCGCTGCGCAAGATGGGGTACCCCCACACCGACAACGGCAGCGTACTGGCCGTGGTCGCCGGACTGGACCGCACCATCACCTACGAAAAGCTGTCCCGCGCATCGCTGCTGGTCCGCTCGGGGGTGCCGTTCATCGGCAGCAACCCCGACCTGACCTACCCCGCCGCAGAAGGTGAGATCCCCGGTTCCGGCACCATCCTGGCTGCCATCGAGGCGGCCAGCGGGCGAAAACCCGTTATCGCAGGCAAGCCCTCCCCGGCCCTGTTCCAGCTGGCTTTGGAGCGCCTGGGTACCCGTCCGGAAGAAACCCTGATGATCGGTGACCGTCTGGATACCGACATCCTCGGCGGGCAGCGGGTCGGCTGCCAGACCGCGCTGGTATTGACCGGCGTCAGCACAGCGGAGGAAGCAGCTCGCTGGGATCCCCCGCCGACCCTGGTGGCTGAATCGCTCAGCCAGTTAATTATTGGATAATGCTTACAGGTATGACGAAGAACGACAAACCCGTACTGATATACGATCTGGACAAGTCCGCCCTGCTGGAGTGGGTGCTGGCAGCCGGACAGCCGAAGTACCGTGCCGGCCAGATCTGGCAGGGGCTGTACCAGAACCTCTGGGATTCGGCTGAAGAATTCACGGTGCTGCCAAAGCCCCTGCGCGAAAAGCTGGCTGAAGACTTCACCTTCAGCGCCCTGCAGCCCGGCCGGATACTGAACTCCGCCGACCAGGAGACCACCAAAACCCTGTTCTGGCTGCCGGACCAGAAGGCCATCGAAGCCGTGCTGATGCGCTATGACCGCCGCCGCACGCTGTGCATCTCATCGCAGGCCGGCTGCGCTATGGGCTGCGTCTTCTGCGCCACCGGGCAGATGGGCTTCAAGCGCAACCTGTCCAGCGGAGAAATCGTCGAGCAGGTGCTCTACTACGCCCGCATGCTTCGCGATGAGGGTCTGGACGTCACCAATGTGGTGCTTATGGGCATGGGCGAGCCTTTTCACAACTACGCCAATGTGATGGCGGCCATTGACCGCCTGAACGATCCCGAAGGCTTCAATATGGGCGCGCGGCGGTTCACCATTTCCACCGTCGGGCTGGTGCCCATGATCCGCAAGTTCGCTGCCGAAAAGCGTCAGGTGAACCTGGCCATCAGCCTGCATGCGGCGGAGGATGAGCGCCGCTCCGCGCTGATGCCGGTCAACCGCAAATACCCCATCGACGAGCTGATCCAGGCCTGCCGGGAGTACGTGGAAATCACCGGCCGGCGTGTCACCTTCGAGTGGGCGCTGATCGCCGGTGAAAATGACACCATCGATGAAGCCCGCCGGCTGGCGGCGCTGCTCAAAGGCCTGCTGTGCCATGTGAACCTGATCCCTCTCAACCCGACCCAGAAGTACGCCGGTCAGGGCAGCCCGCGAGAGCGGGTGGAGGCCTTCGCCGGTGTGCTGGAGAGGGCCGGCATCCCCGCCACTATCCGTATGCGCCGGGGCATGGATATCCAGGCAGGCTGCGGCCAGCTGGCGACTGAAGCGGGCGGATAGTCCACCTCCCATGATATAATTTCAGCCTATGGACAACATCTTCAACAAGTGGATACAGGGCCTGGAGCGCACCAGAAAAGTGTACTTCGGGCGCATCGCAACCATGTTCGGCGCGACCACTATCACCGAGGACACCTGGGATGAACTGGACGCGCTGCTCATCCAGGCGGACCTGGGCGTTGAGACCACCCTGGCGGTGATCCAGTCGCTGCAGGACCGGGCGTTCAACGAAGGCATGGTCACTACGGCCGAGCTGGAGCAGGCGCTTAAGGATGAACTGGTCGCCCGCCTGGACGAACCGCCGCAGCTGAAACTGGATGTTGCCAATCCGATGGTGATCTTGATTGTCGGGGTGAACGGTTCCGGAAAGACCACCACCATCGCCAAGCTGGGCAAGCTCTTCTCACGGCAGGGGAAGCGCGTTCTGCTGGTTGCCGGGGATACCTTCCGCGCCGCCGCTGTGGACCAGCTGGAAATCTGGGGGGAGCGCCTCAATCTGCCCGTCATCGCCGGTCAGCAGGGCGGCGACCCCGGCGCGGTGACTTATGACGGCATTCAGGCGGCCATCGCCCGCGGCGCAGACATCGTTCTGGTGGACACCGCCGGCCGCCTGCACACCCGCTACAACCTGATGGAAGAGTTGAAGAAAGTTCACCGCGTGGCCGGCAAGGCCATGCCCGGCGCGCCGCATGCCGTCTGGCTGGTTCTGGACGCCACGACGGGTCAGAATGCGCTGCAGCAGGCCAAGGCCTTCAAGGAAGCCGTGCATGTAGACGGGGTGATCCTGGCGAAGCTGGATTCCTCCGCCAAAGGCGGAATGGCATTTGCCATCAAACGTGAGCTGGGCCTGCCCATTCTGTTCGCCGGCCTGGGTGAACAGCCCGACGATCTGCAGAGATTTAACCGCGATGCCTTTGTGGAAGGCATCCTGGGAGTGAAATAAACCGTTATCGGAGGCATAATGCAAGACCTGATCGACCGCGCGAAAGAATACGCCACAAGACTCCACGCCTCCCTGGAGCATCTTTGACTTCGCCAGACAGGAAGCTCAACTGGCGGAATTACAGAAGAAATCTGAAGACCCGACCCTCTGGGAAGACCCTGCCGCCGGGCAGGCGTTGATGAAGCAGCTGGCCGGCCTGCGGGATGAGATCGAAGGCTGGAGCAAGCTGCGCCAGCGTATCCAAGACGTCCTCGAGCTGGCCGAGCTGGACGACGAATCCATGCGCCCGGAGCTGGAGGAGGAGTTGGACCGCATCGGCAGGGAGCTGGACCAGAGGGAGCTGAACGCTCTCCTGTCCGGGCCATATGATTCCGGTAATGCGCTGCTGACCATCAACTCCGGCGCAGGCGGGACGGATTCCCAGGACTGGGCCGCAATGCTCGAGCGTATGTACCTGCGCTGGGCGGAGCGCAGCAATTACGACGTAGAAGTGCTGGACCGCACCGAAGGCGAAGAAGCCGGGATCAAGAGCGTGACCATCGCGGTCAACGGCCGCTACGCCTACGGTTACCTGCGCCCGGAAAAAGGCGTTCACCGCCTGGTCCGCCTGTCCCCGTTCGATTCAGCCCACCGGCGCCACACCTCTTTCGCTCAGGTCGAGGTGCTGCCGGACCTGGCGAACGGCGATGACAGCATCCAGATCGACCCCAACGACCTGAAAATCGACATCTACAAGTCCTCTGGAGCCGGCGGCCAGAACGTACAAAAGAACGCCACCGCCATCCGCATCCACCATATCCCGACCGGAATTGTGGTCACCTGCCAGAACGAGCGCTCGCAGATGCAGAACCGCGAGAACGCTATGCGCGTGCTGCGTGCCCGCCTGCTGGAACTGCGCCAGCAGGAAATGGCAAAGCAGATGGCTGACCTGCGCGGCGAGTACCAGAAGGCGGAATGGGGCTCGCAGATTCGCTCTTACGTGCTGCACCCTTACCAGATGGTCAAGGACCACCGTACCGGTCACGAAGTCGGCAACACGCAGGCCGTCCTGGACGGTGAAATCGACAGCTTCATCGAAGCTTATCTGCGCGCCGCATAACTACTTACTCTTGCCAAAGAAAAAGGAGCCAGCATCGTGCTGGCTCCTTTCTGAATAATCCGTCTGGCTAATCAAGGATCTGGGCCAGCTTGACCAGGTCCATATCCACCGTCTTCTTGTTGGAGACCACCTCACTCAGCGGTGTGGTGGTGATATCGCCGTCGATCTGTCCCACCAGCACGCCGAACTCACCGCGCGCCAGCGCTTCCACAGCCCCGGCGCCCAGCCGGCTGGCCAGAATGCGGTCAAATGCGCCCGGGTTGCCGCCTCGCTGGATATGCCCCAGGATGGTCACCCGCAGGTCAAAGCCCAGCCGTTCACGGTGCTGCTGGAAGTACTCGTTCAGCTTCTCGGCATTGTTCTTAGCGCCTTCCGCCACCACGACGATGGCGTGGGCCTTGCCCCGCTGGTAAGCCTGCTGCAGCGTCTCAGCCACCTCTTCCGGCGGGATTTCCATCTCCGGGATCACCGCCGCTTCAGCGCCGCCTGCCAGCGCGGACATCAGGGCCAGGTAACCGCAGTTGCGCCCCATCACCTCGATCAGGAAAGCGCGCTGGTGCGAGGAAGCCGTAATCTTCAACCGGTCGATAGCTTCCAGGGCAATGTTCAGGGCCGTGTCCACACCGATGGTGATGTCCGAGCCGTACAGGTCGTTGTCAATCGTCGAGGCGATGCCCACCACCGGGAACCCGTGCTGGTGCAGCGCATAGGAGCCGGTCTGCGAGCCGTTGCCCCCGATGACCACCAGGCCGTCGATGCCGAACTCGTTCAGCGAACGAATGGCTTTGATCTGTCCGGCTTCGGTGCGAAACTCCGCCGAGCGCGCGGAGCCAAGAATAGTCCCCCCGCGCTGGATAATACCGCCCACATCCCGCGCGCCCAGTGGGGTCAACCGCCCGTCGATCAGACCCTGATAACCGCCTCGTACGCCAAAAACATCCCAACCCTTACTGATGCCGGTGCGTACGACTGCGCGGATGGCCGCGTTCATACCCGGTGCATCACCACCGCTCGTCAGCACAGCAATGCGTCGCATCTTTCCTCCTGCAATGATTCCTTCGAGGGGTAGAATAATCCCGTTGATTCTAGCACAATCCACCTGCCCCAACTCATGCCAATCAGGAACGAATCATCCTGTGATCGCTTTTATGACACTCAGGATGATTATTCATGAAAATGGTCAGTTTTTTCCGCAAATTCGTTCGGATAAAATTTCTTTAAGCTTACCCAAGGAAGGTAGAATGGCTGAATATCGCATTACGCGTCATCCCATCCTGTCGATTCCTGAACGAAAAGAGGTCACTTTCTTCTGGCAGGGCCAGAAAATCACCGCCTGTGAGGGTGAAACCATCGCCTCTGCCCTGTTTGCCAGCGGCATCCGGGTATTCGGCCATCATCACCGCGATGGATCGCCTCAGGGACTGTTCTGCGCGAACGGCCAGTGTTCTCAGTGCATGGTTCTGGCGGGTGGCATGCCCGTGAAAGCCTGCATGGAGCTGGTTAAGCCCGGGCTGGATGTTCAACCGCTGGAGGGCCTGCCATCCCTGCCAGAGGATGACGCCCCGGCGCCCGCTCAGCCTGTCCGCGAGATCGAAACGCCGGTGCTCATCATCGGCGGCGGCCCGGCGGGGCTTTCCGCGGCCGTCGAACTGGGAAAGCGCGGCGTCCCGGCCATTTTGATCGACGATAAACATCGTCTAGGCGGTAAGCTGGTACTCCAGACTCACCGCTTTTTTGGCTCTTCTCAGGCCGTGTACGCCGGTACGCGCGGGATCGATATCGCCACTCGTCTGGAGAAGGAAGCCCGCCAGTACGAGTGCGTGCAGTTCTGGACCAACAGCACCGCCCTGGCCGTGTTCAGCGACCACAAAGTCGGCGTGCTGAAAGACGGCATGGAGTACATGCTGGTCCGCCCGCAGGCGCTGCTGGTCGCCTCCGGCGCCAGAGAAAAGTTCCTCCCCTTCAAGGGCAACACCCTGCCGGGAGTGTACGGCGCCGGAGCCTTCCAGACCCTGGTCAACCGGGACCTGGTGCGCCCGGCGGAGCGGCTGTTCATCATCGGCGGCGGCAACGTCGGCCTGATCGCCGGCTATCACGCCCTGCAGGCCGGGATTCAGGTAGTCGGCCTGGCCGAAGCACTGCCGGAATGCGGCGGGTACAAGGTTCACCGGGATAAGCTGGCCCGCATGGGCGTGCCCATCTACACTTCCCACACCATCCTCAGCGCCAACGGCACGGACTTCGTCGAATCGGTGACCATTGCGCAGGTCGACGAGCGCTTCCAGCCCATTCCCGGTACTGAGAAATCCTTCGCCTGCGACTGCGTGCTGATCGCCGTCGGCCTGGACCCGGTGGACGAGTTCTTCCACAAAGCAGTCGAGTTCGGCCTGCCCGCCTTTGCCGCCGGAGACGCCGAGGAAATCGCCGAAGCATCGGCGGCTATCTTCTCCGGCAAGATCAAAGGTCTGGAGATCGCCCGCCACCTCGGGTACACGGATGAACCCATCCCGCCGGAATGGCAGGTCACCGGTCAGGTCTTGAAATCAAAACCGGGCCAGGTGTCGGCGGAAACACCGCCTTCCGAACGGACCGGGGTGGTTCCCGTCTTCCACTGCACCCAGGAAATCCCCTGCGATCCCTGCTCCACCCTCTGCCCCAAGAACCTGATCAGCCTGAGTACGGTGGACATCCGCTCCCTGCCGAGATTCATTGGAACGGCGAACTCCTGCGGTGGGTGCGAGCGCTGCCTGGCCGGCTGCCCCGGCCTGGCCATCACGCTGGTCGACTACCGCCGTGATCCGGATATGCCCCTGGTCGCAATTCCGTACGAGTTCACCCGCGAATCCATCGCCGAAAAGGACCGCGTCCTCCTGCTGGACACTCACGGTACCCCGCTGGGCCAAGCAGAGGTGGTCGCCGTGCACTCCGTCAAGCGGAACGACCGCACCCTGGTCGTGCTGGTGCGCGTACCCGCGGATTACGCAACGAAAGTCGCCGGCCTGCAGATCCAGCCGCCAGAGGTCACACAGCCGCTGGATGAAGTGGTGGATCACCTGGCCGACGACACGGTGGTCTGCCGGTGTGAGCGGGTGACAGCGAAAGAGATACGCAAGCTGATCCGGGCTGGCTGTCGCGACATAAACGAAATCAAAGCGGTCACCCGTGCGGGCATGGGCGCCTGCGGCTCGAAGACCTGCAGCTCGCTGATCAAGCGTCTGTTCCGCGAGGAGGGCGTGCCCCTCTCTGAAGTCAGGGAAGGCACCCGGCGTCCGCTGTTCGTTGAAGTGCCGCTGGGCGTTTTTGCCGGTATGCAGGACCAGGAGGAGTAAGCCATGCCCGGAGTAAAACCCCAGCATTATGATGTGATCGTGATCGGGGCCGGGTCTGTCGGCACGCCGATCGCCATGAACCTGGCCCGCGCCGGTGTAAAAACCCTGGTCATCGACCGGGAAGCCAGCCCCGGGCAGGGCTCGAACAAGCGCGCCATCGGCGGCATCCGCGCCACGCATTCCGACCCGGCCAAAATCCGCCTGTGCATGCGCAGCCTGGAGATCTTCTCCACCTGGCAGGAGGTCTACGGGGACGATATCGAATGGGTCAAAGGCGGCTACGTTTTCGTCGCTTACCGGCCAGAAGAGGTGAAGATCCTCAAAGACCTGCTTGTCATCCAAAAGCAGTACGGGCTGAACATCGACTGGCTTCCGGCAGCGGACCTGCTGGCCCTCATCCCCGGGCTGAACCCCGACGGGCTGCTGGGCGGCACCTATTCCCCGGACGACGGTAATGCCTCCTCTCTCCTGGCGCAGCATGCCATGTACCGCCAGGCCGTTTCTGCCGGAGCAGCATTCCGCTTCAACGAGAAAGTGACCGGCCTTGATACTACCGGCGGGCGCATCACCGGCGTCGAGACTGACCGAGAGCGCTACTCCGCGGACGTGGTCATCAACGCAGCCGGCCCCTGGGCCGCGAATGTGGCCCGGCTGGCGGGGCTGGACATCCCGGTCCGGCCTGACTGCCATGAAGCAGCCATCACCGAGCCGGTCGCTCGCTTCTTCAGCCCGATGGTGGTCGATATCCGCCCGGCGGCTGACTCCTCCAGCTACTACTTCTACCAGCACATCACCGGGCAGATCATCTTTTGCATCACTCCGAGTCCCAACATCTGGGGAGAAGACATGCGGGAAACGAGCCAGTTCCTGCCACTGGTAGCCCGCCGGATGGTGGATATCATGCCCCGGCTGAGGAACATCCGTGTACGGCGAACCTGGCGCGGCCTGTACCCCATGACCCCGGATGGCTTCCCGCTGGTCGGCTGGGCGAAAGAGGTGTCCGGCCTGATTCAGGCGGCGGGCATGTGCGGGCAGGGCTTCATGCTCGGGCCTGGCCTCGGCGAGCTGATCACCCGGCTGGTGCTGAACAGGACCACCGAAGACGACGAAGAGACTCTGAGTTACATGAACCCCTACCGCGAATTCACCGGTCAGGAACTGCTGAAATAACCCTTCGTGCCTCCTTTACAGAGACCGGCCCGCTCCCAGGAACAGAGCGGGCCGGTCCAATTAACAGCCTGTATAAGGTGTGTTTTTCAGCCTGGGATGGAGGAGGCTTTTTTCATGGACAAAAAAGCTCTTCCACTGCCCTTTCGTCCTGTATAGAAGCGCTGACCTCCAGTTGATTTGTCACCCATTCCATGATCTGGAGTTCTATTCAGAGAAGTGCTTACTCATAAGCTAACACACCGTGCCGCCGATTTGGATGGTAACAAACGTGCAAATTACGATAATTTAAGGTAAAATAAACACGTCTCATCGAGAGCGCACACTGAAGAATCCGCGAGGCGGGGCTGAAAAAAGGCTCCGCTTTCGTATGAATATCAGGAAATTATTGATCATGGCGAAGATACAAGCACTGGTATTTGACTTTGACGGTCTGATCATGGACACGGAAGGCCCTCAAATTGAGGCCTGGCAAGAAGTATACGGTCATTACAACCAGGTTCTTCCACAGGAAAAATGGATGTTGATCCTGGGTTCGGACTACACTGCCTTCGATCCGCTGCTATACCTTCGTGATCTGGTCGGTGGTAGGATCGACCTCGAAGCCGTTCGGCGATGGCAGGATGACAGAGCAAATGAGATCATAGCTGGTTTGGGCGCTTTACCCGGTGTGCGTGAATATCTGGATCAGGCCATCGAACTGGGGCTGAGGCTGGCGGTGGCGTCCAGCTCCGATGCCGCCTGGGTCACCGGCAAGCTGGAGCGGCTTGGCCTCCGCCATTATTTTGAATTCATCGTAACCAAAGAGTACGTCGAGCGGGTCAAGCCGGACCCCGCGCTGTATGAGGTAGCCGTGCAAAAGCTGGGCGTCCAGCCACAGGATGCGCTGGCGCTGGAAGATTCCCCGAATGGTCTCCGCGCGGCGAAGCTGGCAGGGCTGCGCACGCTGGCGGTGCGCAGCGATCTAACCCGCGATCTGGCGCTCGAAGATGCCGATTTGATCGTTGATTCGCTGGCCGATCTGCCCCTCCAGGAGGTCTTAAGCCGCCTGAACGGTGCCAGGCCTGCAGTCTCCGTGAACGGCAAACAGCGGGCCTGACCTCCGGATACTTGCAGCGGGTAAGCCAGCCCGCGAATTGAATATTGACCGGCCTATCCCTTGAAAGGCAAGGGGCTAGGCGAGTATACTTAAATAATCCCTACACCCGATCGAAAATTGGATCCGTTCAGGCCAGGGTATAGGCCTTACCAGGTGGTAGAGAGTTCAGGATGAAAATCGATAGCTTAATGGAAGTACTGCCAGATAATTACAGCGTCGTCGACCGCGACCTGATTCTGCGCGCCTATCGATTTGCTGACGAGGCTCACAGGGGTCAAAAACGGGCCTCAGGCGAGCCGTACATCACGCACTGCATCGCCGTCGCCGCTATCCTGGCTGAACTGCGCGTACCCCCGGCTGTGGTAATCGCCGGCCTGCTGCACGACACCGTCGAAGACACCAGTGTGACCCTGGAAGATGTGCGCCGGGAGTTCGGCGATGAAGTCGCCAAGCTGGTGGACGGGGTGACCAAGTTAACCAACCTGCCCCGGGTCTCGCGCGCCGACCAGCAGCCGGCCGAGCTGGAGGCGGACCATATTGAGGCTGAGCCAGCCGTCGACCTGACCACCGCCAAGTCCCGGCGGCGCGATCTGGCCACGGAGACACTGCGGAAGGTTTTTCTGGCGATGGGCGACGACATTCGCGTCGTGCTGGTCAAGCTGGCCGACCGCCTGCACAACATGCGCACCCTGGGCTTTATGCCCGAGCCGAAGCGCCAGCGCATCGCTCAGGAAACGCTGGATATTTTCGCTCCGCTGGCTAACCGCCTGGGTATCTGGCAGGTAAAGTGGGAGCTGGAAGACCTGGCCTTCCGCTACGTCAACCCAGAGGCCTACCGCGAAATCGCGGAAAACCTGGCCGAGCGGCGTCAGGACCGCGAGCGGCAGATCGCCGCCATCATCGAGGACCTGAAAACCAAGCTCAACGCAGTGGGCATTCAGGCGGAGATCACAGGCCGTCCGAAGCACATTTACTCGATCTACCGCAAGATGATCGAGAAGGGGAAGAACTTCGAGATGGTGCGCGACCTGCGCGGCGTGCGCCTGATCGTTCCGGACATCCCCGCCTGCTACTCAGCGCTGGGTGTGATCCACACTCACTGGCGCCCCATCCCCAACGAGTTCGACGATTACATCGCCGCCCCGAAGGACAACTTCTACCAGTCGATCCACACCGCAGTCATTTATGACGACGGCAAGCCGCTCGAGGTTCAAATTCGCACCCCGGAGATGAACCAGAACGCCGAGTACGGCATCGCCGCGCACTGGCGCTACAAAGAGAAAAACAGCCCGCGCGACATGGTGTACGAGCAGCGCATCAACTGGCTGCGCAAGCTGATGGAATGGCGTCAGGAGGTGGAGGACGCTCAAGAGTTCGTCGACGGTATGAAGAGCGATGTCTTCCAGGACCGGGTGTACGTCTTCACCCCCCGCGGAGACATCATCGACCTGCCGGCCGGAGCGACCCCCATTGACTTCGCCTACCACGTGCACACGGAAATTGGCAACCGCTGCCGGGGCGCCAAAGTCAACGGCAAGCTGGTCACCCTGGATTACCAGCTGAAAACCGGCGACCAGGTGGAGATCCTAACCGCCAAGCAGGGCGGGCCCAGCCGGGACTGGCTGAACCCCAACCTCGGCCTGGTACGTACTCAGCGCGCCCGGTCCAAAATTCGCCAGTGGTTCAAGCGCCAGGACCGCGAGCAAAATCTGGTTCACGGCAAGGCCATCCTGGACCGCGAGCTGAAGCGCCTCGGCCTGACCGACGTGGATTACGACGGCCTGCTGCGGGAATTTGACCTGCGCTCCACGGACGACCTGTACGTCGGCCTGGGCTGCGGGGATATCTCCCTGGGCCGGATCATCAACAAACTCTCCGACGACAACAAGGACCAGGAACCGCAGTTCATCCAGCGGCCCTCCGACCGAAAAGACTCCCAGAACGCCGTTACCGTCCTGGGCCTCAAAGGCCTGCTGACCTCGCTGGCCCGATGCTGCAATCCGGCCCCCGGTGATGAGATTGTCGGATACGTCACCCGCGGGCGCGGCTGCACCATCCACCGCACCGACTGCCCCAACATACTCCGCACCACCGAGCGCGAGCGCATCGTCAAGGTTAGCTGGGGCGAGCCGATGCGCACCTATCCGGTCGCGGTTCAGATCAAAGCCTATGACCGCCAGGGCCTGATGGGCGACATCTCCAACGTGCTTAACAACGAGGGCATCAACCTGGTCGACATCAATCTCAAGGTCAACCACAACCTGGCCTCCATCAACATGGTGGTCGATGTGGGCGACATCGCCCAGCTCAGCCGGGTGCTCACCCGCATTGAAAACCTGCCCAATGTGATGGAAGCCCACCGGTTGAAACCCGGATAATACCCCTCGCCCGGAGCCCCTTTGAGCCATCTGATCAGCGTCCAGGAATCCCTGGAGAGGATCCTCACCGCTTTTTCGCCGGTGGAGACGGAAGCCGTCCCTCTGAGGGAGGCCTACGGGCGTGTGCTCAGCCGCCCGGTAACCGCGCCTTTTGATTTCCCCCCGTTCACCAACTCCAGCATGGACGGGTTCGCCGTTATCGCCGCTGACACGCTGCCCGCCTCCACGGATAAGCCCGTCTGGCTGCGCACGGTGGCCGATATCCCGGCGGGGAGCCATTTTGACGGCTCCATCCGCCCGGGCGAAGCTGCCCGCATCATGACCGGCGCCCCCCTGCCGGAAGGTGCGGATGCCGTCGTGCCTGTCGAAAGCACGCACATAGGCGCACGCTTCGACGGCTCGGCCATGCCGGAAAAGGTCGGCATCCTCCAGCCCGTCTCACCCGGAGATAATGTCCGCCCTCGCGGGCAGGATGTGCGCGCCGGCGCGCCGGTTCTGAGCGCCGGCACAGCGCTGCGCCCGCAGGATATCGGCATGCTGGCCAGCCTGGGCTTCACATCCGTCGAAGTCCACCGGCTGCCGCGCATTACGGTTTTCTCCACCGGCGATGAGCTGGTCCAGCCCGGCGAAGACCTGACGCCCGGGAAGATCTATGATTCGAACAGCTACGTGCTGCGCGGCCTGACTCGACAGAGCGGCTGCCAGGTCATCGATCTGGGCCTCGCCAAAGACGATCCCGATCAGGTGAGAGCGCTATTCGAGGAGGCCGTCCGCCAGCAGGCCGACCTGATCCTCTCCTCGGCTGGAGTCAGTGTTGGAGCGCATGACTACGTCCGCCAGGTGATCGAATCTGAGGGGGAACTCTCGCTCTGGCGGGTAAATATGCGCCCGGGCAAGCCCCTCACCTTCGGCCGCTACCAGAACGTTCCATTCCTCGGCCTGGCCGGCAACCCGGTGTCGGCATTTGTCGGGTATCAGGTGTTTGTCCTGCCCGTGCTGCAGAAGCTGCGCGGACTGCCAGCCCTCCAGCGGCGGTCCGTCAAAGCCGTCACCGGCGAACCGATCCGTACCGACGGCCGGGAAAGCTACCTGCGCGCCCGGGTGACCGTCGAGGGGGGAATATACCGGGCTGTGCTCAGCGGGCATCAGGGATCGGGAAATCTCTTTTCTTTAATCCAGGCAAATGCTTTACTGATTGTCCCTAGTGGGGTAAAATCGCTCCCGATTGGAGCAGAGCTAGTCGCCTGGTTGCTGGACGAATAGTTATCACCCGGGAAGCTCCATTTCGAATTGATTACCGGCGCATACCCGTTGATCGGGTTCCAGAACCCGTCAATATTAT
>DGEO01000026.1:31613-39500 GCA_002385985.1 Anaerolineaceae bacterium UBA3924 | reverse complement strand
TTCTGGTAGGAGGGTATCATTATGCCGAAAATTCGTTGCCATTATCTCGATTGTGCCTTTTTGGACGAGGGTTACTGCAGCGCTGCGCTGATCGAGCTGGATCCCGATCACGGCTGCCAGACCTATTCCCCCACCGCCGAGGTGGTCCATGAGGACGATTGGGACGAGGACGAATTGGAAGAATGGGAAGACCTCGAAGAGGAGGAGGAAGAGGACGATCTGTGGCTGGACGAGGACGAAGAAGAGTCCTACTAGGTCCTCTTGCGTGAGTTGAATACGCCCGGTGTGAAATCACCCGGCTTTACCCGGCCCCAAAGCGACGCTTTGGGGCCGTTGATTCTATAGGGCGAAAAAGAAGAACCGCTCTGGCTTTTCCAGAGCGGTTCCTGCTTCATGGCTGGGGGCAAAGGATTCGAACCTCTACAAACAGATCCAGAGTCTGCTGTCCTGCCATTAGACGAGCCCCCAACTCAACCAACGGCGCATATTATACTCGCGTTTTTGCGATAAGTAAAGACCTCACCCTGGCAGTAATGAAACAGTAATATTTCGCGGTCCGCTCTTTACGAAGCCACCATTTCCGCCAGCATACCGATGGCCAGCTGCACCCGCTCGAGCACCTTCTCGCGGCCGATGATCTCCATGCTCTCAAACAGCGGCGGGCTGACCCGCTGCCCGGTGACCGCAACCCGCAGGATACCGAACACCTGCCCGGGCTTCATACCCAGTTCCTCCACCAGCGCGCGCATGGGCGGTTCCGCCGTCTCCGGGGTGATCTCTGTCAGGCTGGAAAGCACCTCCAGCGACCGCCGCGCAGCCAGAAGGGACTCCTCCGGGGTCAGTCCCTTGGCCACCAGCTCCTCGGGGTTCACCTCCACCGTGTCGCGGAAGAAGAAGCCCGCCAGTTCGACCGATTCATCCAGCGTGACCATGCGCTCCTGGATGATCGGGGCGATCTTGCGCAGTGTCGCGTCATCGGCGGCCAGGCCGGCCTTCTCAAAATACACTTTCAGGCGCGAGGCCAGCTCGTCCAGCGGCAGAGCGCGGATGTGCAGCCCATTGAAGTGGTCCAGCTTGGTGAAGTTGATCGCCGCCGGGGAGGGGTTCAGGTGCTCCAGGCTGAACTTCTCGATCAGTTCCTCCATCGTGAAGAACTCGGTGTGATCGTCATAGCTCCAGCCCATCAGCGCCACCCAGTTGACCACGCCTTCCGGGGTATACCCGAGTTCCTGCAGGTCCTTGACAAAGATCGAGTGCCCGCTTTTAACCAGGTCGGTTGCCTCGCGCTTGCTCATCTTCCCCTTGCCGGAAGGCTTGAGGAACACCGAAAGGTGCACCCACTCCGGCTCCTCCCAGCCCAGCGCGCGGATGATCAGCGCATGCAGCGGCAGGGTTGGCAGCCACTCGGACCCGCGAATGACGTGGGTGATCTTCATCAGAAAATCGTCCACCATCGCTGCCAGGTGGTACAGCGCCCAGCCGTCGGACTTGACGATGATGTAATCGTCCAGCGTGCGGTTATCCACCGTAATTTCGCCCCGCAGCAGGTCCTTGACAGTGGTCTGCCCCTCCTTCGGGGTCTTGAAGCGAATCACGTGCGGTTCGCCCGCGGCCACACGCCGGGCGGCCTCCGCGGGGTCCAGGTTGCGGCAGGTGCCGGGATAGTGAGGCGGTTCCTTGCGCTTCTGCTGCTCTTCGCGCACCTTGGCAAGCTCTTCCGGCGTGCAGAAGCAGTAGTAGGCATGGCCGCTCTCGATCAGCTGGTTGGCATATTTCAGGTAGATCTCTTTCCGCTCTGACTGGCGGTAAGGACCATACGGGCCGCCCTTGTCCGGGCCTTCATCCCATTCCAGCCCCAGCCAGCGCAGGCCGTCCATCAGCTCCTGCTCCGCCCCGGGGACGTACCGCTTGCGGTCGGTGTCCTCGATCCGCAGGATGAACTGCCCGCCCGTCTGCCGGGCCAGCAAATAGTCGTATAAGGCTGTGCGCGCGCTCCCCAGGTGCATATGGCCCGTGGGAGAAGGCGCAAAACGAACACGAGCAGGTTTCTTAATATCAGTCATAACACTCCAAATTAATCCGTCGAATATCGGTGGGCGGCAACGCTTTCGACCAGGCCGATACCCACCAGCAGCGAGAACAGCGAGCTGCCTCCGTAGCTGATAAACGGCAGTGTCAAGCCAGTGACCGGCAGAAGACGCAAGTTCACCCCGATGTTCACGCTCATCTGGAAGAATATCAGGAACCCGAACCCGTAGGCGATGAGCGCGCCGAACATGTCGCTGGCTGTCCTGGCAATGTAAAAGCATCGCAGAACCACAAAGATCAGCATCAGGATAACCACGGCTGTGCCCACAAAACCAAACTCGTGCGCCATAACCGAGAAGATAAAGTCTGTGTGGCGCACTTTGAGGAAGCGCAGCTGAATTTGCGTGCCCTGCCCGTACCCCTGTCCGGTCAGCCCGCCGGAGCCGATACTGATCAAGGCCTGTTCCACATTGTAGGTCTCACCGTAGCGGGCATCTTCCTCATCTCCGGAGGTAAGGAAGTTGAACACGCGCTCCTGCTGGTATTCCGGCCAGAACTGGAACGAGCCCAGCACCAGAACGGTCCCGACCAGTCCAAAGGTCAGAATATACTTGATCTTCAGGCCGGAAATCCACAGCATCGCCGCCCAGATTACGATCAGCAGAATCGATGTGCTCAGGTTTGGCTGCAGCAGAATCCACACCACCACGCCCATGGTGAGCAGCAGGCTCTTGCCGATCCAGGCGAGGTCGTGCTCCTTATCCTTCGAGCGGGCAAAATAGTCCGCCAGAACCAGAATCATAACGATCTTGGCCAGCTCAGAAGGCTGAATGGAGATACCGCCCAGGTTGAACCAGCGCGATGACCCGAATACAGCCTCGCCGACGATGTAAATGCCGATCAGCGCTACCACGGCCGCTATGTACATCACCCGCGTCAGAGCAGACCAGTAGCGGTAATCGATGGCCGCCAGAACCAGCAGGCCGATCAAACCGAGCACAGCAAAAACCGCCTGGTCCTGTTCGATGCCTGCCAGGCCCGGGCTTCCAGCAATGGCGGAACGGATCATGGCAATCCCGATCAGGATCAGGATCACCACAGTGCCGAACAACCAGTAATCAAAATTCCGCCAGACGTCACGCCTCATGATGCTTACTTACCGGGTTCTCCTCCGGCTGGCAGCCGGCTTGAGGGGGATGTCCGCCACCAGCCGCTGCTCGCGCCCTTCCTGATCCATGAAGATGGACACCGCTTTCGGGTCAATCTCCACGTACCGGGAAATGACCTCCAATAATTCATTTTTCATCGCTTCCAGTTGGCCGGGAGTCAGGTTGGTGCGATCCTGGATCAGCACCAGTTTCAAGCGTTCCTTGGCTTCGTCTGCGCTTTTGCTGTTCGTCTTCAAGATTCGGTCCAACCAGTTCGCCATGAAACCTTACACCCTTCCTGGCTTCAACAACCGGGTAAACCGGCCAAAGAAACCGTTGTTGTTCTCCTGCAGGTTGAGGAAAGGCACCTGCTCGCCCTGGAGCCGACGGGCCACGTTGCGGAAGGCAACACCTGCCTTGCTCGTGCCTTCAAAGGCCACCGGCTGCCCGCGGTTGGTGCTCACCACCACACTTTCATCCTCCGGGATGATGCCGATCAGCTCAACTGCCAGCAGCTCCAGCACATCGTCCGGGTCGAGCATATCGCCGCGCTTGGTCAGCACCGGGTTGACCCGGTTGATGATCAGACGGGCGGGACCTTTCTCTTCCGCCTCCACCAGGCCGATGATCCGGTCGGCGTCGCGCACGGCGGAAACCTCCGGATTGGTCACTACCAGTACGATGTCCGCCGGGGCGATGCTGTTGCGGAACCCGCGCTCGATCCCGGCCGGCGAATCGATCAATATCCAGTCCACCTCCGGGCGGATCTCGTCGCACAGGCGCACCATGTCACTGGGAGAAACCGCGCTCTTGTCGCGCGTCTGCGCCGCAGGGATCAGGTACAGTTCGGGGATGCGCTTATCCTTGATCATGGCCTGACGCAGGCGGCAGCGGCCCTCGACCAAGTCCACCAGGTCATACACAATCCGGTTCTCCAGCCCCAGCACCACGTCCAGGTTTCTCAGGCCGATATCACCATCAATGCAAACCACCTTCTGCCCCTGACACGCCAGCGCGACCGCCAGGTTTGCCGTTGTTGTGGTCTTACCTACGCCACCTTTACCCGATGTAACAGTAACGACTTTTGCGGCCAATGTTCCTCCCTGACTAATCCTTAATATTCCAGGCTTCAGCAATCACCTGGCCTTCGTGCACACGGGCAACTTCCGGGCGCGGCTTGCGTGTCTTCTGCGGAGAGACTGCCACCAGCCCGGCAATGCGAAGCTGGGTGGGGTTCAAATCCAGCGCGCACACCACCGCGGATTCATCCCCTTCGGCCCCGGCATGGACCATGCCGCGCAGCCGCCCCCAGACAATTACGTTTCCGCCGGCGATCACCTCCGCCCCGGGGTTTACATCGCCCAGCACAACCACATGCCCGCGGGTTTCCACCTTGAAACCGGAGCGCAGGGTCCGCTGGACGAAAATGGCGTTTTCACCCTCCAGGTGCGTGTCCATCGGGCGCACGGTGCGTTCCGGCCGGGGCGTGGTGATGCGGGTCGCCAGACCCAGTGTCTGCGCGGTCTGTTCGGTGGCGGTCGAAGAGCTCAGTACAGCCCAGAGGTTGACCTCCAGATCGGACAGCCGGTCGCGCAACGTGCCCATATCCGCCGCGCAGATGACCCGGTTACCCACATCCAGCGCCAGACGCGCGCCTTTCAGAAAGTCCCGCTTCTCTTTTACCTCGTTAAGCAGCGCTTCCTGAATGTCCGGCCATTCACCTTCACCCAGCGTGACCAGCAGCCCGTCCCGAACTCCCTTCATGCTGACGATGGGTTTTTGCTCCGTAAACATGCAGTGTCTACCTCATTGAATTCCGGTAATCATCCAGCCCGGGGACAACATCCCCCATTATAGCAGAGGAATACTGTTCGAGCGGCGGCACCTCAAGGGATCTCGACAGGGCTGGCGGCAGCGTCGTTGGCTTTCAGCTCGAAGTACGCCGCGATCACGTCCTTGACGATGGGACCGGCCAGGATCGAGCCTTCATCGCCGTTGTAGACAAAAGCCACCACTGCGATTTCAGGGTCATCATACGGGGCGTAGCCGGAATACCAGGCGTGCGCCGGCCACTTGCCGAAATCGCAGATGCCCTTTTCATTGGCAACGTCGTCGCAGTACTCGGCGGTACCGGTTTTCCCGGCGGTCTCGATTTCAAAACCTTCAAAGACCGACTTGGCGGTACCCTCGGTCACAACCAGGCGCATCGCATCTTTCGCAGCCTGGATAACCCATGGCTCGACGGTTTTCTTTTCACCGGTGGGCAGGAAGTTTTCATCGTAGACCTGGATCACCGGCTCCTTGGTGATGTCTCGCTTCAGTTTGGGCGTGAACGGCTTGATCACATTGCCTTCCGAATCCAGCACCTCTCGGATAATGGTCGGCTGCATCATCTTACCGTCATTCGCCAGCGTGGCGATGGAGACCAGCATTTGCAGCGGCGTGCTGAGCACGTACCCCTGGCCCATGGTGGCAATATAGGTGTCACCCGTGGACCAGTTCTCGCCCTGCGTGCGGCGCTTCCAGTTGGGGTCGGGGATCAGGCCGTCCTGCTCGCCAGGCAGCTCAATGCCGGTCAGCTCACCGTAACCCAGGGCCCGGGCATATTCACCCAGACGCCAGATACCCAGACCATAACCCGGCACTTCGTCCTCGTAACCGCCGCCGACCTTGTAGAAGTACACGTCACAGGAGTTGGCCACGCCTTGATAGAAGTTCATATACCCGTGACCGACATGCGGCGGATTCTTGTAGATCCAGCACACGTACTCGCGAGAAATGGCGTTGGCTTCATTTTCCGCAAAGCGCTGTTCGATGAAAATATGGCCCGGGTCGTAGATTTCCTGGTCAAGGGTGACAACCCGTTCGTTCAAAATCCCGATGGCCGGAGCCATCTTGAACACCGAGCCAGGCGGGTGCTCCGCCGAGATGGCGTGATTCAGCAGCGGTTTCTGCGGATCAAGCGTCAGCTGCTCGTAGTAGTAAGCCGGGATCAACCTCGCCATGCGGTTGTTTTCATAGGATGGATACGAAACCATCGCCAGAATCTCCCCGGTCTTGGGGTTCATGGCAATGACCACACCGCTGGAGTAACGGCCCGGCTCGTGAGGGTACAGCTTCTGGTTGAGCGTTCTCATCCAGTAGATCAGCGACTCGCGAGCCACAGCCTGCAGCCGCGTATCGATGGTCAGCTTGACGTTGTTACCCGGAATCGGCTCAACGGGCGGTTCCAGGTCGCGGATGATCTTACCGGCGGCGTCCCGCTCCACCACGCGCACTCCGTTGCGGCCCATGAGCAGGTCGTTCAGCTGCGCCTCGATGCCGGCGTATCCGACCTTGTCCCGGTTGGGCTGGAAGCCCAGTGAGCGGTAGTATTCTTCTTCCACAGCCGAGATAGGGCCAAGGAAGCCGATCACTTCGGCGGTCAGTGACCCGGTCGGGTACTCGCGGATCGGCACCACCTCGATGCCCACACCGGGCCAGTCGGCGGCTCGCTCTTTGATCACCATCGCGGTCTTCTGGTCCACGTTGCAGGCCACCCGGATTTCGCTGTACGGGCTGTTGGTGTCACCGATCAGGGCGATTTGCGCGATACCAAAATCGGTCTGGCAGGGGGTGAAGAAGCGCACCGTCTCATCGGTGATCAGGCCGTTGCTGACCGGCACGTCGATCATTTCCGACAGCCGCCGGTACACTTCCTGAACAGGCGCGTCAATTTCAACAAGCTCGCCGTCCGCGTTTGGCTCGCCGACATAGCCCGGCAGATTAGCCGGGGTGATGACCACATTGAATGAGGCCACGTTGCGGGCCAGCACGTAGCCGTTGCGATCGTAGATGATCCCTCGCTGTGTGGGCACGCTGATCTGGCTGATGCGGTTTTCATTTGCCTTGGCGATATATTCATCACCGTTGATGACCTGCAGGCTGAAAAGTCGAAACCCGTAAACAAGGAAAACCACCGCCAGCAAACCTTGAACCACCCACATGCGCCAGGGCTCAAACTTGGTCTTGGATGGATAACTGATCTCTGTCATGCTTCCAACTCCACCGGGTAAACCCAGTTGGCCAGATCATTCATCAAAGAGTATACCGGCAAGATCAACAGCAGGTTGACCAGCACGCTCGGAAAGACAACCTGGCTGATGGACTGCGTTATATCAAGCGGCGTTCCCGCCAGGGTCAGCACTGCGATATAGACCAGGTGCTGCAGGATGGTCCCGGCGAAGGTCATCACGAACAGGAGCAGAATGGGCGTCTGCCAGATGCGCCGCAGCATCAGCCGGCAGATGATCACGACCATTAGGTAGACGACCAGCGGGCTGAACGCGGGCAGCGCAGAGATATAAGTCACAAACAGACCCCCGACCACGGACCAGAACCAGGCCATCTTCACCCGGTGATTCACCGCCCAGGCGATCAGGGCCAGCAGAACCAGATCTCCGGTTCCGTGCAGCAGCGGCAGCCGGCTGACGATGCCCACTTGAAGCATCAGCATTCCCAGCATGACCGGGATGGAAAGCAGCAGGCCCCACATCGCTCAATTCCCCGGGATCAGCGGAGTGACATCCACGGGCCGGAAGTTGGTGATAATCAAAACCGCCTGCAAATTGGCAAAATCCACTCTGGACTGCACCGTCGCCGTCTGGAACAGGTCCGTCTCGAACTTGCGCACGCTGACCACCTGCCCGACCAGAATATTCGGCGGGTATCC
>DGEO01000026.1:6606-31372 GCA_002385985.1 Anaerolineaceae bacterium UBA3924 | reverse complement strand
CCGGTCAGCGAACCGGTCAGCTGGGCTTCGGTGTTCAGGCTCTCCAGGCGCACATTGACCACCATATTCGGGTCGGTGATCAGCTGCACCCGCGCCGCCTTGGCTGTCACCGCGTCCACCCTGCCAACCAGACCCTCCTGGGTGACCACCGGCATGCCGTGACGGATGCCGTCATCAGAGCCCTGATCGACAAAAATGTACTGGACATACGGGCTGGTATCCCTGCCCAGCACCCTGGCCGCGACATACTGGTTCTGCAGGTTCTGCTGGCGGAACTGCAGCAGCGAATACAGCACCTCTGCTTCACGCAGCTGCTGCTCAAGCTGAATAATCTGCGTTTGCAGGCTGGCCACCTCTGCTTCCAGCTCGGAGTTTCGCTGGCGCAGGCTGGCCACATCACGCGGTACGGTGAGGAACTCGTACACCGCCATGAACCGGCTGGAAAGCCAGCCCTGCACCCCGACCACCGGGTCCATGGCCGTCCGCAGAGCGGGCGCCAGATACCCTCCCAGGGCCAGGAGGATGATCCCGACAACGACCAGCCCGAGGGTGGCCGTCTGCCAGATCTGTGGAGATTGTTGTTTCATAGCTTACTTGCTTACGACTTGCACTTCCTGCCTTCGGCTAGGCGGCACGCAGAGCCGCTGAGCGATCGAGCGGAGAGAGAAGCGGGCTCAAGTCGTCGAGGTTCTCCAGAACCATTCCCGCGCCGCGGGCGACACAGGTCAGCGGGTCATCCGCCACCCACACGCGTAGATGCAGTTCGTCACTCAGGCGTTCAGGCAGCCCCTGAAGTAAAGCACCGCCACCAGCCACGCAAATGCCGGTTTCAATCAGGTCCGCCACAATTTCCGGCGGAGCTTCATCCAGTGCGTCTTTGATGGTGTCAATAATGACCTGGAGCGAGCCGGAAATGGCTTCGCGAATTTCAACAGAGGAAATCTCCAGCGACTCGGGCAGGCCGGTCACCAGATTGCGGCCGCGCACGGTCATCGTCTTTTCGGTTGGCAGCGGGTAGGCCGAGCCGACCGTGATCTTCACCTGTTCTGCCATGCGCTCGCCGATGAACAGGTTGTACTTGTTGCGAATGTACTGGGTGATATCCTGGTCCATCTCGTCGCCGGCTACACGCAGGGAGCGCGATACGACGATACCGCCCATCGAGATGATGGCCACTTCCGTCGTGCCGCCGCCGATGTCCACCACCATGCTGCCGCGCACTTCGGATACAGGCAGTCCAGCTCCCAGCGCAGCCGCACGCGGCTCGTCGATCAAATGCACTTCGCGTGCCCCGGCCGACATGGCCGCATCGTAGACGGCGCGTTTTTCCACTTCGGTCGCGCCGGAGGGAATGCCGACTACCACGCGCGGGCGCGGCATGGGAACGATGGTCTGTTGGTGCGCCTTGCCGATGAAATAGCCCAGCAAGGCCTGCGTAATTTCAAATTCAGAGATCACGCCGTCACGCAGCGGGCGGATGGCCAGCGTGTCAGCCGGCGTTCGGCCGACCCATTCTTTGGCCTGCAGGCCTACCGCCTTGGGACGGCGAGTTCGTTTGTCCACGGCGACCCAGGAAGGCTCGTTGATGACAATACCCTTCCCGCGTACGTTAACCAGCGTGTTAGCGGTCCCCAAATCGATTCCGATGTCCAGGGAAAACAATCCCATCAGCCAGTTGAGAGGATTGAAAGCCAAAACAGTCTCCTTGTCCCTGAGGGGAAGGTGGGGTTCTGTTTGATGTTAAACAAACAAGGCATTATACCACAGCCTCATTGACACCCTTGTAGACCGGTGCTATAGTAGCCCAACCAACCCCTGTCGGCTGCATCAAAGCTTCACTTATTTCTCTACCTGTGAAAAATCTACCAGTATTGTACACTGAGGACGCATTTCTGTATACTGCATCCAGCACTTAAGGTTTTTTGTAATCCGGAGGGCCCGTGATCGCGAACATCGCCGAGCAGCTGCGCATAAACGTACAGAAAGTCATCATCGGGAAAAAGGAAACCATCGATCTGCTGCTGGCCGCCATCCTGTGTGAAGGCCACGTGCTGCTGGAGGACGTACCCGGGACAGGGAAGACCACCCTGGCCCGCGCGCTGGCGGTGTCCCTGGGCTGTTCTTTCCGGCGCATCCAGTTCACCCCCGATCTGCTGCCCAGTGACATTACTGGTCTCAGCTGGTTCAACATGAAGGAACAGGAATTTGAGTACCGGCCCGGCCCGCTGATGACCCAGGTTGTGCTGGCGGATGAAATCAACCGGGCCACGCCGCGCACCCAGTCCGCGCTGCTGGAAGCCATGCAGGAGCGTCAGGTAACCGCAGACGGCGTCACCCGGCCCCTCCCGCGCCCCTTCCTGGTCATCGCCACGCAGAACCCGGTCGAGCTGGAAGGCACTTTCCCCCTGCCGGAAGCGCAGATCGACCGCTTTCTGGTGAAAGTCCAGCTTGGATACCCCACTCAGCAGGAAGAAAATGCCATCCTGGAGCGCTTCGGGCAGTCCGATCCGCTCGCCGGGCTGGAACCTGTGACTGGGCCGGAAGAGATCCTCGCGCTGATTGAGGAGCGCCGTCACGTGCGGGTGGAAGCCTCTGTCCGTGATTACGTGGTTCGCATCGCCCGGGCCACTCGCGAAAACAGCGACGTGCAGCTTGGCGCCAGCCCGCGTGCCACGCTGGCCCTGTACCAGGCTGCTCAGGCCGCCGCGGCCATCCAGGGGCGCGACTTTGTCCTGCCGGACGATGTCAAGTTGATGGCGCCGGCGGTGTTCTCGCACCGTATCATCATCTCGCCGCAGGCGCAGCTGCGCGGCCGCTCCAGCGCCCAGCTGATTGAGGATATCGTCGCCTCGGTGCCGGTGCCCGTCGAGGCGTGAAGAGTTGCTGACCCATCCCCCACGTCACAAAAACTTGGCTCACCACCCTTTTCAATCCGCCAATTTGGAGTATAATCTCGGCAGGATATGCGGGCGTAGGTCAGTGGTAGACCGTCACCTTCCCAAGGTGAATGCCACGGGTTCGAATCCCGTCGCCCGCTCAGAAAAAGAGACCGCCTCTCGGGCGGTCGCTTTTTATTCCTCGAAGTTCAACAGATAACCGGATCCGCGCACATTCTGGATCCATCGATCCCCGCCAGGAATGCATTCCAGTTTCTTTCTCAGCCGGCTCATCAGCGGCCGCAGGATGCGGGCTGCTTCCTCTGTCCCCACGCGGTAGCCCTGAACCCGGTAGACCAGATCCGCATGGGCCACCACCTGGTTGCGGTAGCGCAGCATCACCTCCAGCAGGCGCGCTTCCGTCGGCGTGAGATGGATCTCCTTATCCCTGCAGGTGATGCGCCGCCTGGCAAAGTCGATCTGCACCTCCCGGCCAAACATCACCTGACGGCTGACCGGTTCAGTGGAATAGACCCCCACACCCTCATACACGGACACATGCTTGTGCCGGCCGCTGGAGGTGAGCGCCTTGCGCACGCTGTCGAGGAGCTCTTCCGGGGTAGCCGGCTTGAGGATGTAATCCTCCACGTAATAGCGGATGGCCTGAATCGCGGTCTCCAGCGACCCGCTGCCGGTATAGATGATGACCCGCATTTCCGGGTCCGCCTGCCCTGCACGGCGGACGAATTCCATCCCGCCGAATGGAGGAATGTCCAGTTCCAGAATGAGCAGGTCGTAACTGTGTTTTTTCAGCGCGTCCAGGGCAGATAAGCCGTCTGCAGCCGGGATGACTGAGTAGCCTTCGTTTTGAAGCAGCTTGAGCAGGTATTTCCGGGATGATTCGTCGCTGTCAACAACCAGAATACTGTGTTTCTTATCCATGGCGGAGCGTCAATCTATGTTTCCGATAAACGCACAGCCCCCGGTCATGGCGTTTATGCCTTTCTTCGACGTCAGAGCGTCGTCCGATAACTCTTACAGCGGCTTCCACGTCACTTTTCCCCCTTGAGCTGCTGTAAAGCGCCCAGTAAATATTGGTTGATCGTCTCGCGTGCTGGTGGCAGATGCTGCATAGCCTCCCAATTCCGGCGAAATTGATCCGCCTGGGTGTTATCAAGAATGACAAGGAACGGATCTCGGTTCACAGGCACCCCGTTAATCGAGGTCTTGCGCCAGTACGGGCGAAGCTCGCCCTCCCAGGCCCGGTAGTCCCGCAGAAACTGCTCGCGCAGCTCCGGGTACCGGCTCGCTTCCTCCTCCCGGACAAGGTCTTGCTTGTAGGTCTCAATCACAATCCGTTCGATTTCATCCCAGACAACCAGCAATGGCTGAATGGAATGACCCCCCAGTTGGTTGAGGATCGAACGGGTGACAATATTCATTCCTTGCCTCGAGAGGTTCAGGAGTAAACGGCACCGCTAATAGTCTAAAGGGGTTAAAGCGGATTGTCAAACCCTGAAACGCCTTTTCCGCATATTTACCCTATACAAGAAAAAACGCCTGACCCATAAACGGGCCAAGCGATTTTGGAGGGGTGCCTGGACGGTTTCGAACCCTCAACCTCCTCATCCACAGTGAGGCGCTCTGCCGTTGAGCTACAGGCACCGCGTTTAGCGAGGCAGATTTTATCACACTGCTTCGGCTTTCGCAAGCTTTTGGCTGAGAAAAGCAGCGGCTTGCTCTCTTGACAGGCTGGTCTGTTCCCGCGCCGCCAGGTCTTTGACCGTCACCTGCCCGGCCTGGCGCTCATCCGGTCCGACGATGACGACAAAGCGCACGCCGGCCTTGTCGGCGAACTTGAGCTGCTTCTGCAGCCTGACCGGTTCGGTGAACACAATTGTGTTCGCTCCGCGGGCCCGCAGCTCGGCCGCCAGCCGCAGAGAATCCAGCAGCGAGTCTTCGTCAAACACGGTGACCAGCACCTGAGCCGGCTGGGTGTTGAGCTCCGGCAGGCACTGGTACTTCTCCAGGATGACGCGGATCATGACATCGCCCATGGCAAACCCGACGCCGCTCAGCGGATCGCCGCCGACATCCGCCACCAGATTGTCGTAGTGACCGCCGCCCAGGATGGCTCTGCCTTCGCCCTGCCGGTCGCGGGCCTCGAAGACGGTACCGGTGTAATACTCCAGCCCGCGTATGATGCCGGCGTCGAACTGCACGTAGTCCTTGACGCCAACCTGCTCCAGCGCGGTGAACAGCCGGGTCATCTCCTCGGATCGCTTCCAGGCCTCTTCGTCGCTGAGCAACAGGGTCAGACCTTCCATCTGCGCTTCGCTCAGCCCCATATCCCGGGCATAGGCCGTCCAGTTATCGGGGGTCATCTTGTCCCGCCGGTCGATCAGCCGGAACACGTCGCCTTTCAACTCCGGCTTAATCTGCAGGCGGGCAAGTTCAGCCTCCATCAGACGGCGGTTGTTGACCAGAATCACAACCTGATCCGGGTCCAGCCCGACCGCCTTGAAGAACGCCGCGGCGATGCTGATCAGTTCGGCGTCGCTCTCCGGCGAATCCGCGCCGATCAGGTCGATATTCCACTGGAAGAACTCGCGGGTGCGGCCTTTCTGCGGCCGTTCGTACCGCCAGAAGGGGCCGAAGGACCACCAGCGCAGCGGATACGTAAGTTCCTTCTGCCGCTGAGCCACCATGCGGGCCAGGCTGGGGGTCAGCTCCGGGCGCAGGGCGATCAGGTCGCCGCCGCGATCTTCAAACACAAAAGCCTGCTCTTTGACCAGCTCTTCACCCGATTTGGCTGCGTACAGCTCCAGCTTTTCCAGAATGGGAGCCTCATATTCCTGATAGCCGTGCAGCTCCGACACACGGCGAATGGTCCGGTACAGCCAGCTGCGCACAGCCATTTCCTCGGGGTAAAAATCCCGGGTGCCTTTAATTGCTTGGACAACTTTTTTCATATCACTACTCATCCTCGAGGTATGCAGGGATTGTAGCACGAAACACGCGTTCTTTCTGGTACAATCCATCCCTCATACTGGTTATGAATAAGGTACAATAAACCCAATCTCGGTATAACCACGCATCCAGCAGGATTCCATGAAATTATCTGAATTAATCCAGCTAGCTGACGGCACTCTCCTGAACCCTTCAGCTGACATCGACCGTGAAATAAAAGGCTGCTGCGGCGCTGACCTGATGAGCGATGTGCTCGCCGCCACCCAGCCGGAAGCCGTCCTGCTCACCGGGCTGTGCAACCCGCAGGTCGTCCGCACTGCCCAGATGGCCGATATCAGTGCGATAGTGCTGGTGCGCGGTAAACACCCCCCAAAGACCACCATCCAGCTGGCCGAGCAGGAAGGCATTCCCCTGATCGTTTCCCCGCTGGGCATGTTCGAACTCTGCGGCCGGCTGTACCAGGCCGGCCTGACCAGCCTTGAGCTGCCGGTGAGCTCCAGCGCGCCGTGCAGCACGGAGACATAGGCCATAACAGGTAATATGGACACTTCCTCGACCGATGACTACCGCGACCTGACCGACCTGGAAGCCGATCAGATCACCCGGCTTGAGGAACTGGCCTATGAAATCAAGGTCCAGGAAGTGATGACCCCGGACCCGGTCACCGTCACGCCGGAGACCTCGATGAACGCGGTGCTGGAGCTGTTCCGCTCCCGGCGCATCACCGGCGCTCCAGTTGTGGACGAGGGCCGCTTTGTCGGCATCATCAGCATCGAAGACCTGATCCGCAGCCTGATTAAAGGCGACCTGGAGGCCCCCTGCAGCCGGTTCATGACCAGCACCAACCTGATCACCGTCCGACCCGGTGAGCCGCTGGTCGAAGCGCTGAAGGTCTTTGTGAACTCCAGAGTAGGCCGCCTGCCCGTCACGGAGGATGGCCAGACCGTAGTGGGCATCCTCACCAAGGGCGACATCACCCGCGGCCTCCTTTCAGCGCTGAAGCGGGACATCCAGGCCGAGGAAATGCGCCGCTACCGCGCCCGCCACCTGTTCGAAGATATCAAATCTGACCGCACCAGCCTGATCCTGCGGTATAACATACAGCCGAGGGATTTCATTCACGGCGGCGAAGCCTCCAGCCACATCAAGCGGGCGCTGGTTCGCCTGGGGGCCAATCCGCAGGTTGCCCGCCGGACGGGCATCGCGGTCTATGAAGCCGAGATGAACCTGGTCATCCACACCACCGATGGCGGCGTCATCCGGGTGGAAATTGAGCCGCACCAGATCTCGATGGATGTGTATGATTATGGTCCGGGCATCAAGGACATCCAGCAGGCCATGCAGCCCGGGTTTTCCACCGCATCTGAAGAAATCCGTGCGCTGGGCTTCGGGGCTGGCATGGGGTTGATCAACATCTCCCGCTGTGTGGACGAAATGAACCTGGAATCGACCTGGGGCAAAGGCACCCGGTTGCGAATGAAGATTTTCCTTAACGATGAAGAGGCTGTTGGCGAAGGATATCAACTGAAGGAGACCGGTACATGAACCTGGCTCAAATCATCAAAGAACTCGACCTGAGTGTGGTGACCCATCCACAGGATTTTGCCAGCATTGAACCCTCATGCGGGTATGCTTCCGACCTCTTGAGCTGTGTTATGTCCGGCGCGCAGCACCATGGCCTGTGGGTCACCCTGCAGGCCCATGCCAACATCATCGCGGTGGCCGCCCTGCTTGACCTGTGCGGCATTATCATCACCGAGGGAGCCGCACCCGACGCGGCCACCATCGCGAAGGCAAACGAAGAAGGGATCAATCTCTTCACCACCCCCCGATCCACCTTCTGGGTGGTCGGGCGGCTGTGGGAACTCGGGCTGAGAGATCGTTAGCCGGCTGGCCAACCGGGGGGGCAGCATGAAGGCATTTCGGGCTGACCTGCACGTTCACACGGTTCTTTCACCGTGTGCCGACATCGAAATGCAGCCGCCCCTGATCGTCAGTACGGCGCTGGATCGCGGTATCCAGATCTTATCCATCACCGATCACAACGCCACCGGCAATATCGCCGCAGTCCAAAAAGCGGCAGACGGGACGGGTCTGACCATTCTGCCCGGGATGGAACTGCAGACCGCCGAAGAAGTCCACTGCCTGTGCATCTTCGACACGCTCGAGCAAGCCCACGCCCTGCAGGCTATCGTCGACCGGCTGCTGCCGCCGCTCGCCAACAGGCCGGATTACTTCGGCGACCAGCTGTACGTGGACGAGAACGGCGACTTCCTCGGGCGCGAGGAGCGCCTGCTGCTGTCTTCTGTCCGCCTGTCCATCAGCGAGGCCTGCCATCACGTGCACCGGCTGGGCGGCCTGTTCATCCCCGCGCACGTCGACCGGAAAGCCTACGGCCTGCTGAGCCACCTGGGTTTCGTCCCCGCCGATCTGCCGGTGGACGGGCTGGAGGTCTTTCGCCTCAGCACCCCCGACCAGGCCAGAGTCAAATATCCACAAATTGCATCCTATCCCCTGCTGCACAACGGTGATGCCCACCGGCTGGATCAGATTCAGGGGACCAATCAATATTATCTGGAAGGCCCGTCGGTGTCTGAAATCCGGCAGGCGATTTTCGGGCGCAATAACCGCTTTTTTTCGTTCTTCCCATTCCGGGAAAGCGTGTTATAATACGTTTTGTACCAATTTTCACAATTACACAAAACCGGCCAATCGTGACATTTGTTATTTGTCCAAACAAGCCGAGTTGGGTATCCTGAGATCGACTCGACCCGTGCTTGTCGCCTGAGTTCGCCTTATTCCTGAAAGGTGGAGTAAAAATGTTGCACACGCCCGAATCAGTGATCTCGATAGACCCCCTCACCAACCCGGAACAGAAACGTATCATCGACCAGATTCTGCAGGAAAACAAGGACAAACCCGGCGCGACCATGGTTGTCCTGAATGAGATCCAGGCCAAAATCGGTTTCGTGTCCGAACCTGTTCAGATGTATGTGGCCCAGCAGCTTCGCGTTCCCGCATCCGCGGTTCACGGGGTAGTTTCGTTTTACTCCTTCTTCACCACCTCTCCCCGGGGGCGGCATACGGTCAAATTCTGCATGGGCACGGCCTGCTATGTCGGTGGTACTCCCCAGCTGATCGAAAAAGCCAAGCAGCAGCTGGGCATCGAACCGGGGCAGACCACCAAAGACGGGTCGATCACCCTCGAAGTGTGCCGCTGCGTCGGCGCCTGCAGCCAGGCCCCCGTGGTGGTGGTGGACGAGCAGGTCTTCGGCCGGGTCAAACCCAACAAATTCCCGCAAATCATCCGCAGCTGCTTCGATTCGGAGGAATCAGGGCAGTAACTGAGCAGGCCATTTCAGGCAGGTTGTGGTGAGAGAACTGTCGCTGCACTTACTCGATATCGTCGAAAACAGCATCGCCGCCGGGGCTAACCAGATCGAAATCAACGTTTCGGTCGACCAGGCGGCGGATCGCTTGCGTATGCAGGTTTGCGATAACGGTAAGGGCATGGACGAGGAAATGGTCGCCCGGATAGGCGATCCTTTCTGCACCACACGCACAACGCGCAAGGTTGGGCTGGGCATCCCCCTGCTCAAAGCAGCCGCTGAAGCCTGCAACGGCTGGCTCAAGGTGGAATCAAAGGCCGGAGAAGGAACCTGCCTGACGGTTGAATTCCAAAACAGTCACATCGACCGGATGCCCCTCGGCGACCTTCCTGCCACGCTGATGAGCCTGATCGTCGCCAATCCGGACGTCCGCTTCCTGGTCAACTGCCGCCACGATGAACAGCGCTTCTGCTTCGACACAGAACCGCTGCGCCGCGAACTGGATGGCATTTCGTGGAGCGAACCAGAGGTGCTGACCTACTTGCGTGAATCCATCTGCGCCGGCCTCGCCGGTGCGAACCTGGTTGATGCAGACCGGTGATAAGCGTTTTTCATAGCAGAGGAGTGTGGACTTTATGCCTACGATCAAGAGCATTGATGATTTGAAACGCGCCCGAGAGGAAGCTCTTGAGAAGCGCCGTGTCAAGACTGCCAGCGGCGGCACGAAGGTGGTGGTCGCCATGGGTACCTGCGGGATCGCAGCCGGCGCTCGCGACACGATGAAGGCTGTCCTCAAGGTCATTGAAGAGGATAACTTGAGCGGGATTACGGTTGCGCAGACGGGCTGCCTGGGCATGTGCGAGCGAGAGCCGATCGTTCAGGTCACCGTCGGTGAGCAGCCCACGGTTACTTATGGCAAAGTGACCCCCGATGTCGCCGAACGCATCATGCGCGATCATGTGAAGTCTGGAAACGTGGTCTCTGATCACGTCATTCCTACCGGCCCCACGGAATAGAAACTGACAGATCAGGTGATGGCATGAAATATTACCGCTCTCACGTACTGGTGTGCACAGACCCTGACTGTGTCCGCCGCGGTTCGCTCCAGCTGATCGATGCGCTGCAGGACGAACTGGTCGCTCAGGGCCTGATTGAGGAAGTCCAGGTGCTGGAAACCAGCCGGATTGGCTCCTGCGCTCTCGGCCCCGAACTGGTGGTCTATCCGGAAGGCGCTCATTATGTGGGCCTTACTCCGGAAGACATTCCCTTCCTGGTCACCGAACACTTCCTCAAGGGCCGCGTGGCCAACCGCTTCCTGCTGCCGCCTTCCCCGAAGAAATCCGACGAGGAACTGTCCGCCCCCACGCCTAAAGAGGTCCGCGTTGTTCTGCGGAACTGCGGGCAGATCGACCCTGAGAACATCGAAGATTACCTGGCCGTCGACGGCTACCAGGCACTGGCCAAAGCGGTCACTTCCATGACCCCTGAAGAGGTCATCGACGAAGTGCTGGCTTCCGGCCTTCGCGGCCGCGGCGGTGCGGGCTTCCCGACCGGCAAGAAGTGGCAGCTGGCCCGCGCTGCAGCCAACCACCCCAAGTTCATCATCTGCAACGCCGATGAAGGTGACCCTGGCGCGTTCATGAACCGCCGCGTCCTCGAGGGCGATCCCCATTCGGTGGTGGAAGGCATGGCCATCGCCGCCTACGCCATCGGTGCGGAGCGCGGCTATGTCTACTGCCGCGCCGAGTACCCCCTGGCGGTCGCCACCCTCGGGCGCGCCATCACCCAGGCGCGCGAATGGGGCCTGCTGGGCAAGAACATCCTCGGCACCGATTTCTCCTTCGACCTGGAAGTCCGCATCGGCGCGGGCGCTTTCGTCTGCGGTGAAGAAACTGCTCTGATGGCCTCCATCGAAGGCAAGCGCGGCGAACCCCGCCCCCGCCCGCCCTTCCCGGCGCAGTCGGGCCTGTGGGGTCAGCCCTCGAACATCAACAACGTCGAGACTTACGCCAACGTGCCTCAGATCATCCTCAAGGGCGCTGACTGGTTCGCTTCGATGGGCACAGAGCGCTCCAAGGGAACCAAGACCTTTGCGCTGGCCGGCGACGTCAATCACACCGGCCTGATCGAAGTTCCCTTCGGCATCACCCTGCGCGAGATCGTCTACGATGTCGGCATGGGCATCAAGGACGGCAAGGGCTTCAAGGCCATACAGACCGGCGGCCCGATGGGCGGCTGTCTGCCCGCCGACTACCTGGATCTCCCGGTGGACTATGAGTCCCTGACCGGTGCGGGTTCCATCATGGGCTCGGGCGGCCTGATTGTGATGGACGAAGATACCTGCATGGTGGACATCGCCCGCTTCTTCATGGAGTTCACCCAGGACGAGTCCTGCGGCAAGTGCGTTCCCTGCCGCGTCGGCACCCGCAAGATCCTCGAGATCCTCACCCGCATCTGCAACGGTGAAGGCGTACCTTCCGACCTGGACACGCTGGAAGTCCTGTGCGCCGAGATCAAACAGGACAGCCTGTGCGGCCTCGGTCAGGGCGCTCCCGGCCCGGTCGTCTCCACCCTGAAGCACTTCCGGGATGAGTACGAGGCGCACATTTACGAGAAGCGCTGCCCGGCGAAGGTCTGCCGCGCGCTGATCAAGTACGTCATCGATCCCAACCAGTGCACGGGCTGCACGGTGTGCGCTCGCAACTGCCCCACGAATGCGATCAGCGGCACCCGCCGCCAGCCGCACACCATCGATCAGGATATCTGCGTTCGCTGCGGCATCTGCCAGCAGGTCTGCAATTTCCACGCGATTTATATCGATTAACCGTTGACTTATCTGTAAATTGCCCGGTCCTTTGTCCCTTTATCACCCATGACCACGAAGCTCGCAGGAGGAGCTGCATGGCATTAGCTGGGAGAGACTTGGACGGCAGTAAAGAGGCTGTGCGCATGGCCATTCGCAAACATGGCTCGAACCGGGGCGTGTTGACCCCGGTTCATACTGAAATCAACAGGTGTGAGAGGATCCCGCATCCGAAAGCCGGTCTGAATTTCGACCGGGAGACGGTGGATTCTCACAACCTGTTGATATCTTGCGTAACCCCCGCCGCACACCTCGATCACGACCATTTTCGGGCGGATATAGCTGCAATTAACTGTAAATCTATGCCCGTCCGGGGTTTGTCATATGAATGGTATTCAGCTCGACATGAAACATGCAAGCCAGAATTTGTTCAGGAGGAATAATGGTCACATTAACCATCGACGGGAAAACCGTTGAAGTCCCTGAAGGGACGACTGTACTCAATGCGGCACGTGCGGCCGGAATCGAGATTCCGACCCTCTGTGACCATCCGGAATTGACACCCTACGGGGGCTGTCGCCTCTGCCTGGTGGAAATTGAAGGCGCGCGCACTTTGATGACGTCCTGCACTGTCCCTGTTGGCAGCAACATGAAGGTGCAGACGAAGTCACCCAAAGTGCTGGCAGCCCGCAAGTTCGTTCTTTCCCTGATCTTCAGCGAGCGTAACCACTTTTGCCCGTACTGCCAGGTGTCCGGCGGCGACTGTGACCTGCAGAACTCCGCCTACGAACTGGACATGACGCACTGGCCGCTCATTCCCAACTACTCTCCCTACCCCGTGGACGCCAGTCACAAGTACATCGTCCTGGACAACAACCGCTGCATCCTGTGCCGCCGCTGTGTCCGGGCCTGCGGCGAGCTGGTCGGCAATCACACCCTGGGGTTTGAAGAGCGCGGCGCCAAGAGCACGCTCATCGCCGACCTCGGCGTTCCGCTGGGTGAGAGCACCTGCGTTTCCTGCGGCACCTGCGTGCAGGTCTGCCCCACCGGCGCGCTGATCGACCGCTGGTCGGCTTACCGCGGCCACCGCGTCGATCTGGACATTACCCAGTCCATCTGCGGCGGCTGCTCCGTGGGCTGCTCCGTCGAAGTGCTCACCCGCGACAACAACCTGGTCCGGGTGGAAGGCGACTGGGAAGGCCCGGTCAACGGCGGCGTTCTCTGCGAGCGCGGCCGCTACAGCGCCGTCTCCGAGCAGCGCGAGCGGATTACCACCCCGCTGGTGCGCAAGAACGGCGCCCTCGAGCCCGCCACCTGGGAAGAAGCCCTGGCGGCTGCCGCCGGGCGGCTGCAGAACCGCGAAGTGGCTGCTCTGGCCTCCACCCGCCTTTCCGCCGAAGCCCTGTACATCTTCAAGAAGCTGTTTGCCGACGGGCTGAAATCCGGCCTGGTAACCACTTTTGAGGAAGGCTACACGACGGCTGCCGCATCCGAACTTGCAGCCGCTCGCGGCGCTGGTTTTGAAGGCAAGCTTGAGGACCTGAAATCCGCCGACACGGTGGTCATCTTCGGCGACGATCTGACTGTGGAACACCGCGTGGCCGGTTTCTTCGTCAAGCGCATTCTGCCGAACGGCGTCAGGCTGCTGCTGGTCGACACCGGTGCAAACGGTCTTGACGGCCTGAGTGATCTCTCCCTGAAGTACGAGCCCGGTAAGGAAGTGGACGTGCTGCGCGGCATCGCCAGCGCCATCATCGGCAAGGAGGAATCCCTGGCCTCGCTGGCAGCCAGCACCGGAATCGACGCCCAGTCCTTCCAGCAGGCCGCGGAACTGCTCAAAGCCGCCGAGAAACCGGTGCTTGTCTTCGGTGCTCGCTTCGTGGCACAGCAGCCGCAGGCGCTGCCCACCCTCATGGATCTGGCCGACCTGACCGGCGCGAAAGTGCTTGGCACCAAGGGTGGCGCGAACAGCGTGACGGCGGCTCAGTACCAACTCGACAGCCCCTTCGCCCTGAACGGCCACCAGGTGATCTATGCGGCGCTGGGTGATGAAGATCCCTCCGAGGACTGGGTCAGCCGGCTTTCCAACGTCCCCGGACTGGTGCTCCAGGCCAGCTACGTCTCCCCGCTGATGGACAAAGCCGATGTGGTCCTGCCCGTGGCGAACTTCCAGGAGCAGGACGGCCACTTTGTCAATCTGGAAGGCCGGCTGCAAACTGCCCGTCATGCCCTCCAGCCCGCGGCTGACGTGCGCACCAACGTGGAAGCGCTCACCGGTCTGGCGGCAGTGCTGGGCGTGACGGTCGACGACGGCTGGCAGGAAGCGCTGGCTGAACGGCTGTCTTCAGTCGCCATCGCGGCTTAATGTTTGATACTGGACAGGAGAAAATCGAATGGCAAAACCGAAAATCTCAAGCGATTGGCTCTGTGGGTGCGCAGGCTGCCACATGTCCCTGCTGGACATCGACGAGCGGATCGCGCTGATCGCTGAACTGGCCGACCTCCGCTCCACACCCATCACCGACCTGAAGGAGCCCGATGAAGAAGGTGTGGACGTCGGCATTCTGGAAGGTGGCATCAACAACAGCGCCAACGAAGAAGTGGCCCGCAAGATGCGCGAGCGCGCCAAGATTCTCGTCGCCCTAGGTGACTGCGCCGTGTTCGGCGGTGTGCCTGCCATGCGCAACTTCTGCGGAATCGAAGAGGCCCTGAAACGCGCCTATGTCGAGACGGAAAGCACCGACGAGAGCGGCGCCGTTCCGGACGATCCCGAGCTGGCGAAGATGACCCGCGCCCGCGCCTTGCAGGAAGTGGTCCCGGTGGATGTCCATGTGCCTGGCTGCCCTCCCAGTGCAGATACGATCTTCCACGTCCTGAGCGAGCTGGCTCAGGGCCGGCGCCCCGAACTCAAAGATGAACTGCTGCATTGGCACTAGGAGAGGTATCGAATGGTTGCACAGAAAGTAACAATTGAACCCGTAACCCGGATTGAAGGGCATGCCAAGGTCACCATCCACCTGAAGGATGACGGCAGCGTCGAGCACGCCTACCTGCATGTCAACGAGTTCCGCGGTTTTGAGAAATTTTGCGAAGGCCGCATGGTCTTCGAAATGCCGTCCATCACCCCGCGCATCTGCGGTATCTGCCCGGTGAGCCATCACCTTGCCGCTGCCAAGGCCGCGGATGAGGTCTACGGCGCTCCCGCCCCCCGCCCGGCGCAGCTGCTGCGCGAGTTGATGCACATGGGCCAGGTCATCCAGAGCCACGGCATGCACTTCTTCGAGCTGGCCGGCCCTGACCTGCTGCTGGGCTTCGACGCCGACCCGGCTGTCCGCAACGTGGTCGGCCTGATCCAGTCCAACGCCGGTCTGGCACTCAAGGCCGTGAACCTGCGCAAGTTCGGCCAGGAGATCATCTCCACCCTGGCCGGCCGCCGGGTTCACCCCAACTTCGCCGTGGTCGGCGGCGTCAACAAAGCCCTCTCTGCGGAAGGCCGCGATTACATCCTCTCCGGCGTGGACGAGGCCATCGCCACCCTTCAGCTGGGCCTGAAGATCATGAAGGACTGGGCTGCCGCCAATCAGGAGGACATCAACAAGTTCGCCGTGCTGCAGTCCGGCTACCTGGGTCTGGTCAAACCCGGTAACGCGCTCGAGCTGTACAACGGCCAGATCCGCCTGATCGACCGCAGCGGCGCCGAGCTGGAGCTGTTCGAAGACAGCAGCTACCTGGATTACATCGCCGAGCACGTGGAGCCGTGGACCTACCTGAAGTTCCCCTACTACAAGAAGCTCGGCTGGCCGGAAGGCGTCTACCGCGTGGGTCCGCTGGGCCGCCTGAACGTGTCCGACCGGATCTCCACGCCGCTGGCCAACGAAGCCCTGAAGGAGTTCAAGGCCCTCAACCCTGGCCATCCGGTGGAGCAGACCCTGTACTTCCACTACGCCCGCCTGATCGAGGCCCTCTACGCCGTTGAGCAAGTTCGCGTGCTGCTGGAGGACCCGGACATCCTCAGCACCGACATCATCAACACCCGCCACGACTACAAGGGTGAGGGTGTGGGTGTGATCGAAGCCCCGCGCGGCACCCTGATCCACGACTACAAAGCCGACGAGCACGGCCAGCTGACCAAGGTCAACCTGATCGTCGCCACCGGGCACAACAACTGGGCCATGAGCACTGCGGTGGACAGCGTCGCCAAGACCTATATCAAAGGGCCGGAGATCTCCGAAGGCCTGCTGAACCGGGTCGAAGCCGCCGTCCGCGCCCATGATCCCTGCCTGTCCTGCTCGACCCACGCCGTCGGCCAGATGCCGATCGTGGTGGATATCCTCGATCCGGACGGCAACACCGTCAGGCAGCTTCGCCGCGGTTAGAATGACCGGCGAGTACAACAACAGCGAGAACCTGCTGTCCCCTGAACAAGGAGCAGCAGGTTCTCCTGCTCCGCGTAAACTGCTGATCGGTATCGGCAACCCGGACCGGGAAGACGACGGCGTCGCCTGGGTGCTGATGGACCACCTGGCTGCCCGGCTGGATCCCGGCGGTACCGGCCTGAGGGATGAGTCCGAGCGGGTTTTTGAGGACGGGCGGCTGCATTTGCTGTTCGACCTGCAGATCATGCCGGAGATGGCGGAACTGATCGCCGGGTTCGACCAGGTGTGCTTTGTGGACGCCCATACCGGCAGCCAGCCGGAGGATCTGTACTGTCTGGAACTGCAGCCGCAGTTCCAGACCTCGCCGCTCACCCACCATATGACTCCAGAGACCTGCCTGTTCCTGGTGGATTCCCTCTTTGGCCGGCAGCCGCAGGCCTGGCTGATGGCCGTCCGTGGGTTCTCGTTCAACTTCACCCGCTCGCTGTCCCCCCGGACGGAAGCGCTGGCCCGCCAGGCCGAAGAGATGCTCTGGGACTGGCTGCACGACAGGCCAGTGAAAGCGCGGTAAAATCTATCACGATTTCGGGTGATCCACGGCACCTTTCTCTCGAGAGAAAGGTGCCCGAAGGTACCATTTTTCAGGTGACAATCAGTCCAACGGTTAGGGATAGAACACACTTATACCCGTTTGGGCAACGATGATAAAACAGAGTTGACTAATCGGAGTTATAGAGTGTCGTATGTTGCAGCAGATTGATCATTCGCATCTCCTCAGGAGCATCCCCTGGTTCATGGATCTCAATCCGGACCAGCTTGACCGGCTGGCCGCGATTGCGGAGACCTGCCATGCGGAGCCGGGGGAGGTGCTGTTCCATGAAGGAGATCGGAAAGGTCGCCTGTATATCGTTATTGAAGGGCAGGTGGAAATCACCTACCAGATCCCGTCCCGCGGACAGCTGGCCATTTTCACCGCCGAGCCGCTGGATATTATCGGTTGGTCCAGCATGACGCCGATCGTTCGCCAGCTGGTTGGCAGCGCAGTTGCGAAAACCAATGCGACCCTGCTGTCTTTCGACGGCGGCACGCTGCGCCAGTTGTGCGACGAAGACCACGACCTTGGTTATGTCATCATGCGGCGCCTGGCCAATGTGATCGCCAGCCGCCTGCTGGTGACCCGCCTGACGCTCACCGATCTGCTGGTCCATGAGAAGGAAGAGGCCGCGCGGCCCCAATCCTGACCTCCAGACCGGCCTGCCTCCTCATTCCCCTGGAAAGGGGAAAAAATACGGGACGTTTGGTCACTAAAACGGTCGGATTAGTATTATAATCAGGACAGATGCACGAACTCTCCATAACGGAAAACATACTGGAAATCGCCACACGGAACGGCGCCCGAGCCGGGGCTTCTCGCATCACGGATATCACCCTGGTGATCGGCGACCTGTCCAGCATTGTGGATGATTCTGTCCAGTTTTACTGGGATATGATCAGCCAAGGGACGCTGGCGGAAGGCGCCCGGCTGCACTTCAGGCGGGTTCCTGCCCGGGTGCACTGCCAGTCCTGCGCCCATGAGTTTGAACTCGCCGGCCAGCTCAATCCCTGCCCCGAGTGCGGCAGTCTGTCTCTGGATATTCTCAGCGGCGATGAGTTTTACGTCGACAGCATAGAGATTGAAAAGAAGGAATAACAATGTCTGCTTCTCGTGTCACCATTGTTGAACGAATTATGGATGCCAACGACCAGGTCGCGGAGCTCAACCGCCGCCGTCTGGACGAGGCCGGCGTTTTCGGCATCAACCTGATGGCATCCCCTGGGGCCGGCAAGACCAGCACCATTCTCAAGACCATCCAGATGCTTCAGCCGGATATCAAGATCGGCGTGGTCGAGGGAGACACCGCCCCTGTGACCATCGACGCCGACAAGGTTCTGGCAGCCGGGATGCCCGCGGTCCAGATCAACACCGGCGGCGACTGTCACCTGGACGCCCCCATGCTGGACCAGGGCCTGAGCCAGCTGCCCCTGAACGAACTGGACCTGATGATCGTGGAAAATGTGGGCAACCTGATTTGCCCGGCAGCCTTCAAGCTGGGCACCCATGCCAACGTGCTCATCGCTTCCATCCCCGAAGGGGACGACAAGCCCTACAAGTACCCCAACATCTACCGCGGGCTGGATGTGCTGATCATCAACAAGATCGACCTGCTGCCGTACATCGATTTCCGCATGGACTACTTCCGCCAGGGAGTCGAAGCGCTGAACCCCGGCCTGATCACCTTCGAGGTATCAGCGAAGACTGGCGAGGGTTTTGAAGCCTGGACGCAGTGGCTGCGCGGCAAGGTCAAGAAAGCGTAGAAACGGTTCCATATGGCCATTATCGGGCAGGAGATCAAGGTCACAGGCATCGTACAGGGAGTCGGGTTCCGCCCCTTCGTGTACAGTCTGGCCACGTCCCTGCAGCTCACCGGCTGGGTGCGCAACACCTCCAGCGGGGTGGAAATTGAGATCAACGGCACGGATGAGTCCGTCTCGGCCTTCCTCGAGGAGCTGAAGACCCATCCGCCTGCGCTGGCCCGCATCGACTCCATCGAAGCCCGTCCGGTGCCGCCGAACGGGTATGAGGGCTTCGAGATCCGCCACAGCCAGCCGCAGCCGGGCGATTTCCTGCCCGTATCGCCGGACGTGTGCACCTGCCCGGACTGCCTGCGCGAGCTGTTCGACCCGTCCGACCGTCGCTACCGCTACCCCTTCATCAACTGCACCAACTGCGGCCCGCGCTTCACCATCGTGACCGACATCCCCTACGACCGGCCGAACACCACCATGGCGGGCTTCCCCCTCTGCGACGACTGCCGCCGCGAGTATGAAGACCCGCTTGACCGGCGGTTCCACGCCCAGCCGGTCGCCTGCCCGAGGTGCGGCCCGCAGATCCGCTTTGAAGCCAACGGCCAGCAGATAGCCGCGGGTGAAGATGCGCTGCAGCTGGCCCGCCAGTGGCTCCGCGAGGGGCGCATTCTGGCAGTGAAGGGGCTTGGCGGCTATCACCTGGCCTGTGACGCGTCCAACCCGCAGGCGGTGGCCGAGTTGCGCCGCCGCAAGCGCCGCTCCGATAAGGCGTTCGCCCTGATGGCCTTTGACCTGGCCGCGATCGAGCGCCAGGCACAGGTCGGCCCGTCGGAGCGGAACCTGCTGGAATCCATCCAGCGGCCGGTGGTGCTGCTCCAGCGCAAACCCGGCTCGACCGTCGCCGCCGTAGTGGCCCCCGGGCTGAACACGCTCGGGTTCATGCTGCCCTACACGCCCCTCCACTTTCTGCTGCTGGAACCGGAGCCGGGCTTCCCCGAAGTACTGGTCATGACCAGCGGCAACCTGAGCGAAGAGCCCATCGCCTACCAGGACGAGGACGCCTGCACCCGCCTGCAAACCCTGGCGGACGGCTTTCTGCTGCACAACCGCCCTATTCACATGCGGGTGGACGATTCCGTCGCAGAAATCGTCGACGGCGACCAGCCCTACCTGATCCGCCGCGCCCGCGGCTACGCCCCCGATCCCGTCCAGCTGTCGTATGATCTGCCGCCGGTTCTGGCGGCCGGCGCGGAGCTGAAGAACACCTTCTGCCTTACCCGCGGGAAGTACGCCTTCCTCAGCCAGCACATCGGCGATCTGGAAAACTACGAGACCCTGCAGTCGTTTGAAGAAGGTGTACGGCACTACCAAAACCTGTTCCGGGTGCAGCCTGAGCTGATCGCCTGCGACCTGCACCCCGATTACCTGGCCAGCCGTGCCGCCGCGCAGCGGGCCGAACAGGAGAACCTGCCCCTGGTGAAGGTGCAGCACCATCACGCCCATCTGGCCGCCTGCCTGGCTGACAATCACTACACGAAATCTGATCCGGTGATCGGCCTGATCCTGGACGGCACCGGGCTGGGCACCGATGGGGCCGTTTGGGGCGGCGAGGTCCTGGTCGGCGGGCTGGAAGGCTACCGGCGGGCGTATCACCTGAAGTACGTTCCCCTGCCGGGCGGAGACCTGGCCGTGCGCAAGCCTGCCCGCATGGCGCTGTCTCACCTGTGGGCCGCTGGCCTGCCCTGGGAGGAGGAGCTTCCGCCCGTCGAGGCGCTGTGCTTTGAGGAGCGCACCGCGCTGCGCGTTCAGCTGGAGAAAAAACTGAACACGCCGCCCACCTCCAGCATGGGCCGGCTGTTCGACGCCGCCTCGGCGCTGATCAGCGTGCGCCAGGTGGTCAACTACGAAGGCCAGGCGGCGATCGAGCTGGAGGCCCTGGCGGATCCAGACGAAAATGGTTCCTACCCGTTCGATATCCAGGATGGGATCCTGGATCCCGCCCCGCTCTGGGAGGCTATGCTGGCCGATTGGCGTGCGGGAGAAAGCGCAGGAACCATTTCAGCCCGCTTCCACAATGCGATCGCGGACGCGCTGCTGACCATCTGCCGGGAGATCCGCTCCAATGCCGGCACGTCCACCGTCGCGCTTAGCGGCGGGGTGTGGCAAAACCGCCTGCTCCTTCACAAAACGCTGGAGCGCCTGCGCGCGGACCGCTTTACCGTGCTGTACCACCACCGGGTACCCGCTAACGACGGCGGCCTGGCGCTGGGACAGGCGCTGATCGCGGCGGCTGCCAGCCGCAACCTGATGAACACAAAGGAGGCATGACATCATGTGCCTGGGTGTACCTGGAAAGATTATCGATATTTACGTCAAAGATGGCCTGCGAATTGGAAAAATTGACTTCGGCGGGGTCACCCGTGAAGCCTGCCTTGAGGCCCTGCCCGAAGCCCGGATCGGCGAGTACACTATGATCCATGCCGGGTTCGCCCTGAATGTGCTCAGCGAAGAAGAGGCCATGGAAACGCTCTCCACCCTGCACGAGCTGGAGGAGTTCGAGCAGGAAGCCTCCCTGGAAGAGGACGGGGCCGCCGGATGAACGACGCCGCCCTGACTCAGTTCACTCAGGAGTTCCGCAGCGCGGAGCGGGTGAAGCCGGTCATCGAGGAAATCCGCCGGACCGTCACCCGCCCCTGGACCATTATGGAAATCTGCGGCGGCCAGACCCACTCCATCATGCAGTACGGGCTGGATCAGCTGCTGCCGCCGGAAATTGAGCTGGTCCACGGGCCGGGCTGCCCGGTTTGCGTCACCCCGCTGGAGCTGATCGACAAAGCCCTGGCCATCGCCTCCCGACCGGACGTGATCTTCTGCTCCTACGGAGACATGCTGCGCGTCCCCGGCTCCCGGCAGGACCTGTTCTCCATCCGCGCGCAGGGCGGTCAGGTGAAGGTGGTCTACTCCCCCCTGGACGCCGTGCGCCTGGCGAAGGAAAACCCGGATAAGCAGGTGGTCTTCTTCGCCATTGGATTTGAGACCACCGCGCCTCCCAACGCGCTGAGCGTGCTGCAGGCAAAAGCCATGGGCCTGACCAATTACTCCATCCTGGTCTCGCACGTGCGCGTGCCACCGGCGATGCACGCCATCCTGGGCTCGCCGCACAACCGGGTGCAGGGTTTCCTGGCCGCCGGGCATGTCTGCACTGTGATGGGCTACGAGGAGTATCCTCCCATTGCCAGCCAGTACCGAGTCCCCATCGTGGTGACCGGTTTTGAGCCTCTGGACCTGGTTCAGGGGATCCTGATGTGCGTGCGACAGCTGGAGGCAGGCACATACGATGTGGAGAACGCCTACCCGCGTCTGGTGACCCGCGAGGGCAACCCGGCCGCCCGGCAGATCATCGAGCGTGCCTTCATCACCTGCGACCGGAACTGGCGCGGCATCGGCATGATCCCGGACAGCGGCTGGAAGCTGCGCCCGGAGCTGAGCGATTTCGATGCAGAGATCAAGTTCCAGGTGGGCGACATCCAGACCCGCGAGTCGGAGGTTTGCATTGCCGGCCAGATTATGCAGGGCTTTAAAAAGCCGGTCGACTGCCCGGCTTTCGGCACTGCCTGCTCCCCGCAGAACCCGCTTGGCGCCCCCATGGTCTCCTCGGAAGGCGCCTGCTCCGCCTACTTCCGCTTCGCCCGACAGTCCTGAAAGCGAACGATTCGATGACTGATTTCAACTACCCCAACATGGAAAGCCCGGTCTGCCCGCTGCCGCTGAAGCACAACGAGAGCATTGTCATGGGCCACGGCAGCGGCGGGCGCATGACCCGCGAACTCATCGAGCGGGTTTTCCACCCTTCCTTCACCAACCCGCCTCTGGACGCCGGCAACGATTTCGCCCACCTGAGCCTGCCTGACCAGGCCGGGCTGCAGGGCCGGCTGGCCGTCTCCACCGACGCTCATATTGTCTCCCCGCTCTTCTTCCCCGGCGGTGACATCGGCCGCCTGGCTGTGTGCGGTACCGTGAACGATGTGGCCGTCTCAGGCGGCATCCCCCTCTACCTGACTGCCTCCTTCATCCTGGAAGAAGGCCTGCCGGTGGAGCAGCTGGAGCAGGTGGTGCGCTCGATGCAGGCCGCAGCCGAAGAAGCCGGCGTGCAGATCATCGCCGGTGATACCAAGGTGGTGGAAAAAGGCAAGGCGGACGGCATGTTCATCTCCACCAGCGGTGTCGGCTGGGTTCCGGCCGGCCGCGACCTGGGCGGCGAGCTGGCCCGGCCCGGCGACGTGGTGCTGGTCTCCGGTACCATGGGCGATCACGGCATCGCCGTTCTGAGCGCCCGCGGCGAGCTGGGCTTTGACGCGAACGTGCAGTCGGACGCTGCCCCCTTGAACCACATGATTCAGGCAATCCTCGAGGCCGCTCCGCACACCCACGTGCTGCGTGATCCCACTCGCGGCGGGCTGGCCACCACGCTCAACGAAATTGCCGGACAGTCGCAGGTGTGCATCACCATCGAGGAAGCCGCCGTCCCGGTGAACCCGGTGGTGCGGGCTGCCTGCGAGATGCTGGGCTTCGACCCGCTCTACGTGGCCAACGAGGGCAAGCTCATTGTCATTGTCCCGGCCGAAGAAGCCGGCGCTGCCCTTACGGCTATGCGAAAATCGCCTTACGGCCAGAACGCCGCCCGCATCGGCTCCGTCCTGCCGGACCCACAGGGCCGCGTCCTGCTCCGCACGCTGATCGGCGGCACCCGCATCCTGGACGTGATGAGCGGGGAAATGCTCCCCCGCATCTGTTAGAGCCGGCCTCTGGCTTGACATTCCGCCTGTAGGATTTATACTTACCTCAGCTTGCATTCGTACCAGAAGAGGAACAATGAAATACGACTACCGTGAGACCACTGATGACCTCTTGACGCGGATTGATATCCACACGAAATACGGCAGCCGTGACATCGATCGCTGGATGCTGGACCTGCTCCCCCTGCGGCCCGGCATGAAGATCCTCGATGTCGGCTGCGGCGCCGGGAAGCAGTGCCTCTCCTATCACAAAGAACTGAAAGGCCAGGCGGACATCACCGGCGGTGACGTCAACCGTGAGCTGCTCGATCAGGCCCGCCGCGCCAGCGCCGAGGCGAACGCGAATATCCGCTACATTGACCTGAACTTCAACGAGCGCTTCCCGCTGGAGGACGGCCAGTTTGACCTGCTCTCCTGCTGCTTCGCCATCTACTACGCCGAGGACATCCCCTACACCATCCGCGAAATGCACCGCGTGCTCAAACCCGGCGGGACGCTGTTCACCACCGGGCCGATGCGCACCAACAAGCAGTTCTTCTACGATGTCATCCGGGAAGCCACCGGAAAGGAAATCCCGCCCATGCCGGGCAGCTCCCGGTACGACAGTGAGATCCTGGGCACCATTCGCGCCACCTTCTCCAACGTCGAGATCCACATCTTCGAAAACCCGCTCGTCTTCGAGACGGTGGAACCCTTCATCGACTACACCCGCGCCTCGCTGTCCGAGGACCGCAAACTGTGGTCCAGCTTCTTCCAGGACAAGGACGACTTCCAGCGGATCATGGACAGCATCACGCGGGTTGCAGAGAAACGCCTTGAGCAAGACGGCAAGCTGGTCATGACCAAGGTTGTCGGCGGCTTCATGGCCACCAGGTAGCAGCATGAAAAAATCCATGACCTTCTACGGCCGCCGGGTTTGCTTCCTCGGCGCGCATCCCGACGACATCGAACTGGGCGCCGGAGCGCTGATCGCCAACATCGTCGACCAGGCCGAAGTTCTTTGCGTCACGCTGTCGGACAACAAGAAAAACCCCCTGCTCCAGAACCTGGCCGATGAGCACTACGAAAGCATGGCCATCCTGGGCGTGCCGAAGGAAAACGTGGCTCTCGGCACGTTTGAAACCCGCCGCTTTCCGTACTTCCGCCAGGAAATCCTGGAATACCTGATCCACATCAACCGCACTTTCCAGCCGGAAATCGTGTTCGTCCATACCCGGGCCGATATCCACCAGGATCACGTCACTGTGACGGAGGAGGCCCTGCGCGCCTT
>DGEO01000026.1:5457-6400 GCA_002385985.1 Anaerolineaceae bacterium UBA3924 | reverse complement strand
CTGGTCGAAGTCAGCGAACAGGATGTGGAGAAAAAGCTCCAGGCGCTGGCGGCTTACAAGACCTACCGGGACAAGTATTACTTCAACCCGGACATCACCCGCGCGACCCTGGTGCGCTGGGGCGCCATTGCCGAGCGCCCCTACGCCGAGGGCTTCGACATCCTGCGGGTGATCGGCACCTTCTGCCCGCCGAACTGAGGCGCAGAGTTGCGTTGCAGGACATGCAGCAAAAAAACCGGAGCGATTACTCTCGCTCCGGTTTTCATTCTCCTGAAGAATGATTACGATACCGGAATCCCGACCTCGATCTGGCCATCCACCACCCGAACCGGGTAATACGGGGTGGGGATCACCGCCGGCAGTGTGAGCGCTTCACCGGTTCGCACATCAAACCGTGCGCCGTGCCGCGGGCAGATCACCTCGTAGCCTTCCAGCTCTCCGTCTCCCAGCGGGCCGCCGTCGTGGGTGCACACATCCCCGATGGCGAAATACTGTCCGGCAATGTTGAACACAACGATGGGCAGGTCGCCGATCTCAAAGAAAAGCCGCTCGCCGTTGGGGATCTCGCTGGCATCCGCCACTGCATAGAACTCGTACATCGATGTGTCGGTCATCATTCATCCTCGAAGTTGTATCCAGCCGTCTCACCGACGCCGTACACCCCCGCCTTCAGCACTTTCAGCGGGAGCAGCGCGCACTTCAACCGCACCGGCCCCAGTTCAATGCCGATCAGGTCCAGCACGGTCTGCTTGTTATAGGCCTTCAGCTCGTCCAGCGTCTTGCCGACCACTTCTTCCATCAACAGGTCCGCGCTGGCCTGTGAAATGGCGCAACCGTGCCCGGAGAAGGCCGCTTCCGTCACCCGGCCGTTCTCATCCACCCGCAGGTCAATGCGAATATGATCGCCGCACAGCGGGTTTTCGTCGGTGAAACTGATATCGTG
>DGEO01000026.1:3035-5254 GCA_002385985.1 Anaerolineaceae bacterium UBA3924 | reverse complement strand
TCGTTCTCTCAGGAGAACATCCGCCGTACTTTGACCAACCCGCGGACCAGCTTGTCCACTTCCTCCCGGGTATTGTACAGGTAAAAACTGGCCCGGGTTGTGGCTGGAATGTTGAATTTGAGGTGCAGCGGCATGGCACAGTGATGCCCGGCCCGCACCGCGATACCGTCGGTGTCCAGAACCTGGGATATATCGTGAGGATGGATGCCTTCCATGGTGAAAGCGATCACCCCGCCGCGGTGCTCCGCCTCCGGTCCGAAGATATCAACAGTCTCCAGCGCCCGTATCTGCTCCATCGCGTATTGAGTCAGTTCGTGCTCGTGTGCAGCGATCGCTTCCATTCCCAGCCCCTGCAGGTAATCGATCGCCGCGGCCAGCCCGACCGCTTCGGCGATCGCCGGGGTGCCGGCTTCGAACTTATGCGGAATGGCGTTGGACTGGAAGGAGCGCAGTTCTACCTTCTTGATCATATCCCCACCGCCCAGGAAAGGAGGCATGGCTTCCAGCAGCTCCTGCCGGCCGTACAGCACACCGATCCCGGTCGGCCCGCACATCTTGTGCGCCGAAAATGCCAGGAAGTCAGCCCCCAGCTTCTGCACGTCTACCGCAAAATGCGGCACGGACTGCGCCCCGTCAACCAGCGTCACCGCGCCGGCCTCGTGCGCCTTGCGAATGATTTCCTCGGCCGGGTTGATCGTCCCAAGCACGTTGGACATGTGCGTGAACGACACCAGTTTTGGCTTCTGCTCCAGCAGGCGGTCGTACTCTTCCAGGTTCAGCAGCCCGTCCTCGCGGACAGGGATGAACTCCAGCCGGATTTCCCGCTCGGCGGCCAGCAGCTGCCAGGGAACCAGGTTGGCGTGGTGCTCCATTTCCGTCAGGATCACCAGATCGCCGGGCTGGAGGAATTTGCGCCCCCAGGTGTAGGCAACCAGGTTGATGGCCTCAGTGGCGTTGCGGGTGAAGATGATTTCCCGCGCTCGAGCAGCCCCGATGAACTCCGCCGTCCGCTTGCGCGCGCCCTCATACAGGGCGGTCGCCTCTTCCGCCAGTGTGTGAATGCCCCGGTGAATGTTGGCGTTGGAGCTGCGGTAATACCGGTCCATGGCCTCGATCACCTGCAGCGGTTTCTGCGATGAAGCGGTCGAGTCAAGGTACACCAGCGGTACGCCCGGCTTGATTTCGCGCTGCAGGACCGGAAAATCCGCCCGAACGCGAGCCACATCCAGATTGTTCGCGACTACTCGTTCCATATCGCCACCTGTTCCAATCACCATTAATCCTGTTTGTGCACTTCGGGTCGGGAGCGTTTCTGCGGAACACGGATGTGCGGAGAGTTGGGCGGGAACCACAGGATGTGGTCCGGAACCATCCATCCATCCGTAAGGTAAACGTTCGACCGGAACTGCACAGCCACCATTTTGCTGTCCACCTGGACAATGATTCCTTTCAGCCAGCCCCGTACTCTCTGGCCGTCCTTGTCGTGGTCGCAGTAAACCTCGACCGTATCGCCAACTTCATAGGCCGCCTCGGGGTCTGGCGGTCGAACGAAAGGAAGCTGTGCCATATATTTCTCCTATTTCCAGTGATTCCGGGGAAGTCAACTTTTTATTTTATCACACCGGGTTTATTCGTTTAGTATGCCTGCACAGGATCAAGCTTGCTTCCGAAGCGGCTGTCCATTCGAGAGGGAGTTCCCGCCCTGCAGCCGCTTCGGAAGCCTGGTTACTTGCCCGCAGTCGCTGGTGTCAGCTCTTGTAGGCCTGCATTTTGACGTGAATGGCGTCCTGGAAGCGCTGCCGGACACCCTCAAAGGGGATGCGCTGCATGATGGGATCGAAGAATCCCTCCACAATTACGCGCTCGGCCTCGACCTTAGGGATACCCCGGGCCATCAGGTAGAAGGTCTCTTCCGGATCAATCTTCCCGACGGTCGCGCCGTGCGTGCAGCGCACATCATCCGCCAGAATCTCCAGCCCGGGGATGGAGTCGGCGCGGGCGTCCCGGTCCAGCACCAGATTGCGGTTGGCCTGGTAGCCGTCCGTCTTCTGCGCGCCGGGAGCAACGTAGATCATCCCCTGCCAGACCACCCGGCTCCGGTCCATCAGCGCGCCCTTGAAGAGCAGGTTGCTGGTACCGTGCGGAGCGTGATGGTTCTGCTGCGAGTCGTAATCCAGGTGCTGGTCCTGGTCGGTAAAGTAGAACCCCGACATCTTGCC
>DGEO01000026.1:0-2781 GCA_002385985.1 Anaerolineaceae bacterium UBA3924 | reverse complement strand
AGCGCGCCGAAAATCCAGTCCACATTGCCGTCCCGCTCGACGCGCACGCGCTCGTGGACGAAGTTCCACACATGCTCGCCCCAGGACTGCAGCTCGACGAACCGCAGGTTGGCTGCCGGGCCGACATGCACTTCGATGATGCCAGAGTGGAAGGTCTGGCCACCCTGCTCGGTGACCGAGCTAGACTCGTGGATGTAGGTAACTGAAGCGCCCTCCTCCAGCCAGACAATGGAGTGCGAAATGTGCGCGTTGTTAATGCCCGGACCCCACAGCAGCGTGTGCAGGGGCTGCTCGATGACCACACCGCGCGGCACGTACAGGAACGCGCCGGTCTGCGCCAGGGCGGCAGCCAGGGCGGCAAATTTTCCCTCACTGGGCTTCACCACCTGGCCGATCAACCGGGCCAGCAGCTCAGGATGCTCGCGCTCTGCGGTGCGCAGATCGGTGAAAACCACCCCTTTACGGGCCAGCTCGGGGGAGAGCTGCGCCTGGGCTCCGCCGCCCGGCAGCAGCACCAGCCGTCCGGCCTGGCTGTCACCGGTCATTGGAGTCATGATCTCTTCCGGGACGGCGGGCAGGTCCAGATAGGCGTCGGGGCCGGGAATGGTGAACTGATCGGCCGCCAGACCTGCCAGGTCGGTGCGCCGCCAGGGCTCCTCCTTCGTGGTTGGCATGGGAGTGGCCTCATAGACCTCCCAGGCCGCGGAGCGGAAAGCCTGCAGCTCCGCTGACTGGCCGTCCAGCCGCACCATGTCCCGGGTAAAGGTGAAATTCTTTACTTTCTGTGCTTCTCGGGTTCGTCCCCGAGTAATTACCACTTTGGGTCGTTCGCTGGTCATATGTCTTCAATGTCCTTCGTATGGCTCAGGCAGTGTGGAACGGACTAACCGATGGAGCCTTCCATCTGAAGCTGGATCAGGCGGTTCATCTCCACGGCGTACTCCATCGGCAGCTCCTTCACCAGCGGCTCGATGAACCCGGACACCACCATGGTCATCGCTTCTTCTTCGCTCATCCCGCGGCTCATCAGGTAGAAGAGCTGTTCCTCCCCCACCTTGGAAACCGAAGCCTCGTGCCCGATGGTCACATCCTGCTCGTCGATCTCGATGTACGGGTAAGTGTCCGACCGGGACTTGTCATCCAGCAGCAGCGCGTCGCAGACCACATTGGACTTGACATTCACAGCGCCGTCCGCCACCTTCAGCAGGCCGCGGTAAGAAGCACGCCCGCCGCCCTTGCTGATGGATTTCGACGTGATCTTGCTGCTCGTGTTGGGAGCGAAGTGCAGCATCTTCCCGCCGGCGTCCTGGGTCTGTCCCTTGCCGGCAAACGCCATGGACAGGATTTCGCCGTGCGCGCCCGGGCCCATCAGGTAGCAGGACGGGTACTTCATGGTCACTTTCGAACCCAGGTTGCAGTCCACCCACTCCATGGTGCCGTTTTCTTCCACCATCGCACGCTGGGTGACCAGGTTATAGACGTTGTTCGACCAGTTCTGGATGGTGGTGTAGCGCACGCGCGCGCCCTTCTTGACCACAATCTCGATCACACCCGAGTGGAACGAGTTGGTGGTGTACTGCGGCGCGGTGCAGCCTTCAACGTAATGCACCTGCGAGCCTTCGTCGGCGATGATGAGCGAGCGCTCAAACTGGCCGATGTTGGCCACGTTCAGGCGGAAGTACGCCTGCAGCGGCAGGTCCACCTTCACACCCTTGGGGATGTAGACGAACGAACCGCCGGACCAGACTGCGCTGTTCAGCGCAGCGAACTTGTTGTCCTCGATCGGGATCACTTTGCCGAAGTGCTCGCGGAACAGGTCCGGGTGCTGGCGCAGGCCGTCCTCAATGCTCAGGAAAATGACACCCTGCTTCTCAAGGTGCTCCTGAATCGAGTGGTACACCATCTCCGACTCGTACTGCGCTCCGACGCCGGCCAGGAACTTTTGCTCGGCTTCCGGAATGCCCAGCTTGTCGAAGGTTTGCTTGATCGTATCCGGCACCTCGTCCCAGCTCTTCCCGGCGGCTTCCGCAGGGCGCACGTAGTAAATAATATCGTCCAGGTTCAGGTCCGCGAGATCGGCGCCCCAGTTGGGCATGGGCCGTTCCTGGAAATGCCGCAGCGCCTTCAGGCGGAACTCCAGCATCCATTCCGGCTCGCCTTTCATCGCGGAAATCTGGCGGACAACTTCCTCGTCAAGACCCTTACGGGTCTTGAACACGGAAATATCTGGATCCTGGAAGCCGTACCGGTAATTGTCCAGATGCTCCAGGAAATCGGTTTCCATATCAGCCATTACAACACCTCTTGTGTCCGTTCGCTCAGGGGTGCCTGCTTACGAAGCAACCGCTTTGTCTTCAATCTGGTCGCGGATCCAGTCATAGCCTTCGGCTTCCAGCCGCAGAGCCAGATCCGGGCCGCCAGACTGAACGATGCGGCCGTCCATCATCACATGCACCACATCCGGCTTGATGTAGTTGAGGATGCGCTGGTAGTGCGTGATAACCAGGACGCCAAGCTCCGGGCCGCGCAGCGCGTTTACGCCCTCGGAGACGATCTTCAAGGCATCGATGTCCAGACCGGAGTCCGTCTCGTCCAGAATGGCGATCTCCGGCTGGAGCACCGCCATCTGCAGCACCTCGGCGCGCTTCTTTTCACCGCCCGAGAAGCCTTCGTTCAGGTACCGGCCGGCGAAGGAGGGGTCCACCTTCAGCAGTTCCATCTTCTCTTTCAGCATCTTGCGGAACTGCGGAATGGGCATACCCCTGTCTCTTATACACATCT
>DGEO01000036.1 GCA_002385985.1 Anaerolineaceae bacterium UBA3924 | reverse complement strand
GTTCAGCTGTTAAGGTGCTGTGCTCCCTTCCGCTTAAAAAAGCCCGATGCAAGTGGCATCGGCTCTTGGCTTCGGGGACCTACAGTTTACCATCTCTCCTGTTCCCTGTCAAGGGGAGGAGCGCAGGTTTTCCGGCCCCCGCTTCTTCGCAGCCGGGGAAGTTCGCTTTTGAAAGTGCATGCTGCCCGTAACGAGCAGCAAGGCGTTATTATATGAGTCTGAAAGCCTTTGTCAAGGGTATTGCCGGCCACCATTTTTCCACTTCTTTTTCCCGGCCGGAATCCAACCTGGTTTCGATCTTGCATCCTACATTTAATAGATCATAATTAATCACCCCGCCGCGTGGGGAAATATCGTCGACCTTTGTTGTACTGGTATAATTCCGGGACCATTATGAGCGCTATTCCTTATCCCCAAACCCCATCCGCGCGCACGCTGGCGCTGCAAGTTCTCAGCTCGCTCTTCATCGGGCTGATTTTGTTTACTCTCACCGCCGGGCTGGCAGTGGCCGGCTTCCAGATGTGGTATGTCGGCCGAATCTACCCGGGCGTGAGCATCGCCGGTGTGGAGGTCGGCGGGCTGACCCCGCAGGCCGCCGCGCTGCGCCTGGAGGAGCAGATCACCTTCCCCATGCAGGGCAAGATCGTCCTGCAGGAGGGAGGCCGCATCTGGACGGTCACCCCGGCGGAAATGGGCCTGCGCCTGGACGCGAACGCCTCGGTCGATCGCGCCTTCCAGGTGGGACGCCAGGGACCGCTGGCCGAACGGCTGCGCCAGCAGTTCCGCGCCTGGACGGGAAGCACCAACCTCTCCCCCACGCTGGTGTTTGAGGAGCGCTACGCCTACAACTTCGTGGCCGGCCTGGCTGAGGAGATCAACACTCCGGTGATTGAAGCCGGGCTGGGCGTGGAGGGCACCGAGGTGATCGTGCACTCCGGGCAGCGCGGCCGCACGGTGAACATCGCCGCCACGCTGGAAGCGCTCTCTCAGCAGGTGCAGTCGCTCACCGACGGGGTGGTGCCGATTGTGGTGGACGAAACCGAACCGGTCATCCTGGACGCCTCCGCCCAGGCGGAGAAGGCCCGCCAGATCCTCTCCGAGCCGCTGGTCATCACCATGCCGGACGGGGACACCTCCGCCGGCCCCTGGGAGTTTGACCGCGCCACCCTGGCCAGCATGCTGACCATCGAGCGCGTGGAAAGCAACGGCAGCGGCCGGTACCAGATCGGGCTGAACAGCGAGATGCTGCTCACCTTCCTCACCAACCTGGCCCCCGGTCTGCAGCGCTATCCACAAAACGCCCGGTTCATCTTCAACGATGACACCGGCCAGCTGGACGTGATGGAGCCGTCGATCTCCGGCCGCACGCTGAACGTGGAAGCCACGCTGCACGCCATCCGCGACGGGCTGGAGCGGGGCGAGCACACCATCCCGCTGGTCTTCAACTACGAGAAACCGCGCGTCACCGAGGACATGACCGGCGCTGAACTGGGCATCACCGAGCTGGTCTATGCCCAGAGCACCTATTTCTACGGCTCGGACGCTGACCGGGTGCAGAACATCAAGACTGCCGCGGCCAGCTTCCACGGCCTGCTGGTCGCGCCGGGCGAGACCTTCTCCATGGCCAGCGCGCTGGGCGACATCAGCCTGGACAACGGCTACGCCGAAGCGCTGATCATCGTCGGCGACCAGACCATCAAGGGCGTGGGCGGCGGCGTCTGCCAGGTGAGCACCACCCTGTTCCGCACCGCCTTCTTCGCCGGCTACCCGATCGTCGAGCGCCACCAGCACGCCTACCGCGTTTCCTACTACGAGCGCGTGGCCGGCGGCGGGCGCGATGCCAGCCTGGCCGGGCTGGACGCGGCGGTGTTCGTCCCTCTGGTGGACTTCAAGTTCGTCAACGACACGCCCTACTGGCTGCTGATGGAAACCTACGTCAACCCGGCGGCCAGCACCATCACCTGGAAGTTCTACTCCACTAAGGACGGGCGCGAGGTCGAGTGGCGCACCACCGGGCCGACCAACATCGTTGAGCCGCCGGAGCCGCGCTACAAGGAAAACCCCGACCTGGCGGAGGGCGAGATCAAGCAGGTGGACTGGGCCGCCCAGGGCGCGGATGTGACCGTGGACCGCTGGGTGTACCGTAACGGCGAACTGTATTTCAAGGACACCTTCTTCACCCGCTACCAGGCCTGGCAGGCCGTCTACGAGTACGGCCCGGGGACCGAAATCCCCACGCCCGAGCCGACCCCGGGTGAGTAGTCCGGCCGCCCGCTCAGCTCAGTCGATTTCTTCCCGCCATTCCCGGTCGGTCCAGCCGTACAGGCCGCGCAGGGGTACGAAGGACACCAGGCCGAGCGACTTCATGCGGAAGTGATCGCCGATGCGCCGCCAGACCTGCAGCTTCTGGTCGCCGCGGGCGCCCACCGGAATGACCAGCCTGCCGCCGTCGTCCAGCTGGTCCAGCAGCGCCGGCGGCACCTCGGGCGCGGCGGCGGTGACCAGGATCCCCTGGTACGGCGCTGCAGCAGGCCAGCCCAGCGAGCCGTCACCGGTGTGCACGCGCACGTTGGTCACGCTCAGCTCGCTCAAGATTTGCTGCGCCCGCCGGGCCAGCTCCGGGTACTGCTCCACCGTGTGCACCACGCTGCACAGCCGGGCCAGCACCGCCGCCTGATAGCCCGAGCCGGTGCCCACCTCCAGCACCACCTCGCCGCCGGAAAGGTGCAGCAGCGCCGTCATTAGCGCCACAATGTAGGGCTGGGAGATGGTCTGGCCGGCGCCGATGGGCAGCGGACGGTCCTCATAGGCGCGCACCCGGAGCTCGGGGGGCACAAAGCGGTGCCGCGGCACGGCCAGCATGGCCGCCAGCACGAGCGGGTCCTCAATATGCCGGGCGCGGATCTGCTCCTCGACCATTCGCGCGCGCTCAGCCGCGTACTCGTCCTGCCATCGCATCCCGACCTCCTGCGCCCGCCTGTTTACCCCTATCCTCAGCCTTCCTGCAGCAGCCGGCGGGCAATCTGGCGGTCAATCTTGCCCATGGGGAACTCCGGAAGCTGCTCCAGCGGCGTCCAGCGCAGCTCGCTGGCTTCCAGGGCCTGCGGCTCCTGCTGATCGACCAGCCTGCAGCGAAAGGCGTGCAGGGTAACCTTAAAATGAGTATACGCGTGCTGGTAAATGCCGAGGTGCGCTCCCACCTGAATCTGCACGCCCAGCTCCTCGCGAATTTCCCGCTCCAGGCAGGCCTCCAGTGTCTCTTCCGGCTCCTGCTTTCCGCCGGGGAACTCCCACAGCCCGCCCAGCAGCCCCTCGGACGGGCGGCGGGCCAGCAGCACCTGCCCGTCCCGCTGGATAACCGCCGCGGTGACGGTGTAGTGCGGCGTCTCGCGCCGGCGGGGCAGCACGGGCCGCTCTTCCTGCACGCCGCGCTGGCGGGCCAGGCAGAGCGCTTCCACCGGGCAGACCAGGCAGGCGGGCATGCGCGGGGTGCAGATGGTGGCTCCCAGGTCCATCACCGCCTGGTTGAAATCCCCCGCCCGGCCCGGGGGCAGGTTCTCCGCAGCCAGCTGCCACAGCATCCGCTCCCCCTCCGGAGAGCGGGCGGGCACGGTCACGTCGAACAGGCGGGCAAACACCCGGCGGATATTCCCGTCCAGGGCCGGCTCGTCGCGGCCGAAGGCGATGGAGGCGATGGCGCCAGCGGTGTAGCGGCCCACCCCGGGCAGCTTTTCCAGCTCGTCGCGCGTGGAGGGCAGCCGGCCGCCGTGCTTTTCCATCACCACCTGCGCGGCGCGGTGCAGGTTGCGCGCCCGGCTGTAATAGCCCAGCCCCTCCCAGGCCTGCAGCACCTCCTGCTCACCGGCCCGGGCCAGGTCGGCCAGGGTGGGGAAGCGGGCCATCCACCGCTCGAAGTAGGGGATGACCGTCTCGACGCGGGTCTGCTGCAGCATAATTTCCGACACCCACACCGCATAGGGGTCGGCATGTCCTCGCCAGGGCAGGCGGCGCTGCGAGGTCTGATACCAGTTCAACAGCCGGCGGGCGATCTCTGTCTCCACCCGATCACCCGACCTTCTTAAAATTGAAAACCGTTGGTGGCCTCAACTAATTTAATCGAATAATTCTGCACGAAGTCCTGAAGCTGGTTGTTCAGCCCCACCCACTCGGATGAACCGAGCACCTTGCGTGCCTGCTTGATCGAATCAATCCGGGCGCCGACCATAATCTGCGGCTGGTCGCCGTACACCGTCGCCCAGGCGTCGCTGAGTTCAAAGCCCATGCGCTGCACGCCGGGAATGAACTCGCGGATCACAAACTCAAAGTACTCCTGTTCGCGCTCAGGTGCAATATCCCAGGTGATGATCACTTTGACTGCCAAAGTCGACTCCTTTAGCTGCTCGGGTGATCTAACAGAATCACTTGCGTTTCCTCAGGCAGCGAACTGAGACTGGTTACCTTAAAGGAGGGCACCGGCTCGATCTGCCCCAGCCCCATCTCCTTCAGGAACCGGGAGACCGGGTCCAGCGGGATTTTCAGGCCCGGGGTGGCGTAGTGCATGGGGATGACGATGTTGGGTTCCAGCAGGCTGACCACTTCGGCGGCCTTGGCCGCGTTCAGCCCGCCGTACCCTCCCACCGGAATCAGGGCGATGTGCACCGGGCCAAGGTGTTCCACCTCCGTCTGGGTGGGCACGCGGTCCAGGTCACCCAGGTGAAGGACGTTGATGGAGTTGTAATTGATCAGGTACAGCGTGTTGCGCGGTTCATCCTGGTTGTCCTTGCGGGTGCCGTTGGTCTGCACCCCGGTGATGAACACGCCGCCGATCTCGTACTCGCCCGGCCCGTTGATGACGAAGGGGTCCCCTTTGACGGCCTGCACATGGGTGTGCCCGGGGGACGAATGGCTGACGGTGACAATGTCCGCCTTCAGCTTGAGAGGAGCGTAACCGATCTGGTTGTGGTCGTAGGGATCGCATACCACCGTCGCCAGGCCGCGCTCGGTGATGCGAAAGCAAGAATGTCCGTACCAGTTAATTTCCATGAACCCTCCGTTAACGTACGATTATACCTGAATCCCCCCGGCGCGGGAGCGCAGGAGCTGGCACTGCTCGAGGGGATCGTACAGCGGGTTGAGCGCCCGGGCCGGGGAAAATGGGAGCGCCATCGCGGCTGAAAACTCTTGACTCGCCCCGCAGTTTCTGATACACTTTCGCGCCGTTGCAGGAAGTCATTTTAAGTCTGCGGATAAATCCTTGCCTTCCTCATAGCCCTTTGGTATAATCAAACGCGCTGGATATGCAGATTAACAAACCAATAGGCGCCGACGTAGCTCAATCGGCAGAGCAACCGCCTTGTAAGTGGTAGGTTACGGGTTCGATTCCCGTCGTCGGCTCAGTTGTCGGCTGGCGAGCGAGATTGATCCAAACACCGCGAACAACCTCGCTTGCGAGCCAGCAACGGCTTGACCTGGACGGTTACCCAAGTGGCCAAAGGGGGCTGACTGTAAATCAGCTGGCGCACGCCTTCGGAGGTTCGAATCCTTCACCGTCCACTGGTCGCAAAGACCTACCATACGCCCCGGTCCGCCGGGGCGAACGCAGACGGCAAGCCCTCATAGCTCAGTCGGTAGAGCACGTTCTTGGTAAGAACGGGGTCATGGGTTCAAGTCCCATTGAGGGCTCTTTTTGCCGATAACCACTTGCCTGCCCTTGTGCGCAATGAGGACCTAGGAGAGAAATCATGGGAAAGCAAAAGTTTGACCGCAGCAAGCCCCACCTGAACGTGGGCACGATGGGCCACATCGATCACGGGAAGACCACCCTGACGGCGGCCATCACCAAGTACTGCTCCTTCTTTGGCTCCGGCGAGTTCCACGCCTACGACCAGATTGACAACGC
>DGEO01000045.1:17575-20413 GCA_002385985.1 Anaerolineaceae bacterium UBA3924 | reverse complement strand
GGCGGGCTGATCGGGGCCAACATCTTCAAAGGCCCCAACCGCATCTCCATGTAGCCCTTCCCCTGGAATCAAAAAGATGCCGGATCACGCGATCCGGCATCTTTTTTCTGTCATTTATTCGTCGATCTGGCGCAGGTGCGGGAAGAGGATCACCTCGCGCAGCGAGTGCCGGTCGGTCATCAGCATCACCAGCCGGTCGACGCCCAGGCCAAACCCACCCGCCGGCGGCATGCCGTAGCACAGCGCCCGCAGGAAGTCCTCGTCCATCGGGTGGCGCTGCTCGTCCTCGGCCTCGTACGCCCGGCCCATCTCCAGGAAGCGCTTCTCCTGCTCAACCGGGTCGTTCAGCTCGGTAAAGGCGTTGCACAGCTCCACCCCGCCGATAAAGCCCTCGAAGCGCTCGACCATCTCCGGGTTGCCGGGGATGTTCTTGGCCAGCGGGGAGATGTCGCGCGGGTAGTTGTACAGGAAGGTGGGCTGGATCAGGGCCGGCTCCAGGTAATCGCCCAGCAGCCCGTCGATCAGCTTGCCGCGCGCGGTGCCGGGCTTGACCGGCTTGCCCAGTCTGGTCTGCACCACCTCGGCCAGGCTCTCGGCGTCCGGGTACTCCAGGATGTCGATGCCGGTTTTCTCAATCAGCCCCTGGCGCAGGTCCACCCGCTGCCAGGGCGGGCTGACGTCCACTTCGCGCCCCTGGTAGGTGAACTTGCGCGATCCCAGCACCTTTTCGCACACGGTGCAGATCATCTCCTCGGTCAGCTCCATGACCTTGAGGTAGTCGGCGTAGGCCATGTAGAACTCGAGCTGGGTGAACTCGGGGTTGTGCTTGAAGGAAATGCCCTCGTTGCGGAAGTCGCGCCCGATCTCGTAGACCCGCTCGAAGCCGCCCACCAGCAGCCGCTTAAGGTACAGCTCGAAGGAAATGCGCAGGAACAGGTTCTGCTTGAGCTGGTTGTGGTAGGTGGTGAAAGGCCGGGCCGCCGCGCCGCCGTAAATGGGCTGCAGGATGGGGGTTTCCACCTCTAGGAAGCCGCGCTCGTCGAGGAAGTTGCGCAGCTCGCGCACCACCGCCGCCCGGATCTGGAAGATCTCGCGCACCTCGGGGTTGACCGCCAGGTCAGCGTAGCGCTGGCGGTAGCGCACCTCGGGGTCGGCCAGGGTGGCATGGCGGACCACCTGCCCGTCCACCACCTCGTCCTTGGCGGCCGGCAGCGGGGTGAGCGCCTTGGCCAGCATGTGGAACTGGCTGACCTGCAGGGTGACTTCGCCGGTGCGGGTGCGCACCATGGTGCCGCTGGCCTGGATGAAATCGCCCAGGTCGTAGCACTCGCGCAGCACCTGCATGCGCTCCTCGCCGATCTCGTTCACCCGGAAGAACAGCTGCAGCCGCCCCGCGCGGTCCTCCAGGTGAGCAAAGGCGATCTTGCCCATCAGGCGCATGGAGCGCAGGCGGCCGGCCAGGGTCACCTGCACTGGCGCGGGGTTCTCTTGGCCCTCGCTCTGCTCAAAGGCCTCTCGCGCCTCCTGCGTGGTGTGGGTGGGGTTGGCGCGAGTCGGGTAAGGCTCCTCACCGCTGGCCCGCAGGCGCTCCATTTTCTGCAGCCTGATTTTTTCCAGTTCGTTTAATTCCATGTGTCAACTCCGCAGTAATCCTGTTTCAACAAAAACCCCGCCCGCAGATGTTTCTGTAGGCGGGGTTCAGAAATCGAACCCTTGATTATTCCACCTTGATCACGTGCACGGTGAAGGACCCGGCCGGGGCTTCCACCTGCACGGTGTCCCCCGCCTGGTGGTTGAGCAGCGCCCGCCCCAGCGGGGACTCGTTGGAGATGCGGCCGATGCTCGGGTTGGCTTCCGCCGCGCCGACGATCACGTAGCACTCTTCATCGTCCATGCCCTCTTCCCGGATGGTCACTTTGGAGCCCACCTGGATGAGGCCCGGCGCCGGCGGCTCGTCCACCACGCGGGCGGTCGCCAGCAGGATCTCCAGTTCCTTAATGCGGCCTTCGACAAACGCCTGCTCGTTCTTGGCGGCTTCGTATTCGGCGTTCTCGATCAGCTCGCCCCCCTCCATGGCTTCATGGAGGCGATCGGCGATCTCCTGGCGTTTTTGCGTGCGTAGATAATCGAGCTCTTCCTGTAACTTCTGATAACCTTCGCGGGTCAGGAACGACGGCTGCATATCCTCTTCCTTATCTACGATATTCTCTAAGCTCCCCCTCAGGCCGGTGGTGCTGGCAGAACTGCGCTTAAAAGAAAGAAAACCTCTCTGAGGAGGAGTTGGGTAGGCGGGCATGCCCTCCTGTGTTTAAGTGCCCAAATCATACCACAGTTTCACGCCGGAGGCAAGAAGGCCCCTTTCTGGCGCACGGGCCGCCAGAGTCATGGGGACCCTGGTCCCCGCTTCTGAAGGTTTCACACAGCCGGGAGGATGCGCCGCAGCCACTCCCCGGTGTACGAACCCGGCGTGCGGGCCACCTGCTCGGGCGTTCCCTCGGCGACCAGCCGCCCTCCGGCCGCTCCGCCTTCCGGCCCCAGGTCGATGACCCAGTCGGCCGCCTTGACCAGCTCCAGGTTGTGCTCGATCACCACCACGGTGTTCCCGGCTTCCACCAGACGGCGCAGCACGCCCAGCAGCCGGGCGGTGTCGGCCAGGTGCAGCCCGGTGGTCGGCTCGTCGAGCAGGTACAGCGTGCGCCCGGTGCTCCGCCGGCCCAGCTCGCGGGCCAGCTTGACCCGCTGTGCCTCGCCGCCCGAGAGCGTGGTGGCCGGCTGCCCCAGCTGCAGATACCCCAGCCCCACGTCCGAAAGCACCTGCAGCCGGGAGCGGGCCGCGGG
>DGEO01000045.1:12102-17319 GCA_002385985.1 Anaerolineaceae bacterium UBA3924 | reverse complement strand
CGCACCTCCACGTCCGGCAGGAAGTGCATCGGAACGTACAGCACGCCGGCCCCGTGGCAGCGCTCGCAGCGCCCGCCGGGCACGTTGAAGGAGAAATGCCGCGCCGCCAGCCCCCGCCTGCGGGCCTCGTCGGTGGCGGCGAAGGCCGAGCGGATGGGCGTGAACGCCTCTGAATAGGTGGCCGCGTTGGAGCGCGGGATGCGCCCGATGTGCTCCTGGTTGATGGTGATCACCCGGTCCAGGTACTCCAGCCCCTCGACGGCGTCATGCTCGCCGGGCGGGCGGGCGGTGGCCCCGTGCAGCCGCTGGCGGGCGGCCGGGTCGAGAATGTCAAACACCAGCGTAGATTTGCCCGAGCCGGACACCCCGGTCACCGCAACCAGCAGTCCCAGGGGAATGCGCACGGTCAGGTTCTGTAAATTGTGCTCTTTCGCCCCGCGGATCACCAGGGCCTTCTCGCCGGGCGGGAGCCGCCGCTCCGGCAGGGGGATGGACTCGCGCCCCGAAAGGTAAGCCCCGGTGACCGAGCCGGGCGAAGCGGCCACCTCATCCGGGCTGCCCGCGGCCACAATCTGCCCGCCGTGCTTGCCCGCCCCCGGCCCGAAGTCAATCACATGGTCTGCGGCGGCGATGGTCTCCAGGTCATGCTCGATCACCAGAACGGTGTTGCCCAGGTCGCGCAGACGCCGCAGCACCTCGATCATGCGGTGGGTGTCGCGCTGGTGCAGGCCGATGGTCGGCTCGTCGAACACATACAGCACTCCGGTCAGCCCGGAGCCGAGCAGGCTGGCCAGGCGCAGGCGCTGGGCCTCGCCGGCTGAAAGGCTGGGCGCGGCGCGCTCCAGGCTCAGGTAGCCGGCCCCCACCTCCACCAGCCTGCGCAGGCGCTCCGCAAGGTCGGAAAGGATGGGACCGGCAAAGAGCATCTCGTCAGCGCCGAGCGCGCCCGGCAGCTCGCCCAGCCAGGCGCCGATCTCGCTCAGCGGCATGCGCGAAAGCGAGACAATATCCCGCCCGTTCACCGTCACGGCGCGGGATTCCGGCCGCAGCCGCGTGCCCTCGCAGTCCGGGCAGGTCTGGATAATCAGGTAATCGCGCATCTTTTCGCGGTAATCCGCGTCCTGAATGCGCTCGGCGTAGCGGCGCAGCAAATTGGTGGCGATGCCCACAAAGCGTCCCTTGCGCACGGTGGGCGGCGGCTCGCGGTCCGGGAAGTGTCGGCGGAACTGCGGGCTTTCCACGCCGTAGTACAGCAGGTCCTTCACCTCCGGAGAATGATCCTTGAACGGGCGGGACATGTCCAGGTCCAGCCCGTAATAGTCGGCTGCGGCACGCAGCGCCCCGCCGTAGAAGTCGATCAGGAACTCCTCCCAGCCCAGCACGGCCCCGTCCAGGATGCTCTTTTCCTCGTCCACCAGTCGGTCCAGCCGGGCCTGGTGGACGCTGCCCAGCCCGGTGCAGGTGGGGCAGGCGCCCTCGGGCTTGTTGAAGGAGAAGTGCGCCATGATCAACTCGGGCACCTGCGCGCCGCATTGCGGGCAGGGATAGGTCGCTCCCTCGCCGCTGTCTTCTTCCTCCTCCGGCGGCAGGCCCTCCCACCCGGCCACAGCGGGATCAAAAGAGGGCGGCACATCCTGACCGCAGCGGGGGCAGGGCCGGTGCCCCAGCCGGGCGAAGAGCACGCGCAGGTAGGTGTACACCTCGGTGACCGTGCCCACCGTGGAGCGCGGGCTTTGATTGGTCAGGTGCTGGTCGACGGCGATGGTCGGCGACAGCCCGGTGATGGACTCGACCGGCGGGCGGGCCACATACAGGCTGACCATGCCCAGCGATTCCATGTACTGCCGCTGGCCTTCCTTGAGCAGGATATCGAACCCCAGCGTGGACTTGCCCGAGCCGGAAAGCCCGGTCAGCACCACCAGCCTGTTTCTGGGGATCTGGACGGTAATATTCTTGAGATTATGCAGCCTGGCGCCGCGGATCGTAATTGGAGCGTCCACTGGCCCTCCCGGGGTTTAACTGGCAGAAGGAGCGGTCCAACAGGCTGATTGTATCAAGAATCCTGCCCGGGCCGGGGAGGGTCAGGCGGCAGACGGCAGCGCCCCTCTGGCGGGACGGCCCCGCCGCGGACGGAATCACAGACAGCCAGGCTTGCAGCCCGGCTGTCGTGCGTTTCATTTTTACTGATCCCCGCGAACGACCTTACGGCGTTCCCTGCGCGCCCAGCTGCTGGAAGACCTGCTCGAAGATGGGCAGATCGACCGCGCCGGTCACCACCTGCCCGTTGATCAGGAAGGTCGGCGTGCTGCCGATCTGCAGCGAGCGGGCCAGCGCGGTGTCCTGCGCCACCAGGTCGGCATAGCGGCCCGAGGTGAGGCACTCGGCGAATGCAGCCGTGTCCAGGCCCAGATCGGCTGCGATCTGGTTCAGCCCCTCGTCCGAAAAGGCGCCGGACTGGGTCTGGCGGGCGAACAGCTCATCATGATACGGCCAGAAGGCGTCCTGCTCGGCGGCGCACTCGCTGGCTTCCGCCGCACGGACCGATTCAGGCCCCAGAAAGGCAAAATGCAAATAACCGACTCGAACCTGCCCGGAGGCAACGTATGTTTCTTCGATCTGGCGACCCGCGCCAGCGGCATGACGCCCGCAGTATGGTCATTGAAAGTCGCTGAATTCCAGCATGGTGATCGGGGCGTCGGGATTGCCCAGGAAATGGCGCGTCTGAGCCACCGCCCGGGCCATCGGCTCCTGCGCACCGGACTGCGAGTTCCCCGTGATGACGGGGCGCAGGAACCAGCCCGCCAGGAAGCCGATCAACAGCATGGCCAGCGAGAGCAGGGTCAGCCCCCAGGTGGAGTGGAACAACCAGACTTCTCTTTTGCGCTGCTGCCTTGGTCTGCGTATCTTCGCCATGAAGGCGCTCCTTTCCGTGACGAAATACTGCGCTGCCAGGTAGCTGAATTATTAATCAGGCGGCCTGAAAAGTCAAACGGAACGGGGGCTCCAGCCCGGTCAGGGCGGGCCGATCAGCCGCACCGCCCGCTCGTAGAAGATGTAGCTCCAGGCCCAGTCGATCAGCACCGCCAGGCGGTTGCGGAACCCGATCAGCTGGTAGATGTGCACCGCCAGCCACATCACCCAGGCGATGAAGCCGCGCAGCTTCCAGCGGCCGATGTGCGCCACCGCCTGGTTGCGCCCTATGGTGGCCATGCTGCCCGGGTCTTTGTAGCGGAACGCCTCCAGCGGCCTGCCCTCAATCAGGCGGATGATGCTGCCGGCCACGTGACTGGCCTGCTGCATGGCCACCGGGGCCATCATGGGCAGCGGCCTGCCCTCTTCATCCTTACAGAAGGCCGCGTCGCCGATGACGAACACCTCCGGGTGGCCGGGGACCTGCAGAGTCGGCTCGACCACCACCCTCCCGGAGCGGTCCTGCTCCACGCCCAGCGTGTCCAGCACGCTCACGGCGCGCACCCCCGCAGCCCAGATCAGCGTCTCCGCGCGGATCTGGCCGCCGTCGCCAAGCCGGACAACGTGCCCGTCGTAGCTTTCCACCGCGGTGTTCAGGCGCACATCGACGACATGCTTGCGGCGCAGCGCCTCGAGAGTCGCCTGGCCCAGCTCCTCGGGCATGGCCAGCAGCAGGCGGTGATCCCTTTCCAGCAGGATGACGCACACGTCGTCAAAGTCGAGGGTGGGATAATCCTTGCGCAGCACCAGACGGATCAGCTCACTGATCGACCCGGCCGATTCAATCCCGGTCGGCCCGCCGCCGACGATCACAAAGGTCAGCATGGCGCGGCGCTTCTCCGGATCAGGCTCGGTGACAGCCTTCTCAAACTGGCTCAGCACGTGGTTGCGGATGCGGGTGGCGTCGGCCAGATCCTTCAGCCCGAACCCGTGCCGCTCCACGTCTTCCATGCCGAAGTAGTTGGTCTGCCCGCCCAGGGCCACCACAAGAAAGTCATAGGGAATGGCCATCTCTCTGGTGATCACGGTGCGGGCGTTCAGGTCGATGGACTGCACCTCGCCCAGCTGAAAGTGCAGATTCTGCTGGTTGTGCAGGGTGTTGCGCACCGGGTAGGCGATCTCATCCGGCGAGAGGGTGGCGGTCGCCACCTGATAGAGCAGCGGCTGGAAGAGGTGATAGTTTTTCCGGTCCACAAGGGTCACCTCCACCGGCCGGCGGGCCAGCGAGCGGGCCACCCGTAGGCCGCCAAATCCGGCCCCCAGAACGACCACATGAGGACTTTGCCCTTTTTCGGGATACACACCAATCCTGCCTTCCTGCATGGTTTTGCCTTCCGATGAAACTGACTATTCATATCCATTATAGCCATATTCCCCGGACGGTGCCCTCACCCCCCAGAAGAAAGCGCCGCCTCTGGTGAGGCGGCGCAGTGCGGTTGTATCCAATGACCGGGCTCACTTTGAAGCCAGCGGAATGAACAGGTGCGAAAGCTCCTCCGCCACAATGACCTCCACCGGCAGGCGCTGGATGCTGTTCTCCACGCCGGGGCCGGCTTCGATGGTGACCGTGGCCGAGTACCTGCCGGGCTGTGCGGGCGGGTCGATCACCACCCGCAGCGTCTCCCCGCTGGTCCCGCTGGTGGGGTTCAGGCTCAGCCAGCCCTTGGCGTCCGCGCTGGCCTTCCAGGTGAACGGCTTGCCGTTGATGGAGCGGATGTCCACCGTGAGCGTGCGGACATCGTCGCTCGTCTCGGCCAGCAGCACGATCTGCTGGCGAGAAAGCTCCATGGCCGGGCCGCCGAAGGCCTCGGGAAACAGGTCGGCCAGGGTCAGGTCGGTGTGCCCGGCGAAGGCGTTGGAGTAAACCCGGGTATCCCAGTCGTTGTAGTCCAGCCACAGGTCCAGGACGGGATGGTCCGGGTGGGCCATGCGGTGGGCGGTTTTCGCATTGAAATCATGATAGCCCTGGTAGGCCTGGCCAAGCGTGCTCCCCTGGAACAGGGACTTAAGATATTCGGCGAAGGCGTCCCCGAACCAGTTGGCGTAATACCCTCCCGCGCCCAGGTCGAAGAACGGGTCCGAGTACATGGACACGCGGCGGATGGCTTCGTTCAGGTCGATGGGGGACGTGTCGTTGCCGGCCGAACCGGCGGTGAAGCAGCCGTACAGCATCACGATCGCGTTGGGGGCCAGGCGCAGCTCATCGCGGATCTGCTCCGGTCTCACCACACCCCCGGTGAGACCGAA
>DGEO01000045.1:0-11859 GCA_002385985.1 Anaerolineaceae bacterium UBA3924 | reverse complement strand
AAGCGGTGGACGGTGACGCCGTTGGCCTCCAGCACCGCGGCCGCCAGTTCCAGGCTGTCGATCAGTCCCTTTTCATTCTTGCTGTTCATGTCGCCGTCCAGCGAGCCGGCGATCAGCACCGCCTTGAGCGCGGTATCCGGCTGAGAGGAGACCTGATCGGGAAGGGAGGAATGCGCACTCACCGGCGCGGCGATCAGCGCCAGGACCATGAGCGAGATGACCAGTGATTGCAGGCAGCGCATTGAATCCTCCTTGGAGTGCCTGTGCAGTGTTCCAGCGTGCTCTCATTGTAATGAGGCGGTCCAGCCGGTCAACCGCCCGGGAAAAGTTGTAAAGAAGTTGCAAAGCGCTTTTTGAGCATTTTTGTCCATATAGTGGCAATCGTCAGGAGGATTGTTTTTTCGCCCGATGACGCATGACACTAGCCGAATCCCCCCGCCCAATTGATAATCAAATTGGTCTTACCCGTTCTTGTTGGTCCACCCAATCCTGCAAGGAGGAATCGAATGCCCCCAAAGGGTCGAATTGCGGTCAATGAAATGTACTGCAAGGGTTGTGAGCTGTGCGTCAATGCCTGCCCGCAGCATGTGATTGCCCTGGCTGCCGACCGGATCACCGCCAAAGGGTACCATCCGGCTGCCCTGGTCAAGGAAGGCTGCACTGGCTGCGCCATCTGCAGCGTGGTCTGCCCCGAGGCCGCCATCACTGTGTGGCGCGAAGCCGTCCGGCGCGTTCCCGCCTAGTAGAAGGAGAACAGAATGGCGCGTGAATTGTGGAAAGGCAATAATGCCATCGCCGAGGCCGCGGTCCGGGCCGGGCTGCAGGCCTATTTTGGCTACCCCATCACCCCGCAGACCGAGCTGCTGGAGTACCTCTCCTGGCGCATGCCCGAGCTGGGCCGGGCCTTCGTGCAGGCCGAATCCGAGCTGGGCGCGGTCAACATGGTCTACGGGGCAGCCTGCACCGGCGCCCGCGTGATGAGCTCCTCCTCCTCCCCCGGCGTCAGCCTGATGATGGAGGGCCTCTCTTACCTGGCCGGCACCGAACTGCCGGCGGTGCTGGTGGACGTGATGCGCGGCGGCCCCGGCCTGGGCAACATCGCCCCGGCGCAGGGTGACTACAACCAGATCGTCCACGGCGGCGGTCATGGCGATTACAACATGCTGGTGCTGGCGCCTTCCAGCGTGCAGGAAGCCGTCGATTTGACCTACATTTCCTTTGACCTGGCGGAGAAGTACCGCGTGGTCACCGTGGTGCTGCTGGACGGCTCGATCGGCCAGATGATGGAACCCGCCGAGATGCCCGAGATGCGCCCGGTGCGCCGGCTGCCCGAAGAGGCCCCCGAATGGGCCGTCACCGGTGCGATGGGACGCCAGCGGCGCGTGCTCTCCTCCATCTACCTGCAGCCGCCGGAAGAGGAAGAGGCCAATCTGCGCATCCTCAAGCGCTGGCAGCAGGTCATCGCCAACGAAGTGCGCTGTAAGACCTATTACATGGAAGACGCCCGCTTCGCCGTGGTCGGCTTTGGCTCGGCGGGCCGGGTGGCGCTCTCGGCTGTGCGAGCCGCCCGCGCCGAAGGCATCCCGGTCGGGCTGGTTCGCCCCATCACCCTCAACCCCTTCCCGGAGAAGATCCTGCAGCAGTACGCCGGTCAGGTGGAAAGCATGCTGGTGGTGGAAATGTCCGCCGGCCAGATGCTGGAAGACGTGCGCCGGGTGGTGCAGGGACGCGTTCCGGTCGAGCTGTGCGCGCGGCTGGGCGGGATCATGCCGCTGCCCGACGAAGTGCTCGATGCCATCCGGAGCCTGGCGCGGGGTGAAGCCACCCTTGAAGGTCACCCGCGCGATCGCTGGCTGCAGCGCATGTCGCTGCTGTACTGAGAGGAGACGCGACATGGTTATGAGTGATATTCAGGAAGAGGTCGTCTACCAGCGCCCGGTATCGCTGGAAAACACGGTCACCCACTACTGCCCGGGCTGCACCCACGGCACGGCGCACCGCCTGGTGGCCGAAGTGCTGGATGAAATGGGCATCCGCGAAAAGACCATCGGCGTGGCCTCGGTAGGCTGCTCGGTGTTCGCCTACAACTACATCAACACCGATTTCGTGCAGGCCCCCCACGGGCGCGCCCCGGCCATGGCCACCGGCGTCAAGCGGGTGATGCCCGACCGCTTCGTGTTCACCTACCAGGGTGACGGAGATATGGCCTCCATCGGTATGGGTGAGATTGTGGCTGCCGCCGCCCGCGGCGAAAACATCACCGTGATCTTCATCAACAACACCAACTACGGCATGACCGGCGGCCAGATGGCCCCCACCACCCTGCCGGGACAGAAGACCACCTCCTCCCCCACCGGCCGCGACGTGGAAGTGCAGGGCTACCCGGTCCGCGCGGTGGAGCTGCTCTCCACCCTGGACGGCGCCTCCTATGCCGTGCGCCGCAGCCTGCACGACCCGAAGAACATCCGCATGGCCAAGAAGGCCATCCGCACCGCCTTCGAGGTGCAGGCCCGCGGGCTGGGCTTCTCCGTGGTCGAGCTGCTCTCCATCTGCCCGACCAACTGGGGCATGACCCCCGACCAGGCGCTCAACTGGCTGGAGCAGCACATGATTCCCTACTATCCGATTGGCGATTTCAAGGTGCACGAAGCGATCGCCAACCTGCGTTTCTAGGCGGAGGGTAAGATGCAAACCGAAATTGTGATTGCGGGGTTCGGCGGTCAGGGCGTGTTGTTCGCCGGCCAGCTGCTGGCCTACGCCGCCATGGACAGCGGCATGGAAACCACCTGGATCCCTTCCTACGGCCCGGAAATGCGCGGCGGCACGGCCAACTGCACGGTGATCGTGGCCGATGAGGAGATCGGCGCGCCGGTGGTGCGCAATCCCCAGGCGGTGATCGCCATGAACCGCCCCTCGCTGGACAAGTACGAGCCGCTGATCAAGCCGGGCGGCGTGCTGGTGGTGAACTCCTCCATGGTCGACCGCACCCCGGAGCGGGATGACATCATCGTGGTCACCATCCCGGGCAATGAGATTGCCGAGGAGCTTGGCTCGCGGCGGCTGACCAACATGGTCCTGCTGGGCGGGCTGCTCAAGGCCCTGCCGGTGCTGCCGCTGGAGGCCATCGAGAAAGCCCTGGCCGAGCACCTGCCCGAGCGGCACAAGAAGCTGCTGCCGCAGAACTACCAGGCCCTGCGCGCCGGTGCGAACTACGAGCAGGAGGCCTTTGTCTGATAGGCCGCCCTTCGGCCGTGTGCTGATACCAGTGCTGATAATGGTAGGAACGGGAGCGGATCACGCTCCCGTTTTTCTTCCCCTCAGCGGCGGGCCGGCAGTCGGGAGCGAACGCCTATACGAATAAGAACAGGGTTCAGCTCTGGCTCGCCCGGCTCCCCTCCCTCGCCCGATGGTACAATAATTCCATCCCCTCATGCCCCTTTCCAGGAGGTTTTCCATGACCGATGTCGTGATTGTGGATGCGCTGCGCACCCCGGTAGGGAACCTGGGCGGCGCGCTGGCCGGCATTCGCCCGGACGACCTGGCCGCGCACGTGATTTCGGCCCTGGTGCAGCGCAATCATCTGGACCCCCGCTCCATCGAAGAGGTCTACCTGGGCTGCGCCAATCAGGCCGGCGAGGACAACCGCAACGTGGCCCGCATGGCCGCGCTGCTGGCCGGACTGCCGGTCGAAGTTCCGGCGGTGACGATCAACCGGCTGTGCGCCTCCGGTCTGGCCGCGGTCAACATGGCCGCCCGGGCCATCCGGGCCGGGGAGGGTGAGATTTTCATCGCCGGGGGTGTGGAGAGCATGTCACGCGCGCCGTACGCGCTGCCCAAAGCGGAAAAGGGCTATCCCTTCGGCAACCTGACCGCCTACGACACGGCTCTGGGCTGGCGCTTTGTCAACCCGCGCATGCAGGAAATGTACGGCACCGAGGCCATGGGCGAAACCGCCGAGAACATCGCCGAAATGACCGGCATTACCCGCGAGGAGCAGGACGCCTTCGCCCTGCGCAGTCACCAGCGGGCGATTGCGGCCATCGATTCCGGCCGCGCGGAAGAAGAGATCCTGCCCGTGCCTGTGCCGCAGAAGAAGGGCGACCCGGTCATGGTCTGTGTGGACGAGCGGCCCCGCCGCGACACCTCGCTGGAGGCCCTGGCCCGGCTGAAGCCGGCCTTCCGCAAGAACGGCACGGTCACCGCGGGCAATTCCTCCGGGCTGAACGACGGCGCGGCGGCCCTGCTGCTGATGAGCGCCGAAAAGGCGCGCGAGCTGGGCCTGAAGCCGCTGGCCCGCTGGGTGGCCTCGGGGGCTTCCGGCATCGAGCCGCGCATTATGGGGCTTGGCCCGGTCGAGGCGGCCCGCAAGGCCCTCAGCCGGGCGGGCATCTCCATCGAGGACCTGGGCCTGGTGGAGCTGAACGAAGCCTTCGCCGTGCAGTCTCTGGCGGTGCTGCGCGAGCTGGGCATTTCGGAAGAGATCACCAACGTCAACGGCGGCGCGATCGCCATCGGTCACCCGCTGGGCTGCTCCGGAGCGCGAATCCTCACCACCCTGGTGCATGAGATGCGCCGCCGCGCCGCGCAGACCGACCGGCCCTTCTACGGGCTGGCCATGCTGTGCGTTGGTGTGGGTCAGGGGGAAGCCACCGTCGTCGTGCGCGAGTGATCCGGCGGCCCATGCGCGTGCTGGTCACCGGCTCGACCGGTTTTCTGGGATCGCAGCTCTGCCGGGCGCTCGTCCAGCGGGGCGACCAGGTGGTGGCCTTTCACCGGCCGTCCTCCTGGCTGCGCGGCCTGGAAGGGCTGCCCGTGGAGCACGCCGCCGGCGACCTGACCCGGCCGGAGACGCTCGCCCCCGCGATGCAGGGGGTGGACGTGGTCTTCCACGCCGCCGCGCTGCTGGACGCAGACCGCCAGCCGGGCAAGGCCTACACCGTCACCGTGGAAGGCACCCGGGCGGTGCTTGAAGCCGCCCTCCAGGCCGGCGTGCAGCGCGTGGTGCACACCTCCTCGGTGGCCGCGCTGGGGCTGCCCTCCGGCGGCATGCCGCTGACCGAAGACAGCACCTGGAACTGCCCGCCCGACCGCTGGCTGTACGGCTACACCAAGTACCTGGCCGAGCTGGAAGTGCAGGCGGCCGTGGCCCGCGGCCTGGACGCGGTCATCGTCAACCCGACGTATGTCCTCGGGCCGGGCGACCTGTACCGCCAGTCCTCCTCGCCGGTGGTGCTGGTGGCCGAGCGGCGCATCCCGGCGCTGGTCGAGGGCGGGCTGAACGTGGTGCACGTGCACGACGTGATCGCCGGCCACCTGGCCGCGCTGGAGCACGGCCGCTGCGGGCATCGCTACCTGCTGGGCGGCGAAAACATGACCGTATCGGAGCTGATCAACCGCATCGCCGCGGCGGCCGGGGTGCCGGCCCCGCGAGTCTGGGTCCCCGGGACGGCGGCGCGAAGGCTGGGGCGGCTGCTGCGCGCGGCAGGCTCTCTTTTCTCATTCCCCCTCTCGCCGCACCTGCTGGAGCTGGCCGGGTACAACTTCTGGGTGGACACGCAAAAATCCCGGGCGCAGCTGCGCCTGGGCACACAGCGGTCAGCCGATCAGGCCATCCGTGACGCGTATGCGTGGTTTGTGGAGGCCGGGGCTATCCGCCGATCTCACTCATCGTCCGGTTCGTAGCGAACTCGCCCCGCGCCAGACCGTGCCCCCAGGGCTTGCTCCAGATGGCGTCCAGAATAATCTGGCGCAGGTCCTCGATCGTCGCGCCCTGGCGTAAGGGCGTGAGCAGGTCCACCTCGTTGTCGCGCAGCAGGCACAGCCTCAGCCGGCCGTCGGCCGTCAGCCGGGCGCGGGTGCAGGCGGCGCAGAAGGGCATGGTCACCGAGGAAATAAACCCCAGCGTACCCGCCGCGCCGGGGATGCGGTACAGCCGCGCCTCGCCGTCCAGCCGGCCGTTGTCGATCAGCTCCAGCGGGCCGAGGTGCTCGGTCAGCGTGCGCAGCATGTCGGCGGTGGAAACCACCTGGCGCAGCTGCAGCTCGGTCGCCCCGCCAAAGGGCATCATCTCGATGAAGCGCACCTGCCAGGGGTACTGGCAGGTCAGCCGGGCCAGGTCCACCAGATCGCCGTCGTTGTAGCCGTTGACCACCACCGCATTGATCTTAATGGGCGTCAGGCCCACCCGCTCGGCCTCGAGAATCCCCTCCCAGACCTGTTCGAGCGAACCCCAGCGGGTCACGCGGCGGAAGCGCTCCGGGTCGAGCGTGTCCAGCGAGACGTTGACCCGCTCCAGCCCGGCCTCCTTGAGCGGGCCGGCCAGCTTCTTGAGCAGCACCCCGTTGGTGGTCATCGACAGCGAGCGCACCCCGGGGATCTGCTTCATGTTCCGCACCAGGTCCACCACATGGGCGCGCACGGTCGGCTCGCCGCCGGTCAGGCGGTACTTGTCGAAGCCCAGCCGGGCGAACAGCTCCATCAGCGTGAGGATTTCGTCGTCCTGCAGCAGCTCGGCGTTGGGCCGGAAGGTCATATCCTCCGGCATGCAGTACACGCAGCGCAGGTTGCAGTGGTCGGTGAGACTGATGCGCAGATAGCGAATGGTGCGGCCGAACTGGTCGAGGGCCATGCAGATCCTTTCCCCGGTGTAATTCGGATAAATCCGGTATTATTTTACCCCACCTGGATTGGAATCAGATGAGAAAGGCCGCTTACCCGGCCGCCAGGAAGCGGGCCAGCCCCAGCAGCGCCCCGCCCAGCACCAGCCAGGTGGAGTTGACCTTCAACCGGAAGAGTGCCAGCACCGCCATGGCCGCCAGCGCGATGGTGTACGGGTCCACCAGCGCATCCTGCCCCAGTTGCACGGTCACGGCGGCCATCAGCCCCAGCGCGGCGGCGTTGACCCCGTCCAGGAAGGGGCCGGCCAGCGGGGAGGAGCGCAGGCGGGGAATGAACCGGTTGGAGACGGCCACCAGCAGGAAAGACGGCAGGAACATCCCCAGCGTGGCCAGGACCGCGCCGGGCAGCCCGCCCAGCTGGTAGCCGATGAAGGTGGCCGTGGTGGAAAGCGGCCCGGGGGTCACCTGGCCGATGGCCACCGCGTCCAGCAGCTGCTGCTCGGTCAGCCAGCCCAGCCGCCCGACCAGGTCGGCGCGCAGGAAGGCCAGCAGCACGTACCCGCTGCCGTAGAGCACGAACCCCACCTTGAAAAACACCAGAAACAGCACCCGCAGGCTGAAGGGAGCGGCGGCCTGCGCGGCCTGTGCCAGCCAGGTCAGCGCGGGCAGCGCGGGCAGCACCGCCGGAACCAGCCGGGCCGAGCGCCAGCGCTGGAAGTTCTCCACCCCCATCACCGCCAGCCCGCCGGCCAGCATCAGCGCGATCTCGTTGTACCCCAGAAAGAACAGTCCGAAGGCGGCCAGACCCACCAGGGCGGTCAGCCTGCCGCGAACAGCCTTCGATCCCAGGCTCCACAGTGCCTGGACAATTAATGCTATTACCACCGGCTTGACCCCGTACAGCAGCCAGGCGGCTCCGGGCGTGGAACCGTAGCGCTGGTAGACCCAGCCCAGGCCCAGCACCATCAGCGTGGAGGGCAGCACGAAGGCTGCCCCGCCTGCCAGCAGGCCCGCCCACCCGGCGCGCTCGAACCCGAGGTGGATGGCCATTTCGGTCGAGTTCGGCCCGGGGATCAGGTTGGTGGCACCCAGCAGGTCCAGGAACTCCTGATCGGTGAGCCACTTCTTGCGCCGCACGACCTCGTCGTGCATCATGGCGATGTGCGCCGCCGGGCCGCCGAAGGCAGTCACGCCCAGACGAAAGAACAGGCCTGCCACCTCGCGCAGGCGCCGGCTGCGGTCACCGTCCGGATGGTCCATTGGGTTAATTGTAGTGCGGGTCAGGACTTTGGCCTGTGTCTTTTGTACATCTGCATGGGTGAAAACCGGATAGCGATTACCAGCTCTTTGTGAGTACCCATTCCCTGCCGTTTACCAGGAGGTGTTTGCCTACCCATCCCCACCTGCCTCCATAGGGGTGCGCCTCCCTTCCCTATGGAGCATGGGCAGCCTTCAACCCACCCCCTGTTCCCCCCTTCCCCTAGCAACATTTTCCCGCGCCTCGGGTTCCTGGCCGGTTTCGCGCCTTCCTCCACATAACAACAATCCCCCCTTCCCAGTGACGGAGCCGGGGACAGATAGCCCGGCCGCTACGGGAAGGGGGGTTGAGGAGATGGGTGGGCGACTACCCCTCCATGGGTGAGAAGCGAGCACTCCTTCACTTGCTCTTCCCTTGAGGGCAGGTATTGGGATGCGCCTTCACACCGAAGCCCATAAACAGCATATGCGCCCGTCTCAGGCCGGGCCTGCATCATGAAAATAAGCGGTAGAACCCGCTTTTTTTCACCTTTCCTCTCTTGACAGAGCCGCCCTGCGGGCTTATAATGCGAAAAACATCTGAGCATATGTTTATGTATTTAGGAATGCAAATGGAACCTCAAATCAGCGAATTGACCGAAACGGCCGCGTATCACCTCTCCGAGGTGTTCCGCGCGCTGGGCGACCCCAACCGGGTGCGCATGCTGTGGATGTTGATGGACGGCGAGAAGAACGTCACCACCCTGGCCGAGGGGTTGAGCATCAGCGAAGCGGGTGTCTCGCATCACCTGCGCAGCCTGCGGCAGCTTCGCCTGGTGCGGGCGCGCAAGCAGGGCCGTGAGGTCTACTACTCGCTGGTGGATGAGCATGTCAGCGAACTGCTGCGCTATGGTCTGGATCATGTGGTTAACGGTTGACGGAGAGAAGCGAAATTATGGGTGAATCCACACTGCAGCTTGACATCCCGGTGCTGCTGCCCGAGGTGAGCAGCGAGCGCGACGAATGCATCGAGCGCCTGCGCGCGCAGATGGAGGGCATGGACGGCATCCGCCAGGCTCACATAAAAGAGCAGGACCACAAAGCCATGCTCTGCCTGCACTACGACCCCGATCTGGTCTCGCTGGACCAGGTGCAGCGCCGCGCCCGCGACACCGGCGCCCGGCTCTCCCGCCGCTACCGCCACGAGACCATGCGCCTGAACAACCTGGACTGCGCCGACTGCGCCCTGAGCATCGAGCACATCCTGGCCCGCAAGCCCGGCGTGCTTGCCGTGTCGGTCAACGCCGCCTCGGAGCGCATGCGCATCGAGTACGACTCCACCATCACCAACCGCCGGGAGATCGTCCGGCTGATCGTGGCCATCGGCTACGAGGTGGAGGAACAGCACGCCGACACCTTCTGGAACCGCTTCGGCCCCCTGGCCGTCGCCCTGCTCTCGGGCCTGTTCCTGGCCACCGGCTTCTTCGGTCAGCGCTTCTTCGGTCTGGACCCGAATCTGGCCATCGTGTTCTACCTGCTGGCCTACCTGGCCGGCGGCTTCGAGCCAACCCGCCACGGGCTGACCGCCGCCCTCCACCTGCGCTTCGACATCGACTTCCTCATGGTGGTGGCGGCCATCGGCGCTGCCGTGCTGGGCCAGTGGGCCGAGGGCGCTTTCCTGCTGTTCCTCTTCAGCCTGGGCCACGCGCTGGAGCACTTCGCCCTGGACCGCGCCCGCCAGGCCGTGCAGCAGCTCTCCGAGCTCACCCCGCAGACCGGCCGGGTGATCCGCGCCGGGCGCGAGTTGGAAGTGCTGGTCGAGGAGCTGGAGCGCGGTGACGTGGTCATCGTGCGGCCGGGCGAGCGCATCCCCGCCGACGGCGAGGTGCTGCGCGGCGAGTCGACCGTGGACCAGAGCGCGGTCACCGGCGAGAGCATTCCGGTCGACAAGGCCCCCGGCCAATCCGTCTTCGCCGGGACCATCAACGGCGCGGCCGTGCTGGAAGTGAAGGTCACCAGACTGGCCCGCGAGAGCACACTGGCCCGTGTGGTGCAGATGGTGGCCGAGGCCCAGACGCAGAAGTCGCCCACCCAGCAGTTCACCGACCGCTTTGAGAAGATCTTCGTCCCCGCGGCGCTGGCCGCGGCCGTGCTGGTCATCGTGGTGCCGCCGCTGGCCGGCTGGCTCACCTGGCAGCAGGCCCTGGTGCGCGGGCTGACGCTGCTGGTGGCGGCCTCGCCCTGCGCGCTGGCCATTTCCACCCCGGCGGCGGTGCTGGCCGGCATCGCCCAGGGGGCGCGAAACGGCGTGCTGATCAAGGGCGGCGCCCACCTGTGGAGCCTGGGGCACATCTCCGCCCTGGCCTTCGATAAAACCGGCACCATCACCTATGGCAGGCCGGTGGTCACCGACGTGCTGCCGCTCAACGGCCTGAGCCGCGAAGAGCTGCTGCGCCTGGCCGCCGCGGTGGAAAGCCGCTCCGAACACCCGCTGGGCCGGGCGGTGGTGAGTTACGCGCTCAGCCAGCCGCTGCCGGCCGCGGAGCCGGCCCCGGTGGAAGCCGTGCGGGTGATCGGCGGGCAGGGCATCGAAGCCCGGCTGAACGGCTCGTACGTGCGCATCGGCAGCCTGAAGCTGTTCGCCGGTGAGGATCTGCCAGCCGAAATCACCCGCCAGGTGGAGGAACTGGAGAACGCCGGAAAGACCACCATGCTGGTGCAGCGCGGGCAGACCTTCCTGGGCATCCTGGCCCTGGCCGACCAGCCCCGCGAGGGTGTGGCCGGCGTGATGGCTCGCCTGAAGCAGCAGGGCATTCAAAAGTTGGTCATGCTGACCGGCGACAACCCGCGCGTGGCCGCCGCCGTGGCCAGCCAGGTCGGGCTGACCGATTTCCAGGCCAGCCTGCTGCCGGGTGAAAAGCGCCTGGCCGTGCAGAGCCTGCTGGAAGAGCACGGTTCTGTGGCCATGGTGGGCGACGGGGTCAACGACGCTCCGGCCCTGGCCACCGCCACGGTGGGCATCGCCATGGGCGGTGCTGGCTCCGGCGTGGCGCTCGAGACCTCCGACGTAGCCCTGATGGGCGACGACCTGAGCAAGCTGCCCTTCGCGGTGGGCCTCAGCCGGCAGGCCAACGGGATCATCCGCCAGAACCTGTTCATCGCCCTGGGCGTGACGCTGGTGCTGTCCCCCCTGGCCATCCTGGGCATTGCCGAAATTGCCCCGGCCATCATTTTCCATGAAGGCAGCACCATCCTGGTGGCGCTGAACGCGCTGCGGCTGCTGGGCTACCGCGCGCAGTAGTGAAACCGGCGGATATCACTGGCCGGTAAACCACTGGCAGAGAAACAACAGCGCCCGGCCAGGTCTGCCGGGCGCTTTCCATCTCAGGGTAAACCTTGTCCCGCGCTAGGCTTCTTTTTCACGCTCCACCCAGCGGGCCAGGTTTTCCGGCCGGCGGTAGGCGGCGAGCTTCTCCAGCAGCCGCTCCGGATCGTCGTCGGCCACCAGCAGCGCTTCGTGCTCCGGGTACATAAAGCCCTGCTCGCGGGCGTGGCGGATCAGCCCCAGCAGCGGATCGTAATACCCGCGGATGTTCAGCAGCCCGACCGGCTTGTCGTGCAGCCCCACCTGCGACCAGGTGAGCGTCTCGAACAGCTCCTCGAAGGTTCCGTAGCCGCCCGGCAGGGCGATAAAGGCATCGGCCAGCTCGTGCATGCGCGCCTTGCGCACGTGCATGTTCTCCACCACCTCCAGGCGGGTCAGCCCCTGGTGGATCAGCACCGGCGTGTTGAACACGGTCGGCGTCACGCCGATTACCTCACCGCCGGCCGAAAGCGCGCCTTCGGCCACCGCGCCCATCAGCCCGGTCCGCCCGGCCCCGTACACCAGCCGGATCCCCCGCCGGGCCAGCAGCCGGCCCAGCTCCGCGGCCGCTTCCACATAATCCGGATGCAGGTGGTCGGCTGAGCCGGAAAACACTGTGATCGTATGAATGCTCTTTTCCTG
>DGEO01000030.1:18703-20333 GCA_002385985.1 Anaerolineaceae bacterium UBA3924 | reverse complement strand
GGAACACCCACTGCGTGGGTGCAGGTGGGGGCAGGTGGGGGATGGGTGAAGAACACCAACTGACAAGGAACGCCCTTTTGGGCGCAGGTGGGGGCCACTCCCCATGGTAGCAGATGGGGATGGGTGGACAACTGCCCGTTGCATTGTGCACTCATCTACTCTACAATACGATTGTTACGGGGGATTGATCTGACGCTTACCCATTCCATTTCCACCTCATCCTCACACGCCAATTCCCTTCCATCGCGCCCGGCGGCCTGTCCCGCCCTCCGGTAACCGGCGGAGCTGCCCGGCGACCCTCAGTTTTTTCGATGGAGGTACCCATGGACATTGCCTTACCGCATTCAACCGCCTCAAGCCCGCTCTGGTCTCAGCTGGCCTCGCTGCTGCCAGGGCGGGTCATCCTGCCGGGGGATGAACGCTACGACGCCGCCCGCATGGCCTGGAATCTGGTAGTCGACCAGCACCCGCTGGCGGTCGTCTACCCGGAAAACGCACAGGAGGTGGCCGGCGTGGTCCGGCTGGCCCGGGAGAACGAAGTGCCTGTGGCGGTGCAGTCCACCGGGCACGGCGTGCGCCGCCCGGCTGACGGGGCGCTGCTGATCAATACCGCCCGCCTGCAGGGCCTGCATGTGGACCCGCAGCGCCAGACCGCCCGGGTCGGCGCCGGGGTGAAGTGGGGTCCTGTGCTGGCGCTCGCCCAGGAGCACGGCCTGGCTCCGCTGCTTGGCTCCTCGCCGGATGTGGGCGCGGTGGGCTACAGCCTGGGCGGCGGCTACGGCTGGCTGGGCCGCAAATACGGCCTGAGCTCGGACAGCGTGCTGAGCCTGGAGGTGGTCACTGCGGACGGAGCCATACGCCAGGCCAGCCCAACCGAGCACAGCGACCTGTTCTGGGCGCTGCGCGGCGGAGGCGGCGCCTTCGGCGTGGTCACGGCCGTGGGAATCCAGCTCTACCCGGTCACGGAGGTGTACGCCGGCAACCTGTTCTACCCGCCGGAAATGGCCCGCGAGGTCTTCCGCCGATACCGGGAGTGGACCTCCGCCGCCCCGGACGAGCTGACCAGCTCGATCGTACTGATAAACGTCCCGCCTTTCCCGGAAATTCCAGAAATCATGCGGGGCAAGTCGTTTGTGATTGTGCGCGGCTGCTATGCCGGATCAATTGAAGAGGGCGAGCGCCTGCTCGACTTCTGGCGCTCCTGGCGTGCCCCGGCCATCGACCAGTTCGCCGCCATCCCCTTCGCCGCGGCGGCCAGCATCAGCCAGGGCCCGGTCGACCCCTCACCGTTCATCGACACCGGCGCCTGGCTGCGCGATCTGTCCGATGGCGCTGCCGAGGCGCTCATCAGCCACACTCTGCCCGTGGACGGCCCTCCGGTGCTGGTGTTCTGCGAGGTACGCCACGCTGGCGGGGCGATGTCGCGCGTCGGCCCGGAACACAGCGCGTTTTCGAACCGGGAAGACCCCTACCTGCTCTACGCCGTAGGGCTGCCGCTCAGTCCCGAAAGCGGGGCACAGATTCAGCAGCGCCTTGCCGGGCTGCACGACTCGCTGGCTTCGGATTTGAGCGGCAGGACTTACATCAACTTCCTGGGGGTGGAGGAGTCCCGCCCGCGCACACAGAGCGG
>DGEO01000030.1:0-18507 GCA_002385985.1 Anaerolineaceae bacterium UBA3924 | reverse complement strand
CGCCCGCGCACACAGAGCGGATTCAGCGAAGCGGCCTTCCTCCGCCTGCAGCAGATCAAGGCCCGCTACGACCCGGACAACCTGTTTAACTACGCCTTCAACATCCCGCCGCTGCAGGCCTGACCGGCCAACCACACAGGGTGAACCACGCAGGCCCTTCCGGCATTCGGGAGGGCCTGGTCGCGCCTGGTCATCCGGGACGCGCACCACCGGACGAGCGGCTCAGCCCATCACGGGACTGTCCGCCAGAAAGCTCAGCACGGAGGAGCCGCAGCGCCCGCGCCTTCCCGGAGCCGGGCCCGGCCGCGGTATAATCGGGACGTGCCTCGAAACTGTCTGGCTCTCATCCTGATCGTCCTGCTTCTGGCCGGCTGCCAGGCCGCCGCGCCGTCGACGCCTGCGCCTGCCAGCTCCACTGCCGCCGTCTCCCCGACGGCTGCGGCCACGTTCACCCCTACGCCCACGTCCGTCCCGACGCCAACGCCCACCCCCACGCTGGCCCCCTGCACCGAGACGGCCGGCCGCGTGGAGTGGATGCAGATGGATTCCGAACTGCTGGACCGCCCGCTGGACCTGCAGATCTACTTCCCGCCCTGCTACGGCTGGCCGGGCGAAGAGGACGCGCGCTACCCGGTGCTTTACTTCCTGCACGGGCAGCTCGGCTCGGAAAAGCAGTGGCAGGAGCTTGGCGCGCCTGAAGCCGCCGACGAGCTGATTGCCGCCGGGCGGATCCGCCCCTACCTGATCGTCATGCCCGACGAGGACGACAACCTGACCGATCCGACCACCTCCCGCTTCCCGGACATGATCATCCAGGAGCTGATCCCCTGGGTCGACAGCCAGTACAGCACCTGCACGGACCGCGAGTGCCGGGCCATCGGCGGGCTGTCTCGAGGGGGCGGCTGGGCCATGAACCTGGCCTTCCAGCACTGGGAGATGTTCGGCTCGGTCGGCGGGCACAGCCTGCCCCCCTTCTACGGCTACACCACGCGGATGCCCATCTGGCTTGCGGACATGGGCATGGAAAACATCCCCCGCATCTACATCGACATCGGGACAGGCGATCCCTACCTGGCGGCCGCCTCAGAGTTTGAAGACCTGCTCACCCACCTGCGCGTGCCCCACGAGTGGCACCTGAACACCGGCATCCACAACGAGGCCTACTGGTCGGCCCAGGTGAAGAACTACCTGCGCTGGTACTTCCCGGCGCAGGAGTAGCCGGCTCAGTCAGCCGCGGCCGGCACCGCGTCAGGCAGCTCGGTTTCCACCCGGCGCAGGCGCGGGTTCAGCCCGGCCAGCATTGAAGCGGCCACCAGGGTCAGCCCGGAAAGCACGAAAATCAGGCCGGTGCCGCGCCCCGGGCCGGTGCCCAGCAGGCTGGCGATGAACGTGTCCGCCAGCCCGCCGCCCTCCAGCAGCAATGACTCAAAGACAAAGTCCGAAAGCGGCCCGGCCAGCAGGAAAGCCAGCGGCATGATGGACTGGGTGATCATACCGCGGATGGCGAACACCCGCCCCTGAACGCCAGGTTCAATCTTGGACTGGTAGATGGCCTGCGAGCAGCCGGAAGCCAGCGGAATCATAGCCATCATCAGGAACAGGCCCCCGCCGGTGGCCAGCGCGCTGGGGTAAACCCCGGCCATTCCCAGGCCCAGGCCGGCCGTGCCCAGGAAGATCAGGATCGCGGGAATGCGGTCTTTCGGCCCGCCCCAGGCGCTGATGGCAATGGAACCGGCCAGCATACCCAGCCCGGAAATGGCCTGCACCAGGCCCAGCGTCGATGCGTCGCCGTAGGACAGCACCAGCGGGGCCATCAACACCATGGCCAGATTGAGCAGAAAATTGACCAGCGCAAAGTACAGCAGCATCACCATCAACCCGCGGCGCTGCAGCAGATAGCGCCAGCCGAACCGCGCGTCGCTGAGGAAGTCGGTCCGCGTGCCGGGAGTTTCCACCACCGGCGGCTGGGGAATGCGCACCAGCAGCAGCGCGCCGACGGCAAAGAAGCAGGTGACAAAGTCGATCACCAGGATGCCGCGCAGGCCGATCACCCCGAACAGGACCCCGGCCAGCATGGGCGAGACGATCATGGTCAGGGACGAGGCAGTCTGCATCATCCCGCTGGCCCGGGCCAGGTGCTGCCTGGGCACCAGCATGGTCACCGAGGACATGTAAGCCGGCTCCTGGAACGCCCCTAGGATGGAACCGATCGAGGCCATCAGGTAGATGTGCCAGATCTGCAGGTCACCCAGATAGAGCAGGACCGCCGCAGCGCCGGTCACCAGCGCGGCCGCAGCGTCCGAAAGGATCATCAACCAGCGGCGGTTGCAGCGGTCAGCCAGCGAACCGCCCAGCGGTGAGAGCAAAATGCGCGGCAGCATGCTGAACAGGGCCGTCAACGCAAAGGGGGTGGCCTGTCCCGTCTTGTTGAAGATCCACACGCCCAGCGCAAAGGAAGTCAGCCCGGATCCCATGATGGAAACCAGCTGGCCCCCCCAGATGATAAAGAAAGTCCGCATACTCCGCGGCGCTTCAGGTGCGGCCGCGGCGGTAACCGTCTGTTCCGCCATGTTTCACCCTCCCGATGAAATTAAAGCGTTACTCCCCCTGTTCCGGATAATAATAGCTGGGATAAAAGGCCACCAGTAAGCCGTAGGCCTGCCGGTCCGAGCCGTCCTCCCCCTCCGCCTGGCTGCCTGCCGCCTTGAACTCCTCCAATAGGGCCAGAAACCGCTGCCGGAACTCCTCGGCCCGCTCCTCCGTGATGGCCTGCATTTCACTCATCAGGAACACCTGGCGGGGATGCTCCTCCGCGCCCTGCTCGAGGGCCAGACGGCGGGCGGCGATGGAGCGAATCAGATCCTCGCGGGCGGTGTTGATGGTCGCGCTCAGCAGCTCCACCACCGCGTCCCTGGTTTCCGGGCCGGCCTGCGAGTCAACCGACAGCAGGTCCGGGTCGACCTCCACCTCGGAGGCGACCACCCAGTAGACCTTTTCCGTCAAATTACCCACCTGGCGCGTCTCCACCACGCGAATCAGGCCGGCGCCCTCCATCTGGTTGAAGTGATAATACAACCGGCTCGGAGCCAGCCCCAGCTGCCCGGCCACCTGCTTGATGGTCTGCGGTCTGGGGCGCAGGACTTCGTAGATCTGCCGGTGCAGCGGATCAACCACCACCCGGAGCGTTTCCAGGTCGCGGATGACAAAGGTGGGTCTGGGCGAGTTACGATCCATGGTTCATCCAGATTTCATCGCTAAAATTATTTTTTACGATGGATACAGTATAATCAATCTTGCGAAAACGTCAAGTGGCTGCAGCCACATTTTTTACCCCAGCGGAGGTCGTTTTGGCAGAAACAGCAGCGATCGAGATCCGGAATCTCGACAAATTCTACGGCAGCTTCCAGGCGCTGCGCGGTCTAAACCTGGAGGTGCGCAAAGGCGAAATCTTCGGCTTTCTGGGCCCAAACGGCGCGGGCAAAACCACCACCATCCGCTGCCTGCTGGACCTGATCCGGCCCTCCGCCGGTTCCCTGCGCGTGCTGGGACTGGACCCGCAGGCCCAGCCCGTGGCCGTTCGCGCCCGCACCGGCTATCTGCCCGGCGACCTGCGCCTGGACGAAAACCTGACCGTCGAGCGCGCGCTGCGCCTGCTCAACCGGCTGCGCGGCAAACCGGCCTCCTGGGAGGATATCCGCAGGCTGGCCGATCGCCTGGGCCTGGAGATGAGAACCCCCATCAAGAACCTGTCCAAAGGAAATAAGCAGAAAATCGGCCTTATCCAGGCGCTGATGCACCGCCCGGACCTGCTCATTCTGGACGAGCCAACCTCCGGGCTGGACCCGCTCATCCAGCAGCAGGTGCTGCAGCTGATCCGCGAGGCGCGCGAAGCCGGGGCGACGGTGTTTTTCTCCTCGCACAACCTCCCCGAAGTCCAGGAAATCGCCGACCGGGTGGGAATTATCCGCCGCGGCGAGCTGGTCGAGGTGGCTGAGACCGGCACATTAATCCACCGGTCGCTTCACCGCCTGCGGGTGCGCTTCAAACAGCCGGTCGACCCGACGGTCTTCGAGCGCGTACCGGGCGTCAGCCTGCTGGACGCGGATGGCAGTACCGGTCCGGTCGTGCTGCAGGTGGAAGGCGAAGTCGATCCGCTGATCAAAGCGCTGGCGGCCTATCCGGTGGCCCATCTGGAGACCGAGCGGCCCACACTGGAAGAAATATTCCTGGCGTATTACGCCTGAAGGCAGGGAGAGCGTTCATGCTGACCATCTTTGGCTACCAGATCACCCGCTACCGCGGTCAAATTCTCGGCTGGGGACTGGCCCTGGCCCTGCTGGGCATCTACGTCATCGCCTTTTACGACACCGCCGCCGCCCAGAGCGAGCAGGTGCTGGCGCTGATGGAATCCCTGCCGCCTGAAATGATGGCCCTGTTCGGCGGAGCGGCAGATTTTCTCTCCCCTTCCGGCTATCTGGAGACCTACGTCTTTTCGTACTTCCCCCTGCTGCTCGGCATCTATGCCGCGCTGGCCGGCAGCGGCCTGTTGGCCGCCGACGAGGAAAACGGCACCCTCGACCTGCTGATGGCGTATCCAGTCAGCCGGTTCAGGCTGTTAAGCGGCCGGCTGCTGGCCCTGGCGCTGGCGCTGGTCCTGATCCTGGGCCTCACCTGGCTGGGATTTATCATCCCGCTGCGCACCTCCAGCATCGAGGTGACCGCTCCGCAGCTGGGCCCGGCTTTTCTCTCGCTGCTCTCGGTCACGCTGGTGTATGCCGCCTTCGGGCTGCTGTTGAGCATGCTGCTGCCCTCCCGCCAGCTGGCCGCCTCGGGCGGCGCGCTGCTGGTTGTGGCCGATTATCTGATCAATGCGCTGGCCAACATCAACCCGGATCTGGAAAATATCGCCCGCCTGCTGCCGCAGGGGTATTACCAGGGCGGCGCGGCTGTTCTGGACCCGAACTGGGGCTGGACTGCCGGGCTGCTGGGCGCGGCCGCGCTGCTGGCGCTGCTGAGCGCAGCGCTCTTCCAGCGCCGGGACATCCGCGTGGGCGGCGAGGGAGGCTGGCAGCTGCCGGGCTGGCTGGCCCGCCGGGCGTCAAGCTCCCGCAGGGCTACTCCTTAACCCGCAGGTCGTAGATGCCGTCCACCACCGGGTAGCGCACGCCGCAGCCGCCGCAGACCAGCTCGGGCGGGGTGTCGGGCAGGGGAGCGCCGCAGGCCGGGCAGCGGAAGAACTCGCCTTCGGCCGCCGGCTGGCCGGCCCCGGAAGCGCGGGCACGCACGAACACGCTCGGGCTGAGCTGCCACAGGTCGCCCGTCAGCTGAGCCAGGCTGTCCGCCCAGACCAGCAGGCGCAGCGGCACGATCCGCTTGAGCAGGCCCATGCGGAAGTGCGACACGGTCAGCTGGCGCTCGATCGAGAACCCGACCTGCTGCAGCCAGGCGCGCACCGTATTGGGGTGAAAGTCAAAATTGAGCGCCACGAACTCCACCGGCTCCGGTGAGAAGGGGCTCCAGTCCTGCCGGCGCAGCGCATAGCGCAGGATCGCCTTGAGATTGTGCTTGTTGGCAAACTCAAGGATGAAGATGCCCTGCGGCTGCATCACCCGCCGCACCTGATCCAGCGCCCGGCGGGCGTCGGCCATGTGGTGCAGGGTGCGGATCATGGTGGCCCCGTCGAACAGGCCGGGGGCGAAGGGCAGGCGGTAGACGTCGGCGGCGACGTAGCGGAAGCGGGGGTTGTCGCCCAACCGCTGACGGGCCTGCTGCAGCTGGGTCAGCGAATAATCCAGCAGCGTGATCTGCTCGTAGCCCTGATAGCGCGGGGTGTTGCGCCCGGCCCCGGCGCCCAGCTCGAGCATGTGCTTCCCGCCGGGGGGCAATAGACGGCGCAGCGCCACGCCCTCCACCGCGTCTTCGTATTCACGGCCGCCTTGATCCCAGAATGTGGTCTGGTAGTCGGAACCCTCGTAGCTGCAAATGGGCGGTTTTTCCATGTCGGAGTATGGGAATCCTCGCTTAAAAGATACGCCGGGCAGGATGTCCGGCGGCGCCCAGAATGACCTCCTTACTGCTGCTTCCTCTCGGACCTGACAGGGTTCGCAGGGTTCTGCCGCGCCGGTCCCGCCCGGGCGCATCTGGGAATATACCAGACTATGGGGTGGATGTCAATCTACCCTCCCGTCCGGGGAGGTTTTTCCCGCCGGTGGCATGCGCCGGGGATATAATCAACCTGTCAACAAGATTTTTAAGGAGTATTGTATGGGGAAGAAGCTGCCAGAGGGCATGACCACGCTGGTCACCCACTATGCCGAAGGGCATAACGACCTGCACGCTCATGTCACCCCGATTTACCAGACCTCCACGTTCCGCTTTCCGGACGTGTCCACCGGCGCGGGCATCTTTAAAGGCGAGCAGCCCGGCTACATCTACACCCGGTTGAACAACCCCAACCACGACCAGCTGGCCGCCAAGTACGCCGCACTGGAAGGGCTGGACCTGATCCGCCGGCAGCCCGACCGCGACCCCGCCGAGGCGACCGCCGCGCTGATCTTCTCCTCGGGCATGGCGGCCATTTCCTCCGCCATCCTGGCAAGGGTGAAGGCCGGGGACACCATCATCGCCCAGGAGTCGCTCTACGGGGCCACCTTTAACGTCCTCAAGGAAATCGCCCCGCGCTACGGCATCCAGGTGGCGCTGATCCACGACCCGCGGCCCGAAGAATGGGAGCGGGCCTTCGCCGAGCATCCGGGGGCCACCCTGGCCTACGCAGAAACCCCGGCCAACCCCACCATGGCGGTGGTGGACCTGGCCGCCGCGGCCGAGATCGCCCACCGGTACGGCGCCTGGCTGCTGGTGGACAACACCTTCGCCACCCCCTACTGCCAGCGCCCGCTGACCCTGGGGGCGGACGCGGTGGTGCACTCGACCACCAAATACCTCTCCGGCCACGGCGTGATCATCGGCGGTACGGTGGTGAGCCGTCACGTCGACTGGGTGCAGGGCGAGCTGTGCAGCATGCTCGAGCTGCTGGGCGGCACACCCTCCCCCTTCGACGCCTGGCTGGCCAACCTGGGGCTGAAAACGTTTGAACTGCGCATGCGCGCCCACTGCGAGAACGCCCTGCAGGTGGCCCGCTTCCTGGAAGGGCACCCCAAAGTGGCCCGGGTGTGGTATCCCGGGCTGGAGAGCCACCCGGGGCACACCGTGGCTAAGCGGCAGATGTCCTGCTTCGGGGGCATGCTCTCCTTCGAGCTGAAGGGCGGGCTGGAGGCCGGCGCCTGCATGATGAACAGCGTGAAGGTGGCCACCCTGGCCGTCAGTCTGGGCAATGTGGACACTTTGATCCAGCACCCGGCCAGCATGACTCACTCGAACGTGCCGAAAGAGGCCCGCCTGGCCGCCGGCATCACCGACGGGCTGGTGCGCCTCTCGGTCGGCATCGAAAACGTCGGGGACATCATCGCCGATCTGGACCAGGCCCTGGCCTGCGCCTGATCTATCCAGCAGCCACAAATAGGGCGGCCTGAGGGGCCGCCCTTTTTTCATCTATTGTCTGGCAGGATCAGTCACCCAGTGCGGTGAGCAGCGCGCTGACCAGCAGCAGCCCGAAGAGGATCACCTGCACGGCGATCAGCCCCAGGGCGATGTAGCCCAGCACTATCAGCGGCGTGCGGGGCGGCGCAGGCTCCACGGGCTCGCCTTCCGCCAGCCGGACCACCGCGCGGGCGGCTTCCTGCGCCTGCTCCGCGCCGGAGCGCCTTGGCAGGCCCACCCATACCGGCTCGTCCTCCTCCGGATCGGGCACGATGACCTGCCGGCCGCTAAAATCCGACAGCCACAGCCGCCAGGCAGGGGGCAGGTCCAGCGCCAGGCCCGCCGGCAGCAGCAGGGCGCGGGCTTCGCGCAGCTCGTCACCGGCTGTTCCCTGCTCCACGCTGCGCACCATCACCGGCATGCGCGGTGACAGGCGCTGGATGGCGGCGGCCACATCCCCGGCCCAGACCCCGTCACCCGCGTGCAGCACCAGCACCGGGAAGAGCGCGTGGCGCGCCTGCTGCGCCCGGCCCGCCAGCACGCCGTCACGGCGCAGGATGGACCAGTGATACACCAGCCAGACGGTCAGCGAAACCAGCCAGGGCACCATCTGCCACAGCTGCAGGCGCAGCCCGACAGCGGGGTTGCCCAGCAGCGCGTTGATCCCCAGAAACAGCACCCGTCCGATGGCGGCCATCCAGCCGGTCAGCGAGAGGAAGATCAGCAGGTATAGGTAAATCTTGCGCTGGATGTCCTGCACGGCCTCGCCGCCGGTCGGGGCGCGGGCCTCGCGCTGCAGCGCCGACCAGTTGCGCGCCCACAGCGGCGCAAAGACGACCAGCACCCCCAGGGCATTCCCCAGATCACCTCGCAGCGGGGCGGCCAGGCCCCGTTCGGTCAGCATCAGGCTGACGATCACATCCAGCAGTCGGACCAGGCCGAAGAACGTCGCCGCCGTCCCGGCCAGCGAGAGCAGGTGACGGTAAAGCCGCACCACCCTGACCTGCACAGGCCCGGCGAGCAGGTCCATCCAGCGCCGCAGGTGGCCGCTGAAATAGCCCCACACCACCGCCGCCGGGATCAGCACCGAGAGGTACGACCCGGACTGGGTCAGCAGCGGCCCGCGGTCACCCAGCAGCGCCTGAACCACCGTCCCCAGCAGCACGGCGGCGAACAGCAGCGCCGCCAGCAGCCCGCCCAGGCTGAGCAGGAAAACCACCCCTACCGGGACCGGTGAGGCGGTGTCCCGATCGGTCTGGCGGGCGCCGCGCCAGGCGAACGTCCACACCGGGGCGCCGACCAGCAGCAGCGCCAGCCCGGCCGCCAGCCGGTAGCGCGTGGCCAGCGCCGCCCCCAGCAGCACGTCGAAAATGAAGCGCAGGGTCTGCACCGCGCCGATCAGCACCAGCGCCAGCGTGTAGAGCATCCAGGCATAGCGGTACAGCACGCGGACCTCCGCCAGCGCGTTCCGGTCGCCGGCCGCCTGCCAGCTGGCGCGCAGCACGCGGTCAAAGTAAGCCCAGAAAACCGCCAGCACCGCCAGGGCGATCAGGTTGTCCGCCCAGGTCTGGTTCCCGCCGATGTACACCGCTCCGGCCGGAGCAGGACCGCTCAGGCCCATGACCACCTGGACGAAGAAGCGGTTGACCAGCCCCAGCAGGCTCTGCACCATCGGGATCAGCAGCGCCAGGCGCACGCCGTACAGAAATACGGCCCGGATCCAGCTGGCGCGCTCCTCTTCCTCCCGGGCAGCGTCGCGCTGCACCACCCACCAGTGCAGCAGAAAAACCGGCACGCCCACCAGCACGGCCGCCAGCCCGCCGGAAAGCGCGGTCGCCGCTCCGGCCGGGCGCGAGGCCAGCAGCCGCAGCAGCACGATGACGCCCCACAGCACCACTTCGAAGCTGATGAAGGCCATCAGATAGAAATATATCCGCCGGACAGTGCGCATCGGATCTCCTTAATCGCCCTGCGGCAGGAACTTCGGCTCGGGTCGGATGTCCGGCTGGAACCAGTCCCACATCCAGAAGGGATAGGGCATGTAGGTCAGCTTCCACTCCCCGTCCTGGCGGGTCAGCAGGGCCGTTTCGGTCAGGCTGTAGCCGTCCAGCAGGCCGCCGCTGCGCACCTGCACGCTCACCCGGGCCTCGTCACCGTCAATGGAAGCATCCAGCGTCTGGGCGGTGAAGTTGGAGTAGTCCAGCTGGCGCGAGAGGAAAGCCTGCCGGAAGGTCTCCGGGGTGGGCTTGTTCTCGTCTTCGGCCAGGTAGCGGTAGGCCCGGTCGAAATCCTCGTTGTACAGCGCGACCAGGTAGTTGCGGGTCACGCCTTCGGGGGTGTCCTCGGGGCCGTACTCAGACTGGCCGTCCCGGAGGAAAAACAGCCCCAGCGCCGCGGCGGCGATCAGGGCGATGCCGATGAGAATACCGGTCAGAAATCGATCTTCGCGCATGGGAGGCTCCTTTACTGGCCTCATTGTATCGGGTGGGGATCGTGAAAGCAAGCACGACCCTCTTGATAAGGATAACCCCGCCGGCTGACCGGGGTTCCGGTTCATCCCAGGGCCCGCCCCATTAGGGGTGGTTTACATATTCCTTACCATTTCTCGCGCTCTCTTGACGATTCCAGTCCCGGTCCCATATACTGGAGGGGAGTATTATCACTGCAGAGGAGGCAGCATGCCCATCTACGAGTACGAATGCAGGGAATGCGGATACATCTTCGAGAAAATGGTGCCCCTCAGCGACCTGCACCAGACTCCGGCCTGCCCGGACTGCGCCAGCCGGAACACGCGCAAGAAGCTCTCCACCTTCGCCACCCGCACGGACCGCCCCGCCGCCGGGTCTTCGTGCAGTACAGGCAGCACCGGCAGCCGCGGCCGCTTCGCCTAAAACGGCTGAGCGATGGCCCCGCGTGCCGGGGTTTTAGAAGGAGTTCAAATGCAGCTTCGTGATGCGGAATCCAAAGCCAGCCTGGTCAACCGCCTGCGGCGGATCGAGGGCCAGGTGCGCGGCGTGGAAAATATGATCAACTCCGAGCGCGAGTGCCGCGAGGTGCTCCAGCAGCTGCTGGCGGTGCGCTCGGCTGTGCAGGGTGCCACGCAGGCGTTCGCCGAAGCCTACCTGCGCGACTGCCTGGTCCGCGCCTGCAGCCCGGATAACCCTGACTACGACGAACTGGTGGACGATCTTCTGCTGCTGCTGGGCAAGTCCACCCCCCATTAGGAGAACACCATGGCAACCGTCAACGTTCAATGGATCGGCGGCAAGCGCTTCGTCGGCATCGATTCAACAAACCACTCGGTGGTGCTCTCCACCGCCGCCGAGGGCGTCGGCATGCGGCCCACCGAACTGCTGCTGATCGCGCTGGCCTCCTGCACCGCGGTCGACGTGGTCGAGATCCTGCGCAAGAAGCGGCTGCATCTGGAAGCGCTGGACATCAGCGCCACCGGCGAGCAGGACAAAGACCCACCCTGGACCTACCGGAAGATCCACCTGCACTTCGACCTGCGCGGCCCGGACCTGAACCCGCAGGCGGTCGAACAGGCCATCCACCTGGCGGAGGAAAAGTACTGCTCGGTGGCCTCCACCCTTCGGGGCGTGGCGCAGATCACCACCGGGTACACTATCCACCCTGCCCCGGTGATGGCCGCCGACTGACCCTCCGGCGCTTACTCGAAGGCCGCACCCCGCCGATCGCCCGCCGGCCGGTACAGGTTCACCAGCTCGTGGTACAGCTGGCCGATGCGCGCGCCATCCCCGGCCTGAATGGCCAGTGACAGGCTGGTCTGCACCGCCCGGATGCGCTCGTCCTGGTAGTAGTCGGCTTCTTCCAGCAGGTGGTTGAGCGCCAGCATCCCGGTCAGCAGGGGATGGTTGTTGGTCAGGTTGAATGCGCCTTTACGGCCGTGCAGCAGCTCCTTGACCAGCCCGCAGCGGAAGTCCTCCGGGTCCACCCGCCGGGCAATTGGCCCCAGCGCCTGCCGTATGATCTCCGCTTCATCCAGGGGGATGTCGTCCACCTCCAGGCGGGTCCAGTCGCTCAGCCCCATCAGCTGGCATAATCGCCGGACTTCTTCCGTGGAAACCAGGGCCGGCATGAGCATGTTCTTTTATCCCCTTTCCCCCCAATCGCGCGGCGTCGATCCAGTGGAATCTCTAGATGTTCCGCCAGGCAAGTCCTGCTCCCAATCAACCTATTCACCGGAGAAAAAAGCAAAAAAGGCCGCGCTGCCAGTAGGTGTCAGCGGCAGCACAACCCGGTTCGTCAACTTGGCGCAGCAGATCACCGGTTCGTTTCCCTCTGTTTCCATTATAGAAAAACGGGGGACGGGAAAAAGCGGGGAATATCCCTAGGTGTGAAAACCCAGTCTCGGGACCTTCGGGCTTGCTGTCAGTCTTAATCCGCAGGCTGCAGTCCCAGGTCCGCCGCCGAGACGGAGACTCCCTTCAGCTCGGCGAAGGTCAGGTTGCGGGCATCCAGCAATCGCCGGTTGACCAGATGATTAAACAGCGCCAGGTAGCTCTTCACGCAGCGCACTTCCCAGTCCAGCCCCAGCTGTTCCGCCCCGGCCTGAATGGCATCCGCATCCGGCCCTTCGATCTCCACAAAGTGCCCGTAAGGCAGCTCATCCAGCACCACCTCCAGCTCTCCCAGCCGGTAGGTGGTGCGGTACTTTTCATACATCACCCCCACTCGGTAGCCCAGCGCCTCCAGCAGGCGGCGGGCGGCGTCGAAATCGCCCACCTCGACTTCAATTTCAGTGCGCTCAGCAACGCTGGCATCGGGCCGGGAGGGACCTTTGAAAGTCAGCACCGCACGCCGGTCGCGCCTCAGCCGCAGCACCAGGCCCTTCTGAGTTAGCCGGCCGTCCGGGGTGTCAAAGCGCAGGTTGTGCTCCAGCACCCGCTCCGCGGCGAGCACAGCGCCCAGCGCCTCCAGGCGCACGCGCACTGCCGCCAGGTCGCGAACGTAGAATTTGACCTCAATTTCCTGATCGTTCGAGTTCATGCGCCACCTTACGCGCCGGTATGCGCTGCCACCAGGCCAGGATCCCGAACACCAGGGCCAGCCCGGCAGCGGTCAGCACTGCGGCGAAAAGGGTTCCGCGGTCACCGCCCGGCAGTCGGGTGAACAGGACCCGGTCCAGCCAGTAAGCGGCTGCAGCCAGCAGCGCCGCGCCGCGGGCGGCCGCCGGGCTCCAGCGCAGGCGCAGCAGCAGCGCCAGCCCGGTTCCCAGCCCCAGCATCCCGGCCAGCGCACCGGTCAATGCCACATACAGCGGCCCGGGAGCAGGCGCCAGCGCCTCCAGCCAGCGCCAGCCGGAGAGCGCCTCACCCACCCGCAGCCAGCCAATCAGGCTGTAAGCCCAGAAGAGGGCGATCAGCAGCCGGACCGGCCACGGCACCTTTTTTGCAACCCTTTGTTCGTTGGATGTCAGGGACATAACAACCGTGCGGGAATTATAGCACGCCCGCCCGGCCGGCCGTTTCTTGACAGCCCGGTAAAGTTGATTATACTGACAGGAGATTACGCGGCGCATCCTCCCACGGAAAGGATTCAAACGTGAAAGACCCGGTCTGGAACATCCTCTCGATCGTCCTGCTGGTTGCCATGCTGGCAGTGATCGTGATCACTGTTCAGATTTACCTGAACCCCTACTCCAGTCTGAACCCGTTCCCGCCTCCGCCGGTGCCCACGGTGCTGGTCGTGCCCACTGCGACACCGACCCTGCGCTCCCTGCCGCCCACCTGGACGCCGACCCCCACGCTGGAGGCCACTCCCGCGCCGCCCAACGTTGTACCCACCCTCTCGGCGCCGTAGATGAGCGCCATCCCCAACAGGTAAGCTGATGACCCGACAATTTATTGACCGCGAAACCTTCGACCATCTGGTGCAGCTGGCCGCCCTGGAGCTGGATGAAACGCAGGCGGAATACCTGATGCGCGAGCTGAACAACCAGCTGAGCGCCATTCAAGAGCTGGCCGCCATCCCGGTCGACCCCGATCTGCCGGCCAGCCTGCACGGCATTCCCTACAGCGCGGAAACCAGCCCCGGACTGCGCCCGGATGAATGGCATCCCTTCCCCAACCCGGACGAGATTCTGGCCCAGGCCCCGGAAACGGACGACCGCTACATTGTCGTGCCAGATATCCCGCACACCACCCTGGAATAATCATGGAACTCTGCGACTACCCTGCCTATGAACTGGCCCTGCTGCTGCGCCAGCGCAGCGTCTCGGCCGTGGATATTGTTGAATCCTGCCTGCGCCGAATAGAGATGGTCGACGGGCGCCCGGGGACGCTGGATGCCGAGCCGCGCGAGGACGACGCCAGTGCGGTGCATGCCTTCATCACCCTGACCGCTGAGCGCGCCCTGGCCCAGGCCCGTGATATCGACCGCCGGCTGGCGGCCGGCGAAGAGGTCGGCCCGCTGGCAGGCATTCCCTTTACCGTCAAAGACATCTTCGCCGTGCGCGGCACGCTCACCACGGCCGCCTCGCGCATCCTGAGCAATTTCGTTGCCCCGTACACCGCCACCGCGGTTTCCCGCCTGGAGGAAGCCGGCGCCATCATGCTGGGCAAAGTCAACCTGGACGAGTTCACCTACGGCTCCTCCAACGAATCGACGGCCTTCAAGCCCGCCCCGCGCAACCCCTGGAACTTGAGCCGGGTGCCGGGCGGGTCCTCGGGCGGCTCGGTGGCCTCGGTGGCCGCCGGCGAAGCCCCGCTCTCGCTGGGCACCGACACCTCCGGCTCCATCCGCCTGCCGGCGGCCTACTGCGGCGTGGTCGGTCTCAAGCCCACCTACGGGCGCGTTTCGCGCTTCGGGCTGATCGCTTTCGGCTCCTCGCTGGACTGCGTCGGCCCCATCGCCCGCAGCGTGACCGACGCGGCGCTGATGCTGCAGGCCATGGCCGGCCCGGACCCGTATGACAGCACCGCCGCCCGCGTCCCGGTGCCCGATTACATCGCCAAACTGGAAGACGGCGTGCGCGGCATGCGCATCGGCCTCTCGCCCGATTACCTGCGCATCACCTACCCCAACCTGGAGACCGGCGAGTACGGCGAGCAGCCGCTGCCAGAAGAAATTTCCGCCGCTGTCTACCGCGCGGCCGAAATCCTGTCCGGGCTGGGCGCGGAGATCGTTGAAGACGTGCCCATGCCCAACACGCGCTACGGCATCCCGGCCTACTTTGTCATCAGCCGGGTGGAGGCCGCCTCCAACCTGCACCGCTACGACGGCGTGAAATACGGCTACCGCACCGCCCGCCCGGACGATGACCTCAACCTGCTCTACCGCCGCACCCGCAACGAAGGGTTCGGCCAGCAGCCCAAGCTGCGCATCCTGATGGGCATGTACGTCTCGGCTGCCCAGTACAGCCAGCAGTATTACCGCAAAGCCCTGCAGGTGCGCACGCTCATCCGCCAGGACTTCGAGCGCATTTTCGACCCGTCCGGTCCCTACCGCCTGGACGCGCTGCTGACCCCCACCACGCCGGCCCCCGCCTTCCCCATGGGCGCGGTTTACGGCGATTCGGTCATGATGCAGTACGCCGACCAGCTGAACGTGGCCGCCAACCACGCCGGCATCCCAGGCCTGACCCTGCCCGCCGGCCTGGACGCCGAAGGCCTGCCCATCGGCATCCAGCTGCTCGGCCCGGACTTTTCGGAAGACCGGCTGTTCACCATCGGCCGCAGCTATGAAATGGCCACCGAGTCCGACCCCTGGCGCAAAGCCCGGCCGGCCGTGCTGGCCATGGGGGCCTGAGGCATGACGGACGTCGAGCCCATCCTGGCCGAACTGAGATCGATGGCCAACCCCGAAAATGTGGCCGGGATGGCTCGCTACGGCATCAACCCCGAGAACACGCTGGGCATTTCTGTCTACGATCTGCGCCGCATGGCCCGCCGCTGGCAGGGCGACCATGACCTGGCCCTGGCGCTGTGGGAGACCGGCGTTCACGAAGCCCGCCTGCTGGCCTGCTTCATCGACGACCCGGCGAAAGTGACGCCGGAGCAGATGGACCGCTGGGCGGCGGACTTCAATTCCTGGGATATCTGCGACCAGGCCTGCACCAGCCTGTTCGACCGCACCCCGTACGCCTGGGACAAGGCCCTGGAATGGAGCAAACGCCCGGAGGAGTTTGTCCGCCGGGGCGGCTTCGCGCTGATGGCCGCCCTGGCCTGGCATGACAAAACCGCCCCCGACGAGCGCTTTGAACCCTTCCTGGCCGCCGTCTCCGCAGCCAGCACGGACGGGCGCAACTTCGTCAAAAAGGCCGTCAACTGGGCCTTGCGTAACATGGGCAAGCGCAGCCTCGGGCTGCATGCCCGCGCCGTGCAGCTGGCCGCGGAGCTGAAAGCCAGCCCGGACCGCACCGCCCGCTGGATCGGCTCGGACGCCTACCGCGAGCTAACCGGCGAGAAGGTGCTGCAGCGGCTCAACCAGAACATTACCGTACCGCGAGCGAACCTATGAGCGAATCTGTTGAGTATGAAGCCATTATCGGGCTGGAGACTCACATCCAGCTGAACACAACCACCAAGATCTTCTGCGCCTGCAAGGCCGACTCCTGGAACGATCCCCCGAACACCAACATCTGCCCGATCTGCTCGGGCCTGCCGGGGGTGCTGCCGGTGCTGAACGAAGCATCCGTGGAAAAGGCCGTGCTGCTGGCCGCCGCCATGGGCGCCGAGGTGCGGGAACTGTCTTTCTTCGACCGCAAAAATTACTTCTACCCCGACCTGCCCAAGGGCTACCAGATTTCGCAGTTCGACCAGTCCCTGGCCCACGGCGGCTATCTGGACCTGCCCATGCCCGCCGCCAGCGGCCGCGAGCCTTACATCCGCCGTGTCACCATCCACAAGCTGCATCTGGAAGAGGACGCCGGCAAGACCAAGAACGCCAACGGACGCCGCTACATCGACTTCAACCGCTGCGGCGTACCTCTGGTGGAAATGGTCACCGGACCGGACCTGCGTAGCGCCGATGAGGCCGCCCAGTACCTGATTCGCCTGCGCCAGCTGCTGCGCTGGCTGGGCATCTCCGAGGCCGACATGGAGAAGGGCCACCTGCGCTGTGACGCCAACGTCTCCATCCGCCCGGTTGGCGCGACCTACCTCAACCCCAAGACCGAGATCAAGAACGTCAACTCGATCGAAAACGTGCGCGACGCCATCGCTCACGAGATCGAACGCCAGATCCGCGAGGTCAAAGCCGGGCACCGCATCGAGGCCTGGACGCTGGAATGGGACGAGACCACCGCCGAGCTGCGCAAGATGCGCTCCAAGGAAACCGAGGCCGACTACCGCTACTTCCGCGAGCCGGACCTGCTGCCCATCCGCCTGACCCCGGAGCGCCGCCAGGAACTGCTCTCCCGCCTGCCGGAGCTGCCGCTGCAGCGCCGCCAGCGATTTATGGAGCAGTACGGGCTGCCCGAGTACGACGCCGAGATCCTGACCGGCGACCGCCACCTCTCGGAGTACTTCGAACAGGCCGTGCAGGCCTACGGCGGCGACCCCAAGAAGGTCTCCAACTACCTGATGAACGACGTGCTGCGCCTTATGGGCGAAAGCAGCCTGAGCGCCGACAAACTGCGCCTGACCCCGGCCTACCTGGCCAGCATCCTCAAGCTGGTGGACTCCGGCACCATCAACACCTCGACCGGCAAGAGCCTGCTGTGGAAGGTGCAGGAAAGCGGCCGCGCCCCGCAGGTGATCGTCGAGCAGGAAGGCCTGGCCAAGGTCAGCGACGATGCCGCCATCCGCGAGGTGGCTCAAAAAGTGGTGCAGAACAATCCCAAAGAAGTCGAGACCTACCGCGCCGGCAAGGAGACGCTGATCGGCTGGTTTGTCGGCCAGGTGATGCGCGAGATGCGCGGCAAGGCCGATCCCACCCTGGCGCGCAAGATCCTGGAAGAAGAACTAAAAAAGTAACCGCCTGCTGATATCAGGGGCGGTCTCCCGGCCGCCCCTTTTTTTCTATCCCCTTCTCACTTCCTAATTTATCCTATTACTGGTAACGCGGCTCCCGCCGGCGGTAAATTTACTGCACATCCAGACTTGACATTCCCCGAGAATGTCCCATAATAAGGACCAAGGGGATACCCTGGTTCCCTGGAGTTCCACTTATTCCATCAAATACACAATCTACCTTCACCGAAGGAGGTGCCGCGACCCTCATACTGCCACTGGTTTTCGCAGTCGATTCCATCGTACCTGACACTGCCTGAGGAGATTTCCATGGTTGTCTCAAACCGCACCTTTCGTGTATTTTCAGCCTTGATGGCCGCTCTGCTGGTGCTCAGCATGACCCTGAGCGCCGGCGTTCAGGCCCAGGAAGGCACTGGATCAGGCCGGCTGACCCCTCAGGGGTTCACTCCCAAGGAACTGGACGGCCAGATCGCGCTGGACAAAATTTCCAAAGACCTGGTGAACCAGTCCGGACCGGTGAAAGTGGTGGTCGAACTGGTTGACCAGCCGGCCGTCAGAGTCTACAGCCGGGTGGAAAAGACCCAGGGTCTGGATGCCGCCATCGACGCCGGCAAAGCCCAGCTGGATCGCATCCTCAAAGCCCAGGAGAATTTCATGGCCCAGGTGCGCTCGCGCAAGCTGGATGTCCAGGAAATCTACCGGGTGCAGCGCGCCTACAACGGCATCGCCCTGCTCCTTGAGGACACCAGCGACCTGGTCACCCTGGCCAAACTGCCCGGAGTCAAGGCCATCCACCCGCTGATCTCCAAGACCATTGACAATGCCTCCTCCGTGCCCTCCATCGGCGCGCCCGAGGTCTGGCAGATGCTGGATGGCTACACCGGTGAAGGCATCACCGTGGCCGTGATCGACACCGGCATCGATTACCTGCACGCCAACTTCGGCGGCCCGGGCGATATGAATGCTTACTGGGAGAACGACCCGACTTCCTTTGAGGAAGAAGGCGACTTCCCCCTGTCTCTTATACACATCT
>DGEO01000016.1:143622-143856 GCA_002385985.1 Anaerolineaceae bacterium UBA3924 | reverse complement strand
TGCAGCAGACGGCCGGCGTCGGTGGCGGAGTCGGGGTCGAACAGCGGCGGCACCCAGACCTCCAGGCGCAGCTCCTCGGTGGGCGAGGGCTCGGCCGCGGGGGTTTGCCCCTGCGGGGCGGGCTGAGTCCCGGCGCCCGGCGTGGCCGCCGCGGGTGTGACGCCCGAAGTTGCAGCCTGCGTGGGGGCGGCGGGCGTGGCCGGGGTGGGCGAGCCGGTCAGCGGCAGGCCGGAG
>DGEO01000016.1:99558-143464 GCA_002385985.1 Anaerolineaceae bacterium UBA3924 | reverse complement strand
ATGCTTTGCTAGTGGCGGCCGGCGGGGGGGGGGGGGGGGGGGCGGGGGGGGGGGAGCCGGTCAGCGGCAGGCCGGAGCAGCCGCTCAGCAGCCCCGCCAGCAGCATGACCAACGCCAGCCGCCGGGCCCAATCAGACCAATGCTTCATTTCAGCTCGATCGGCTCGCTGAGCAGGGCCACCAGCAGGCGCACGGCGTTCTGCACATCCCGGTAGTCCACCATCTCAGACGGGCTGTGAATATAGCGGCAGGGGATCGACACGCAGCCCGAGGGCACCCCGGCGCGGGCCACCTGAATGACCATGGCGTCGGTGGAGCCGGCTTCCAGCACTTCCATCTGGTAGGGGATCTCGTGCTTCTTCGCGCCGGCTTCCATCCAGCGCACCACGCGCGGATCGGCCAGCATGCCGCTGTCGCGCACTTTGATGGCCGGGCCGCCGCCCAGGCAGGTGGCCATGCGCACACCTCTGGGCGTATCGCCCGAGCGGGTCACGTCCACGGCCACGCCCAGTTCAGGGTCGATGCCGTAGGCAGCCGTGCCCGCGCCGCGCGGACCGACCTCCTCCTGCGTGGAGAAGACGAAGTACACCTCGTTCGGGGTGTCCTTGAGCTGGCGCAGCGTCTCGATCAAGATGGCCACGGCGACGCGGTCGTCCATGGCTTTGGAAACCAGGCGGTCGCCCAGGTCGACGAAGGGCCGGTCGAAAATGGCCATATCGCCCACCTGCACCGGGCAGTCCTCGCGGCTGGTCGCGCCGACGTCAATAAACAGCTTCTCCATCGGGTGCAGTCTTTCGCCTGCGTCCAGCTTTTCGCCGCCGATCACGCCCGGCTGTCCGTTCAGGAAGCGCACCCGGCTGCCCAGCAGCATGTTGGGATAGAGGCCCCCCACCGAGGTGAAGCGCACAAAGCCGCGCTCGTCGATGTGGGTGGCGATGATGCCGATCTCGTCCATGTGGGCCGAAAGCATCACCCGCAGCCCGCCGTCTTTCTTCTCGCCTTTGCGCACAATCAGATTGCCGAGCGCGTCCACGCGCACGTCATCGGCCAGGCTTTCCACCTCGGCGCGCACCAGCGCGCGCACCGCGTTTTCATACCCCGAGGGTCCCGTGGTTTCCACCAGCTTTTGAATGAGCTCTTTCATACAGGTCTCCGCAGAATGTTCAGGTCGGTTTACCGTTCGCTGCCGAGCAGGTCGTCGGGCAGCTCTTCCAGGGCGGCGCGCACCAGCGCCAGGGTATTGCTCCAGTCGTCCAGCCGGGCCACCATCACGGCCGAGTGGGCGTAGCGCCCGGGCACCGAGATGGAGGCGCTGGGCACGCCGGCGCGGGTGCGGTGAATGGCGGCGGCGTCGGTTCCCCCGCCGCCGGGCTGCCGGTACTGGAAGGGGATGTTATTCCGCCGGGCGGCGGCGGCCAGGTGGGCCGTCAGGCGCGGGTCCGAAAGCGTGCCCCGGTCGGCCAGGTAGATGGCCGGGCCTTCGCCCAGGCGGGTGTTGTACTGCGTGTTCTCTTCGTCGTCCCAGGTGGGCAGGTCGAAGGCCGGGGTGGAGTCGATGGCCAGGGCCAGGTCCGGCTGCAGCCGGTAGGCGGCCGCTCTGGCCCCGCGCAGGCCGACCTCCTCCTGCACGGTGAAGGCCAGCTGCAGCTCCACATTTCGCGGCGGGTTCTTGGCCAGCTCAATCAGCGTGGCCACGCCCAGGCGGTCGTCCAGGGCCTTGCCGACCAGCGACGGCCCGGCCACCTTGAAGCGGGTGGCAAAGCCGGCCCGGTCGCCGGGCTTGACCTTGCCGGCCCCTTCCGGCCCCAGGTCGATGCGCAGCTGGCGCACCGGAATCTTCTGCTCGCGCTCCTCGCGGGTAGTCAGGTGAATGGCGGTGGCGCCGATCACCCCGGGCAGGTTGTCCTTGCCCACCAGCACGGGCTTGCCGGGCAGCTGGGCCGGGTCCAGCCCGCCCACGGTCTCAAACTGGTACAGGCCGTCCCCGTCGTCCTTGACAATCATAAAGCCGACCTCGTCCATGTGGGCGGCCAGCATCACCCGGGGGGCGTTCGGCCGGCTGGCGCGGAAGGTGGCCAGCACGCTGCCCATCGCGTCGACCACGACCTCGTCGGCCAGCGGGCGCACGGCTTCCAGCACGATGCGGCGCACCGCGCCTTCGTCGCCGGAAACGGCCACCGCGTTCGAAAGCCGCTCCAGCAGCTCGATCTGCTCCGCGCCCACCAGAGGCGCGGCGGTGTTTTCCCGGGTCGCGCTCATTCTTCACCCTCCCAGCGAATATTCTTAATAAAATCCACTTCCAGGGTGGCGATGAACTGCGCCAGCAGCCGCCCGACCTTGCGAATGTCCTTCAGCGAGACCACCTCGACCGGGGTGTGCATGTAGCGCAGCGGAATGCTGACCACCATGGTGGGGATGCCGGCGCCGGTCACCTGCATGGGGTAGGCGTCGGTGCCGGAGTGGGCCGGCATGGGCTCGACGGTCACTTCCATGTCCATGCGGTCGGCCACTTCCTTGAAGCGGTTGTGCACCGCCGGGTGCACGTTCGGCCCGATCCCCAGCGCCGGGCCTTTGCCCAGCGGCACGGTGCGCCAGCCGTCGGCGCCCGGCCCGGCCGCGTGGGTGACGTCCACAGCCACGGCCAGGTCGGGCTCCAGCTCGAAGGGCGAGGTGTAGCCGCCGGCGAAGGTCTCCTCCTCCTGCACGGTGGCGGCGGCCCAGGTGTCCCAGGCGGGGCGCATGCGGCGCAGCTCCTCCAGACAGACGGTCAGTGCGGCCACCGAGGCGCGGTTGTCCAGGCTGTGGCCGGCCAGGGTTTCGCCGGTCAGGTCCAGGGGCTGCTGGGCGAAGGAAATCAGGTCGCCGGTGCGCACCAGCTGGCTCAGCTCGTCCGCGGTCAGGCCGGTGTCGACCAGCAGGTGCTCCATTTTCACCGGCTTGCCCGCGGCGGAAGGCGGCAGCAGCCGCTCGGGCGGCGAGACCACCACGCCGGGCAGGTCGCGCCGGCCGTGCACGGTCACCAGCGTGCCGGGCAGAATGCGGTGGTCCACCCCGCCGACCATGGTGATGCGCAGCAGGTCGCCGGCCTGTTCGGTGACCATCAGGCCGATGGCATCCATGTGGGCCGCCAGCAGGATTCTGGGGCGCGGCTCAGGCCCTTCGCCGCGCAGCAGCCCGTGCAGGCTGCCCAGCCGGCTGACGCTCAGCTCGTCGGTCAGCGGCTTCCAGGCAGCGGCGATGGACTCGCGAATCGGGTCTTCGTTCCCTGACAGACCGGGCAGCGAGATCCATTCCTTCAAGAGTGCGGTCAGATCAATCATATGCTCCTGGTTCCTGTGATATGGCTGGAAAGGCTACGACCGCTCCTCGCCCGGGGCCAGGGTATCCGTGGGCGCCGGCTCCGTTTCCCCGGCCGGCGGCTCCTCCGTCGGCGTGAAGGTGGGCGAAGGCCGCAGCGTATCGGTCGGCGATGGGGTTACGCTGGGCGTGGGCGTCTCGGTGGGCGTATCGGTCACCGTGGGAGTGAGCGTCGGCGTGCGCGTGGGCGTGTGGAAATCCGTCGGGGTGACCGACGGCGTCCAAGTGATGGTCGGCGTCAGGGTGAGGGTGGCGGTCGGGAATACGATGTTGGTGGGCGAGGGGGACGGGGTCAGCGTGACCGGGCCGGGGGTTTCCAGCGTCTGGGTCAGCGTGGGGGTCGGGGTGGCGCGGCCGGCGGACTGGGCGCGCACGCCCAGAATGACGATTCCCAGGCAGTAGCACGGCAGGGTCGCCAGAATGATGGTGGTGAGGATAGACCGGACGCGCTTGCGCCGGGCAGCGGGTGATTCCATGGGATTTCATCATATCACGAGCGCCGGGGAGAGGCAAGCCAAATCCCGCCGGGTGTGCGGGCAGGCTCAGGCCGGAAATTCCCGGCCTGCAGGGCCGCGGGGCGGCCGGCGCTCTCTGCCGCTCGCTAGCGCGGCAGGCGCGAAAGCTCGCGCAGCACCCCGTCGATGCGCTGGATGTCGGCCGGCGTGAGCTGAACCTGGCGGGCTTCCAGGTGCGCGTACAGCTCCGGCAGGGTGTAGGCCTTGACGCGCTCGTCGCTGACCACGTAGCGCTTCTTGCTGCGCAGGAAGGTCACCACCGGCTGCACGGGGTGCCCCAGGCGCTTTTCCAGCTCCTGCGCGGCGGCCACCAGCACCGGCAGCGGATCGACAAAGCCCTTCCTGGCCGGGTCGGTGGTCACCACGTGGATGGGGTACACCCCGCCCGGGCCGACGGCCACCATCGGGATGCGCTTGCCCGGGTCGCCCGAGAAGATGGTCGGGTACAGCGTCCAGGCCGGGCCCAGCCCCGAGAGCGAGTTGCCCACTTTGGTGCGCAGGCCGGCCTCTTCGTCGTACCCCTGCTCGACTTCATTGCGCAGGATGGCCACCAGGCGGGGGTAGGTCAGCCTGCGCACCGATATGCCCAGCCGCCCGGCGCAGAGCACAAACAGCATCCAGCCGAGGAAGACCACAAAAACGGCCGAGGCCTGCACCTGGCGGTAGGGCAGCCCGGCCTGGGTCAGCGCCGTTTGGTAGAAATAGGCGAGGATGAAGGCGATCACCCCCACGACGGCGATGCCCACACCCGCTTTCATCAGTAAGAACGCCGGGCTGGCGGCCTGTTCGTCGCTGAGCAGTTTTTTCGCGGCCTGCGGGGGAAGTTCCAGTCGTCGCATGGTCATTCGTTTGCCTTGTCCAGAGGATGCTTGCGTGGGCCCATTATACCAGCCGGCAGGGCGCCTTTTCGACACCGCCGGCGGGCGCTGTCTCAATGCGCGCCCGCCGGCGGGAGTTGTCATACCACTAAATTTATCCCAGTTCAGAGATGAAGGGCAGCCGCTCGGCCACCAGCTTCTTCACCTCGGCCGGGGTCTCCAGCGTCAGGGCCTCTTCGGCCAGGGCTTCCATCTCGCTGGCCCGCAGGCGGCGGATGATCTGCTTGGCCACCGGCAGGGCGGGCACGTTCATGCTCAGCTCGTCCAGCCCCAGACCCACCAGCAGCGGCACGGCCAGCGGATCGCCGGCCAGCTCGCCGCAGATGCCCACGATCTTGCCGTACTTGTGCGCCGCGCGGGAGACGCTGCGCACCAGGGTCAGCACGGCCGGGTCGAAGGCGTTGGCCAGGTCCGCCAGGTTCTGGTTGGTGCGGTCCACCGCCAGGGTGTACTGGCTCAGGTCGTTGGTGCCGATGGAGAAGAAGTCCACTTCCTTCGCCAGGTGTTCGGCCATCAGCGCCGCGGCGGGGATCTCGATCATGATGCCCAGGTCCACCCGCTCGGGGATCTCGTAGCCCTCTTCCAGCAGCTCGGCGCGGCATTCCTCCAGCAGCGCGCGGGCTTTGCGCACCTCGGCCACCTTGGTGACCATGGGCAGCATGATCTGCAGGCAGCCGTAGGCGCTGGCCCGCAGCGCGGCGCGCAGCTGGGTCTTGAACAGGGGGATGTTGCGCAGGCACAGGCGCAGGCCGCGCACGCCCAGGAAGGGGTTCATCTCGTAGGGCAGTTCAAGATAGGGCAGCTGCTTGTCACCGCCGATGTCCAGCGTGCGCAGGATCACCGGGCGCTGCGCCCCGAAGGCTTTGGTCACCGCGGAGTACTTCTTGAACTGCAGCTCCTCGTCGGGCATGCGGTCCATGTCCAGGTATATGAACTCGGTGCGCAGCAGGCCGACGCCCTCGGCGCCCATGGCAATGGCGGTTTCCAGGTCCTGCTCGTCGTCCGAGCCGATGTTGGCGAACACCTGCACGGTGCGGCCGTCCAGGGTCACGGCGGGCTTCTCGGCCTCATCGAGCGCGGCGCTCAGGGCGGCCTGCTTGGCCGAGCGGAACTCCTGGTAGCGGGCCAGGGTGGCTTCATCCGGCTCGACGATGATCTGCCCGGCGTACCCGTCGATGATGGCGTTGGTGCCGGAGGGAATGGAGAGGATCTCTTCCGGCGCGCCCACCAGCGCGGGCACGCCCAGGCTGCGGGCCAGGATGGCCGTGTGCGAGGTGGTGCCGCCGTCGATGGTGCAGAAGCCCTTGATCAGGCCTTTGGGGATCAGCAGGCAGTCGGAGGGGGTCAGGTCGCGGCTGAGGATCACCGACGGCTCGCGGATCTCCACCTTGGTCTCGGCGACGCCCAGCAGGGTGCGCAGCAGCGAGGTGCGCACGTCGCGGATGTCCAGCACGCGGGCGCGGATGTACTCGTCCTCGATCTCCGAGAGCAGCTCGATGTACTCGTCAGTCACGGCCTGCAGGGCGGCCTCGGCGTTGATGCCTTCATTGAGAATGCGCTCCTGCACCCCGTCGTTCACGTCCGGGTCCTGCAGGATGTTCATGTGCGCGCGGAAGATGGCGGCCTCGTCGGTGCCGATCTCGTCCACGGCTTTGTCGTAGATGTGCTCCAGGGAGGTCAGGGTTGTCTGCACCGCCGCCTGATAGCGCTCCCATTCCAACTCGGGGACGGCCACCTTGTGGGTGTCGAACTCGAGAGACACATGCTGGAACTGGTAAACGGGGCCAATCTCAATCCCGCGGGAGACCCCAATGCCTGGAAGCGTGCGCATCGAACTACTCCTCGAAGTTAGTTTCGATCAGCCGGCTCAGCGCGGCGACGGCCTCGCTGCTGTCCGGACCGCTGGCCACAATGCGCACCTGCTCGCCGGTGTGCACGCCGATGGAAAGCACCCCCAGGATGCTCTTGGCGTTGGCCTTGCGGGCCGGGTTGCGCGTCTGGTTATAGACATGAATGGTGGACTGGAAGCTGCTGGCGCAGCGCACGAACAGGTCTGCCGGGCGGGCGTGCAGGCCATGCTCGTGAGAGACGTTGACGATGGCCTCGGTGGTGGTGGTAGTGGTCGATTCCATGAAAACTCCTTCGGGCGGGGCGCCAGGCGCGGCGCCCCGCCGGTTGTCTGGGCCGGATTAGGACAGGGCGAACAGGGATTTCATCTTTTCCGAGCCAAACTCACCCCAGACCTCCAGGGCCTGAGCCAGCTCGGGGGAGGACTTGGCAGCCTCGGACAGCGGCACGCCAGCCATGGCCGCGTCGATGGCCCTGCGCAGGGCGGTGGCGCCAGCGCACGGGCCGGCCGGGTGCGAGTGGATGCCGCCGCCGGCGCCGATGGCAATGTCGTTGCCCAGGCGCTTCATCAGGTGCGGCACAATGCCCGGGGTGACCCCGCCGCCCACGTGCACCATGGTCGGCTTGAGGTCGTACATCGGGGTCAGGCACACCTGGGCGATGCGGCGGAACTTCTCGTCGATGCCGCCGAACTTCATGGTGGGCACGTAGTCCAGGTACATGTCCGCGCCGCTCAGGCGGGCCAGCTTGGCGCCCACCACCGAGCTGAAGCCGCCGTAGGGGTTGGCCACCATGGCGCCCGAACCGCAGTTGTGGATCATCAGCGGGACGTTGATCTCGGGGTCTTCGGCCAGCATGCGCACCGCGGCAAACCCGGCCCAGAAGATGTTGAGCATCAACGCGTTGGCGCCGGCGTCAATGGCGCGGCGGGCGTTGTCGCGGATGCGATCGGGGTTGTCGGTGATGTTGACCGAGTAGAGGGTCATCTCGCCTTTTTCCGCGTCGGCGCGGCGGGCGGCTTCCATATACGCCTTGACACGCTCTTCCAGCGGGGAGAAGGCTGGGGAGCCGCCGATCAGCTCATCGTCCTTGATCCAGTCGGTGCCGCCGCGGGCCGCGCCGTAGAACAGGCGGGCGCCTTCGGCCGGGGTCAGCCCGGTGCAGGGCTTGATCATGTTGTTCAGCAGCGGGCGCTCGGGCACGTTGAGCATCTGGCGCAGGCCGGCCACGCCGAACTTGGGGCCTTTGAACTGGGCCACGTAGCTGCGGGGGAATTCCAGGTCCAGCAGCTTCAGGTTGTCCATGGCCGAGATGTTGCCGATCACGGTGGACAGCAGCAGGGGGATGTTGTCGTAGAAGTTGATCCAGGGGTAGGCGATGCGCGCCACGTACCAGCGCAGGGTGGTGTCGGCGGGGATGGAGCCGCGCGATTCGTAGTCGGGCACACTGTAAATGCCGATCAGACGGCCGGCAGAGCGGTGGCGTACCTCGTCGGTCTCGCCCGGCACGCGCGTCCAGGTGCCGGTAGTCTGTTCCAAACCGATCATAGAGGCGCGCTGGAGGATATCCGCATCGCGGTGGGCGCCGATCAGGTAAGTGGCAACCACATAATCTTCACTCGAGATACTTTCAGCGGTCGCGGTCAGGAATAAATCGAAATCCATGCCGGGCATAGACTTATCACTCCTTATTTTTAATGATTTGACTGCACGGTACCTCAAGTATATGAAGTTCTGCCAGATTTCGATCAACAGATTTTTGCAACAATGAAATGTGACGATTCTGTTATGATTGCCTCGCTCCAGGCGGCCTCCGGGCGGCCCGGCGCGCACCTTAAAGCCATACCGCCCCTGCTCCCTGCTGCAGAGACGGCGGGGCGGCCGGAAGCGTGTCTTGCGCAGGGGCTACCCGCGCTGCATCTCCATCGAATAGGTCCAGATAGCCCGCAGCACGTCGGCCGGGCGCTGGGCGCGCCGCAGCGCCTCGCAGAAGGCCGGCTGCTCGATCAGCTGGCTCAGCTGCAGCAGCGCGTCGATGTGCGAGTGGTCGTCGGTGGCGCCCAGCACAAAGGCAATGTCGATCGGGCCGGTCTCCTCGTCGAAGGGCACGCCCTGGTCCAGGCGCAGCATGCTCAGGCACAGCTGGTTAACCCCGTCCACCGGGCGGGCGTGCAGCATGATCACCCCCGGCGCCAGGACCATGTACGGCCCGTACTCCTCGATCACCTTGATCATGGCGGTGCAGTACTGCGGGCGAATGGCGCCGATTTCCAGCAGGGGCTGGCTGGCCAGCTCCACCACCTGCTGCCAGCTGCCGGCCCGCGGCGCGAAGGCGATGGTCTGCGGGGTGAGCAGGTCCACCAGGGTGGGCGATTCGGCCGGGCGCGGCACAATGCGGTGCAGCTGCTGCTCGCGCTCCGAAATCCAGTTCTGCAGCAGGCGCTTTTCGGCCGGGCGCAGGAAGGGGCTGGTCACGATGATGGGCACGTCGCCGGTGTCGGGCGTCAGGTTGGGGATCATGCTCAGAATCAGGTCCGTCTCGGCCAGCAGCTCCGGCTCGATGGTGTTGCCGCTGCGGATGGCGGTCACCTCCAGGTTGGGGAACTCGAACTCCAGGCGCGACTTGAGGTACAGCGCCTTGGCCCGCACGCCGTCGCCCAGCAGCACCACGCGGTGATTCTGCCGGTCGCGGGTGCGCAGGCGGTTGAGCGCCGCCGCCAGATAGAGCGTCAGGTAGCCCAGCTCTTCGTGCGAGACCGGCTTGCCCAGGTCGCGCTCGATCATCCACACCGCGGCCCTGGCCGAGCGGTACACCTCCGGGAAGGCGTGCCGGACCTCGTCGGCGTTGTGGTTGACGATGGGCAGGTTGTAGCGGATGCGGTGGATGACGGGCTTGAGGTGCCGCGCCAGGCTGGTCAGCAGGTCGTGGTCCACCCACAGCAGCGGGTGCAGCTGGCTGGAGCACAGGCGCACAATCTCGCTGGCGTACTGCACGCTGACCTCGCCCAGCTGGCTGGCGTTGGGCTGGGCATTGTCGGTGCGGGCGCGGTCGTCCAGCTCCCACTTGGACCCGAGCAGGCAGATGGCCAGCAGGCGCTGCTCGGCCTCCGACGGCTCCAGGTTGTACTTGCGGTTGATCTCGGCGAAGACAAAGCGCGAGACCTGCATCTCCGGGCACGGGCCGGGGTCGGGGGTCTCTTCCAGTTTCGCGTGGAAGGACCCCTGCTGCAGGGCGTCGATGGTGATGGCCAGGTAGACCAGCACCTCCACGCGCGAGTAGAGCGCCAGCCGCTCGCCCATCATGTTTTCCACGTGGTGCACGGCCGTCTGCGCAAAAGCGAAGGGCAGCCGCTTGAGGTATTTTTCCAGGTTGGGCGGCAGGGACTTGTCCAGCACCGGCCCCAGAGACGGGTCGAACCACAGCGAGAACCACTTGCCCTCGCCCAGCTCCTCGCGGATCAGGTTGAGCAGGGCAAAGCGCCTGGAAAGCTCGCTGCCCAGGATGCGCGAGCCTTTGTTGGGCGTGCGCTTGAGCGTCAGCTGGTGGACGTTCAGCCAGGCCTGCATGGCGTTCACGTCGTGGATGATGGTGGAGCGCGAAATGCCCTCGTTAATGGAAAGGCGCTGGTAAGTGATGGGCTTTTCGGCGGTGAGCAGCTCGAACAGGGTGATGCGCTGGCGCTGCCCGCGGGTGAGGATCAGCTGGCTTTCGTCGGCTTCGGAGATCTGGTTCAGCAGGCGGCGGCGCACGGCCCGCGGAGCGTCCAGCTCCAGGCCGTAGCCGGGGCGGGCGATCAGGGCCACGTTCTGCGAGCGGAACCAGGCGCGCACGGTGTCCAGGTTGTAGCGGATGATGCGGGGGGAGAGGCTGGTTTGCTTGGCCAGACTCTGCAAGGTGAGGTGTCCCTCGGCCTGCAGCAGCGCGAAGATGATGCAGCGCTGGCGGGCGTTAATGGAAACCTGTATATTGCTCATGGGCCTCTTTTCGACAGAAAAAAGAACAAATTTGGATTAAGTGCGATTGTAACAAAATTGGATAATTCCGTAAAGGAAGCTTTTCCAGAGGGAACGGGTGCCGAATCTCACCTGTTTGCTCACCCCTGGCCCGCGGCAGCCTCCAACCGCGGCGGGGGACGGAGCGGCCCGCCACCGGCCTACAATTAATGCGGTGGGCACGCGCGCGCGGCGCGGGCGGCAGTCTTAAGCCGCGCGGGCGCGCATCCACCGCCCGCCGGAGCTGTCTATTCAACCAACTGGGTGGTTTTCTTTTTAAGCTTGTTTGCTATAATCAAACCAGTTTATTCTCACCCCGGGCTGTATTAAAATTGTCACAATAACCTTTGACGTAATTGGAGGGTACTCGGAACCTCTCGATTTTATATAATCAGAACATCGTTGGACCTTTAGCCCTACTTTTCCATTCTTCTCGAACCATCCCGCTCCATCCTTCTCAGCCTGACTGCACGGCGGGCGAAACGCCCAACCTACCCGGCCAGACCAGCGCTGGCCGCGGAGCGGATGATGACAATCTTAACCAGGTGATTCATGGGATTAGACGTACTCGACAACATCAAAGTACTGCACATCAGTGAACCGATCACCCCGACCGAGCTGTTCGCCCGCGCCGGGAAGCTGGCGATTGACTCGGGCTGGGCGCGGGAGGGTTTCATCCAGGCCCTGACCGAGCGCGAGGCCAGATATCCCACCGGCCTGCACACCGCCGGCGTTGAGGTGGCCATTCCCCACGCCGACCCGGAATGGACCCTCCAGCCGGGCATGGTGGTGTGCATTGCCAACCCGCCGGTCCCCTTCCAGCCGATGGGCGGCCTGGGCGGTGAGGTGCAGGCGCGCTTCATCTTCCTGCTGACCATCCCCAGCGCCGAAGCGCATATCGATTTCCTCCAGGCGCTGGCCACCGTGATTGAGGATGAGGAGCGTCTGAAGGAATTGGAAGAAACCCAGGATATCAACCGCCTGATTGAATATTTGCGTCAGGCGGTTGAAGCTTAAAGAATCATACATCGAAAGGACCATTAATCATGGATCTCGAGAAGTTCGTCTCAAAATCGGCCAAGGCCGGTGAGATTTACAACCTGAACCACTTCCGCACTGGCTGGCACAGGCCCGTGCGCCGCCTGATGGGTAACGAGCTGGTCTTCCCGCCCTCCCCGAAAGTGATTGAGGCTGTCAAGAACATCGCCGACAAGCTGAACTACTACCCCGAAGACGCGCTGACCGACGTTGAGCTGCGCGAGAAGCTGGCCGAGTATTCCGGCCTGCCCGGCCGCCCCGACTGGATCACCTGCGGCTGCGGCTCTTCGGAAATCATCGACATGCTCTACGAAACCTTCCTGGACGAAGGCGACGAGATCATCCTCTCCAACCCGGACTACTCCCCCTACGCCCGCCGCACCAAGCTGTACGGCGCCGTGGTGGTGGAAGTGCAGCCCGCCGATGAGGACTTCAACTACACGCTCGAGTCCTTCACCGGCAAGATCACCCCGAAGACCAAGATGATCATGCTCTCCCGCCCGAACAACCCGGACGGCCACCAGGTTCCCAAGAGCCTGGTCCGCGGGCTGCTCGAGACCGGCCTGATCATCGTGGTGGACGAGGCCTACGTCGAGTTCGGCGAGGACAGCTGCGAAGACATGCTGGATGAGTACGAGAATCTGATCATCAGCCACACCTTCTCCAAGGCCATGGGCCTGGCGGGCATCCGCCTGGGCTGGATCGTCGCCCGCCCCGAGATTATCAACTACGTCAACGCCATCCGCACCCCGCTCAACGTCGGTCTGGTGACGCACGTGGCTGCCATCGCCGCCATCGAGGATGCCGACTACATCCGCGCCAACGCCGCCCGCATCAAAGCGGACCGCGAATACTTCTTCAACGAAATCAAGAAGATCCCGGGCATGCGCCCGATCCCATCTCAGGCCAACTTCGTCATGGTGGACTGCCTGGAAAGCGGCCTCAAAGCCAGCGAGATTACCAATCACCTGCTGGAAAGAGGCTACCTGATCCGCTGCTTCGTCAACGCCCGTGGTCTGCCGGGTGACCGCTACTACCGCGTCACCATCGGCACCCACGAGGACGTGGTGAACGTGCTCAACGAGATCAAAGCTTACGCCCAGGCGCACGCCGGCGTCACGGCCTGACCTTGCCCGGAATCGATCGGAAGCCTAGGTTTTTTACACTCATAGAAGGAGACCTGTTATGAATCGTCCTGCTGTAATTCTCGTTATGTGTGGCTCTTCCATCGCCACCTCAACCATGGCTGCTGTCAAGATCGAGAACGAAGCCAAGAAACGCGGCGTGAAGGTGACCGTCAAGAAAGGCAAAGTTGCCGATGCTGACGTGCTGGTGGAGTCCATGCGGCCTGACATCATTGTGGCTACCGCAGTGCTCAAGCCGCGCGAGGATGTACCGGTCTTCTCTGGAGTGCCCTTGCTGACCAATGTGGGCCAGAAAGAGCTGTTCGATCAGATCTTCTCCACCATCGCCAACCTGAAGGATTAACATCTTCGAACGGGCCGGGCCGGCCTGTCTCACCGGCCCGGCCCATTCCATTCTCCCGCCGCCCGGCGGGTCTGAAAGGAGGGCCGCCCCACCCAGATTTCAGCTGTGCCGTGTGTCTGTGACCTAGTTTGTCAGAACGTAATCCAACCGGAGGAATAAAAGATGGACATTGGTGCAATTTTTGAAACAGTCATGACGCCCATTTTGAACCTCGGCCCGCTGTTCATGATCTTCGTTGTTTTCACGGTCATTGGGCTTGTCGTTCGTCTGGGAATCGTTCGCTCCATCCGCAACGGCTTGATGATTGCCGTCGGTTTCCAGGGCGTCTACATCATCGTGGACTTCTTCCTGGCGGGCGTTGGCCCGGCTGCCACCGCGCTGACTGAGCGCTTCGGCGGCGTGTTCACCTATACCGATATCGGCTGGGGCGCCTTCGCTGCCTTCGCCTGGGGCCACCCGATCGCCTACCCGATCGTCGCCATCTCCATCGGTATCAACCTGGTCATGATTGTTCTCAATCTGACCGATACCCTCAACCTGAACGTGTGGGACTACTGGGAAGCGATCATCGCGGCCATGATGGTGCTGGCCCTGACCAACAGCTGGCCTGCCGCTCTGATCGTCGCCGGCGGCCTGGGCTGGATCAACCTGATGCTGACGGACTTCTTCGCAAACCAGGGCTACCCGGAAAAGTTCTACGGCTTCCCGAACATCGCCTTCTACCAGGGCACCAACCTGTGGTGGGGTATTTTCGCCCACTATGTAGCCCGGGCGCTGGACAAGCTGCCCTTCACCTCCTCCGCCAAGTTCACCCCTGAGTACGTTCAGGAACGCTTCGGCGCGATCGGTGAGCCGGCTGTGCTGGGCGGCCTGATCGGCGCTCTGATGGGCATCGGCGCTGGCTTCTGGTGGGGCGACATCGTGATGCTCTCGATCCAGCTGGCCACCGCGCTCGTCCTGCTGCCCATGATGTCCGGTATCGTGATGCAGGCGCTGGTTCCGGTGTCTGAAGCCGCTGCCGAGTTCATGCAGGCCCGCACCAAGGGCAAGCAGCTCTTCATCGGCGTCGACCCGGCCATCGCCGTCGGCCACACCTCCGTGCTGGCCATCACCGCCCTGATGGTGCCCTTCATGATCCTGCTGGCCTTCATCATCCCCGGCACCGTGATGGTTCCGCTGGCCGACCTGCCCGCGCTGCTGTTCTTCTGGGTGTTCGCCGCTGCCCCGAACAAGGGTGACATGCTGCGCCTGTTCATCACCGCCCTGCTGATGGGTATCATCGCCACCGTCTCGGGCATCTTCATTGCCCCGTGGGCGAACAATGTTGCCCAGATGATGGGTGTGGAAGGCGTGACCGGCGCGACCGCCACCTTCCTCAACTTCGAACAGGGCTTCCTGCTGGCCGGCGCCCTGGGTGAGAACTTCCAGAGCCTCGGCGTGATCGGCGTCACCGCCGTCATGGTGGTCGTCTGCGCGATCGCCGCCGCCATCCGCGTGCGCTACAACATCAACCGCCGCAAGGCCCTGGCTGTGGCTGCCGCCGACTAACTGCTCTATCTCCCGGCCCGCCCCGTAAGGCGGACGGACGGCCAGGTTCCTTCAGCCCCGGGCTGAAAGAACCTGGCTTTTTTACGAGGGTTGAAATGACATTTGCCACTCACGCTTACGGCCTGCCTGAATCGCTCGAAGGCCAGCCCTATACCCTGGCAACCTACTACCTGCAGGCCGAATCCGACGAGAACGCCGACGCCAAGGCCGCCAGCCTGGCGGTGGGCCAGTCCATCGGCACCTGGACCGAGGTGCCCGGGGTGACCCCCGAGATGCTGGCCCATCACCTGGCCCGGGTGACCGGCGTCTACGAGGTGCCGCCGGTAGAGCTGCGCGGCCAGCTTCCTGACGGACAGCGCAGCTACATTGTGCAGATTGCCTTTCCCGAGGCCAACTTCGGCGACCAGCTGCCCCTGCTGCTAACCACCGTGCTGGGCAACGACATTTCCACCGCGGCGCGCATCAAGCTGCTGGATTTGCGCGTCAGCCGCGAGCTGGCCGGGCGCCTGGGCGGCCCGCGCTTCGGCCTGGAGGGCATCCGCCAGAAAACCGGCGTCACAGACCGCGCGCTGATCCTCAATGTGCTCAAGCCCTGCACTGGCTTCCCGCCGGAGGCGGCCGTGCCCTGGTTTGAAGAATCGGCCCGGGCCGGCTCAGATGTGATTAAGGACGACGAGCTGCTGGCGGATGTGTCTTTCAACCGGCTGGAGCGCCGCGTGCGACTGTTCCACGAGACCGCCGAACGGGTCTATCAGGAAACCGGCCACCGCGCGCTGTACTGCGCCAACATCACCGACCGGGCCGACCGCACGCTGGAAAACCTGCGCCGCGCCGCCGAGCTGGGCGCTGACCTGGTGATGGTGAACGCCGTGGCCGCCGGGCTGGGCACGCTGCAGGCCGTGACGGCGCACAGCCAGCTGCCCGTACTGGCTCACTTTGCCGGCTACAACGCCATGAGCGAAGCGCCCGGCAGCGGCCTGGCCAGCCCCCTGCTGCTGGGCAAGCTGCTGCGCCTGGCGGGGGCCGACGCAGTCTCCTTCCCCTCGCCGTACAGCGCCTACCCGCTGCTGGGCGAAAACTTCGCCCGCATCGCCCGCGCCCTGCGGCTGCCGCTGTTTGAGATCAAACCCTCGCTGCCCGTGCCGGGCGGCGGCATCCACCCGGCCACGGCCGCGCGCATCGTGCGCGAGCTGGGCAATGACGTGATGCTGACCGTCGGCGGGGGCATTCAGGGCCACCCCGGCGGGGCCGGAGCGGGCGTGCGCGCCCTGCACGCCGCTTTGCGCGCCGCCGCACAGGGCCAGCCTCTGGCCGAAGCGGCTAAAGAATCCCCCGAACTGGCCGCCGCGCTCGATCGCTGGCCTGCCTAGGCTTCTATTACCGGTAGACAGAAGACGCCCGGCCGGGATCGCCGGGCGTCTTTCTTTTTATCACCGGCTCAGTGCAGGTAGGTACAGCCAGTGATCAAAGCGCGGGTCCTCCCGCGGGTTGAGGGTGGGGCCGGGCGTCACCCCGGGCACAGGGGTATCCGTCGGAGCGGGAGGCTGGCCGGTCGCGGTCGGGGCGGGCGGCGGCTGATCGGTCGTGGTCGGCGCGGGCGATGTAGGCGTCTGTGTCGGATCAGGTTGGGACTGGGTCACGGAGCGGGCCACGCGCACCCTGCCGGCATCCTCGTCGATGTAAGCCGCGTAGATGGCCCCGTCTGCCCCGACTTCAACTGCAATTCCCGCCCCAACCGAGTGCTTCTCCAGCCCGCCGTCATCGACCAGATCGCAGTGCCAGGCGCCGTTCATGCAGTTTGCCCGCAGCCCGGGGGCGTAATCGGCCGGCAGGGCGATCTGGGCGATAGCGTTGGAATAGTCGTCCGTATCCTGGTAGGCCACCAGGGGGAAATGGTTGATCACGCTCAAGTCCACAAAGCCCCGGTTGTTTGTCTCGATCAGGGAGCACTGGAACATGTTCTCATCCAGGGCCGGATTGTAGAAGCAGTTACCGCCGATCATCGGCTCCGCAAAGTAAATACCTTCCTCATCTGAGATGACCATATGAACCGGGGAGTTTTTCCCTTCCGGGGGCAGCTGCCGTATCGCCGTAGAGAATAATTCACCGGCGAAGATGCTCTCAAATGGGCCGCAGTGCGCCAGATGGTCCTGGCAGCTGTCGAATTGAGCCGTCTCCCGGATGGCGTAAAACAGGTCAAAACCGTACCTGGGATGAAGGATGTGCAGCAGGTTTTCTTCGTCCAGATCCATGGATATCGTGAAGTATGAATCATCGAATATATCGGGTCCAACCGAAAAACACGCCCAGTTTTCTGCCACTCCAGCGCAGTTATCGATCACATAACTCCCTTTTGTCACGTATTTGATGGTTACAACATCGACAGGAAGCGCATCGTAAGCAAACAGGATAACCGGGCTGCTGTCATTCCGGTGCTTCAAGATCATATATTCAACGTCCTGGGTTAAGAAGCCTTCATCCGGCTCATACCAGGACTGGTGGGCGGCATCCGGCTCCGACCACTGGCAGTTTTCGGATAAAGGGCAGACCCGGTATCGATAGATCAGTTCCTGGCTCACCAGGTGCGTTCCGTGTACATAGGCCAGCCCGACCCGGTAGGCGTTATTACGGTAATGGATGTCGATAGACGCGTTTGTCACAACCTCCGTCCAGATGACATCACATTCCCAGTCACCGCCGGTTGGTTTCTGGCAGATGGCCACACCGCTCGGGTCCAGTGTGCTGTACGCCAGCCAGAGACTCCCGTCCCTCGGATCTACATCCAGGTCCAGAGGGTACTCCGGGTTGGCGGTGTAAGGCAGCTCCAGGATATCCCAGTCGAAGCTGCCGTCTGGCTGAACAACCGGACCGGCCGCGGGCGAATTGGCAGTAAATTCAATACCGTTTGGCTGGAATACTGCCGTGATCAGCAGCAATGCGGCCATGGATACAACCATAAAAAGGCGCGTCGAAATCATCGTAACCCCCGATGATGGCAGCGACGCGGGCCGCAGAGACCATAATCATTTTTGACACCTTTTACCGGTAGTAATTACATTATAACGATTTAAACCGCCCGTGGGCCCCCCAGTTTTTTAACCATCCGCCCGGCCTCTAGGGAAGCTCCCCATCCCTCGAGGGGAAAAACCGAATAGCAGCCCCCGCCCGCGGCGCGTATACTGAGCCTGAAGAGGTGTTCATGAAAGCTGCCCTGCTCCTGCTCCTGCTCAGCCTGCTGCTGGCCGCCTGCGCCGGCCCCGCGGAGACCACCCAGCCCCCCGCCCCGGGACAGACGCCCTCCCCGGCCGCCAGCGCGGAAGGTTCGCCCGCGGTCACCCCCACCACCGCGCCGCCCCAGGTGCTCGACAGCCCCCGGTTCGGCTCCAATTTGCTGGCGCTGGAGGTGCGCTCCGCCGAAGGCCAGCCCGTCGGGCAGGTGGAGGGCATGCTGCTGGACGGCGGCAGCGGGCAGATTCACTACATGACCGTGACCCTCACTCTTGAGGGCGCCCGCATGGTGGCGGCCGTCCCCTGGCCGGTGCTGCAGCTGGCCCGCGTCGACGAGCCCAACGCCACCTCGCGCCAGGTGCTGCTGCTCAACCTGGACCCGGCCCGCCTGGCCGACGCCCCGCCCCCCGACCCGGACCGGCTGGACCCGGAAGGCCTGGCCGCCTGGAGCCAGGCGCTGGGCGAGTTCTGGGCCAGGGAGCTGGACCAGCCCGCCCCGCCGGACGCTCCGCAGGACGGCGCGCTGATTTACGTCACCGGCGGGCTGTTCGGGGGCATCGACTACGAACTGGCCGACTCGCAGGAACGGCCGCTGGGTGATATTCGCGACTTCATCGTCGGCGCTTCGGGCGCGGTGCGCTACGCCGTGCTGCGCATCAACACCTTCCTCGGCCTGGACAACAGCCTGATTCCTTTACCCTGGGGCGCGCTGCGCTGGCTGCCCGAGGAGCAGCGCTTTCTCCTGCGCGTCAACCCGGACCTGCTGCAGGAGGCCCCCGGCTACCGCAACGTGAGCGCCTTCCCCGACATCACCGCCGCCAGCTGGGACCAGCAGCTGATGGACTTCTGGTCCGGGCTGGCGAACGTGGACCCGGCCGAACGCCCGGCGCTGGACCCCACCGTGCCGGTCCGCGCCGCCCAGCTGCTGGGCCGGCTGGCCTTCTCGCCCGACGGCAGCGAGATCGGGGTAATCGAAGACCTGGCGCTGGATTCGGCCGGCGCGGCGGTCTACGCCCTGGCCCGCACCGCCGCCGGGCTGACCCCGCTCCCCATGGCCGCGCTGACCTACAACCCGCAGCAGCGCTGGATCGAGCTGGCTGTGGAGCGAGAAGCGCTGGGCCGCGCCCCGGCCTATGATTCGGTCGAGGAGTTCCCTGCTCACCCGGCCCGCGGCTGGGACGAGGACCTGCGCGCCTACTGGGGGGAATGGGTCGACCTGCCCCGGGAGGCGGAAAACGGGCCTGCCGGGCGCGTCCCGCTGCTGGCCTCGCGCATCTTCAACGAAGAGGTACTCACCGCTCAGGGCCTGCGCCTGGCCGTGATCGCCGACCTGGTCATCGCCTCCGCCGACCAGGCCACCTTTGTGGTGCTGGACCTGGGGGACAAGCTCTCGCCGGTTCCCTGGGATCTGTTCCGCTGGGACGACGGGGCCGGGGCGCTGGTGTACGAGGGGCAGGTGGAGCAGCTGGAGGCCGCGCCGGGGTACGAATCGCTGCCGCAGCTGCGCCCGGCCGAGCGCGGCTGGGCCGAGGATCTGCTGGCCTACTGGGAGGGCGAATCGGGCTGATCCGGGCTAGACCGCCCGCCACCACTGGTACAGCCCCAGCCGGCCGCCCTCCCCGTCGGATTCAAAGCTCTCGGTGATTTCAAAGCCGCTGTCCGCCGCCAGGCGCTCCAGCTCGGCGCGGTCAAAGAGGTGCACATAGCGCAGGCCGGTCTGCTCGCCCTGCCCGGGCAGGGCGTGGCGCCAGTCCAGCAGGTAGTCGCCTTCCTCCACGTCGGCCGCGGAAAGACCGGCCAGCTCCCAGGGCTGCACCCGGGCCATCAGCCGGGGGGAGTGCTGGAACTGCCACTCGGAGTGCACAAACCAGCCGCCGGGGGGCAGCAGCTCGCGCACCTGGCGCAGCACGCGCAGGCGCAGGTCCCGTCCAGGCAGGTGATGCAGCACGGCGAATGCCAGCGCCCCGTCGAAGCGCTCGCCGGAGACCGCTGCGGCCCAGGACGGGCTGGCCAGGTCGGCCTGCTCGAAGCGGATGGTCAGATCGGGCGGCGCGCCTGCGGACTGGACAGCGGCGCGGGCCTCGGCCAGCAGCCCGGCGGAGAAATCCAGCCCGAAATAGCAGCCGGCCGTCTTCTGGCGTGCCCACTCGACCGCCAGCGCGCCGCTGCCGCAGCCCAGGTCCAGCCAGCGCTGGCCGTCCGGGATGCGACCGAGCACCGCCCGCACCCCCGGCTGAATGCGCCGCCGGGTGGAAGCAAAGGCGGCAGCGAAGGTCTGGTAAAAGCGGCGGTTGAGCTCGAGTAGGGCGGACTGGGTGGAGGGGAGCATAGTAAGGGATATTGTACTCTCAATGGGGTGTGACCCGGCAAGCGCCCTTGAAGCAAGCATTCCGGGCTTTCCATCCCCTTTCTTCCGGTGGAGACGACAGGCGGTCAGGGCTTCTCCGCGCACCGGTAAAGGAGGTCCAAAGACTGACAGCAGCTCTCCCGGCAGCGGGCGCTACCGCGTAATCTCCACCACCGTGCCCTCCTCGGCCCAGTAGAACAGCTGCTCGGCGGCGTCCAGCGGCAGGATGATGCAGCCGTAGGAGGCCGGGCGGCCGAGCACGCTGCCCCACAGCTGGCGGCCGTTGGAGAGCGTGGGCAGGCCGTGGATGCCGTTCATAAAGCCCGGCCAGGCCTCATAAATCCCCATAAAGTGCGGCATGGTCAGATCCCAGACGGAGGCATAGGCGCTGACTTCGTGGGTCTGCACCTGAAAGACCCCCGGCTGGGTGGGCGAGCGGTCCATGCCGGTGGAGATGACGTGCTCGGCGATCTGCCGCCCGTCCTCGTAGACCCACATGCGCTGGGCGCTGATCGAAATCACGATGCGCTTGCCCCAGGCCACGTCCAGCGGCAGCATGTCGGACTGCGAGGGGATGGTCAGGGCCTGGCCGACGGTCAGCGCGTCGGGGTTGAGGCCCGGGTTGGCCTGGAGGATCTTCCAGTAGGGGATGCCCGTCTCCCAGGCGATCCGCAGCAGGGTGTCGCCGGGCTGGATGGTGTAGGTGGTGGGCGGGCGGCGCAGGATCACCCGCACCGGCTGGCCGGACTGCCAGCGGGCGGTCAGGTCTTCTTCGTCGAGCACCCGGTCGAAGCTGCGCCCGCCGCTGAGCGAGGGCTGCAGCTCGTCGAGGTAGGCGCGCAGCCCGGCCGGGTCCAGGGCCAGGTCGGTTTCTCCCTGCACGCGGATCCAGGGGCCGTAATCCTCGGCCGTCAGCACCCACTCCAGGGTCTCGTCGCTGATGGGGTCATAGGCGTGCACCCGCAGCGGCTGGCTGGTCTGGGCCTCCAGGCGCTCGATCAGGGAAGACACGTCGCTGACCCGCGGGGCGACCGGGGTCAGGACCACCTCCAGCCGTCCGCTGAGCAGCGCGGCCAGGGGATCGGCCTGCAGCTTCTCGAGGGTGGCCTCGATATCCAGCGCGGCGCCGTTCTGGCCCGGCACCGCCCGCCAGTGACCATCCTCAAAAGCCACGCTGGCATCGACCGGCGCGTAGCCGAACTGGCTGGCGGCCGCCTGCAGGCCCTCCCGGGCGCGCTCGGGGCTGAAGACCACCACCGGCATCACGATGGTGGCCTGATTGGGCTGGAGGTAGGCGCGCAGGCGCTCGGGCCAGCGGTTCTGGCCGCGGCCCACCTGGTAGGCGCGCCAGGCGGTGGCCTGCGGATCGACCCACAGGCCCAGGTCCAGCGGGGTGAGGCTGGCCGTGCGCTGGCCGTCGCTGAGCAGCAGGGCCCGGCCGGAGTTCCAGCCCTGGTCCACGGCCTGCTCGGCGGCCTCCAGGTGCAGCCCGCCCAGGGGCACATCGCCGGCGGCCACGCCCGGGGCCATCGGGCCGGAGAACTCGAACACCAGCCCGATGGAGAGGAGCAGGAGACCGGCGGTCAGCACGGCGATGAGCGCCAGGAGCAGGAGCACCAGGGCGGTGTCGGACAGGCGCGCGAAGGGACGGCTCATGGGTTTCATTTTAACTCTGACGCGGGGATGGGGTGGAAAGTTCCGAGGGAGGACCTGTTCCCTTTCCCCTTCTTCCCCTAAGCGAAGAGAAGCATTCGCTCATCTATGCGGCGCGCAGGCGCAGGGCAAGGGGTCACTCCCTCATCATCTATTATTGAACAAATGTTCTAATTGCGCTATCCTATATAGTATGAACGAACTCGCCCTGCCCATTGAACCTCAGCTCCTCGTTGTCGTCGCGCCGCATGCCGCGCGCGACCAGATGCTCGAGCTGGCCGCCACCCTGGCTGTGCGCGGCCCCCTGCGCGTGGTGGACGCCGGCAACCAGTTCAACGCCTACCCCGTGGCCCGTGCCGTGCGCCGGCACACCGCCCGCATGCGCGCTGCGCTGGAAAACATTCGCCTGGCCCGCGGCTTCACCTGCTACCAGGTGCTGGCCATGCTCGAGCAGCTCCAGCCTTCCAGCCAGCCCACCCTGGTCTTCGACCTGCTGGCCACTTTCTACGATGAGGACGTGCCCCTGCCGCAGAGCCTGGAGCTGCTGGACCAGGTGCTGCCTCACCTGAGCGCGCTCAGCAAAGCCGGACCGGTGGTGGTCAGCGCCCGCCCGCCGGGCACGGTGGTGGCCGAACGCCTGCCCCTGCTGCAGAAGCTGCTCGACGGCGCCGACGCGGTCTACCCGCTGCTGCCGCCCGAAGCGCTGCAGGCCGCCCGCCGCCTGCCCGCCCCGCGACAGCTCGGCCTGCCGCTGGACCCGGATTAGGAGACTTCTTCACCGCATTCAACCCTGCTTTTGTCTTACAACCCTTACGGAGGTGTATTCATGGGACGCACACTGCCATCCATCACTCAGACCTTCATGCAGGAGGAACAGGCCTTCGCCCGCTTCCGCCGTGCCCTGCGCCGCAGTGACCAGCTGGTCCTCGACGACCTGTTCGCCTCGGCTCGCAGCCACCTGGCGGCCGCCGCCTACGCCGCCCACGCCCTGCCCATGGAGACCTTCCTCCTGGCCATGCTGCTCGAGGAGCACAAGGAGGTCACCCGCCTGCGCAGCCTGGTGGAGGAGCTGCTGGAAAAGACCGGCAAGACCGGGGAGGCCGATGAGAGCGATGACGCCGGCGAGTGAGCTGACCGGCTGGCTCTTCGACCTGTACGCCGACCCGCAGGACGGGGTGACCCTGTGGCTGCTGGGCGACGACGGCCGGCGCCATCGCCTGCGCCAGGCTTTCCCGATCACTTTCTACGCCGCCGGGCCGCCCGCCCGCCTGCGCGAGCTGTGCCGCTTCCTCAAAAGCCAGCCCGTGCCGGTGGAGCTGGCCCGCGAGGAGCGCCGCCGTGACCTGTTCCAGCCCTCCCGCCAGCCCCTGCTGGCCGTGCGCGTGCTCCTGGCCAGCGACCAGCCGCGCCTCTTCCGCCAGGTGGCCCGGCGCTTCCCGGACCTGACCTACTACGACGCCGACGTGCATCTCTCGCTGCGCCATGCCGCCGTCTACGGCACCTTCCCCCTGGCCCGCTGCCGGGTGCAGGCCGGCCCCGACGGCACGGTGACCGCGCTGGAGGTGCTCGATTCCCCCTGGGACCTGGACCCGCCCCGCCCCGAGCTGCGCATCCTGGAAATGGAGCCGGACGTGGACCCCGCCCGCGGGGAGCCCGCCGCGCTGGAGCTGCGCAGCGGCCGCCTGCGCTACCGGCTGCCCCTGCGCCCGGCCCGCCCGCTGCTGGTCAACCTGCGCGCCATCCTGCAGCGGCTGGACCCCGACCTGCTGCTCACCAACCGGGGCGACACCTGGCTGCTGCCCCTGCTGCTGGACCTGTCCGAAGAGCACGACCTGCCCCTGCCGCTCAACCGCGCCCCCGGCCGCGGGGTGGCCCGCCGCGGCGAGCGCAGCTATTTCTCCTACGGGCGCATCGTCTACCGCGGCAGCCAGGTGATGCTCTTCGGGCGCTGGCACATCGACCGCGCCAACGCCATGATGTGGAACGACTACGCCCTGGAAGGCGTGCTCGAATCCGCCCGGGTGACTTCCCTGCCCGTGCAGGAGGCCGCCCGCCTCTCCCCGGGCACGGGCATCTCCTCCATGCAGATCCGCCAGGCGCTGGTCCAGGGGGTGCTGGTGCCCTGGCGCAAGCAGCAGTCCGAGCAGCCCAAGACGGCCCTGCAGCTGATCGAGAGCGACCAGGGCGGGATGGTCTACCAGCCGCTGATCGGGGTGTACTCCTCGGTCGGCGCGCTGGACTTCATCTCCATGTACCCGTCCATCATGGTGCGCTGCAACATCTCGCCTGAGACGGTGCCCCTGCGCCATGTCGAGCCTTCAGATGCCGACCCCGGGCTGGTGCCGCGCACCCTGGCCCCCCTGCTGGAGAAGCGCGTGGCCCTCAAGCACCGCCTGGCCGGCATGCCCGGCTGGGACCCGCGCCGCGCCACCGATAAGGCCCGCTCCTCGGCCCAGAAGTGGCTGCTGGTCACCTGCTTCGGCTATCTGGGCTACAAAAACGCCCGCTTCGGGCAGATCGAGGCGCACGAGGCGGTCACCGCCTACGGGCGCGAGGCGCTGATGCGCGCCAAGGAGGCCGCCGAGGACCACGGCTTCACCGTGCTGCACATGTACGTCGACGGGCTGTGGCTGCACCGCCCCGGCGCCAGCCAGCCGGCCGACTTCGAGCCCGTGCTGATGGACATCCTCGAGCGCACCGGGCTGCCCGTCTCTCTGGACGGCATCTACAAGTGGGTGGCCTTTTTGCCCTCGCGGGTGGATGAGCGCACGCCGGTGCCCAACCGCTACTTCGGCGCCTTTCAGGACGGCTCGATCAAAGTGCGCGGGCTGGCCTGCCGCCGCCACGACTCTCCCGCCTGGGTGGGCAGCCTGCAGATGCGCCTGATCGAGATCTTCGCGAAAGCCGGCAGCGCCGAGGAGCTGCCCGACTACCTGAACGAGGCCCTGAACAGCCTGCACCGCGACCTGACCGCGCTCTCCGAAGGGCGTGTGCCTCTGGAGGAGCTGCTGGTCACCCAGCGCCTGTCGCGCGCGCTGGACCGCTACACCAGCCCCTCGCCGGCCGCCCGCGCCGCCCTGCAGCTGCGCCAGGTCACCGGCCGCGAGATGCGCCCCGGGCAGAAGGTGCGCTTTCTGTTCACCCGCGGCGAACCGGGCGTGCACGCCTGGGACCTGCCCGAGCCGCCCGACCCGCGCCAGATTGACCGCGAGCGCTACCGCGAGCTGGCCCTGCGCGCCGCCCGGGAAGTGCTCGAAGGCCTGCGCGTGCTGCCGCCCGAGCCCACCCTGCTGCCGCTGGAAAAATACACCCGGCGGTAGGCCGCCGGGCGTCTAAAACCTCGGGAATGAAAGTGCTTAGCCCAGATGCATGGGCATGATCACATGCACGAAGTTCTCGTCCCCCACCGGGCGCACCACGGCCGGGGCGTTGTGCGCGATGGTCTCCAGCGCCACCGAAGGGGTCTTGATCACGTCCAGCACCTCGCGCAGGTAGCGCACGTTGAAGGCGATGGTCAGGTCGGGGCCGTCGATGTTGGCGTCCAGCTGCACCTCGCTGTTGCCGGTCTCCTCGCTCTGGGCGGAGATCTCCACCACGCCCGGCTCCTGGCCCCGGCCGCGCACGTCCACGCGGATCACGTTGTTGCCCTCGCGGGCGATGATCTCGGCCTGCTTGCAGGCGGCCAGCAGCGCGGCGGTGGTCAGGATGGTGTGGGTCTTGAGCGCGCGCGGGATGATGGCCCGGTAGTCGGGGAAGTTGCCCTCAATCAGCTGGGTGACCAGCTCGGCATCCTTCAGGCGGAAGATGGCCTGTCCGCGGCCCGAGGGGATGTGCAGCCGGATTTCGGCTTCGGGGTCCGCGGCGATGCGGGCCAGCTCGGTCAGCGCCCGGGCGGGCACGATCATCTCCAGCGGTTTGGCCAGCGAGGCCGCCAGCGGAGCGCGGCGCACCGAGATGCGGAACCCGTCCGTGGCCGCCAGAGTCAGCTCGCCGTCCCTCAGGCTGACCATCACACCCTGCAGCACCGGCCGGGCCTCGTCGGTCGAGGCGGCAAAGGCCACCTGCTGGATCATCTCCTTCAGCTCTCCGGCTTTGAAGGTGACCCCGTTGGCCAGGTCGGGCGCGGGCATGGGCGGGTATTCGTTGGCGTCGATGCCCTTAATGTCCGAAGTGGAGGCCGCCGAGCGCACGTTCAGGCTCTGCGTCTGCATGTTGGCCGTCAGCTGCACCCGCTCGCCGCTCAGCGTGTTCACGTAGTCCGAGAAGGTGCGCGCCGGCACGGTGATGGCGCCCTCCTCTTCAATCTGCGCCGGGATCCAGCAGGAGATGCCCAGCTCGAGGTTGGTGGCCGAGAGGCGCAGCCGTCCCTCGTCGGTGGCAATCAGTACGTTGGCCAGTACAGGCAGGGTGCTGCGCGGGGAAACGGCGCGCGAAACCATACTCAGTCCGTGCGCCAGAGATTGCTGCGATACTGATGCTTTCATGCGGGTCTCCGGAGATTGTATAAGGGTTAAGCAAGTATATCTTAAAATAGCCCGGACGGGGACAGCCCGGGGTGTATCATGGTCTTATACCCCTGAAATTGGAGCTGCGCATGAAGTATTACGTTGTCGACGCCTTCGCCGAACGCGTGTTTGCCGGCAACCCGGCCGGAGTGTGCCTGCCCGAACGGCCGCTGGACGCGGACACCATGCAGCGCATCGCCGCCGAGAACAACCTTTCGGAGACGGCCTTTGTGCTGCGCAAAGCGCCGGGGCTGTATGACCTGCGCTGGTTCACCCCGAAGAGCGAGATCGATCTGTGCGGGCACGCCACGCTGGGCGCGGCCTACGTGATCTCCACCTTCGTCGACCCGGGGATTGAGCAGATGGCCTTCGACACGCTCAGCGGGCGGCTGGGCGTGCGCCGCGAGGGCGAGCGGCTGACCCTGGACTTCCCTTCCCTGCCCCCGCGGCCGGTCGAGGTTCCGCCCGGGGCGGCCGAAGCGCTGGGCGCCGGGCCGCTGCAGGCCTGGCTGGCCCGGGACCTGGTCCTGCTGCTGCCCGATGAGGACACCGTCGCCGCGCTTCAGCCCGACTTCACCCGCCTGGCGGCGCTGCCGGGGGCGGGGGTGATCGTCACCGCGCCGGGGCGCGCGGGCGGCGAGGCGGACTTCGTCTCCCGCTGCTTCTTCCCGAAACTGGGCATCCCCGAGGACCCGGTGACCGGCTCGGCGCACAGCAGCCTGATCCCCCTGTGGGCGGAGCGGCTGGGCAAAACCGAAATGATCGCCCGGCAGCTTTCGGCCCGCGGCGGGCGGCTGCACTGCCGGCTGGCCGGCGAGCGGGTGTTCATCGGCGGGCAGGCCGCGCTCTACCTGGAGGGCGAAATCCGCATCTGACGGGCTATTCCAGCCGGCGCTTCATGAAGAAGGCCACCTCGCCGTCTTCCAGGTCCCGGTTGGTGTAGAAGGACAGGTCCAGCGCTTCCAGCCGGAAGCCCATCGCGCGGTAAAAGCGGATGGCCGGCACGTTGGTGTTCTGGGTCTCCAGGTACACGATTCGCAGCCCCTCTTCGGCGGCGCGGGCCAGCACCCGCTCCATCAGCGCCCGGCCAACGCCCTGCCGGCGGTATTCGCGCGCCACGTGGAACTCCCACACCCGCAGCGAGCGGTTCCAGCGCTCGGCTTCGGCGATGGCCAGCGCGGCCAGCCGGCCGCCCGCGTACGCGCCGAAAGAGAAGCCCTCGGCCAGGTATTCCTCGTAGCGGCGTAAGTCCTCAGGCTGGATGTCCTCCTCGAAGCTCTTGCGGTAGGACTGTTTCAGGCGCACCAGGCGGATTTCGAAGCGGGTCCGCTCCGCCGAATCGCTCCACTCGACCGTGTATTTTTCCGCCGACTCGTAGCCGCTCAGCACGGGCCGGACTGCGTCCATGTCCAGCCGGCGCAGCGGCCGGATCTCCAGCCGATCTTCCATGCGTCCTCCCGGGTGATGGGGTGGAATGTGCCTTCAGTGGTGATGGTATCACAGCCCCGCCCGCAGCCGGGTATAATGACCTCGAAATCCCCCTTCAGCGGACAGATTTGCTTTTCAGCCCGGCCGGAGCCGGACGGAACATCACCAGAGGAACGGAGCATGAAAATCGCAGTCATCACCGAAGACGGCCGGACCATCAGCCGGAACTACACCCGCGCGCCTTACTGCCTGGTGCTGACCGTGGAAAACGGGGTGATCACCGGCCGCGAGCTGCGCGAAATGCCGGGCCGGGACCCGTCCGCCGTTCCCGCCGCCGACCTGGGCCTGGACGCCGCCTCGCACAGCCGGCAGATGGCCGCGGCCCGGGCCATCGCCGACTGCCAGGCCCTGCTGTGCGGCGGCATGGTCCGCGGCGCGTACGAATCCCTGCGCTGGCTGGGCGTCCGACCGCTGCTGACCGACCGGCGCGATATCGACGCCGCCGTGCGCGCCTACCTGGCCGGCGAGCTGGCGGACCGCGTCGAGCGGCTGAACTGAGGCCTGTCCCTTAACAGGCGCCGGTCCGGACGGCGCTCCTGCGGGCTGCTGATCCCGGCCGCGCGCGTACGGGCACGGGCCTTTCACCCGGGCGGGGCATCGCCGATTCGCTGTTTGTCTTTTTGCTCCCGGGCCTTTACGGGGTGTGAGCGAAGAAAGGATGTTGATCCATGGAATACTGCTTCAAACCCATCGGCGTGATCCACACGCCGATCCTTGAGCCTCAGGGCGCGCCCATCCAGGCGGCCCGCTCCGAACTGACCGGGACGGTGGAGGTATTTCCGGAGTATGCCGCCGGGCTGGAAGGCCTGGAGGACTTCTCGCATGTCTACCTGCTGTACGTCTTTCACCGCGCCGGGCCGGGGGCCGAGCTGCAGGTAAAGCCCTTCCTGGACGACCGGCTGCACGGCCTGTTCGCCACCCGCTACCCGCGCCGGCCCAACCCGCTGGGCCTGTCCATCGTCCGCCTGGAAGGGCGCCAGGGCAGCCGCCTGACCTTTCGCGGGGCGGATATGCTCGACGGAACGCCCCTGCTGGACATCAAACCCTATATCCCCGAGTTTGACGTCTTTTCGGTGAGCCAGCAGGGCTGGTACCAGGACCGCGCGCATCCCTGAAAAAGAAATGTCCCGGAGAGGGCCATCCTGGAAGGGCGGGTCAGCCGGTTTTTTCGCCGCGCTTTGCCCTTCTGCCCGCCGCCGTGCCGCTGGCCGTGATCATCCCCCATGTCGGCGGCGAGGTGCCGGGGGCAGCATATCACCGGGGTGGATTCCAATCCGGCCGGAGCGCCGAACGGCATTCCGGTTTCCCTGCAGGAAGCACGATGCCAGGAAAAAGCCGGCGCGTCCAATGGACGCGCCGGCCAGTTTTCATGCGGACCGCTCGCGCTCAGTTTTTCAGATATTCCGGCTGGATGGTGTAGGCCGGGGGCATGGACGGGGTCCAGTACATGTTGGGCGGCACGGGGAAGACCGAGAAGCCGCCCTGAGCGGTCTTTTCCAGGTGGTCCACCAGCTTTTCTTTGACCAGGCTGTAGGGGGCGGCGAAGACCAGCTCGTGGTTCTGCGTGCCGCCGAAGATGCGGTCCCCGGCGCAGGGGAAGCCGATGGTAGGCTTCTTCTCGGCCGCGGCGAAGGCCGTGGCGGAGCACATGGCGCCTTCGGCCACCGTGTCGGCGGTGATCTTCTCGCCGGTGTCGTAAGCGCAGGCGTGGATCAGGCGCATGGCCTGCACCGGGTTAACGTAGATCAGCACCGCGTCCGCTTCCTCGTCCTCGGGCAGCTCGCTCAGCGGGCGCACCATGACGGCGTCGTACTGGCGGCCGCTGTCGCCGATTTTGTACACGTTGGCCATGAAATTCTTCGCCGCTTCGGCATTGCCCACATAAATGCCGTTGGCTGCCTTGCCGGAAGAGATCACCTCGGGCGTTTCGATCAGGCCCAGGCAGGCAGCGCCGAAGGCGCAGATCATGCTGTCGGCCGTGCCGCTGCCGGGGCGGCAGGCGTAGCGGGCCGAGGAGATCAGCTGGCAGAAATTCTGCTTGATGTTCAGCGGCTGGCGGGGCAGCTCGGCACGGTCTTTGTACAGTTTGACGGCAACCGGATAGGTCTCCAGATGCAGGATGGACACCAGGCGCTCTGAGATTTCCTTCGGGTTCATATCAACCTCCTTATTCATCTGCTGCAAACAGAAAAATGGGGAATTCTCTGCGGTAACACGCAGTTTTTGTTACAGCTTTCACAATTAGTATAGACAAATAAAGGAGGCCGGGCAAGTGTCATTGCTCCTGTCACTCGGGTGAAGCCCATGACGGCCGGCGCCCGCGCCCGCTCCGGAGAGAGAGGCTCCGCTTTGCTTGTGAAGGGACCGCGATTGTGGTACATTTTTCCCCGGAGGGACCCATGCACTTTGAGGCCATCGCCTTTGACGCCGACGACACCCTGTGGCATTCCGAGACCTTCTACCAGCAGGCCCAGGCCAGGCTGGTCGAGCTACTGGCCCCTTACGGCCCCGGCCGCGAGGAAGTCCTGGACACGCTGCACCGCATCGAGATGGGCAACCTGGCCCCCTTCGGCTTCGGCATCCGCGGCTTTACCCTTTCCATGGTCGAGGCCGCCATCGAGGTGACCGGCGGCCGGGTGAACCCGCGCGACATCCGGACCATCGTCGACATGGGCCGCGCCATGGTCAACCACGAAGTGGAGCTGATCGACGGCAGCGCCGAGGCGGTCGCGGCGCTGGCGCAGACTCACCCGCTGCTGCTGATCACCAAGGGAGACCTCTCGGACCAGCAGCGCAAGATCGACGCTTCGGGCCTGGGCGAATACTTCCAGCAGGTGGAGATCGTCTCTGACAAGACCCCGCGGGTTTACGACCGCCTGCTCAAGCGCCACGGGCTGAACCCGGAGCGCTTCCTGATGATCGGCAACTCGATGCGCTCGGACGTGCTGCCCGTGCTGCAGCTGGGCGGTTGGGCGGTGCACGTGCCCTACCCGCTCACCTGGGCGTATGAAAACAGCGACCCGCCCCGGGGTCACCGGCGGTTCTTTGAAATTGAGCGGCTGGACCAGCTGCCGGCGCTGGTGCGCCGGCTGGAAGCCGAAGCCTAAACGTGCACGAAGTCCCAGCCGGGGACGTCGAATTTCAGGTAGGCGATGGGCGGGGTGGTCCGCTTGAACTGGTTGCGGCGGATGCGCTCGATGATGGCCCGCACCATCGGGGCCTCAAACCCGGCCGCCACGGCTTCTTCGGGCGTCAGGCGGCGGTCCACCAGCAGGTAGAGCAGCCGGTCGATCTGCTCGTAGGTGTAGCCCAGGTCGCCCTCGTCCGTCTGCCCGACGAACAGGTCCGCTGACGGCGGCTTGGCGATGATCGAGGCGGGCACGCCCATCTCGGCGGCCAGCTGGCGCACCTGGGTTTTATACAGGTCGCCCAGGGGGTTGAAGGCCGCCGCGGCGTCGCCGTACAGCGTGGAGTAGCCCAGCAGGATCTCGGTCTTGTTGCCGGTGCCAACCACCAGCGCGTCGTTGGCCGCCGACTGGTCGAAGAGCACGATCATGCGCAGCCGGGCCATCACATTGCCGCGCCGGGTGTTGTTCATATCGGGGAAGCGCTCGAACAGCGGCTCGGCCATGGGGGTGATCTCCACGTCCAGCGAGCGCACGCCGGTGGCGTCGATCACCTTCTGGGCATCGGCGAGCGAATCGGGAGAGGAGGTGCGGTAGGGCATGCGCACGGCCAGCACGTTCTCCGGACCGAGCGCCTCGGCGGCCAGGAAGCAGGCCAGGGCCGAATCCAGCCCGCCCGAGAGGCCCAGCACCGCCCGGCGCAGTCCCGCCCGGGTGACTTGAGAGAAGATGAAACCGGTTAAAAACTTGCGTACTTGCGGAGCATCCAGGGTCAGTTCGTTCATCAGACACCTCGAGGTATGAGCAGTATGGTAATGATCATAGCATAAATGCCCGGGGTGGATGGGGGTGCTGGGGGTTGGCCCATCCCCCGATCCCCATGGCAGAGCCCAAGGAGGCGCCCCCGGAGTTCGGTCATCTCCCCTGCGAGGCGAAGAGATGGCGATCCTCACCTTAGGCCGGCAGTCACGCCATCCTGCCCCAGGGTGTGTGGATGGCTGGCGTGAAAGAAGGCGCGAAACCTGGCCAGGTTTCGCGCCTTCTTTCACCAGTAAACAATGACAGAGCCGAAGGTGAAAAATCCGGTCCCTACAGGAAGGAGGACACCCCCATGTCGCCGGCGGGGACTTATCCCAGCCTCTCCCTCACATACTCCAGCGCGGCTTCGGGCACGGAGTGCGATGCGCCGGGGAAGATCAGCTCGGTCACGTCGGCACCCAGGCGGCGGAACACCTCCGCCGACTGCTGCACCCGCCCGGCCGGGATGTACGGATCCCGCTCCGCGCTGGAGAGCAGCACCGGCGTCCCGGCCAGCAGCGGCTCTTCGGGCATCGGGTTGGCCGGGTTCCCGATCAGCGCGCCGCTCAGCCCGAACACGCCGACGAAGCGCTGCGGGTAGCGCGCGGCGTACTCCAGCGCCAGGCAGGCCCCCTGCGAGAAGCCCAGCAGACCCACCCGCTCCGGGCCGAAGCCGGCCTCGGCCAGCTCGCTCAGCAGGCGCGAGATGCCGTTCAGCGCCGAAGACAGCCAGGGCTCATTTTCCTCCACCGGGGCGGTGAAGGGCCGCGGGTACCAGGTCCCGTGGGCGGCCTCGGGGGCAATCAGGGCCGCATCGGGCAGGTCCAGCGCCTGCCCCAGCGCCAGGATATCCGCGGCCCCGCTGCCGCGCCCGTGCAGCAGCACCAGCGCCAGCCGGGCGCTGGCCAGCGGCTGGCCCAGGCGGTAGACCGGCTGCCCGGCGTGCGGATCGCTGCTCAGGTAAGGGGTGTCCATTAATATACCTCCCGGGCGGGGGCAGCAAGCGATGCGCGGGCGCAAAAGCCGGCTGCGAGGGTGATGGGCTGCAGGCCTTGATTATTCATATCCCCCTCCCCTGGTTTCAAAACCGGATCATCTCACCGATCGACTGGCGGGTCTGCAGGAAGCGCACCCCGGCCTCCAGCGCCACCATCTGCTGGTGGATGAAGCCCAGCGCGGCCTCGTCCAGCAGCCGGCCCTGTTCGTCGAACACAGCCGACGCGTTGGCGATCAGCACCTCGGGGCGGCTGAGCACCAGCATGTTGAGCGAATGGGCAATCTGCCGCAGGTGAGTCTGGGCGCGCGCGGTGCCAACCCGTCCCCCCGCGCCCATGATGGCGGCCAGCTTGCCGCTGGCGGGCAGGTCGGGCAGCGGGCGCGAGAGCCACTCCAGCGCGTTCTTCAGCACGGCGGGGATGGAGTGGTTGTACTCGGGCGTGGCGATCAGCAGGCCGTCGGCGCGGGCAACTCCCTCGCGAAAGCGGCGCACCGGCTCCGGCAGGGGCTGGCTTTCCAGATCGGGGTTGTACATGGGCAGGTCGATATCCAGAATCTCCAGCCTCATGCCGGGGGGCATCAATTCAGCGGCGATCTCCAGCAGCCGCCGGTTGTAGGACTGGCTTCGCAGGCTGCCCGCGAAACCGGCGATATGCAGTTGTTCGTTCATGCTCTACCTTTATCTGGACTCCGCCTGTCTCTGCGCGCGGTTCTGCGGCGCATCGGGCCCGGGGGAGTCACCGGCCAGGCCCAGTTTCTTGCACAGCCGCCCCAGCTCCCTCTGCTCATCGGGGGTCAGGGCGCTGAATTCATCGGTAATGGCGCGGGCATGCTCGGGAAAGATGCGGCGGATGAGCTCCTCACCTTCGGGGGTGAGGGATACAAACACCTGCCGGCGGTCTTCGGTGGAGCGGTCGCGGCGCACCAGGCCGCGCTTTTCCAGATTGTCGATCACCACGGTGATGTTGCCGCTGCTTTTGAGCAGCTTGCGGCCAATGACCCCCTGCGTAAGGGGGCCCAGATGCAGCAGCGACTCGAGCACTCCAAACTGGCTGACGGTCAGCCCGTGCTTGGTGGCGCGGCGGTCCAGCCGCGCTTCCAGCGATTCGCTGGCGCGGGTGAGTTTGATGTAGGTATCCAGAGCAAGTTTTTCTTCCGGGGTTCCGTCGTAGCGTGTGCCCATAAGCTCCTTCAGGTTAATTGTTTTGACATTGAAATAATATCAAAAAGGAGAATTATTGTCAAGTTAGAGAATGGTTTCCCAATCGGCAAGAAGACCCCGCTCCAGCGGCGGAACGGGGGCTGCGCGGGCATTGGATCGGCCCGGCTCAGGCGCTCAGGCTCACTTTCCCAGACAGGGAAGGTAGAGGTTGGCGTTTTCCTGCAGCTGCACCACGCAGGCGCCGCCCAGGTTCTCCATCCACCCGGTGACGGCGGGCTGCCCGTTCCTGTTCACCACCAGGTCGGGGTTGAAGATGTACTCGTCGGCCGCGCTCACCCGCAGGTACAGCGGGCGGGTCAGATTCGGTGATCACCCGGCCGCCCACCTGCAGGGTCAGCCGGTTCTGGCCGGGGCCTTGAAGTAGTAGATGGGATTGTCTCCCCGGATCAAATAGGAGTTGTTGGCCTCCAGAGAACCGTTCTTCACAGAGGTGATGCCGGGGAAAAGGGAGGCGCGGACCTGTGTGATTATATAACCTCGCGAGGGGAAATGGTTTTTGGAAGGTTCGTCTGGTTATTTCTCTCTGAACCCTCGCCCCTTGAATGACAGATCACCCGGTCCTGGAAAAGCAGGACCGGGTGATGAATTCCCCTCCTCAATCCGAGGAGGTCCCGAGGTGATCCGGGCGTTGGGCTGGCCCGGCTTATTTGCTCATGTACGGCAGGTAGAGTGTGCTGCCGCTTTCCTCCTGCAGCAGCACCACGTAGGGGCCGCCCCGGTTGACCACCCAGCCGGTGCGGGGATTGGAATCGTCATCGAGCCCCATATCAATCCCGGGGTCATAGATGAACTCGTTGGCAGCGATGATCCGCAGGTACAGACTTCCGTCCAGGATCGCGGGTGTCTGGAAGGTCAGGCGCTCCGCCTGCGCTTCTCCGGCCAGGTCCACCCGCTGCAGCACGTCGCCGTCGGCCGTGACCAGCTCCAGCGCCGGGTCGAGCCGGTTTCCGAACATGTACTCAATCCCGGACTCCCTGATCGGGGCCGCCAGACCGTAGGCCGGCAGCAGCACATCGATCGTGTAGCGCCGGTTCGACTCCACTTCCAGCCAGTATGTGTCTGCCGCCGGATGGCCGAGCCGGTAGGTCAGGGCGGCCTCCTGGAGCAGTTCTTCTGTGCTGCTGTTGAGGTGCAGCCAGTAGTGCGTGGTGACAATCTCCCCGGGTGGCAGATCCCCGAGCGGTGCGGCCACGGCCAGCGCCGGGTCGATCAGGCTTACCGGCGAGATGGGGGAGGCTGCCACCTCGGCCGGGGTGCGTAAGCCACCCGGCTGCTCAAACGAGAGCACCACAGATGGGTCGTCCGCCATCATCCCGATGGCCCCATAGCCATCGACAGCGGATGCCACCGCCAGCTCATAGGGGTGGGAATCCGAGCGCGGGTAATGCAGGTTGATAGTGAGCGGATTGGGCGGGTACATGATCGAAGCCGGGCTGGGGTTGAGCTCTTCCAGCAGGGTGACGTCTTCGATGGGCGCGTTCGAGCGGTTGTAAAAGCCGGTTTCCACCAGGGCGTAGCGGGCGTCCCGGTACAAGTGGATGCGCCGGAAAACCAGCAGATCCTCCGTGGCATAGGCGCCGAAGGTCAGGTAGGACTGAGATCCCCGGTTGTGTATGCGAACGCCAAAGAAAGACAAATCGGGCGCGGTGATCACCTGGTCACCCACCTGCAGGCTCAAGAGGGCATGGTCGGAGGGTTGGAAGAATTCAATGTCGCCCGACTCGCCCGGAATGGCCGCTCCCGAAGTCACATCCAGCGAGCCGCCTGGCCCGTAGGACAACAGGTCGACCTGGTTCTGTACGAGTTCGTCCGGCAGCAGCCCGGTGTATTCCTGATTCACGCTCTCCGGCGCGCCCACATGGCCCAGCGCCGGCTGCCCGGGGGCCAGCCAGATGGCGGAGGTGAGGCTGTCGTTGCGTTCCGTCTCCAGCTTCCCGCCGCGTGTGACCGTCAGGATGTAGGTGAATGGCTGAACCGGGACAGAGTCTTCATCGATCCGGAAGTAGAGCGGACCGCCGCCGTCCGAAGACGAAAAGCTCAGCTGGAAGGTGACATTGCTGCCGGGCGAATTCACCGGCTGCGCGGCAGTGATGGTATTGCCCTCTTCGTCCACCAGCGCCAGCACGGGAAGAGCTCCTGGAGTGCCGTGCCACAGGGACACGCTCAGCGGCTGGCCGGGCAGCAGTTCGACGCGATAGACGTCGGCCGGGTCATCCACAGATTGGTTCCCGGTCAGAGTGATCACCTGCATCCCGCCGGGCAGGTCGATGAAAGCGGCCGAAAGGTCCTCCGCCCGGGCGGGGCTGTCGTTGTCCAGGCCGGCAGAGGGGTCTTCCTTCTCCATCAGGAGGTTGAGCATGCCGTTATAAAACACCGGGGCGGCCGGCTGCACAGCGATGCTTGCGGTGTAATCTCCGGTCTGCCCGGCTGTAAACATCAGGCAAAAATTCTGCCCGATGGCTGGCGCCTCGCCGCTGGCCACCTCCTGCCCATCCGGGCCGGAGATGGTGACAGAGACCAGACCTCCGGTGGAGAGGAAGCAGGCCGAAGCCAGCTGGCCGGCTACCAGCTCGCGCGTGTGACTGTAGGCTTCGGAAACGCCTTCCGGAAAATTGATTCCAAAATTATAGACTTCCATAACGGCCATGCTGCCGTCCGGCTCGAGGGCTTCGGGATCAGCCATACAGCCGGCCAGAGACAACAGCATTAACAGCAGGGCCAGCAGGAGAGAAATGCGTTTCATGGAGCGGCTCCTTTGAGAAATAAGGTTTAGATTATCCGGTTCCTGGGGAATTGAAGAATGCGACGTATCTCTCTAGAGATGCAGGATCAGTGCCAGTCTGGAATCAAAATGCGCAGCGGCCGGTCTCCGGAGATCAAAAACCCCCGCTCCGATGATGGAGCGGGGGTTCGGGCGTTGGACTGGCCCGACTAGCGAACACCTAAAGACTGGATCAGCGCGTCCAGCGCGGTCAGATCGGGGGTGAAGCTGGCGCCGGGCTGGGCATCCAGGAAGGCGACTGTTTCCACCAGGTAGGCGGGGTAGTCGGCCAGCTGGCCCTCGTCCTCGGCGAAGACCTCCGGGCTGGCGGGCAGGTCGGGGTGGGTGACGGGCAGGATGGCTGAGACGTAGTACGCCCCGTCCGCGGTGATCCCCTGGAAGGTGTAGAACATCTCGGCGTTGTTGATCCTCCCCGGGCCCTGGCTGTACCAGGTCAGGTAGCGCACGCCGCGGCCGTTCTGGAAGTCCAGCTCCATAAACCCGGCCCGCATGACCTGCCTGGCGTTCATGGGCGGCAGGAAGGGCAGGTCCGCGGGGGCGGCGCCGCTTTCCAGCAGGGTTTGCAGGTCGCCGGCGGCCTGCGCGGCGGCCTCGCTGACCGCGTGGTAGTCCTCCAGCGGGTAAATGAAGATCTGCGCCTGCATCTTATGTCCGGTCACCGGGTAGCCCTGCAGGGTGATGGCGCGGTGCTCTGGCAGGGGACCGCGCCAGGGGCTCTCTGCCAGGCCTTCGGAGGCCGGGAGGGTCTCCAGCGTCCATTCCTCCGCCGCGCCGGAAAGGTCCAGGCTCAGCGCCGGGGCCGGTTCGCTTTCCGCCGTGGAGGTGGGTTCGGCGGGGGCTGCGGTCTCTGCCGCCGGCGGGGTCGGGCTGGCGGGAGCGGCCGGCTGGCAGGCGGCCAGCAGCAGGGCCACGGCCAGGCAGGCCAGCCCCGGCCGGAGGGCAGATCGATGAATCAAACCGCGTGTGTTCATGGGTGCTCTTTTCTCTGGTGACAATGGATCGGCTCCGCTGAGCCAGAAACAAGACGCTGGCCGGGGCAATTCTGTTCCACAGAATAAGCCGAAACTGGAAATTTCCTCACCAGATTTGCCAGCGGTCCGGCCGCGGGCGCGGGCGATGCTATAATGGCCAAAGGCCATAATGGCCGCAGGCCACATTGGCCGCAGCGTGCCACTTCATTCCTGCGAGGTACTTCCATGAAAATTCTCATCACCGGCGGCGCCGGTTACATCGGCAGCACCATCGCCTCGGCCCTGGAGGACCGCGGGCACACCCCCGTTATCCTGGATTCGCTGGTGCGCGGGCGCATCGAGTTCACCCGCGGGCGCATCTTCTACCAGAACGACATCGCCGACCGGGCCGCGCTGGAGCGCATTTTCGCCGAGCACCCCGACATCTACGCCTGTATTCACTGTGCGGCCTACGCCATCGTGCCCGAGTCCACCGAGAACCCCTACATTTATTACCGCGAGAACGTGGGCAAGTCGGTGGAGCTGTTCGACATCCTGCGCGGCCTGGGCTGCCAGCGCATCGTGTTCTCCTCCTCGGCCTCCATCTACGACGACGTGGAGAACTTCGAGGTGCGCGAGGATTCGCCGCTCAACCCGCGCAGCCCTTACGCCCGCACCAAGTATATGATAGAGATGGTGCTGCGCGACTTCTGCGCCGCCTACGGCCTGCGCGGCATCGCCCTGCGCTACTTCAACCCCATCGGCGCCGACCCGCAGATGCGCTCGGGCATCCATGCCGAAAACCCCTCGCACGTGCTGGGCAAGCTGGTGGACGTGGCCCTGGGCAAACTGCCCTACTTCACCGTCACCGGCACCGAGTACACCACCCGCGACGGCACGGGCATCCGCGACTACATCCATGTCTGGGACCTGGCCCGCGCCCATGTGATGGCCGTGGAGGATTTTGAGGGCGCCTTCGAGCGCGCCGGGAACCCGGCCGACAATTACCTGGTGATCAACCTTGGCTCGGGCCGCGGGGTGACCGTGCGTGAGCTGGTGGCCGCCTTCGAGCGCGTCTACGGACGGCCCGTCCCGCAGAAGGACATGCCCCCGCGCCCGGGTGACGTGGCCGGGGCTTACGCCAACGCCGACGTAGCCGAACGCCTGCTGGGCTGGCGCGCCGAGCTGCCCATCGAGCAGGGCATCGCCGACGCGCTGGAATGGGGCCGAAGAAGGTTGGAGATCCTGGACTTCTCGCGCAAGCCCGCGGGGGATTAGGCCCGCGTAATGGCGGAGATGATTCGCCAGGCCGTCCATGCGAATGGGCGGCCTGTGTGTTTAAGGCGGCGGCTTTGTCCCGGCCAACGCCGCACCCGCGAAGCGGGTGTTTCTGACATGGTCAGAGGGGATGGGTTGGCGACAACGCTTACCAAACCACGAGGGAAGGGGTGCATCCAGGGGCTGGGTGGAAGATCCCTCTTCCTGCATTTCAGATAGGGGCCAGGCCCTAAAAAACCACCTCTTTCCTTTTATCTCCGTATCGAGTATGCTCATTCCATCCAAATAGTAGATGGAGAAACCTATGACGTGGGCTGCTCGTTTGTTCCGCCTGTTGGTCGGGCTGCTGCTGGTCATCGCAGTGGTGCTGGCCTGTTTTCTGGCCCTGATTCCCTGGGTGGAGACCCGCGGGGCCACCGCGGAGGAAGCGGCCGCCGCGTACCCCGGCGACGAGCTGATCGCCGAGCCGGTGGTGCGCTGGACGCACGGGGTGACCATCGACGCCCCGGTCGAGCAGGTCTGGCCCTGGGTGGCCCAGCTGGGCGACGGGCGAGGCGGCTTCTACACTTACACGTGGATTGAGAACCTGATCACCGGCCAGAATCTGTATCACAACGCCAGCGCAATCCTGCCCGAGTTCCAGAACCCGCAGCCCGGCGACGTGCTGATCGACCAGCTGATCGAAGTCAAGGAAGTTCGCACCGGCGAGTACCTGCTGGCGGGGGTGAAGCAGGACGGGCTGCTGGGCGATGTCGGCGAGGGAATGGGCTGGGCCTGGCTGTGGCACCTGACCCCGCTCGGCCCGCGGCAGACCCGCCTGGTGGTGCGCCTGCAGGCCTCGGAAGCCCCGGGGATGAGCCCCGGCGCGGTGCGCGCCCTGGTCAACCTGGCCGGCTGGGTGATGGAGACCAGGATGCTGCGCGGCATCCGCGACCGGGCAGAGGGCTATGTCGAGCCGGCCTGGGTGGAGTACGCCGAGATCCCGCTCTGGCTGGCTGCGCTGGGCGCGGGGCTGTGGTCGGCCGGGCTGTTTCTCACCCGGCGGGCCTGGCTGCCCCCGCTGCTGGTCGGGCTGTGCGCGCTGGCGGCGCTGTTCCTGTTCACTTACGTGCAGCCGTCTCCCTGGGTGCGCCTGGCCATCGACGCCGCGCTGCTGGCGCTGGTGATCTGGGCCGGGCAGGAGCGGCAGTCTCGCCGGGTACCCGCCCGCGCTTCCCGCACCTACCGCTAGCCTGCGCCCGCCTGACGGGTCTTTATGCTTCGGTGACCTCTCCGGCCGCCGGTCCGGTCAAACGCGCCGCCAGCCGCAGGCTGACCTGACGAAGCAGCGCGAGCGCGAGCAGGTTCAGCCCCACCGTCATTGCGGCGTTGCCCCAGATGCTTTCATTCACGTACAGCAGCGGGGAGAGCAGGTCGCCCAGCGCGCGCCCGGCGGAGAAGCAGGCGATGGAGAGCGCCAGCATGGTAGCCCGCGCCTCGGGCACAATCTCGCTCAGCAGCGGCAGCAGGGAGACCAGCAGGAACTCGAAGCTCAGGTAAAAGAGGAACAGCCCGGCCAGCGCCCCCGCGGTATTGACGCTGATCACCGGCAGCAGCAGCGCGGCCAGGCAGTTGGCCAGCAGCCCCAGGCCCACCGAGCGCTCCTTGCCGATGCGGTCGGTCAGCAGCGCCGAGCCGGAGGAGCCGCCCAGCTCCGAGACGCCGATCACCGCCGAGGCCGCCGCCAGCGCGCCGATCTGCAGCCCCAGTCCGTCCTCCAGCCACACGCCGAAGATGAAGTTGACCACCTCGTTGGCCACCGTCAGCGCCAGGCCCAGCCCCAGGGCCAGCAGCGCCGTGCGGCTGCGCAGCACCATCCCGAAGGCGCTCCACAGGGCGGCCTGGGCCGCGTCGCGCCCGGGGCGGTCGGAGGGCAGCAGCCACCAGAGCAGGCCCACCGAGAGCACCCCCAGCCCGGCCAGCAGCGGGAAGGGCGCCGACCAGCCGGTGCGGCTGATCAGCCAGGTGACGAAGGGAAGCCCCAGGATGAAGGCCAGCGCCCAGCTGACCTCGGTGATGCCCAGCGCCCGCCCCAGCCGCTCGTAGGGCACCCGGTCGGCCAGGTAGGCCTGCATGGCGGGGATGAAGATCTGCATGGCGATGTTGCTCAGCGAGAGCGCCAGCATGAAGCCCGTCAGGGTGGGGAAGAAGATCACCAGCGAGGAGCCGAGGGAAAACAGCGCCATGCCCACCAGCATCGACAGCCGCCGCCCGTAGCGGTCGGCCAGCGGGGCCAGGAACAGCCCGGTCAGGCTGGTGGCCGAGCGGACCGTCAGCGCGTAGGAGAGGGCGGTCAGGTCCAGCCCCAGCCCGCGCCCGAAGACCGGCAGCAGCGGGTAGACCATGCGGTAGCCGGTGTTGAACAGCAGGCGCAGGCCGGTGAACAGAATCACCAGCCCGTTGAGCGAAAGCCGGGGACGCGCGCGCATGTCCGCCGCCTCAGTCCGCCCGCTGCGGCCGGTAGATCAGCCGGGTGAACTGCAGCGCGAACAGCAGGGTGAGGATTAACAGCGCCACAAAAAACAGCTGGATGCGCAGCGAATCCGAAGCGGAAATGGCCGAGGTGGGGTGCAGCACGGTCCCCAGGCCGCCCATCCGCCACCACAGCGCCGCGCCGAAGGCCAGATTGCCCAGCGAGGTCAGGTCCGGGTGGTTGATCAGCCACAGCGCCGCCTGCAGCAGCACCGCCGCCACGCCGAAGGAGAAGGGCACCCGCCAGCGCGGCTCGTCGAAGAACAGGCCGTTCCAGGTCAGCTGCATGAGCAGCAGCGACATGGGCAGGTAGGTCAGCCAGAAGAGCAGCCCGGTGCGGCCCAGCGCCTGCGAGAGCGCCGCCAGCCCGCGCCGGCGGGAGACCAGCGCGGCCAGCCCGGCCAGCGCCGCAGCCCCGAAGACCAGCTTGCCCGTCCACACCATGGCCCCGTGCAGCGTCACCAGGCGCAGGTTGGCGCCCAGCGTCTGCTCGCGCGGGCCGAAGGCGGTCACCAGAGCGATGGCCGCCAGCGTCAGCAAAATCCAGTATTTAGACCGCATCGCTGGCTGACTCCGGTTCGCTCTCCGTGGTATCGCCCTCTGAGCTCATCACGTTCTCGGGGCTTTCCGAGTTCTCTGACCTCTTCGAGCTCTCTGAAACCTCCGGTTCCTCGCTCTCCGCGTCCTCGCTCTGCGCGGCGGCGCTGGTGTGCGCCTGGCTGAAGGGCGCGCCGATCTCGCCCGCGGTCCACTCCTGCAGCAGCAGGATGTAGAACTCGACCATCTTGCCCAGGGCCGCCACGCTGATGCGCTCGTTCACCCCGTGCACCCGGCGCATGTCCTCCCGGGTGAGCACGTAGGGGCTGAAGCGGTAGACCTGATCGGTCAGGGCGTAGTAGCGGCGGGCGTCCGTGGCCCCCAGCACCAGATAGGGCGATACCGGCACCCCGCCGAACACCCGGCGGATGGCGTTCTGCAGGCGGTTGAAGGCGGGCGCGTCCACCGGGGAAAGGGGCGAAGCCTCCCAGGCGCCTTCGGGTACGGCCTCGATCTGCACCGCCTCGTCGTTCACGGCTTTGCGGACGTGCTCGCAGGCCTCGGCGATGGTGTCACCGGTCATCAGGCGCATGTTGATCACCGCCTCGGCGCGCTGCGGCAGCACGTTTTCCTTGATTCCCCCGCGGATCAGCGTGGAGGCTGCGGTGGTGCGGATGGCGGCGTTGATCTCCGGGCTCGCCGAGAGCCGCCGGGCCAGCAGCCCGCCGAACAGCCAGGTGTTGGCCATCAGGAACTGCAGCCCGAAGGAGGCCGCCGAGCCAACGCTCTGATAGAGCACGCGCACCCACTCCAGCCGGGGCGGCATGGGGCGGGATTCCACCCGGCGCAGGGCCTCGGCCAGCCGGCCGATGGCGGTGGTTCGGGGCGGCATGGCGGCGTGGCCGGGCGGGGCGTCGACGGTCAGTTTCAGCGTCAGGTAGCCCTTTTCGGCCGTGCCGACCAGCGCCACCGGGCCATCCACCCCGGGCAGGGTACCGGCGGCGATCAGCCCGCCTTCGTCCAGCACGGCTTCCAGGCGCTCACCGCGTTCCGCCAGCTGCGCCACAATGGCTCCGGTGCCCTGCGCGCCGCCCAGCTCCTCGTCGTGGCCGAAGGCCAGGTACAGGGTGCGCTCGGGCCAGTAGCCCTCCACCAGCAGGTACTCGACCGCGTCCAGCAGGGCCACCACCTGCGACTTGACGTCCAGCGCGCCGCGGCCCCAGACGTAACCGTCCGCCACCTCGCCGGCGAAGGGCGGGTGCTCCCACTGGTCCGCGCTGGCCGGGTCCGCCGGGACCACGTCCAGGTGCGCGGACAGCAGCACGGCGGGCAGCTCGGGCCGCGAGCCTTTCCAGGTGTACAGCAGGGAGTGCTCGTTGATGGCTTCGCGCACCAGGTACTCGTGCACGCGCGGGTACCAGCGCTGCAGCGCGGCGTGCAGCTGCTGGAAGGCCGCCCGGTCAGGCTCTTCGCCCTCCAGGCGCGAGACGGTCTCGCAGCGAATGACCGAGCCGAGGTGCTCGGCCACCAGTTCGGGCACCACCTCGCGCTCGGGGGCCGGGTCCACCGGCTCCTGACCGGTCATCTGCATGGCGGTGCGCAGCAGCAGGAAGGCGGCCAGAAAGAGCAGCAGGGCCGCCAGCGCTGCGATGAGAAGTTCAAAAGGCATAGGGGCCTCCGAGAATTTCCAGGTTGGCTCGATTATAGCACCCGGCGGGCCGGAGGCGGCGAAATCTTCTCGAGTGAGGCCCTCGAGAGGGGGCGGCTGCCGGCCGGTCAAGCCCCTCTGACGAGGGCAAGCCCTCTGGCGAGGACAGGCCCTC
>DGEO01000016.1:92747-99356 GCA_002385985.1 Anaerolineaceae bacterium UBA3924 | reverse complement strand
GCCCTCTGGCGAGGACAGGCCCTCAGCCGAAGACGACTTCAGCGCACCGGGCAGAGCTGCGGCGCGGGGGTAAAGGTCGGCTGTGGAATGACAGTGGGCAGCGCGGACTTGGCCTGCGCCTCGGCCGGCGTGAGGAACTGGCGGGCGGGCAGGTCAAAGAACAGGATACTGCCCTGCTCGTCGACCAGCTCCAGCCGGCCCTGCCGTTCGGCCACGATCTTCAGCGCGCCGGTCGCCTGCGGGGCCAGGTACTCCCCGCCGCCGGCGCTGTTATCCTCCCAGACTACCACCACGCCCTGGCCGGGCAGGTCCAGGCGCAGCCCGGCGAAGGCGGTCAGCCGGATGCCGCCGGCCTGGCCGGTCCACTGGTTGTGCACTTCCACGCTGGTGCCGGGCATGACCGCCAGCGGCCCTTCCAGGATGCCGTCCGGGCGGGCGTCCGCCTTGGCCGCGGGCAGCGGGGTGGGCATCAGCGCGCAGGGGTCTTCCGGCGGAACGGCCCCGACCGCCGCGGCGGTGGCCTCCAGGCTCTCCTGGTAGCGCAGCGCGGCCACCTTGCCCTCCAGGCTGTCCGCCATGGCGCGGTCGCGCACCTGCGGCAGGGCGGCTTCCAGCTCGGCGGCCTTGCGCGCCGCCCAGCCCTCCAGGCGGCCCGGGCCGGCCTGCTGTGCCAGCACCGGGACGGCCAGCGCGGCCAGCGCCAGCGCGGCGAAAACCAGGGGGATCCAGAAGCGTTTTCTGCGGGGCATATCGGTTCCTTTAATCAATGCTCTTAATCATCGCTAACGGTTCATCCAGCGGATGTCGGTCGACCAGCGCAGTTTCGTCTGGCGGGTCAGGGGGTCTTTAAACAGGGCCTCGTACAGCTGGCGCCAGCCCACATCGGGCGGGTTGTCCATGCGCTGGCCGTTGGAAAAGGTGCAGCCGCCGCGCTGCTGGCAGGCGACCTGCTGGGTCATGGCGCCGACAAAGTCCATGCGCAGGCCGTGGCGGGTGGCGCTGTACCAGCTCATCTGCTGCCACTGGCGGGCGTGGATACCGGTGTTCAGGTAGATTTCGGGCAGCGGCCAAGCCGCGGCGGCCCCCCAGGCGGCGTACCAGACGTCCTCCTGGGTCCAGCCGTTCACGCCCTTCCAGGTGGGGTAGGGCACGGTGGGGCAGCCCTCGCAGGCGCCGAAGTTGTAGTAGGGGATGCGGCTGCCGTTGACGGCCGTGTAGGACGCCACCCAGGCGCGGGTCACGTTGGGCGGGTTCCAGGAAAGCTCGATGTCGTTGGCGCCCACCACCGTCACGCGGGTGGCGTAGCCGCTGGAAGCGTTCCAGCTGGCCACCGAGGCGACCATCTGCGCCCAGCGCCGGCCGTGCTCGGAGGCGAAGGCCTCGCGCACCTCCGGGTCTTTGGAGTCAGAGCCGTAGCCGCCGTAGTTGTTGGTGCCGATGCCCAGCGTCAGGCGGTCGCCGCCTTTGGCGCAGGCCCAGTAGCCCTGGATGTAGCCTCTGGCAGCCGCGGCGATGGTGTCCATGGAGATGAAGCGCCAGGCCGGCGAGAACAGCCAGGTGCCCCAGACGCGCTCCTTGCCTTCCTCCTTCTCGGAATAGCCCTGCCCGAAGTCCAGAATCACCAGCATATCGTCGGCTTCCGGGCGGGCGGCGTCGGCCTGCGCCTGCTGGCAGCCCAGCTGGTAAAGCGCGGCCGGGTCGGTGTTGAGCACGTAATACGTGGTAGAGGCCGGCGGGGCCGGGGGGATCACCAGCGAAGAAGCGGCCGGGATGTACAGGGTGAAGCGGGCCGGACCGCCGGCCGCCAGCCCGGTCGGGGCGGTTTCAAGCGTCGCGCTCGCCCCGGGGGAGGGCGTCGCGGAGGGAGATTCGGTCTGTATGGGGGTCTCCGTCTGAACCGGGGCCTCGGCATGCGCCGGAACCGGCGCGATGGCCAGCCCCAGGATGACGGCAGTGAGCAGCAGGAGGATCGAAGTTCGCATGATCAGCATCGGTGTGCAAGAATTATTCCAAAGTATATCGAAAATACTCCGCCCCGGGCGGACAAATCTGTTAAGCTGGCGTGGCGCTCCCCGCCCCGATCCTGTTGACGCCCGCCCCTCGAATCGCTACACTATACTTGTACCCGCCTGACCATTACCACAACCATCAAGGAGAGGCTTTCCCATGGCAACCTTCTCACGCATGCCGCGCTACGACATCCGCAACGACGGCATCGGGCCTTATGCGGTCTTTTACTGCGACACCTGCGGGCGCGAGTTCCGCAGCCAGCCCGACGTGGCCCAGACCATCACCCAGGACCTCGGCAAGAACGTCGCCGGCGGCCTGCTGCGCCGCCTGCCGCTGGGCAACACTATCGCCAACAGCGTGGTGGGCGAGGACCCGCGCTACTCTTACAAGATGACCCCGGCCCAGATTGAGAAGGCCTGGGAGCAGGTGCAGATTCACTTCCGCGAGTGCCCCACCTGCCTGCGCATTGTCTGTCTTTCAGACTTTGACGCGCAGAGCGGCTACTGCAACGAAGACAGCCCGCGCAAAGAGCAGATCGCCGAGGCGGAGGGCCAGCAGGCCGGCGCCGCCCTGCGCGGTCTGGCCAGCGCCTTCGGCCTGGGGGATGTGGCCAAAAAGGTGGAGCAGGCCGTCAAGCAGGCCAGCACCGGCCTGGCCACCTGCCCCAACGACGGCACCACCGCCCCGGCGGGAACCAAGTTCTGCCCGGAGTGCGGCACGCCCATGCAGCAGCCGGCCCCGGCCGCCGTGTGCCCCTCCTGCGGCGCCGAGACCAAGGGCGCCAAGTTCTGCCCGGAATGCGGCACCCGCCTGGAAACCCGCCCCACCCACTGCCCTTCGTGCGGAGCGGAAGCCAAAGGGGCCAAATTCTGCCCCGAGTGCGGCACCAAAATCGGCTAAGAAAACAGCGCGCCAGCCAGAGGAACCCCCATCCCCGGGGTTCCTCTTTTTTAATCTGCGCCTCGAGTAACATTTTTCCGCGGATGAGCGCAAATCTTCCCGAGCGCGGCCGCCCCGCTTGAAATCTACCTCCTCCGGACTATACTGGAGGAGAATCCCCACGCAGCTCGACCGTTAAATATTTCGGAGCGCCCGATGAACTGGAGGAGAATCCTCGCTGCGTTCCTGCTGGCCGTCACCGGCCTGAACGCCGCCTTCACGCCTGCCGATGCCCTCCTCCCCGCCCCGGAGTTCCCGCTGAAATAAGCGCTCGATTACCCATTTCTCGCATTTTCACGGAAAACCCTGCTCATGGAATGGGTAGGGTTTTCCCTACCTTTTCAGAGGGTTTTCCCCCGGTGGTATTCCCCCGGCGAAGCCGTATACTGTAACTGCACAGGGGGATTGAGCACAGCGACGGGCTTTGGCCCGTCTTGCTGTTTAAAGCGCCAGGACGCTCCCTCTTCTGGTATAATCGGACCAATACGGTCCGATATATTTAAATTCCCCCATACCCCGGCCCCGTCCGGGAACACCTCAGAGGAGATCATGAGCAAATCCATCCTGCGCTTGCTGTGCGCCTTCACCCTGATTGCCCTGGCGGCCTGCTCCGGCCCGGCCGCCACCCCCACCGGTTCCGCCCCGGATCCCACCCCGGCCATGACCCATCCCCCTGCTGACAGCGAGGGCTCGCCCGCCAACCAGCCTGCCGCCCTGCAGGAGGCCACCGCCCCGCCCGAAGGCCAGGAAATTGACCGCAGCTACAAGCTGGTCACCGGCGTGCAGGACGGGCGCATGGTCTTCATCGGCTCCGGCGGCCCGCTGGACGGGGTGATCAACCCCGAGCTGACCGCCGACCTGGGCGAAGTGGTGGAGATTGTGCTGGTCAACGGCGACAGCATCGTCCACAACGTGGCGCTGGAAGGCTACGGCCTGAAGTCCGAGGACATTCACGAGATCGGGCAGGAGACCCGCCTGGTCTTCACCGCGGACAAGGCCGGGGCCTTCATCTACTTCTGCGCCATCCCCGGCCACCGCCAGGCCGGCATGGAAGGCCGGATCACCATCACCGGCGACGGCGCGGCGGCTGACCCGGACGCTCCCCAGCCGGTCAACCTGCCCTCCATCGCCCTCCCGGCTGACGCGGTGCCCCCGGCCGTCACCCGCACCGCGCCCGACCGCCTGACCGTGGAGCTGGAGACGGTGGAAGTGAATGCCCGCCTGGCCGACGGCGCCGGCTACACCTTCTGGACCTTCAACGGCACCGTGCCCGGCCCGATGATCCGCATCCGCGTGGGGGACACGGTGGAAGTGCGCCTGCGCAACGCGGAAAACTCGCACTACGCCCACTCGGTGGACTTCCACGCCGTCACCGGCCCGGGCGGGGGCGCGGCCGCCACCCAGACTATGCCCGGCGAGGAGACCTCTTTCACCTTCAAGGCGCTCAACCCGGGCGTGTACGTCTATCACTGCGCCACGCCCTCGGTGGCCCAGCACATTTCCAACGGCATGTACGGCCTGATCGTGGTCGAGCCGGAGGGCGGGCTGCCGCCCGTGGACCGCGAGTTCTACGTGATGCAGGGTGAAATCTACACCGTGCAGCCCTACGGCCAGCCCGGCGTGGTGACCTTCAGCCCCGAGAAAATGCTGGCCGAGCGGCCCGAGTACTTCTTCTTCAACGGCGCGGTCGGTTCGCTGACCGAGCTGAACCCCCTGCGCGCGAATGTGGGCGAGACGGTGCGCATCTTCTTCGGCGTGGGCGGGCCGAACTTCACCTCCTCCTTCCACGTGATCGGCGAGATCTTCGACCGGGTCTATGACCTGGGCTCGCTGACCGCCCCGCCGCTGACCGACGTGCAGTCGGTGCTGGTGCCCACGGGCGGCTCGGCGGTGGTGGAATTCACCCTGGACTACCCCGGCACCTACGTGCTGGTGGACCACTCGCTCTCGCGCGCCGAGCGCGGGCTGGCGGGCCACCTGATTGTGGAAGGCGAAGCCGACCCGGAAATCTTTGACAGCCCGGAGGGCCTGACCGGGGAGTAGTCCCCACTCCGGCAGCCGGCAGGCCGCTTAACCCGCACGCCGCGAACCATGTGGTTCGCGGCGTGTTCTTTTTTATGGCCGCTCAGGCTGTTTGTAGCCTCTCGGGCCGTTCAGGCGGCCAGGCCCACCTGCAGTACGGTGTCGATCAGCTCCTGCGGGGCCTGGTCCTTGCTGATATACCCCTGCACGCCCTGGGCGAACATGGAGCTGGTCAGCTCGGGGTCTTTGTAGGCGCTGACGATCACAATCCGGGTGGGCAGGTTGCGGGCCAGCAGGTGCTCGGTGACCTCGTAGCCCGACATCTCCGGCATCTCCAGATCCAGCAGCAGCACGTCAGGCTGCAGGCGCTCGGTTAGATGAAGCGCCTCCAGGCCATTTTCGGCCTCGCCCACGATAACGATCATCTCCGTTTCCCCCAGCAGAGAGCGCAAACCCCTGCGCACGGCCGGATGGTCGTCGGCAATCAATACTCGAATACGCTGAGGAGCACTCTCTTGTCTTCTCATCCAGATCTCACTTCCCAACACCATTAAGTCCCCCCGCAGTCATGCAAGTTCGCGGCAGTGCTACAGACATATTACTATTTCGTTGTCTCCTTAGCTACAGGGACTTATCCCCGAGAAGGGTAGGGTATCCCCTAAAAAGGAATGAGGAATTCCCCCATTAAAAAGCCTCACGGTTGCTTCTTCTGCCCCAGGTGGTAGAGGTGGAATTCCCCCTTCTCGCTCTACAGCACACGGACCTGGTCTCGAAAAGTAAGCAACCGGTGATGACTGCCCAATAGTATCGCAGGAACCGGTTTTTTTGCCTATCCCCTATTTTCCCTATTTTTGGTTAGGGAAATCCCTGCTCATTTTCTGAGTAGCCAGGTGGCGGGGGACGCATGGGTAGTATTACGGTGAATATGCTGCCCTTCCCTGGCCGCGAACTGGCCTGGAGCGCGCCGCCGTGGCGCTCGACGATGCGGCGGCAGATGGCCAGCCCGATGCCGCTGCCGTCGTACTCCTGGCGGCTGTGCAGCCGCTGGAAGGGCTGGAACAGGCGGTCCAGGTATTTTTCGTCGAAGCCGATGCCGTTGTCTTCCACGGTGATGGCCACCCGTTCGGGGTCGTCCGCGGGCGGCGGCGCGGCCCGCACCTGCACCCGCGGGGCGGCGTCGGGGCGGCGTCGGGGCGGCGGAACTTGAGCGCGTTGCTGAGCAGATTGGTGAACAGCTGGCGCATCTGCAGCGGGTCGGCCTGGATGGTGGGCAGCGGCCCGCGCTCGATGGTTCCGCCGGACTCGCGCAGGCGCAGCTCCAGGTCGGTGATCACCCCGTCCACCACCTGGTCCAGGGGCACTTCCTCAAAAACGTGCCCGCGGGTGTTGACCCGCGAGTAGTCCAGCAGGTCGTTGATCATCTCCTGCAGGCGGCGGGCCGAATCGACCATGCGCCGGGCGTAATCCTGCCCCTCTTCTGAAAGCTCCTCCCCGTGGCGGCGCATCAGGCGCTCGCCCCGAAGGCCTGGATTTTGCGCAGCGGCTCCTGCAGGTCGTGCGAGGCCACGTAGGCGAACTGCTCCAGGTCGCGGTTGGAGCGGCCCAGGGCCTGCAGCAGGCTTTCCAGCTCCTGCTCGC
>DGEO01000016.1:88959-92534 GCA_002385985.1 Anaerolineaceae bacterium UBA3924 | reverse complement strand
CCTGCTCGCCTTCGGGGATGGAGGCGTATTCGGCCAGACGGCGGTTGTAGTAGTCCACCCGGCCGTCGGGTTCGGCCGTCCAGACCAGCTGGGGCATGGAATCGGCCAGGGAGCGGAAGCGCTGCTCGCTGGCGGCCAGCTCGCGCTCTTAGCGCCGCCGCAGGGTGACGTCGCGCATGGCGCCCACCAGGCGCAGCGGGCGGCCCTGCTCGCCGCGCAGCACCAGCCCGCGGTCGTAGACCTCGGCGTAGCTGCCGTCGGCCCGCCGGAAGCGGTATTCCTGCGCCCAGGTGTCGTCCTCCCCGTCGATCATGCCCTGGGCGGCCGCCAGCACCTCCTCGCGGTCATCGGGATGGATGCGCTCCCTCCAGAAATCGCTGTCGGTGCCCTGCAGCGCCTCGGCGTAGCCAAAAAGCTCAAAGACGGCCTCGTTCCAGTGCACCCGGTCGGTGGTCAGGTCCCAGTCCCAGATGGCGTCGTTGGCGGCTTTGGAGGCCAGGCGGTAGCGCTCTTCGCTTTCGCGCAGGGCGCGCTCGGCCTCCACCTGGCGGGAGATGTCGGTCAGCGTGCCGAACCAGCGCGCCACCCGGCCCTGCTCGGCGCGAATCGGCTCGACGTGCGAGAGGAACCAGTGATAGCGCCCCGCCCGGCTGCGCAGGCGGAAGGTGTCCTCCCAGGCCTCGCCGGCCTGAATGGCGGCCCGCAGCCCGGCGGAGACGCGGTCGTGCTCTTCGGGGTGCACCCAGCCCAGCCAGCCCCAGCCGCGGGATTCGTCCAGGCTGGCCCCGGTAAACTCGTACCAGCGGCGGTTGTGCCAGGTGGTCTGCCCGTCGGTGTCGGCCATCCAGGCCAGCTGCGAGATGTTATCGGCCAGGTCGCGGAAGCGCGTCTCGCTGACGCGCAGCGCCTCGGTGATCTGCTGGCGCTCGGTCACGTCGCGCATAATGCCGCTGCGGTACAGCGGGCGGCCCTCGGCGTCGGTCTGCACGGTGATGTAATCGGCCAGCCAGCGGTACTGCCCCGAGCGGGTGAGGAAGCGGTAGTTCAGGCGGGCCTTGCCCGTCTGCATGGACCAGGCCAGCTCGCGCTCCACCTGCGCCCGGTCGTCGGGGTGCACGCGCTCCAGCACCTCCTGAGGCGACATGGCGTCCATTTCTTCGGGGGTGAAGCCCAGCACCTGCGAGACCACCGGGCTGATGTACTCGTAGCGCTCGGTCTGCAGGTTGCGGCGGTAGGCCACATCCAGCGAGTTTTCCAGCAGGGCGCGGAAGCGCTCCTCGCTGATGCGCAGCGACTGCTCCACCTGGAAGCGCTCGATGGCGTAGCGGATGGAGCGCTCCAGCAGCAGGGGGTTGATCTCGTTTTTGGTCAGGTAGAGCATGGCCCCGGCCTGCATGGCCTCCAGATCCACCTCGTAGGAGCCGCGGCCGGTGAGCAGGATAATGGGCGCGACGTGTTCAAGCGAGGCCGCCTCACGGATCAGCTCGATGCCGGTGGACTTGCCCAGGTCGTAGTCCATCAGCACCACGTCAAAGTGCTGGTCGCCTTTCAGCAGCAGCTCACGGCCCTGATCGTAGGTGCCGGCCCAGGTGACCTGGGTCTTGTGACCGCGGGTTTCAGCCAGCATCTCGCGAGTGATGAGGTAATCGTCCTCATCATCGTCGATCAGCAGAATCTTCCACAGCGGAATCGAGTTCATTCATCGCCCCCGGTACAGAATCCAACGGTTAATTCTAGCATGGGCCGGCGGTGGGGCATCCGCCCCCGGCCCCGTGTGGGTGGTCTCTCCTCACACGGTGAGGCAGTTGATTTCCACCCCTCCCCCCTGGCCCATGAGCAAAGCCTATGGGGGAGCATCCCACTACCCATGTAGTTTGGATAGTAATCAACCCATCCCCCCTTTCCCCCCTTCCCTGAGGGAAGGGGGGAATAAGGTTTCTGGAGGAAGGCGAGGGGCTGCGCCGCTCGCCTTCCTCCACACCAGCCATCCACACCCCAGGAGTAGATAAGCTGATCTCCTCACCATTAGCTACGTAAACCATGAGGTTAAGGGAAGATTCCAAGAATAGAAAGACCCAACCCCCTTCCCGGCCAGGGACAAAAGGCGCGGGCACACGCCGCTGCGGGAACGCCCACTGCGTGGGTGCAGGTGGAGGTAAGGGGGGATGGGTGGAGGACTACTCCTGGGAGGGAAGGGAGGCACCCCCATGGGAGCAGGTGACCCTCACCTGTCCCACCGTTCAGCCGGCGGCCGGGCCGCGATCTGAAGGCTGCCCGGGCTGGCGGAGCGGCAGGCGCACGGTGAAGGTGGCCCCTTCGCCCGGGCGGGCGTCGGCCTGTATGGTGCCCCCGTGGCGCTCGACGATCTTCTTGCAGATGGCCAGGCCCACCCCGCTGCCCTCGTACTGGCTGCGCCCGACCAGCCGCTCGAAGGGCTGGAAGATGCGCTCGGCCTGGCCGGGGTCAAAGCCGATGCCCTCGTCGCGCACCACCAGGGCGGCCCAGCCCGGCTCCACGTCCGGCAGGCTCCACACATGCACGCGGGCCGGCTCGCCGGGGCGGTGGTATTTGATCGCGTTGCTGATCAGGTTCTGCATCAACTGGCGCATCTGCATCGGGTCGGCCTCCACGGTGGGCAGCGGCTCGACCGAGACCTGGGCCTTTTCCGAGAGCAGCCGGGCGTCCATGTCGGCCAGCACGCTTTCGGCCACCCGGGTCAGGTCCACGGGGGCGAAGGGCTGCGGCCGGGTGGTGATGCGCGAGTAGGTCAGCAGGTCGTTGATCATGTCCTGCATGCGCGCGCCGGCTGAGAGCATGCGCGACAGGTAGTCGACGCCGCGCTCGTCCAGCCGGTCGCCGTAATCGTCCTTCAGCGCCTGGCCGAAGTAGCGCACCTTGCGCAGCGGCTCCTGCAGGTCGTGCGAGACCACGTGAGCGAACTGGTCCAGCTCGCGGTTGGAGCGGGCCAGCTCCATTTCGGCCAGATGCTGGGTGGTCACGTCGCGGCCCACGCCCACCAGGCCGGTCACCTGTCCGCCCTCGATCACCGGGGAGAGCACGATCTGGTAGTAGAGCGGCATCCCGACTCCCTCGAGCTGCCACTCGACGGTCACCGATTTGCCGGTCAGGGCGCGGCGGAAAGGCTCCTCGGCGCCGCCGATCCGCTCGATCGCCTCCTGCACCGGGCGGCCGACGTAGGCGTGCGGGTCGATGGCCAGCGGGCGCAGCGGCGTGCCGTATACGCTGGTCACCCGCAGGTCGGTATCCAGGGTGAAGATCACGTCGTTGATCGAGCCGACCAGAGAGCGGAAGCGGGCCTCGCTGGCGGTCAGCCGCTCGCGGGCGAGCACCCGCTCGGTGATGTCGGTCAGCACGGCGATGGCCCCGTTGGGCTGTCCGTGCTCGTCGCGCAGCGGGTGGACCGAGCCGGTGAAATGGCGCACCTCGCCGTTGGCCATGGGCATCACGAAGTCCAGGTCGGTTTGCGCCTCGCCGGTGCGCGCGGCGCGCACCATGGGCAGCTCCTCAAAGGGGGGTAAAGAGCCTTTCGCGCCCGGCGGGGCCAGGCGGATGGG
>DGEO01000016.1:87255-88751 GCA_002385985.1 Anaerolineaceae bacterium UBA3924 | reverse complement strand
TCCGGCTGGAATCACGGTCCAGCGAGATGAACAGGGCCGCCGGCAGCGCGTCCAGCAGCGATTCCAGCTCCTGCGACAGGCTGAAGGAGAACTCGGCGGCGGCCTGCTCGTGCTGGCGCTCGCGCTCCAGCCGGGTCACGTCCCACCGCACGCTGAGCACGGCCGGTTCGTCCTCCCAGCCGGTGGGCAGGTAGTGGATGCGGTAGTAGCGCTCCTCCCCGTTGGGGCTGATCAGCGGCTGGGTTTCGATGGTCAGCGTCTTGCGGCCGGTCAGCGCCTGGCGCAGCACCGACAGGCGGTTGTCCAGGTCGGGGCTGCCGGCCCAGATCTCCTCCATGCGGCGGCCCAGCGGGTCGATCCGCGGGTTGGGTGTCAGGTCGCGGTAGGCCTGGTTGGCCAGGACCACGACCAGGTCCTCCCCGGCGACCACCGCCAGAGCAGCCGGGTCGGTCTCCAGGATGGCCTCGAGCAGCTCCTTCTGGCGGCGGTTGGCCTGCTCGGCCTGCTGCAGGTCATGGAAGAGCAGCCCGTAGGGCTGGACAAAACCGGTTTCGACCACGGCCTTGTAGGCCAGGTAGATGGAGGCCAGGTTGCCCAGATGCGCCAGCACCCCGACATGCCCGCCGGTCTGCAGCGCACCGGCCAGGCTGGCCAGCAGGCTGGCGGCGATGGAGGCCATCAGGAAGCGGAAGAACTTCGGCTCCAGCGCGGCGCGGCGCAGGGATAAATGCAGGCCCGCCAGGGTGAACAGCCCGAAGGGCACCCAGGCCAGGTCGCGGGCCAGGCTGGTCGGCCCGACCCGTTCGGCGTAGAGCAGCGGCAGCACGCGCGCATTGGTCGCGCCCAGCAGCAGCAGCCCGCCGAACACCAGGTACACCAGCAGCGCCAGGCGGGGCTGGAAGCGCCGGCCAAAGAAAAGGGGCAGCGCCAGCAGCGACAGGGCGTGGAACATGCGCGAGGCTACCCACAGGCGCTCGGAGACCTCGCCCGCGCTGCCGGCCAGCAGGTTCAGGCCCGGGTAGGCCAGGATGTGCAGGGTGGTCAGCACCGCCACGACCACGTAGGTGCCGCCCAGCGCGGCCAGGTAGGGGGAGGTGGAAAAGCGGGCGGCGATCCAGGAAGCAAAATACGCCCCGACGGCGAACATCACGGTGATAAGTTCGGCCAGAGCGTGAAACAGCGGCAGATTGGTCTGGCTGATGGCCACGAAGACCAGCAGCACCAGAGCGTTGGCGGTCAGTTCCAGCACCCAGTTGGGCAGGCGCGCTGCCGCGCGTGAGATGACCAAAGGTACTCTCCCTGTTTCTGCGACGACGCGGCCATGAACAAGCGCTCCCCGGGTGCGAAGCGGGCTGTGGGCGGGGGCGAAGGAAAGGTGCGGTAAACGGATAAGATGGAAAACTGCCAGACGTGGGTATTATAGCGAATCCGCAATGATACTGCAATGGTTGGGGGGCTCCGCGGTCCGCAGGGGTGCTTCCTTGCAGGCAGGGGAA
>DGEO01000016.1:75902-87027 GCA_002385985.1 Anaerolineaceae bacterium UBA3924 | reverse complement strand
TTCCTTGCAGGCAGGGGAAACGCGGAGAATCGTTGATGAGCTGACTTTTCTTTGGTTATGGATTGACTGGCTGTTAATGATGGAGGACGGCGGTCCTTCCCTTCCTGCCCCGGGGTGGGACGCTGCGGATTCCTGCGCCTGTGGAGGGGGGTAGGAAGGTGCGCCCCCATGGGGCAGGTGGGGATGGATCCGACCGAGTGTACAATACCCGTAATCCTTTCCCGCCTCGCGCGTATTACTCATTAAACCTCTGGCCTCAAACCACCTTCCGAAAGGCCCCCATGACCTCACCCGAAGCGCTGGCCCGGCAGGCAGCCGCACAACCCTCCGCCTTCGCTGACCTCTACGACCTCTACTACGACCGCGTCTACCGCTACTTCCTCCTCCATGCCGGTGACCAGGTCGAGGCCGAGGACCTGTGCGCCCTGCTCTTCGAACGCCTGCTGCGTGCACTTCCGCAGTATGACCCTGCGCGCGGCGGCTTCGAGCCCTGGCTCTTTACCCTGGCGCGCAACCTGCTGCGCGATCACTTCCGCCGCCAGCGCCTGCGCCGCTTCCTCCCCCTGGACGCGGCCGCCCGCAGGCCCGCCCCCGACCCCGATCCCGAGGAATCGCTGGCCCGGGGCGAGGAGCGGACCCGCCTGCTCGCCGCCCTGTGGACCCTGCCGGAGCGCGAGCGCGATCTGCTGGGGCTGAAGTTCGGGGCCGGGCTGACCAACCGCCAGATCGCCGCGGTGAGCGGGCTGAGCGAATCCAACGTGGGCGTGCTGATCTACCGGGCGGTCCGAAAGCTGCGCGCGGCCTGCGAGGAGCCGGCGGGAAAGGAACATACCGATGGACGAGCGTGATCTCTCTCAACTCTTCAGCGGCGGGCTGGACGACCCCGCTTCCCTGCCGCCGGACGCCCCGGCCGAGGTCGCCGAAGCGCTCGATTTCGCCCGCAGGCTGGAATCCGCCCTGCCCGACCCGCGCCCCGTCCCTCGCGAAGCGCTGCGCGCCCGCCTGATCGAGCATCACCCCGGCCAGGCCCGGCTGGGACGCCTGCGCGCCGGGCTGGAACTGGCCGGCCGCGCCATCGCGGCTGTGGCCCTCTTCGCCGCACTGCTGGTGCTCTTCGACCGCCTGCTCCCCGGCGGGCCGCTGCTGCCCGGCACGCAGATCACGCCCACCGCGCAGATCAGCGGCACGCCGCTGCCGCTCGAAAATCCCGACGCCCGTGCAGAGCTGGAGCGCCTGTCCGCCAGCCTGCCCTACACCCTGCTCGTCCTCGACCCGGACCGGCTGCCCTTCTCCCTTTCGCTGCAGTGGGTGACCGAGGAGAAAAAGAGCCTGTTCATCGACGTGATCCAGGTCTACGCCAGCCCCTATGGCGAGTTGATCCTCTCGCAGACCGCGCCGGATGACGAAGCGCCTCTGAAGGCCACCGGGGAAGCACAGGTGCGCGGCACGACCGGCTACTGGGCCACGCTCAACACCGGCCAGCGCCTGCTGACCTGGCAGGAATCCGGCGCCCAGGTGACGCTGCGCGGCTTTGTCGATGACGACACCCTGCTGGCCGCGGCCGAAAGCCTGACCGCCTTCACCCCGCCGGACGAAGCCTGGAACGAGTACGTCGAACCCGGCCCGGGGTTCGCCTTCCAGTACCCGCCCGGCTGGGAGCTGGCGGTGCAGGAGGGGCCGAGGATCATCACCCTGACCAGCCCGGACGGGGCAGTGCTGTCCATCGCCTGCCAGCCCATGGCCATGAGCTACTCGCCCGCCCCCGACCTGGGCGAGCAGAAGCAGGCCGCCGGGCAGGTGGAATTTATCGACGAACTGGTCACCCGCTGGCTGTTCGGGCCGCCGGGCGAGGACCGCTTCACCGCCGCGGCGTATTATGAGGACCGCGCTCCGGCCGCCCGCGGAACGCTGAGCTTCTGGATTTGGCTGGAAAGCAGCACGGCCGCTGACCTGGAATCAGGCCTGTCCGCCGAAACGCTGCGCCAGGCCGACCGGATCGTGTCCTCCTTCCGGTTGATCGAGCCGTCCCCTTCTGCCACCGAAACCCCGGCCGATTTCTCCGCCGCACCCGGGCTGCTGGAATGGTCCCCGGACGGGCAGTACCTGCTCTACCTGGACGCCGCCGGCCTGCCGCGCATCTGGAGCGCGGAAACCGGCCCGGTCGATCTGCTGCCCGGGCTGGAAAAAGGCGCGGTGGCCGCTTTCGACGCCGCCTGGACGTCCGGCGGCGAGCTGCTGGCCGCCATCCAGTACGCCCGTCACCCGGATAACCAGGCCGGGGTCTACCGCATCCCGCTCGAACCGGGGCTGCCCCTGCCCCGCACGGTGACGCAGGCCCTCTTTATCGGTGCCCCCGGCGCCACCCCCGGCTGGATTCAGTTCGAGGCCTCGCCCGACGGGACGCAAATGGCCGCGGCCTACGGCGGCCAGCTCTGGCGGTACGATCCGGAATCAGACAGCTTCCTCCCATCCAACTTGCCGGGCGAATACGATCAGGTCGCCGGCCTGCGCTTCTCGCCCGACGGGTCGCGTCTGGCCCTGCAGCTGACCGGGTCCGCCTGCGCCTCTCCCTGCGCCGCGCTGGCGCTGATGGAGCTGCCGGGCGGCGAAACGCGGCTGCTGCGCGAGGGCCTCAGCCTGCTCGACTGGTCGCCGGACGGCCGCTGGCTGGCCGGGCTGAGCCTGAGCGACGGATCGCGCGATCAGACGGTCGACGCCTACCGGATCGACCCGGACACCGGCGAAGCGCTCAACCTGACGCGCACCAACCCCTCCGGCTTTGACCCGCTGCTGGACGACCCCGCCGCCTACCAGCCCGCCCCGGTGCAGGTGCTGCGCTTCGCCTGGAGCCCGGACGGGGCCTACCTGGCCGAGCTGCGCGACTACAGCCTGCTGCCCGAATCCTACAACTACCTGGCCGGGCATCGCTTCGCCGCCTGGGACCCCTCCGGCCAGCCGCTGGCCCTGCCCGCGCCGGAGAGGGATGCCTGGCAGCTGTGGCCGCGCTGGATCCAAGGCGGCCGGCTGATGTACGCGGAAGCGCGCTACACGGGCGGCATGCCCGAGCGCTACCAGATCGAGCGCATTCGGATTGACGGGCAGCCGCTCGAGGTCGACCTGCCGGCTGACCCGGTCCTGCGGCTGAGCTTTTCGCCGGACGGGCGCTGCGCGGCCGCCGTCACCGTCCCGCCGGAAGGCGACTGGCAGCGCGGGGCCCGGCTGGAAATCATCCCCCTGGCGCCGTAATCCGAAGGGGTAAAACCGCGGAGGGTTACTGCTCCGGCTGCAGTTCCCAGCGGGTGGTGTCCTCCGGGAAGCGGGTCCAGCCCAGCGCCACCCGCGGGGTGAAGACGAACAGGCCGCCGGCATCCCAGGCGTCCGGCCCGGGGGTGTAGTCGGGCGCGTACTTGGCACTGTACGCCGCCGCCACTTTCTCGGCCACCGCCAGATCGGGCGGCCCGGAGAGGATTTCGGCCGTGCCCTCCAGAATCACCACCTCGTCGCCGCTCTCCAGATGCACCACCACGTTGGGATTGCGGGCGATGTTGCGCCCGCGCCGGGTTGTGGGCGCGCCGTCGAAGTACAGCCGCCCCTCCACCCAGACGCCCCAGGTCGGGGTGGCCGCCGGGCGGCCCTGCGGGTCGACGGTGATGATCCAGTAATTGCGCGACGCGGTCAGGCGCTCCTCCGCGTAGGACCAGGGCAGCAGGGTCTCGGTGTGCTCGGGCACGCCGTAACCGTCTGGAAACCGGGGCCGGCCGGCCCTGGGCGTGGATTGAGATGCCATGGCTAACCTCCTGTATCCCCGTAAAGGCTGCTCTAATGGTAGCGAGAATCCGCCCCCGGCGCAACATGCAGGCGGGATGCGGCCAATACACGATATTGAGTCGTGCGCGTCTGCCATGCGAATCGGGTGGAGTTGAACCCAACATGTGCCCATAAACAGAGGTTATGCTTCCTCCACCCATCCCCTCTTACCCCCATACGCGCAGCCCATGCGTGTATAATTACCCCCATGGCACTCACACGAGAAGAAGTCGAACACATCGCCGAACTGGCCCGCCTGCGGCTCACCGAAGAAGAAAAGGAGCGCTACCGCGAGCAGCTCTCCGCCATTCTGGATTACGCCGCCCGCCTGCAGGCCGTGGATACGGCCGGCATTCCGCCGACCTCCAGCGTGCTGCCGCCCCGCCAGGCGCTGCGTCCGGACCAGGCCCGCCCCGGCCTGAGCCGCGACGCCCTGCTGGCCAACGCGCCCGACGCCCAAGACGGGCAGTTCCGCGTACCCCCGGTTCTGGAGTAACACATGGCTGAGATGACCGAGTGGACCGCGCGGGAGGCGCTGGACGCCCTGGCGCGCGGAGAGGTCTCCTCTGAGGAGCTGACCCGGGCCTTCCTGGCGCGCATCGAGCGGCTGGAGGACAGGGTGCGCGCTTTCATCACCCTGACGCCCGATTCGGCGCTGGAATCCGCCCGCGCCGCCGACCGCCGCCGGGCCGAGGCCCGCCGCAGCGGCGAAACGCTTCCGCCCCTGCTGGGGCTGCCGCTGGCCGTCAAGGACCTGCTGGCGCTGGAGGGCGTGCCCTGCACCTGCGGTTCGCGCATTCTGGAAGGGTTTATCCCGCCCTACACCGCCACCAGTGTGGCCAGGCTGCTGGAGGCCGGCGCCGTCTCGCTGGGCAAGACCAATCTGGACGAGTTCGCCATGGGCTCCTCGACCGAGTCCTCAGCCTACGGCGTCACCCGCAACCCCTGGAATCTGGACCACGTGCCGGGCGGATCCTCGGGGGGCAGCGCCGCGGCGGTGGCCGCCCGCATGGCTCCGGCCGCGCTGGGCACCGACACCGGCGGCAGCGTGCGCCAGCCGGCTTCCTTCTGCGGGCTGACGGGCATCAAGCCCACCTACGGGCGCGTCTCGCGCTACGGGCTGGTGGCCTACGGCTCCTCGCTGGACTGCGTCGGCGTGCTGGCCCGCACCGCCGTGGACGCCGCCCTGCTGCTGGAAGTCATGGCCGGCCATGACCCGCTGGACGCCACCTCGCTCGACGCCCCGGTCCCGCGCTTCCGCTTCGACCAGGAGCCGGACCTGCGCGGGCTGCGCGTGGGCGTGCCGAAGGAGTTCTTCATCGAGGGCATGCAGCCGGAGGTGGAAAGCGCCGTTCGTGCGGCGGTGGCCCGCCTGGCCGATCTGGGCGCGGAGGTGATCGAGATCAGCCTGCCGCACACCGATCTGGCCCTGCCGGTCTATTACCTGATCGCCCCGGCGGAGGCCTCGGCCAATCTGTCGCGCTACGACGGGGTGCGCTACGGACTGCGCGAGCCGGCCGGCGCGCTGTGGGACCAGTTCAAAGACACGCGCGGGGCGGGCTTCGGGCCGGAGGTCAAGCGGCGCATCATGCTGGGCACTTACGCGCTCTCAGCCGGGTATTACGACGCCTATTACGGCCAGGCGCAGAAGGTGCGCACGCTGATCAAGCGCGATTTTGAAACTGCCTTCACGCAGGTGGACCTGATCGCCACGCCGGTGGCCCCCTCGACGGCCTTCCGCCTGGGCGAGCACCGCGACGACCCGCTGTCGATGTACCTGGAGGACGTGTTCACCCTGCCGGTCAACCTGGCGGGCGTGCCCGGGCTGGCGCTGCCGGTCGGGTTCGACGGCCAGGGGCTGCCGGTGGGCATGCAGCTGCTCGGCCCGCACCTGGGCGAGGAAGTGCTCTTCCGCGTGGGGCACGCCTACCAGCAGGTCACCGACTGGCACCTGCGCCGCCCCCCGCTGGATTAGCGCCTAAATCCGCTCCACCACCCAGAAATGTGACAGGCCCAGCCCCCGCAGCGGGGTGCTTTCCAGGGCCTGCAGCACGCTGCGCAGCGCCTTACCCAGCCGCGGCCGGCGGGCGATGATGTTGTCATAGGCCCCGAAGATCACCGTGCGCTCGACCACGCGCACCGGCAGCCCGGCGAACAGCCGCTTTAAGTCGCCGCCGGTGTAGGCGCGCACGTGCGGAGCCAGCCGGTCGCGCAGGGGGCGCGGCAGCCAGTTGACCAGGGGGATGTTGCCGAAGCGGTAGCGCCCGCGCCAGTAGACCCCGTGCGTCTCGAAGGGGTAGCCGCGGTTGGGCACAAACAGCACCAGCCGGCCGCCCGGGCGCAGCGTGCGCACGATCTCCGCCACCGCCAGGCGGTCGTCCTGCACGTGCTCAAGCACCTCATGGCTGAGGATCAGGTCAAAATAATCGGAGCGGAAAGGCAGGTACTCGCCCGCGGCGCAGACCACCTGGTCCACGCGGGCATGCGCCTCGAAGGTGCGCTCCACCTCAATATCCAGGCCCACAGCCTGGGCCGCCTCGGGGGCCAGCCGGGCCAGGTAGGCGCCCAGCCCGCAGCCGTCCACCAGCACCCGCCCGCGGGCGCGCTCGCCGGCCGCCCGGCGGATCATCTCCAGGCGGCGCTGCTGCCCGGCCCGCCACACGTGGGAAGGCTCACCGCGAAGAGCTGCTTTTTCCAGGTTGAACTCGGTCATGATTCCTCGCAGGGATGGATTGGGGCCTCAGCGCACGGCCCAGTGCACGGCCACCGTGCCGAACATGCGGCGGCGAAAACCCGCCTGGCGAAAGCCCGCCCGCCGCAGGCACTCCAGCAGCTGCTCGGCCGGCAGGAAGTTCTGGCTGGAGGCCGGCAGGTAGGTGTAGGCGTCGCGCTGGCCGGTCACCAGCGCGCCCAGAGCCGGGATCACCCGGTCCATGTGGAAGCGGATCAGCGGGCTGAACAGGCCGGGCGCGGGGCGGGTGGTGTCCAGCGAGACCCAGCGCCCGCCGGGGCGCAGCACGCGGTACTGCTCGGCCAGGGCCTGGTCCAGGTCGGCCACATTGCGCAGCAAAAAGCCCGAGACCAGCGCGTCAAATGATTCGTCGGGAAAGGGCAGCCGCAGCGCATCGGCCGCCGCCCAGCCGGGGTGCGGTTCGGGGCGCTTCCGGCCCACCTGCAGCATGGCCGGGGTGAAATCGGCGGCCACCACCTGCACGCCGGGATGGCGGCGCAGGGCCTCGAAGGCCAAATCGCCGGTGCCGGCGCCCAGGTCCAGCAGGCGCTGGCCGGGCTGCAGCCCGGCGCGGGCGATCACCTCGCGGCGCCAGGCGCGGTCCTGCCCGCCGGTCATCAGGCGGTTCATCAGGTCGTAGCGCGGGGCGATGCGCGCGAACATCTCGCGCACGTAGCCGGCTTTGTCGCGGTCAGCCTTCATTGATAAACGGCACCCAGGCCAGCACGGTGGTGCCCTGACCCGGCTCGGAGGAGACGTCCACCTCGCCGCCCACGTTGAAGGCGCGGGTCTGCATGTTCGACAGCCCGTGCCCGATGGTCATGCGCACCTTGTTGGTGTCGAAGCCGCGCCCGTCGTCGTGAATCTCCAGCAGCACGCGGTCGTTGGTCTTCCACAGCACCACATCCACATTCTTGGCGCGGGCGTGCTTGGCCACGTTCGCCAGCGCCTCCTGGCAGATGTGGAACAGCGCCACCGCCGGGGCCTCGGCCAGTCCCAGATCGCCCGGCGGGCCCTGCAGGTTGACGTTGATCAGCGTGTTGGCGCGGAACTCCTGCACCAGGCGCTGGATGCCGTCGATGAGCGTCTCATCGTGGAACTGGCGCGGGCGCAGGTCGAGAATATAGGCGCGGATGTCGCGGATGGTCTTGTTGAGGTCCTCCACGGCCTGGTCGATGCGCTGGCGGGCGGTCTCCGGGTCCTCGCCCAGCAGCAGCCGGGCGTGCTCCAGCGTCAGGCCCACGGCGTAGATGGACTGGATCACCCCGTCATGCAGGTCCATGCCGAAGCGCTGGCGCTCTTCCAGGATGGCCAGCCGCCGCCCCTGCATGGACAGCGAGACGTTCTCGATGGCGGTGCCGGCCCAGGAGGAGATGGTGGAGAGGAACTGCATGTCCTCGTCGTCCAGCGGGTGATCGGGGGCCGGCCCGGCGCACAGCACGCCGATGATCCCGCGCCGCCCGTTGAGCGGCATGCAGATCACCTGGTGCAGCCCGGCCTCGTAAACCGACGGGTGCAGGCCGGCCTCCTGGCCTTCGGGGCTGGCCACGTCAATGATGCGCGTCTGGCTGTCGCGGGCGGTGGCGCCGACCATGCCCTCGCTCAGCCGGTAGGACGTGCGCGCCCACAGCGCGGGCAGGGCCTGTCCGCGGTGCATGGCCAGGTTGACCGAGCGCCCGTCCTCGGGGCGCAGGAAGATCTCGCCGGCGGCCAGCTGCAAATATTCGACCACCTGCGAGAGGGTGCGCTCCAGAATCTGGTCGATGTCGGTGGAGGTGGCCAGGGTGGAGGCCAGGTCGTTGAGCAGGGCCAGGTTCTCGTTGCGCCGGGTCAGGGTCTTGTCGCGCTCGCGCAGGCCGTGGTAGAGGCGCGCGTTGGCGATGGCCACCCCGGCGAAGGCCGCCAGCATCTCGATGATCTGCTGGTCGTGCTCGGAAAACTCGCCGCCGCCCAGCTTGTCGGTCAGGTAGATGCGCCCCAGGGTCCGGTCCCGCTGGCGGATGGGCACCCCCAGGAAGGAAACCATGGGCGGGTGGCCGGGCGGGAAGCCGGCCGAGCGCGGGTCTTTGGTCAGGTCGGCCAGGCGGATGGACTCGCGGCTTTCCACCAGCACGCCCAGCAGGCCCTTGCCTTCCGGCCAGTGGTCCACCTGCTCGATCTCCTCGGGGGTCATGCCCACGGGGATGAACTGCACCAGCTTGCCCTGCTCATCCAGCACGCCCACGGCCGCGTAGCGCGCCTGCGCCTGCTCCATGGCGGCGACGGCGATCTTCTCCAGCAGCGACTCAAGCGTGGTCTCCTCCACCAGGTCCAGGGCGGCCTGGTGCAGGGCGACAAGGCGATCTTCCAGCTGTTCTCGGGTCAGGGTTTCCATCGGTTGGGGCGGCACCTCATATTCCGCAGGCTTATTTTAACCGAATCTGTCAGATTATCACAGGGCGGCTGCGTCCCGCCCGGGGCTGCGATCAGCGGCCAGCCTGACCGGCCGGACGGAAGCGCAGCGCCGACCACACCTCGTCCAGGGCAATCTGGCGCACCGGCCGCCAGCCCATGGCCTCCACCGCCTGCGCCAGCGTGTCGCGGTTCACATCGTACCCGGCTTTGCTGGAGCCTTTGGGGTAGGCGATCCAGAACAGCGCGCCGTCCTGCAGGGCGGCGATGGCCCCTGGCGTCAGCCGGAGGAGCTCGTCCATGCTGCGGACGAAGAGCATCAGCGCCGCGGCGGGCACGGCCTCGGCCAGCGGCAGGCCCCCGGCGGCCAGTTGATTGGCGTAGTTCTCAGGCGCGTTGAGCAGGGTGAAGGCCTGTCCGGGTTTGAGCTGCAGCTTCTGAGAAAGCGAGGCAGCCATGCGAGCCGTTCCTTTCTGTGATGCGGGTTTTCCATCAGGATAGCACGATTCGGCCCGGCGCGAGGTTTTCGGGTATACTTTCGAACAGTATGCCGCTGCTCAGCGCTCAGAACCTTTCCCGTTCCTACGGGCCGGTGGACATCTTCACCGGTCTGAGCTTTTCGATTCCCCACCGGGCGCGCATCGGGCTGGTGGGACCGAACGGGGTGGGCAAGACCACGCTGGTGCGCATCCTGGCCGGGCAGGACGAGCCGTCCGAGGGGTCGGTGCAGCGCGCCCGCGGGCTGCGCGTTGGCTACCTGCCGCAGGAGGCCCGGCTGGATTCGCAGCGCACGCTGTGGGAGGAGGTCTCCTCGGTGTTTGCGGATCTGATCGAACGCCAGCAGGAGCTGGCCCGGCTGGAGGCGCAGATGAGCGACCCGGCGCTGGCCGATCAGGCGCTGGAGGCGTACGGCAGGCTGCAGGACGAGTTCGATCGCCTGGGCGGCTACACCTTCGAGCTGCGCGTGCGGCAGACGCTGGCCGGGCTGGGCTTCGGCCGCACGGACGAGCGCCGGCCCATCCAGCAGCTTTCGGGCGGGCAGCGCACCCGCGCCCTGCTGGCCCGCCTGCTGCTGGAAGACCCCGACCTGCTGCTGCTGGACGAGCCGACCAATCACCTGGACATCGCCGCGGTGGAGTGGCTGGAAGCCTACCTGCGCGACTGGAACGGCGCGGTGCTGGTGGTCTCGCACGACCGATATTTCCTCGACCAGGTGGCCACCACCATCTGGGAGATGACCCCGGCGCTGGAGGTTTACCGCGGCAATTACTCGGCCTATCTGACCCAGCGCGAGGAGCGCTACGAGCGCCAGCTGGCGGAATACGAGGCCCAGCAGGCCTTTATTGAGAAGGAAGAGGAGTACATCCGCCGCAACATCGCCGGGCAGAACACCCGGCAGGCCCAGGGGCGCCGCAAGCGGCTGGAGCGCATGCTGGCCGAGGTCCGCCTGGCCCCGCCGCGCACCGCCCGCAGCCTGCACATGCGCCTGGACCCGGCCGGCCGCTCGGGCGAGCAGGTGCTGGTCACCGAGAATCTGGCGGTGGGCTACGCCGACGAGGGCCGCCCGCTGTTCCACGTCCCGGACCTGGTGCTGCGCCGGCTGGAGTGCGCCGCCATCATCGGGCCGAACGGGGCCGGCAAGACCACCTTCCTCAAGACGCTGCTGGAGCAGATCCCCCCATACGCGGGCAAGGTGCGGCTGGGGGCCAGCCTGCGCATCGGCTACTTTGCCCAGGCCCACGAGGACCTGAACCCCGAACACACGCTGATGGAGGAGATCGAGGCGGTGGCCCCGCAGATGCTGCCGGCTGAGATCCGCGATTACCTGGCCAAATTCCTCTTCACCGGCGAGGACGTGTTCCGCACGGTGAGCACGCTTTCAGGCGGCGAGCGGGGACGCCTGGCGCTGGCCCGGCTGGCGCTGCAGGGGGCCAATCTGCTGCTGCTGGACGAGCCGACCAATCACCTGGACCTGCCCTCGCAGGAGGTGCTGCAGTCCATCCTGGCCGACTTCCAGGGGACCATCTTCCTGGTCTCGCACGACCGCTATCTGATTGATGCGCTGGCCACCCAGATCTGGGAAGTCCTGCCCGGCGAGCGCCGCATGGAAGTCTTCGAGGGCAGCTATTCGGAGTACAAGAGCGCGAAGGCGGAGGCGGCAAAGAGCGTGGAAGCGCCCCGCGGCGCCGAAGCGGC
>DGEO01000016.1:27308-75703 GCA_002385985.1 Anaerolineaceae bacterium UBA3924 | reverse complement strand
GAAGCGACACGAAGTGTTGAAGCGGCCCGCCCGGCCGAAAAGCCCCGCCCCGCCGGACTGTCGAAAAACGAGCAGTGGCGCCGGCAGAAGCGGCTGGAAGAGGTGGAAGCGGTCATTTCCCGGCTGGAGGCCGAGCTGGCCGCCGTCACCGCGCAGCTGGAAAACCCGCCCGACGACCCCGCCCTGGTGGCCTCGCTGGCCGAGCGCTACGAGCAGATCCGCGCGGCGCTGGAAGAGCAGCTGCACATCTGGACCGAGCTGGCGTCGGACTGAGCGGCGCTAAGGCCTGAGGGACCAGGGGAATGGGCCCTGTGCCCACCCGTCCGCCTGTTGCGCCGGGGGCTATAATAATATTGCCGGGGTAAAGTCCCCCGGCCATCTCTTGCCGGGAGCGTGACCGGATGACCACCAGCGCACCTGCCGCGGAATACGGGTACGAAGCCGCCGCGCCCTTCTACGACCTGTTCGAGCGCAAGAACAACCTGGACTTTTTCGGCGAGTATGCCGCGCTGGGCGCCGAGGCGCTCGACATCGGCGCCGGCACCGGCCGGCTGGCCATCCCCCTGGCGCAGCGCGGCCTGCGGCTGACCTGCGTGGAGCCCTGCGCCCCCATGCGGGCCGAGTTCGAGCGCAAGCTGCTGGCCGACCCCGACGCCGCCGCCCGCATCACCCTGGTCGACGGCGACGCGGCCTCCTTCAGCCTGGAGCGCGCCTTCCCCGTGGCCCTGATGGCCGGCGTCTTCGAGCACCTGCTCACCCCCGAGGCCCGGCTGGCGGCGCTGACCAACATCGCCCGCCACCTGGAGCCGGGCGGGCTGCTGGTCTTCGACATCTTCCTGGCCGCTCTGGCCGACGAGCCGCTCACCCCCGCCGGCCGGGTCAGCCGGGACGGGCGCGAATATCGCCGCTACCTGGCCACCCGGCAGCTTGGCCCCAGCCTGGGCGAAACCCTGCTGCGCTACGAAGTCTACCAGGACGGGCAGCGCCTGCAGCGGGTGGAGCAGCGCCAGCGCGTGGCCCTCACCTCGCTGGAGGAGATCGAAAACCTGCTGGCTCAGGCCGGCCTGGCCGTGCGCCTGACCTTTCGCGACTACCAGTTCACTCCCTACATGCCCGGCGATTCGCTGCTGGTGGTGGACGCGGTGCGCGTCCGCTGACCGGCCCCGCGCCCGGGCCTGGTTCTTTTTCTTTCACACAGGAGGTGGCTATGTGGCAGGAGTTTAAGAAGTTTCTGGCCCAGGGCAATGTGATCGACCTGGCCGTGGCGGTGATCATGGGCACTGCCTTCGGCGCGGTGGTCACTTCGCTGGTCGAAGACGTGATCATGCCGCCCATCGGGCTGCTGCTGGGCGGGGTGGATTTCTCCAACCTGTTCATCAACCTCTCGGGCACGCCCTACGCCTCGCTGGCCGAGGCTCAGGCCGCCGGCGCGCCTACCATCAACTACGGCATGTTCCTCAACACAGTGATCAACTTCCTGATTGTGGCCGCGGCGGTGTTCCTGATGATTCGGGGACTGAAAGCCACGCAGCGCGGTAAGGAAGAGGAGGGGGCCGTCACCAAGGACTGCCCGTACTGCTACAGCACCATCCCCATCCAGGCCACCCGCTGCCCGGAGTGCACCTCGCAGCTGGCCGGGGATTAGTTCCGCGCCTGGCGGATTCAATCATGCGCCAGTCCGGGCGGGCGCGGCCGCGCAGAACCGGCCCCCGCCCGGACCAGGCCTGCCCTGCTGCCGGTGACCCCGGGTGAGGCCCGGCTGGAATCATCCGGTTAGCCGCCCCGCTCACTCGAAGTAGACGGGGTTGGCCAGCAGCGCCGGCAGCCGCGGCACGCCGGGCAGAAACTCGCGCCAGACCTCCACGCGGGCAAAGCCTGGCCCGCTCAGCTCGTACTCCCCGGCGAAGGAGCCGCCCGCGGCGGCCTGCCCGAGCGTCTCGCTCCCGGCGGCGGTGACCACGCGCACCTGGTCGCCGGCGGCCAGGCCCTCGATCTCCAGCCGCAGCCCGCGCGTCTCGTTCCAGCGGACGCACGCGCCCGGCAGCGGGGACTGCTCGAGCGCCGGCCCGTCGGGCGCGAAGACCATGTACGAGCACCCGGCCCGCGCCGCCGCCAGAATATCCGCCGGGCTGGCCGACCCCGCCAGCGCGCACAGCGTTGGCCCGCCCAGAATCTGGAACAGCCGGTCGCGGTGATAGTCCGAGCCGCACACGGCCGGCACGTGCTTCCCCGCGGCCAGCAGCTGCTGCCACAGCCCCAGCGAGCGCAGGTTCGCCTCGCGCATCGGCCCGTTCCACACCTCCAGGCAGTCGAAGGGCAGCGCGTCGAAGCCCCAGCCCCAGGGACAGATCTCTTCAAAGGGATGATTCAGGGTGATCAGCGCGCCGCGCGAGCGGGCGGTCTCGAAGATGGCCCGGGCCTCGTCCAGCGAGCCGGCCGCGAAGGAGCCGTCATACGGCCGCCCGACCCCCAGGAAGTTGGCGTGCCCGCGGTAGTGAGTCCACTCCACGCCGGGGATGAGCGCCAGCCCCTCCACGCGGGGCAGCTCCTCCGCGCTGACCATCTGGTTGTGGTCGGTAACGGCCAGGAAGTCCAGCCCGTGGCGCAGGGCGTGCGCGGCCAGCTCGCCGGCGGTCAGCACCCCGTCGGAGGCCAGCGTGTGGGTGTGCAGGTCGCCGCGCAGCCAGCGGGGCCGCTTTTCCTCGAAGACCAGCTCGTAGGTCACCCGCACGCCCTCCGGGGCCACTTTGTAGGCCCCCACCAGGATGGCCCACTGCCCGGGGACCAGCTCCGCCGGACGGTAGCCGGGGGTGGCCTCTGTGGCCGAGACGCTGATCTCGCTCTTGTCCGAGCCGGACGCGCCCACCAGCTCACCGTCCGGGGCTACCAGCCCCAGGTCGACGATATTGATCTCCTCGCGGGCGCGGAAGCCGCCCTCCGCGGGGCGCTCGCGGCGGCGCTCGTAGCGGCAGCGCAGCGTCAGCCGGGCGGTGTTGGCGGGCATCTCAAAGGGCAGGGTGAAGTAGCTCCCCGCCCGTTCCGGTTCGATGAACAGATCCAGGGTTCGCGTGGTGGACACGATGCTCCTCCGTCAGGAGTCAGGAGTCAGGAATCAGGATTCAGGCTGTCGGGCGGGCTGGCCCAGAATCTCGAGAAGGAAGCGGCGCAGCTCCTTATCCCAGAACAGCCAGTCGTGGCGGGCGTCCTCCTCGTGATACTCCACCGCCACGCCGGCCTGTTTGGCCTGGGCCATGAAGATGCCGGTGAGCAGGTAGAGATCGTCCTGCCGCCCGCAGGAGACCATCAACCGCGGCAGGTCGGCCTGCCGGGCGGCGGCCTGCTGCAGCCAGACGGCCGGGTCGTGCGGGCTGCCAGAGAGCAGGTTCAGGTCGCCGAACAGGTGGCGGAACTCCTCCTGGCGCGGGTCGTCGGGGTACAGGCGCAGGAACTCCAGCGAGAGAAAGCCCGAAAAACTGGCCGCGGCGGCAAAGCTCCCGGGGTGCAGCAGCGCGGCCTTCATCGCCCCGTAACCGCCCATCGAGTTCCCGGCGATGAAGCAGTCTTCGCGCCGCGGGGCCAGCCCGAAAACCTGCTCCAGGTAGCGGGGCAGCTCTTCGGTCAGGTAGGTGAAATAGGCCTGCCCGTTGGGCTGGTCGGCGTAGAAGGAGCGCCCGGCCGAGGGCATCACCACTGCCAAGTCGTAGGCCGCGGCGTAGGTCTCCACGGCGGTGAAGCGCTGCCAGGCGCTGGCGTCGTCGCTCAGCCCGTGCAGCAGGTAGAGCACCCTCCGCTCCCGCAGCGGGCGGCCGTTCATCCGGCCGGGGTCGGGCAGGATCAGGTAGAGGGGCTGGTTCAGCTTCACGCTCTCGGGCGTGTGGTCCAGTCTCAGCACAGCCATGGCTTAATCTCCGGCAGCCTGCACGCGGGGCGCGGCCGGAAGGGCATCTTTACGGTCGAAGTTGATGAAGAAGGAAAAGGCGAAGCTGATCACCATCAGCGCCAGGGGGAAGACGGTGAGCAGGAAGCGGGCGGCCTCGTCGGGGCGCGTGCCGGGGTTGTCGCCGCTCTCAAAGCCGAAGAGGAGGAAGACCAGCGTGAAGGCGAAGCTGGTGAACAGCCCGTTCAGCCGGTTCATAAAGCCCAGCGCGCTGCTGATGATGCCCTCGCGGCGCATCCCGTAGCGGCGGGTGTCCTCGTCCATGATCTTCGCCCCGATCAGGTCCATGGTGGTGATCACCCCGGCGAAGCCGAAGCCCACCAGCACCGACCCGACCACCGCCGTGGCCAGCGAGGAGGCGAAATACAGCGGCACAAAGGCGGCCGCCAGGCTGATCAGCGCCGCCCGCCAGACCGGCACCAGCGTGAAGCGCCGCACCAGCCAGGCCCAGGCGGCCACCGAGGCGATGGCCACCAGCAGCACCGAGGCGAACAGAATGGTCGACTGGCTGTTGGGGATGCCCAGGGTGTACTTGGTGAAGAAGGGCAGCGAGGCCATCACCAGCGCCATGGCCGCCGCGTAGAAAGCGTTGGCGAACCCGGCGATCCAGAACTTGCGGTTCTTCATCAGCGCCAGCACGCTCTCGATCAGGCCGGGCTTCTGCTCGTGTTCCTCCACGCGCACCTCGCGCGAAGTCAGCGCCATGTAGAGGATCACCGAACCGCCCAGCAGGCCGTAGATCACCGCCGTGGTGGTGAAGCCGATGGCGTCGGTGATCATGGGCGTCAGGGCGATGGAGATGATCATGGCCACCAGCTGGAAGGCCTGGCGCAGGGCGTTGGTCTTGGCGCGGGCCTCGTCGGTGCGGAACAGCTCGGGGAAGAGCGCGCCGTAATTGGCGTTGATGACCGAATCGAGCGTGCCGGTGAGGATGTAGAACAGCATGGCGTAGCCCAGCAGCGACTCGCCCGCCAGGAAGGCCGGCGGGGAGAAGAAGGCGATCAGCCCCAGCGCCAGCAGCGGCGTGCCGATCACCAGCCAGGGGCGGCGGCGTCCCCAGCGGGTGCGGGTGCGATCCGAGAGGAAGCCGTAGACCGGGTTGTCGATGGCGTCGATGAAGGCGTAGACGGTGAGGATGAGGGAGAACTGCAGGGTGGTCAGCCCCAGGCCGTCGACGTAGAAGAAAGCGGCGTAGGTTTTGAGCATGTTGATGGGGATGGACGTGCCAAACATGCCGACGGCGTAATTGAAGGACTTGAGGCGAGGTTCGGGCATGGCGGCCTCCGCGGGGGTGGGTGGGATGAAATTATTATCGCCTTTTTTCGAGGGGAGGGCAACAGGAGGTGAGGAAAAGGGAGTTGAAATCACCCTGGATCCCATGCTATAATTTTCGAGGCGGGGCACAAAGCCCATCCCCCTCGTAAAAATAATAGGTAATGCTTATTCGGTGTTCTTGGGTTCCCTTACTTCATCATATCGTCGAATAGGACACAGGAGACACCATGTTTACTATTGGAAAAGTCTACAATCGCCGTAAGGATCTTCATAAAGTATATGGCGGGAGTTCACAGTCTGGCATTGCACCTTGTGCAAAGCACCCCATAGTGTTTATCTTTACTTCGCCTACGGGGAAGAAACATGGGTATCGTGACCGCTGGCTTTCCGAAACGGTTTTCCAATACACCGGGGAAGGTCAATATGGGGATATGGAGCTTGTGCGAGGAAATCGAGCCATAGTAAACCATGTAAAAGATGGGCGGCAACTTCACCTATTCGAAGATGTCGGTCACGGCGATTACCGTTATCTTGGCGAGATGGCATACCTTGACCATGAAGTTGTTCGCGGTGAAGATACAGATAAAAACAGCCGAAACATGATTGTATTTAGGCTACAACGGGTTCATTCAAAGTAGCAACATCTACAATACATCGTCAAAAATCGGCCTGAGATTTACGATATCACCTGTGATCAACGATATCACTAGGTGATGGTTTCACACATCTATCGAAATGAGCGAAATCTTTTATCGCTCTTTTCTGCATATAACACCTTTTTCCACAGCCAGGACAATCATCTGTCATAGCCCCTCCCCCTCCCGCCCGCACGCCCCGATTGTGGTATATTTACCTCACCGCACTCTCTTGTTCTGGAGCCTGCATGTACATCGTCATCGAAGGGGTCATCGGCGTCGGCAAAACTTCACTCGCCCGCCTGCTGCAGCCGCAGTTCGAAGCCAACCTGCTGCTGGAAGTGTTCGAGGAAAACCCGTTCCTGTCCTCCTTCTACGCTGACCGCCAGCGCTACGCCTTCCAGACGCAGATGTTCTTCCTGCTCAGCCGCTATCACCAGCAGCGGCGCGGCGTGCCCTCCGCCCTGGCCGAAGATAAACCCCTGATCAGCGACTACTCCTTCGACAAAGACGCCCTCTTTGCCCGCATCAACCTCTCCGGCGACGAGCTGGATATGTACTACCGGGTGCACGAGGCCCTGGCCGAGAAGATCCCCCGGCCCGACATGATCGTCTACCTGCGCGCCAGCACCGACCGCCTGATGCACCGCATCACCCTGCGCGACCGGCCCTACGAGCGCTCCATGGAACGCGACTACATCGAGACGCTCAACCAGGCCTACGACGATTACTTCCTGCGCCGCGACGGCCCCTCCCCGGTGCTGACCATCGACACCGACTCGCTGGACTTCGTCCACAACCCCGAGGACCTGCAGTGGATCGAGAACCGCATCCGCCAGGCCCTGCGGATGGCCCCCTTCCAGCCCGAGCTGCCCCTGCCCACCGAGGACTGACCGTTTACCACGGATACTCCCATGCGCATCACCCGTGACTCCCTGCTCAAACTGGCCCGCGACACCGCCGCGCAGCGCGCCCGCCGCTCCCGCGACATCCTGTGCATCTACCTGACCGGGTCGCTGCTGAGCGAAGAGCCGCTGCTGGGCGGCACCACCGACATCGACCTGATCATGGTGCACAACTCCGAGCCGCCCCTGCGCCGCGAGGTGGTCGGGCTGACCGACGAGATTTCGCTGGATATCGGTCACGTGCCGGCTGAAGAGTTCGACCAGCCGCGCCGGCTGCGCACCGATCCCTGGCTGGGCTCGTACCTGTGCGAAAACCCGATGGTGCTGCACGACACCCGCCACTGGTTCGAGTTCATCCAGGCCAGCGCCTGCGCCCAGTTCTACCTGCCCGAATACGTCGCTGAGCGCGCCCGCCCGCTGGCCGCCGCCGCCCGCCAGGGCTGGTTGGCCCTGCACCGCGGCGAGCTGCCCCCCGGCCCCCGCCCGTTCATCGAGTACCTGGACGTGATCCAGCAGGCCGGCAACGCGCTGGCGCTGCTTTCTGGCCCGCCCCTGCCGCTGCGCCGCTTCTTCCTGGAGCTGCCCGCCCGGGCCGAGGCCGTGCAGCAGCCCGACCTGGCCGCCGGCATGGCCGGTTTGATCTGGGGACAGGCCAGCCCCGCCGGCTTCGACTGGGAAAAATACATCGCCCCCTGGCTGGCCGGGCTGAAGGACGCCGCCAGAGCCGATTCGGCCCCCGCCCGGCTGCAGCCCGCCCGCCATCCCTACTACGTGCGCGCCGCCCGCGAGCTGGCCGAACCCTCGCCCGACGCCGCGCTGTGGATCCTGCTGCGCACCTGGACCGACGCCGTCTGCCAGGTGGGCGACGACGCCCCCTCCCGCGCCGGCTGGGAAGAGCTGCTCCAGACGCTGGGGCTGACGCCCGGCACCCCCGCCTTCGGCGAGCGCCTGGCCCAGACCGACGCCGTGCTGGACCGACTGGAAGAGACGCTGGACGAGTGGGAGCAGAGCAACGGCATCGGCCTCTAGCCCCCACATATGGACCCCGGCGGCCGCCCCGGATAAACGTTGACTGTTCCGGTATGTTTGGGTAGGCACACTTTTTGATAAAACGCCCCCGAATCTGTGGATAACTGCCCGTTTTCTGTGGATAACTGTGGATAACTGTGGATAACTCCGCTTCTTTGTGGAAAACTCCGGGAAAACATTTTTACGCCCACCCCCCAGATATGGGGGGTGGCTGCTTAACAGGCGCAGATGTGTTTTGGGGCGAAAAGTTGTCCGATTCCATCCACACTTATCCACAGCCGGCCGTGGATAATGAACCAGGCCCTGCGGCGGCAGATGTGGGGCTGCGGCCGGGGTGGGAGGGCCGCGTATGGGGCCGGCGCACGGGTTCCGGCGGGGTTATCCACATTTCCACAGCCCCTACGGAGACTACGATTCCAGGAATCTATTTTCAACTGGGGATAATGCGTCAATCGACGCCGGCCTCCGGCCGGTCCGCGCTGTGGAAAACGCTGGCTGGCGGAATCGCCCTTCATAAAGCGGGCAGGCTGCGAACGGCCGGCGGATGGGGAAGATCTGCGGCTGCAGCAGGCGGCCGCGAATCGAGATGAACGCACGGGCGCTGCCGAACCGGCTCTGAACAGAGGCTGGCTGGCCCCGGGCGCTGGCGGCGGAACCGGCGGTGAATCGTGTTTGATGCTTCTGCGCGGCGGGGATCGCCGCCCTGAAAGAGGCCAACCGGCGCGGCTTTCAGACGCATAGACGGGCTTCCCCGGCCTTTCCGGAAAAACCTGTTCCCGCTTGCGCTTGATTCTCTTACTTTATTTATGTACAATTTTATGACAATTGAGACGATTGCCCCCAATAAGGCAACGATTGATGTTGGTGTCCGGGTCATAGAGGGAGATTAAACATGGACGTCATCAAGGTTAAAGCAAACTCCCGCACTGCCGCTGTGGCGGGGGCGATTGCGGGGGTGGTTCGAGAGCATCAGCGCGCCGAGGTTCAGGCCATCGGCGCCGGGGCTGTCAATCAGGCCATCAAGGCCCTGGTCCTGGCCAAGGGCTATTTAGCGGAAGACGGTATACCGGTGGTGTGCATCCCGGAGTTTGTCGATGTGGACATCGACGGGAAGGTGCGAACGGCCATTAAGCTGATCGTCGAACCGCGTTAGGACATGAAATGAGGGCAGGCCGCCTGGTGTTAAGGCGGCCTGTTTTCGTCCAGTTTGAGCCCCAGCTCCACTGCCCGGCGGATGCATTCGTGCAGCGAATCCCCTTCCAGCCGGCGCTTTATTTCCTGAATGTGGTAGGAGATTGTGCGTTTGCTGACGCCCCAGCCCGCGGCCAGCTCTTTGGCCGTTTTCCCGGCCGCCAGCGAGCGCAGCACCTCCTGCTGGCGCGGGGTGAGCAGCTGATCAATTTGCTGCTCGCCGCCCGGTTCGCCGGGGCTGCGCACCAGGTGGATGATGACCGTGGATCCAACCCGCGAGGCCAGCAGGGAGGCGCTGGCGAGGGCAGGCATCTCGTACGGCTCCGGCGGAACCCAGAGGCCCTTTTTTACGGCTTTCACCAGCTCCTCGGGCGGCAGCGGCGAGGAGTAGAGGAGAACTTGGTCCTTATCGGGCAGGAAGAGCACCAGGGTCATTGGAGATAGAGCGGTAAATATAGAAATAATGTTCTATATTATTATCGCCACCGCGCCCGGCGCTGTCAAGGGGGGGGAAGGGGCTAGCCCCTTTTATCCGCGCAGCGCGTGTTGTGGAATCTGATCCATCTCCTCACCTGCCCCCATGGGGGCGTTCCCATGCAGTTAGGGGTAGTCATCCACCCATCCCCCAATGCCTGCTGCAGGGGTCTGGGGAGTTCTCCCCCGCTCCCTCAGGAGGTCAGGGGAGAGATTCCTCCCCATCCCTCTCCACGTAGGCCACCGCCAGGCCCTGCTCATCGCTCATCACCAGGCGCAGGTGACACCCCTCCCGCCAGTCGCTCACCCGCACCAGGCGCAGCGCGCCTTCCAGCTCGGGCCGCAGGGCGATGCGCTCCCCTGCACGGTTGGGCGTCTGGTAGAAGAACGGCCGGCAGAAGGTGTTGCGCGGGTCATCCAGATGCACGGCCAGCGGGTAGATCTGCGCTTCCAGCAGGTCCTGGAAAAAGTGCGTGCCCAGCGAGGGTTCAGGGGGCAGGTCGAAGTTGGCCCCGGCCAGCTCCACCAGCGCGCGGGCGTTGTAAATATCCCCGTAGCCGATGGGCACCCCCAGGTCCCCGTTCGAGGATCCCCAGCGCCCCGGCCCGACGGCGATAAAGCGCTCGTCGCGCAGCGAGGCGTTCAACTCGCCGATGGCGCGGGCCAGCTCCGCGCGCAGCGACTGGCTGGGCAGCGAGAAGTACCCCTCCGGCGGTACGAACAGCACCCAGTCCACCCGGTCCACCAGCCCGTCGGGCACCATGAAGTGCGTGCGGAAGATCAGGTCGTTCTCGGGCAGGTGTTCGGGCAGGGCGGGCTTTTCGGTGGGCATCAGCTGCGCCTGCGGGCGGCACTGCAGCAGCGTCAGGCAGATCTCGGGCCGGCCGTTTTCGCCGGGGCTGACCCGCACGGTGAACTCCAGGTCCACCGGGGTGCGGTAGGCCTTCTCCAGCTCGCGCAGCACATCGCGCATGAGCCCGGCCAGCGCGGACTGGCGCAGCAGCGGGTCGAAGGTCACCACCAGCCTGCGCGGATCGCCCACCAGGTTGGTCTGCATCTGGGAAAAGTAGCCGTCCTCGTCCAGCTGGGCCAGGTAGCGCAGGTTGCGGTCGGCCGGGTCCAGCACCTCGTGCACGGGCAGGGTGACCATCTGGTTGGCTTCCAGGTCGATCAGGTCGATGTACTGCTGCGAATAGCGGCGCACGCTCTTAGGATCGGACGAAGGGCGCAGCAGCGGATGGCTGAGCGCCACCAGGCGGGGGAAATCTTCACCGGAGGTGTCCACCGCGCGGGTGCCCAGCCCCATTACCAGGCGCATAAAGCCGTCCTCGCGGCGAATCTGCGGCGCCCAGCGGAACAGGTTGCGGCTGAAGGCCACCCCGGCGGCGGTCGGGTAGAAATAGCGGCCGCGGCGCTCGCCCTCCACCACCTGAATCAGCAGGGCCATGCGCTCGTCGTAGTCGGCCAGGCCCTTCGAGCGGCGGTAGAGCAGCGCGTTGGGGTTCAGCGTGGAGGCGTAGATGCGCTTCATCGCCATGGTCAGGTCGCGCAGGTTCTCCTCGGCTGAGCCCTGGTTGGGGCAGAACAGGCTGTCGTACTTGCCGGCGAAAGAGGTGCCGAAGTTGTCCTCCAGCAGCGAGGAGGAGCGCACAATCAGCGGCGTCTGGCCCACGTTGCCCAGAATCGCCTGCAGGCGCGAGGTCACCTCGGGCGGGAACTCGCCCTGCTCGAACTCGCGCACGATGCGCGGGTAATCGGCGCGCATCTCCTCCTCGGTCTTGTACTTCTGGTCGTTCCAGTGGGCCAGGTTGTTGATGGACATGAACTTGTACATCACGTCCGAGCCGATGAAGTAAGACTGCGGCTCGCGCAGGCAGGCTCGGGTGGTCAGGTCCCCGGCTTCACTCAGGATGCGGTGAGCCAGCACCATGCCGGCCGCTTTGCCGCCGATGCGCCCTGCGCCGATCTTGTTGCGGCGGATGCGCGCCAGGTCCGAGATGGTGAACCACTGCTTGGCTACGTTGATGTAGCGCAGCTGGTCCGAGATGATCTGGCGGATGAGCACCACCTTGGCTTCCTGCAGGCGGGCCTCGTACTTCGAGCGCTCGCTGGCGGGCAGGCGCTCGATGGCCATGGCCTGCTCGAAGACCAGCTCCTGCGGGGCAAGCTCGGGGTTGATCGTGAGGATGGTCTCGTCCACGTCCACGCCGCGCTCCGAGAGCACCTGCGAGACGATCTGCTCGAAGATCTCAAAGCCCACCTGCTGGGAAAAGATCAAATCGGTCAGCCGGTCGCGCACGCGGCTGAGGCGCAGCTCCCAGGTGGCGGCGTCCTCCTCCTCGGCCGGGTCGCGCAGGCCCTCCTGGATCTGCGTGCGGCGGGCCATCTCGATGACGGCCTGGTCGAAGGCGGGCGGGTCGATCACCCCGCGGCGGAAGAGCTCTTCGCGCATGGCCTGGCGGATGCGCCCGGCCAGGATGGGGTACTGGCCCAGGGCCAGGTAGATGGACATCAGCCGGTCGGTGGAGGTGAATGGAAACGCCATGGGTTAATTGTAGGGGTAAACGGTCCGATTTGTTTTCGCTATAATGATTTTATGGCACGCGCGCGCTGGATTTTCCTGCTTCTGCTGCTGGCGCTGGGGCTGAGCGCCTGCCGCCCGGTCCCGCGGGTGCTGGGCCCGGCTGCCTCGCCCACCCGCACGCCGGCGCCGGCGCTGGGGGCAAAAGCGCAGGTGCTCATCACGCCCGCCGCGCAGGCGACCGTCACACCCGGTCCGCTGCCCACGCGGGTGATCAGCCTGCCCATGGTCAGCTCGGGAGTCAATCCGACCCCCACCCGGCTGCCCGGGAACGCCGGCGAGCGCACCATCCACGATGCCTACATCCCCTACCTGGGCAACACCGGCTACGACGTGCAGGCCTACATCCTGCGCCTGGCGCTCGACCCGGCCGAGGGACTCTGGGTGGAAGGCCATGTGACCCTGCAAATTCTGTCCACGCTGGACGACCTGGTGGAGTTCTCGCTTGACTTCGTTAGCTTCCGCATCCTGGAAATCACGCTGGACGGCGAGCCGGTGCGCTACCAGCGCGAGGGCGACAAGCTGGTCATCTTCCCCAACCAGCCCCTGGCCGACGGCCAGCCCTTCGAGCTGGACGTGACCTACCGCGGCCAGCCGCTGAGGCGCTCCTCCGCCTACCTGCCCTTCGTCAATCACCTGGGCCTGTTCCTCGGCAGCAGCACCGGCACCATCTTTGCGCTCTCCGAGCCGGACGGAGCGCGCTTCTGGTTCCCCTGCAACGATCACCCGCGCGACAAGGCCGTCTTCCGTTTTGAGCTGGCCGTGCCCGAAGGGATCACCGCCGCGGCCAACGGTCTGCTGGCAGAGCACACCGCCGGGGTGCCGGACCTGATGCCCGACGGGCGGACCGGCGACCTGTACGTCTGGGAGCACAACGCGCCGATGGCCACCTACCTGGCCACCGTGGTGGTGGGCGATTACCGCCTGGTGGAAGGCGGCTCGCCCGGCGGCGTGCCGCTGCGCTCCTACGCCTACCCGGAGAGCGAGGAGATGCTCACCGAGCTCACCCCGCTGATCGGCGAAATGGTCGACTGGATGAGCGCGCGGCTGGGACCGTACCCCTTCGAGGTGCTCGGCTTCGCCGAGATCGAGCCGGTCGGCGCCGCGCTCGAGACCCAGACCCTGATCATCACCCCCTCCATGGACGAAAACACCATGGCCCACGAGATCGCCCACCAGTGGTTCGGCAACTGGGTCAGCCTGGACAGCTGGGGCGAGATCTGGCGCAATGAGGGCTTCGCCACCTACTTCGCCGCCCTGTGGGAGACCCGCGACGACCCCGACGACATGGAGCTCATCGTCTCGCAGTGGCGCCGCCTGACGAACGCCGGCCCGCCGCTGCTCAACCCGCCCCCGTCTGAGATGTTCGACCTGAACAGCTACTGGGGCGGAGCGGTGGTGGCCTACGAGCTGCACCAGGAGATCGGCGACGAGGCCTTCTTTGCCGGGCTGCGGTCTTACTTCGAGCGCTACGGCGGGGGCGTGGCCAGCGAAGAGCAGTTCCAGGCCGAGATGGAGGCCGCCGCCGGCCGCCCGCTGGACGAGTTCTTCCAGAGCCGCCTGGTCGGGCCGTAGCTATTCCCGAATCTTCACCCGCCGCACGCCCTCCACTCCGGCGATCTCCTCCACCAGGTCCTCGATCGAATCGCCTGCCTTGAGCTTGACGAGAAAGTCCAGCTCCACGGTGCCGGCGTCGATATCCTTCTCCATGGAGAAGGAGTACACCTGCCGGCGGCGCAGCTTGAGCCGCTCCCGCACGTGCTCCACCAGGTCGGGGCGGTCACTGGCCAGCAGGATGACGTGCATTTCGCCGTAGCTGGCGATGGAGCGCTTTTCCACCCGGTTGATGATTGAGAGGATGATCAGCAGCAGGCCCGTGGCGGCCGCCGCCGAGAGGAAGTGCCCGGCCCCCACCGACAGCCCGACCACGGCCATGGTCCACAGCGAGGCGGCCGTGGTCAGCCCCTTGACCGAGGTGCCGTAGCGCAGAATGGCCCCCGCGCCCAGAAAGCCGATCCCGGAGACCACCTGCGCGGCCAGGCGGGCCGGGTCGCCGTTGGGCGCATCGCCGGCCCAGCCGGTGGCCAGATTGATCGACAGGCACATGGCCAGCGTGGCCCCGACCACCAGGATCATGTGGGTGCGCAGCCCGGCCGGCTGGTCGTGGCGCTCGCGCTCCAGCCCCACCAGCGTGCCCAGCGCCGCGGCGATGACCAGGCGCAGCAGAATATCGGTTTCGCTGATCATGATCGCCCCCTCCTTTTGAGGCCAGTATAGCAGAGACGGCCGCAGGGGCGCTTCTGGCAGCTTGATGGGGGGTGGACCCCTTTCTAAATGAGAAGGGGAGTCTTCCACCCATCCACCCTCTCCCACCTTACAATTCGGTAATAGCGCGGTAATAAGCTTGACTTTCACCGCTAAATCCCAATACTAAGCCATACCACCTGGCATCTCCCGTACACCTCGCCGCCCCGGGACCCCGGAGCGCCCGCCATATCCGGCCGCCCGCCCGGGGACTGTCGTTTCGCCTGAAAGGGGGATGCCATGAACATCCTGATCGCCGAACATCTGGCTCTCTTCCGGGACGGCCTGCTGGCCATGCTGCAGTCCGAGCCGGACCTGCAGGTGGTGGCCCAGGCCAGTACAGCTCAGGAGATGCAGGCCCAGGCCCTCGAGCACCGCCCCGACCTGGTGCTGATGGACTGCGAGCTGGAGGGCGACCAGGGCCTGCGCGCCATGCGCGCGGTGCTCTCCCGCCTGCCGGAGGTGCAGTTCATTGTGCTTTTCAACGACCTGTCTCCGGGCTGCTTTGTCGAGGCGGTCTACCACGGCGCGCGCGGCGTGCTGCCCAAAACCATCTCCCGGCCGATGATGCTCTCCGCCCTGCGCGCGGCGGCCCGCGGCGAGGTCATCGTTCCCCGCCAGCTGGTGGGGGTGCTGGTCGACGAGCTGGCCCGCACCAGCTCATCTCAGGTCAACCCGCTTCCCGGCCCGGACGGGCTGACCTACCGAGAGCGCGAGGTGCTCGGCCTGCTGGCCGCGCAGCTTTCCAACCGGGAGATCGCCAGGCGCATGACCCTCTCCGAAAACACGGTGCGGGTTTACGTGCACAACATCCTGGTCAAGCTCAAGCTGAAAAACCGCCGCGAAGCCGCGGCCCTGGCCTCGCGCCTTTCGCTGGCGCACCTGCCCGAGCCGCAGCGCGCCGGTCTGGCCGCGGGGCCGGGCAACGGCCGCCACTAGACCGCCTGTAGACGCCCGCGGGCGGTTAATCCTGCCGCGCCCCGGTGGATTAGATCACCGGCGGAGAAATAGTCCGAGATTAAACAATTGTGTTCAGAAAAGATTATTGCCATACGCTCTGCGGGCACCTATGATTAGGTGAGTACGGGAGACCAGTGGAAGGATCTTTTTTCTGCAAGTGGTGATCAGCCCGCCTGGCCGCCCCACCAGGGGAAACCGACCGGCGGGCGCATAACCTTTTATCTGCGGACCGCGCCTTCACCTCAATCAGGGCGGATGAGAATCGGGAGGAGGCATGGATTTACCGATGGACAGTCATGGTTAAACGCTTGATGCCAGGCAGCCTGAAGCGGCGCCTGGCATCTTGAGTTGGACAGAGCTTGAACGTTCGCCGTCCATACCGACGCCTGGAAAACGAGACGTATGGACGGATGCAGAACCCAACGGTGTTGGGCGCTTTCGCCGTATCTCGCTCCGCCGCTTTCATTATAGCCAGTGCAGGCCGCCTTCCGCGCACCGCTGGAAGTCGCCGGAGAGACGTATTCCGGCGAGACGATTTATTCCCCGGCAGTCCGCGGGCATGTCGGAGGGGCGGAGCGCGCCTCGGTGACCCCGTCGCACCTGAAGGCGGGGCGAGCCCGGCCTTATTGTCAGGTTATTGGAGCAGCTATGAAACTTCATCTTCATTCCAGAAAAATCTCCATGGCGCTGGTGGCGGTGATGCTGGTCAGCCTGGTGCTGCCGCTGCTGACCGGGGCCGCCCCGGCGCTGGCCCAGCCCGCCCCGGCCTATATTAAACAGGCCCGGGTGCTGGAGATGGACGACACCGGCGTCGCCCACCCGGCCGGGCTGGCCTATTCCCCGCGCGCCAACCTCTTCCATATGATGGACGGCACCCGGCGCGGCCAGCCGAACACCGACATGGTGCGCATCTCGGTCTTCGCCCAGCGGACCGGCGCAACCCGCATCGCCGCCCAGATCCGCGACCCGCGCCTGATGGCCTACGACCCGCTGCGCGACCGGCTGCTGATCTTCCAGTCCCCCAACAACCACCTGATCGAGGTGCGCGCCCGCGCCGACGGCTCGCTCGACCCGGCCACGCTCACCCGGCACAGCGCGCGCCACTTTGGGCTGCAGGACCCCCGCGGACTGACGGTCGACCCGGAGACCGGCGACCTGTTCTTCGTGGACGCCGCCGGCCCCCGCCTGGTGCGGGTGATCCCCGAAGCGGACGGCACGGTGGACGGCGCGCAGATCTCCGCCACACCCCTCACCGGGCTGAGCGACCTGAGCGGCCTGGCGCTGGACCCCTCCACCGGGCGCCTGCACGCGCTGGCCGGCCAGCTGCTCTATGAGCTGGACCAGGCCGGCCGCACCCTGGCCGTGCGCGATCTCTCCGAGTTCCGCCTGCGCAGCCCGCAGGGCATGGTCTTTGCCCCCACCGGCGACATGACCGACGACCCGGATGAGTTCGGGCTGTACATCACCGATATGGGACAGGAAGGAGAGCCGACCACCGGGCGCATCCTGGAGTTCTCCTTTTCGCTTCAGGCCGAGCAAACCTTTGCCGCACTTGCGGCGGCCGGCACGCTCGTGCACGCCATGGACACCTCCAAATTTATCCCGCCCAGCCCGGACCCCTCTGGAATCGTCTATCTGCCGGCGAGCGGCAGGCTGATTATCTCGGACGGCGAAGTGGACGAAATGGACATCTACGCCGGGGCCAACATGTTCGAGGCGGCCCCCGGCGGCGGGCTGATTCGCTCGTTCACCTCACTGCCCTGGTCCGATGAGCCGGTCGGGCTGGACGTGGACCCGGCCACCGGGCACCTGTTCGTCAGTGACGACACCGGCACGCGCATGGTCTACATCCTCAACCCCGGTCCGGACGGCATCTACGGCTCCGGCGACGACTCCGTCTCGTCCTTCCGCACCGCCCCCTACGGCTCGATGGACCCCGAGGGGCTGGCCTATGACCCTGCCGGGGTGCTCTACATTGTGGACGGGGTCAACCGCGAGGTCTACCGCGTGCTGCCCGGCCCGAACGGCCGCTTTGACGGCGGCGGCGACGATATTTTCACCAGCTTCGACACCCTGGCCTTCGGGCTGGACGACCCCGAAGGGCTGGCCTTCAACCCCAACACCGGCACGCTCTACGGGGTGGGCCGGCCGGCCCGCTCGCTGTTTGAGTTCACCACCACCGGCCAGCTGATCCGCATCATCAACATCGCCGGGATCGACGCCCGCCGGCCTTCCGGGCTGGCCATCGGCCCCAGCTCCAACAACCCTGCCGAGCTGAGCATCTACATTGCCGCCCGCGGGGTGGACAACGACTCGGACCCCAACGAAAACGACGGTAAGGTCTTTGAGGTGGCTCTGGGCGAACCCTCCGGCGGCCCCACCGCCACGCCGACTTCGACCTCCACGCCCACCCGCACGCCCAGCCCCACGGCCACGGCGACCGCGACCAACACGAACACGCCGACCAACACCGCGACCAACACCAACACGCCCACCAACACCTTCACGCCGACGAATACGTTCACACCGACCAATACCTTTACGCCTACAAATACCTTCACGCCCACGAACACCAACACAGCCACGTTTACCCCGACGAATACCTTCACCCCGACCAATACCTTCACGCCAACGAACACCTTCACCCCCACGAACACCTTCACGCCCACCTTCACCGCTTCGCCCCCGCCGGTCACCACCCAGCTGACCTTTGGCGCGGCGGCGGACGCCCGCGTGGACCAGGCCAACCCGAACAACAACTACGGCTCCACCTCCAAACTGGACGTGGACACCGGCGGCGAGCAGTCCTACATCCGCCTGACCGTCAGCGGGGTGAACGGCCCGGTGCAGTCCGCCGTGCTGCGGCTGTGGGTGACCAACGGCTCCTCCAACGCCCCCGGCATCTACCTGACCGACGGCTCCTGGGCCGAGAACACCATCACCTGGAACAATAAACCGCCCGCGATCGGCGGCGCCATTGACAACCTGGGCAGCGTCACCGCCGGCACCTGGGTGGAATACAACCTGACCCCGGTGATCACCGGGAACGGCACCTACAACTTCGTGCTCATCGGCGACTCCTCCGACGGGGTCACCTTTACCTCCAAAGAGGGCACGGCCGCCCAGCGGCCGCAGCTGGTGGTCTCCTATGCCGTTGGCCCGACGGCCACCTTCACCGCCACCAGCACCCCGACCCACACGCTGACCCCGTCCCCGACCTTCACCGCCACGGCCACCTTCACGCCCACGCTCTCGCCCACCACCGGCCCCTCGCCGACCTTCACCCCGACCTTCACGCCGACCAACACCTTTACCCCGACCAATACCTTCACCCCCACCAGCACCTTCACGCCGACGCTGACGCCCTCGCCCACGCCCGTCACCACGCAGCTGACCTTCGGGGCCGCGGCGGACGCCAAAGTTGCTTCGAACACGCCCGACAACAACTACGGCACCAAATCGAAGCTGGATGTGGACTCCAGCGGTGAGCAGTCCTTCATACGCTTCACCGTGAGCGGCGTGAACGGCACGGTGCAGTCCGCCGTGCTGCGGCTGTGGGTGACCAACGGCTCTTCAAACGGCCCGGCCATCTACCTGACCTCCGGCGGCTGGGCGGAAAACGCCATCACCTGGAACAATAAACCGGCCGCGATCGGCGGCGCGCTGGGCAACCTGGGCGCCATCTCCGCGGGCGGCTGGGTGGAGTACAACCTGACCTCGGCCATCACCGGGAACGGCGAGTACAACTTTGTGCTCATCGGCGATTCGACGGACGGGGTGACCTTCACCTCAAAGGAAGGCAGCGCCGCCCAGCGACCGCAGCTGGTGCTGACCGTCGCTTCCGGCCCGGCGCCGACAGTCACTTCCTCGCCGACCTCCGGCCCGCCGCCGACGTCCACCTTCACCCCCACCGCCACGCTCTCGCCCACCGCCGGCCCCTCGCCGACCTTCACCGCGACCTTCACGCCGACCAACACCTTCACGCCGACGTCCACCTTCACTCCCACCCTCACCCCCACGATCACCCCGGTGGTCAGCAGCCTGACCTTCAGCCCGGTGGCCGACGCCCGCGTGCGCCAGACCAACCCGACCACCAACTACGGCTCGGTGGACCGGCTGGACGTGGACGACCCCGGCGAGCAGTCCTACATCCGCTTCAATGTGACCGGGCTGAGCGGACCGGTGGAGAGCGTCACGCTGCTGCTGTATGTGCGCAACGGCACCTCCAACGGCCCGGCCATCCACTTCACCGACGGGTCCTGGGCGGAAAACACCATCACCTGGAACAACAGACCGGCGGCCACCTCCGGCCCGCTGGCCAACATCGGCGCCGCCTCCCCCAACACCTGGGCGGAATATGACCTGACCGGCGCGGTCACCGGAAACGGCGAGTACAACTTCGTGCTCATCGCCGACTCCACCAGCGGGGTGAGCTTCGTCTCCCGCGAGGGCGCCGCCGCGCAGCGCCCGCAGCTGGTCATCCGCACCGGCACCGGCGGGTCCGGTCCCTCCGGCCCGACGGCCACGCACACGCCCACCTTCACGCCTTCGCCCAGCCCGACGACCCAGCCGACCTCCTCGGCCGGCGAGGTGATCCTGGTTGGCGCGGGGGACATCGCCGACTGCACCCGCAACGGTGACGAGCTGACCGCCCAGCTGCTGGACCAGATCCCCGGGACGGTCTTCACCGCGGGCGATCACGCCTACCCCGCCAGCTCGGCGTCTGACTTTGCCGACTGCTACGAGCCCACCTGGGGCCGGCACAGGGACCGCACCCGCCCGGTGCTCGGCGACGGTGACTACGACACCCCGGGCGCGTCGGCCTACTTCAACTACTTCGGGGCCGCCGCGGGCGACCCGGCCAAAGGCTACTACAGCTACGACCTGGGCGCCTGGCACATCATCGCCCTCAACTCCAACTGCTCCGAGGTGGGCGGCTGCGGGCCGAACTCGCCGCAGGGCCAGTGGCTGGCCGCCGACCTGGCTGCCCATCCCAACCAGTGTATCCTGGCCATCCACCACGAGCCGCTGTTTAGCTCCAACCGCGGCGATGATGACCTGGTCGATTTCTGGAACCCGCTCTACAACGCCGGTGCGGAGATTGTGATCAGCGGCCACCGCCACCACTACGAGCGCTTCGCCCCGCAGACCCCCTCCGGCCAGCTGGACCTGGAGCGCGGCATCCGCCAGTTCATCGTCGGCACCGGCGGGGGCCGGCTGAGCAGCTTTGACGGCGCACCCGCCCCCAATGTCGAGGCGCGCAACGACAACACCCACGGCGTGCTCAAGCTGACCCTCGGCCCCGGCTACTACCACTGGGAGTTCGTCCCCGTGGCCGGCGGCACCTTCACCGATTCGGGCACCGCCCTGTGCAGCCCCTAGACGGATCGCCAGCAGGAGGTTTGGATATGGAGCCCAGACGGACTCATCTTGTCGTCACGCTGGGGCCGGCCACCCGCTCTGAACGCGATCTGCGCTACATCAAGGACCGGGGGGTGAACTTCGTCCGCGTCAACCTGTCGCACTCCAGCCTGGACGAGCTGGCCTACTTCGTCGGCCTGGCCAAAAAGGTGGGCGTGCCCTTCATGATCGACACCGAAGGCTCGCAGATTCGCACCGGCCCGCTGAACGGAGGCGGCCTGCGCTTCGCCGAGAACACCGATGTGACCATCTACGCCTGCGAATCCTCGCCCGGCGGCGACCATCTCTGCCTGCGCCCCGGCTACGTGCTCGAGCAGCTGCAGGTGGGCGACCTGATCTACATCGACTTCGACACCCTCATCCTGCGGGTGACCGGCGTCTCCGCCGCCGCGCAGGGCCGCATCACCGCGCGCACGCTTTCGGGCGGGGCGGTCGGCTCGAACAAGGCGGTGGTGGTGGACCCGGTCTTCGACCGACGCTTCGACCTGCCGCCGCTCTCGCCCAAGGACTACCAGGCCATCGAGCTGGGCCTGGCCGAGGGCATCGAGCACATCGCCGTCTCCTTCGTGCGCTCCAAAGCCACCATCGACGAGGTCCGCCGGGCCACGCAGGGGCGTATGAAGATCATCTCCAAGATCGAGTGCGTGGACGCGCTGGAGCGGCTGGACGAGATCATCCCCAACTCCGACTTCATCCTGATTGACCGGGGCGACCTGAGCAAGGAAATCCCCCTGGAAAAGATCCCCTTCACCCAGAAGGCCATCATCTCGCAGGCGCGGCGGCACAACGTGGGAGTGTACGTGGCCACCAACCTGCTCGAGACCATGATCGAGAAGAAAAAGCCCACCCGCGCCGAAATCCAGGACGTGGTCAACACCCTGCTGGACGGCGCGATGGGGCTGACACTGGCGGCGGAAACGGCCGTGGGGAAGCACCCGCTGGAGTGCATCAACATGGCCGGCAAGCTCATCGACCACGCCGAACGGGTGCTGGCGTCCGCCCCGCCGCACCCGGACGGCGACTGGCCGGCGCAGCTGGCCGCGCCCTCCTACCTGCTGGAGAACCTGGCCCCTGCGCTCATCCCGCCGCACGGCGGAAAGCTGGTCAACCGCGTGCTGCAGCGCCTGCCGGACCCCGACGAGCTGGCCGGGCTGCCGCGGGTGCGCCTGAACGCCAGCCAGCAGATGGACGTGGAGCAGATCGCGGTGGGGGCTTTCTCCCCGCTGGAGGGCTTCATGGGCCGGGAGGACTTCCACTCCGTGCTGGAGCGCATGCGCCTGGCGAATGGCACTGCCTGGCCGCTGCCGGTGGTGCTGGACGTCAGCGAGGCGGAGGCCCGCGCCCTGGCGCCCGGCCAGCCGGTGGCCCTGACCGACGAGACCGGTCAGCCCATGGCCATCCTGCACCTGGAGGAAAAGTACCGCTTCGACGCCGCCGAAGCCGCCCGCAAGATCTACGGCACCGACCACCCCGATCACCCCGGCGTGCGCCTGGTGTACGCCATGAAGCCGGTGCTGCTGGGCGGCCGGGTGGACCTGATCCGCGGCCGCCGCTCCGAAACCCGCGCCTACGAGCTGACCCCCCGGCAGACCCGCCGCCTGTTCGACGAGCGCGGCTGGTCCAAGGTGATGGGCTTCCACACCCGCAACATCCCCCACCGCGGGCACGAGCACATCCAGCTGCGCGCGCTGGAGGAGTACTGCTGCGACGGGCTGCTGGTGCAGCCGGTGGTGGGCAAGAAAAAGCCGGGCGACTTCAAGCCCGAGATCATCATGCAGGGCTACGAGCGGCTGGTGGAGCAATACTACCCCCGCGACCGGGTGGTGCTGGCGGCCCTTTCCACCTTCTCGCGCTACGCCGGGCCGCGCGAGGCGCTCTTCACCGCGCTGGTGCGCAAGAACTTCGGCTGCTCGCACTTCATCATCGGCCGCGATCACACCGGCGTGGCGGGCTTCTACGATCCCTACGCCTCGCAGCGCGTCTTCGAGCAGTTTGACGACCTGGGCATGACCATCGCCCGCTTCAACGAGATCTGCTACTCGCCGCGCACGGGCGATTACATCGACCTGGACGGGCAGGCGCAGGACCCCGGCATGGTGCGCATGATCAGCGGCACCCAGGCGCGCGAAATGTTCCTGCGCGGCGAGTGCCCGCCGGAGTGGTTCATGCGCCCGGAGGTCTCCGGGTTGATTCTGGACTTGCTGCGGCGGGGTTTACCGGTGTTTGAGGCCTGAAGAAAGGAAGGGGCATGTCTGATACGGTTATTGCGGATGTCCTTCTGGCGGTAAGCGCCTTACTGGTGGCCTCTCATCTGTTCGGATATGTCTTCATCCGCCTGCGCCAGCCGCGCCTGGTGGGTGAGATTCTGGCGGGCATCCTGCTGGGGCCGTTTGTGCTGGGCCGGCTGTGGCCCGAGGGGCACGCGGCGCTGTTCGGCGCCGGCTCGACCGGCCCGGTGAGCACCGTGCTGGGCTTCATTTACTGGATGGGGCTGATGCTGCTTATGTTCATCTCCGGCAGCCAGGTGCGCCGGGTGCTGGCCAGCGAAAACCGCCAGGAGACCGCCTGGATTCTGGGCGTGGGCACGCCGGTGCCCTTCTTCGTGGTGCTGATCCTGGGGCTGACCGGCGTGCTGCCAGTCCGCCCGCTGGTGGGCGCAGCCGGGCAGGAGATTTCCGCCCTGCTGGTGCTCTCCATCGCCGTGGCGGTCACCTCCATCCCGGTCATCTCGCGCATCTTTTACGACCTGCGCATTCTGCACACCCGCTTCGCCAGCCTGATCCTGGGCGCGGCGGTGCTGGAGGACATCATCCTCTGGGCGGTGCTGGCCATTGCCACCGCGCTGGCCTCCACCGCGGCGCTGGCCCGCGAGCAGGTGGCCGGGGCGGTGGGCGTGCACGTGGCGGCCACGCTGGCCTACACCCTGATCGCCCTGCTGCTCACCCCGCATATCCTGCGCCAGCTGCACGCCTGGCGCTGGAATTTGCTGCGCAAGGCCTCGCCGCTGGGCTATTTGCTCACCATCCTGTTCTTCTACGCCATCGTGGCCGCGCTGCTGGAGGTGAACCTGGTCTTCGCCGCCTTCCTGGCCGGCTTCGGCGTGGTGGGGGGCATGAGCGGGTCGGAGCGGCCCCGCTTCCAGAAGATCTTTGCGGCCATCGAGCAGTTCTCCACCTCCACCTTCATCCCCATCTACTTCGCCCTGGTGGGCTACCGGCTGGTCTTCGGGACCGATTTCTCGCTGACCATGCTGGTGATCTTTCTGGTCGGCTCCTCGCTGCTGGCGGTGCTCTCGGTGGGCTCGGCGGCCCGGCTGGCGGGCTTCCGCAGGCTGGATATTCTCAACATCGCCATCACCACCAATGCCCGCGGCGGGCCGGGCATCGTGCTGGCCAGCGTGGCCTACGACGCCGGGCTGATCAACGCCGCCTTCTACACCACCCTGGTGGTGGCGGCGGTGATCACCTCGCAGGCGGCCGGGGTGTGGCTGCGCTTTGTGCTCAGCCGCGGCTGGCCGCTGCTTTCCACCAACCCCGAGGAGACCTGGCTGCCAGCGCGTCCCGCCAGTCCCCCGGCGGCGGAACCCATCCCCGGCGCGGCGCCCATTCCGGCGACCGGACACAGTCCCAACCCGGGCGGGGTCAGCCCCGCGGACTCCGGCCCGGGGCTGGAATCCTACGGCCGCACGGCCGACTGAGGCAGGCGCAGTGCGAAGCGGTGTTCCTTCAGGCCGGGGCCTGCTGGCAGGGCTGCTGGCGGCGGCGCTGTTTCTGGCCGCCTGGGCTGTGAGCCGGAGCAGCCCGCCCATCGTGGCCTTCGCCCAGAGCGGAGAAACCGAGGACCCTTTCCTCTGGTTCCCCGTGGTCTTCAACCAGGTCTCCGGCATCCCCGAGATCTGCTTTTCGGAAGAGCGCCCGCTGCTTTCCATCCAGGGCGATCAGGCCGCGGCCTTCCGCTCCCGCTCTTCCCCGCTGCCCGCGCGGGCCGGGGTGGAGGCCCGCACTGCCCGCTGGCAGCACGTCAGCGCCTACCCGGTCATCGTGGAAGGCGGGCCGGACGTGTGCTTTTCGGGCGGCACGGTCATCGGCAGCTACCCCGACAGCGTGGACTGGGAGACCATGCACGACACCACCGCCTTCACCTTCCGCTCCCGCGGCCGGACCACGGTGGAAAACCTGCGGGCGCACAACTATGGCGACGGTATCTCCTTCTCCCGCGGCACCCCGGCCGATTCCTTCCACATCCGCCGGGTTTACCTGAGCCACATGCGCGACGACTGCATCCAGAACGACTACATGTACTCGGGGGTGATCGACGATTCGCTGCTGGACGGCTGCTACACGGCCATCAGCGCCCAGTCGGCCGGCGCTTCGGAGGGGCTGGACGGCTCGCAGAACCTGGTGACGGTCAAAAACTCGCTCATCCGCCTGGAGCCGATGCAGCAGGTCTACCAGAACCGCGGGCTGATTCCCGGCCACGGCTCCTTCTTTAAATGGAACCGGGACGACGACCATTCCCCGCGGCTGGCGCTGCACAACAACATCTTCCGGGCCGACCAGCCGGCCAACAACACCGGCGGGCTGGGCATCCCGGAAGGCAAGCTGGCCTCCTGTTCGAACAACATCATGGTCTGGCTGGGTGAAGGCCCCTTCCCGGACCCGCTTCCGCTGATGCACAACGGGCGCACCTGCTTCACCATCACCACCGACCCGGCCGTCTGGGAGCAGGCCGTGCTCGACTGGCTGGTTCGCCATCCTCAGACGGCTTCGCAGGCCCCGCGGCCGCAGATGAAAACCTCACAACCGGAACCGTAAAGGACGCCATGAGCGCTGAAGACTCTCCGAAGAAAAACCTGACCCGCTCCACGCTGTCGGCCTTTGGCTGGCAGTACACCTCCATCATCGCCCAGGCGCTGCTGCAGCTGGTGGTGCTGGCGGTGCTCTCGCGCCTGCTCTCACCGGATGATTTTGGTGTGCTGGGTTTTGCCCTGATTTTCGTCGGCTTCGCAGCCCTGTTCTCGCAGATGGGCGTCGGCCCGGCGCTGATCCAGCGGGCCGAGCTGACCACGGAGCACGTGCGGGTGGGCTTCACCCTCTCGATGCTGCTCAGCCTGGGCTTCACCGCGCTGCTGGCGGCGGCCGCTCCGCTGGCCGGGCGCTTTATGGCCCACGACCAGGTGATCCAGGTGCTGCGGGTGGTCAGCCTGAACTTCCTCTTCACCGGGCTGGGGGTGGTGTCCGAGGCGCTGCTCAAGCGCGATCTGAAGTTCAAGAAGCTCATGTGGGCCAACATCCTGTCCTACCTGTTCGGCTACGCCGCGCCGGGCATCCTGCTGGCCTGGATGGGCTTTGGCGTGTGGGCGCTGGTGGGCGCCACGCTGGGGCAGAGCCTGCTCCACAGCGTGCTGCTGCTGGTCTACCGCCCGCACCCCCTGGCGCCCTCGCTCGCGCGCCGCGAGGCGGGCGAGCTGCTCTTCTTCGGCGGCGGCTTCACCCTGGCCCACTTCTTAAATTACACCGCCAACCAGGGCGATTACTTCGTGGTCGGCCGGCTGGCCGGGGCCGGGCCGCTGGGCATTTACACCCGCGCTTACCAGCTGATGATGCTGCCGGCCAAATACTTCGGCCAGGTGCTGACCGTGGTGCTCTTCCCGGTGATGGCCCGCATGCAGCACTCGCGCGGGCAGCTGGTGCGCACCTACCTCTCGGGCATCGCCGTGGTGACGCTGGTCAGCGCGCCGCTGAGCGTGCTGATGGTGGTGCTGGCCCCCGAGATCGTCTCGGTGGTGCTTGGCCCGCAGTGGGTGGAAACGGTGCTGCCCTTCCAGATTCTGGCCCTGGGGGTGGTGGCCCGCTCCTCCTACAAGATTGACGACGCGCTGGCCCGCGCGCTGGGGGTGATGTACCAGCGCTCCGTGCGCGACGGCATCTACGCCGCCGGGGTGATCCTCGGCTCGCTGGCAGGCCTGCGCTGGGGGTTGCCCGGGGTGGCCTGCGGGGTGCTGGCGGCGGTGCTGCTCAACTACCTGCTGGCCATGCAGATGAGCCGCCGCCTGCTGGAGCTCACCTGGGGGGATATTCTCCGGGCGCTGCTGCCGGCCCTGTACCCGGCGCTGGCGGCCGGGGTGGTGGCGGTGGGCGTTCCGGCGCTGCTGCGCCCGGCCGGGGCGCCGGACTGGTTCACCCTGGGGATTGCCGGCCTGCTGAGCGCGGGGGCGCTGCTGGCGCTGTATGCCTGGCGGCCGCAGATTCTCGGCCCCTACGGGCTGGCCACGCTGCGCCGCCTGCTGCCCTGGCTGCCCGTGCGCCGCGTGCCCGAGACGGTTTCCCGCTGGCTGGAAGCCAGGTTGGAGAACGGATGATTCTGGTGGAACGATCCACGGAACGCTCCCCGAGGGGCTGGCTGCGCGCCGGCCTGGCCTCTCCGCTCACCGCCCGGCTGCTGGTGCTCTGGCTGCTGGGCACGGTCGCATTTTTGCCGGTCAAGATCCTGCCGCTGCCGTTCAACTTTGAAATGGTGGACGCCTGGGTGCTGCTGGGGCTGCCGCTGGCCCTGCTTCACCTGCTGATGGGCCCGCGGCGGCCGTTCAGCCCGGCCTATTTGCTGCCCATGTGGCTGGTGCTGCTGAGCAGCTTCCTCTCCTCCTTCTCGGCGCCCTCGGCCATGAACAGCCTGGTGGTGATCCTCAAGGAGTCCTACCTGTTCCTCTGGTTCATGGTGCTGGCGGTGCTGCTGCCGCGCCTTGCCCCGCGCCAGCTGCGGCTGGTGCTGTCCGTCTGGGCGCTGGTGGCGGCGCTGCACGGGCTGCTGATGGTGGCCCAGTTCATTTCGCCTGAGCTGTGGCGGCTGACCAACGAGCTGGGCGGGGTCACCGCCCGCATGGAAGGCTACCGCGCGGCCGGGCTGTTCATCTGCGGCAAGGCCGGCTGCGCCAACAAGGCGGCCTACTTCCAGATTGTCGCCTTTGTGCCCCTGCTGCTTTCGGGCTTTTCCCGCCGGGTCAAGGTGCTGCTGGGGCTGGCGATCTTCACCGGCCTGCTGACCAGCGGCTCGATGGCCGCCACGGCGGCCTTCTTCATCGGGATGGCGGTGACCGTGCTGGCCGCGGCCGTGGCCTCCAACCAGCTGGGCCTGCTGTTCCGCTTCTCCTTCCAGGCGATGGTCGCGGGCGTGCTGCTGGCCGGGCTGTTTTACGGCGCCGCCCGCGCCAACCCGCGCTACGCGGAGCACATCGAGCGCATCCTGATCGGGCGCTTCGACCGCTCCTCGGGCGGGCGGCTCAGCCTCTGGTCGCGCGGCATCGACGCCCTGGTGGAGCACAACGCCTTCCTCTGGGGCGTGGGGCCGGAGAACTTCCGTGTGGTCGACGCGGCCCAGACCGACAACCAGCTGCACAACGACACCCTGGCGTTTCTGGTGGAGCGCGGGCTGATCGGCGTGCTGGGCCTGGGGCTGTTTGCCTTCATTCCCGCCAGGCGGGCGCTGTTTGCCCTGCGCCATGCCGGCCGCTCTCCGCTGGCGCGCTACGAGCTGGCCGTCTTCCTGGGCTTTCTGGCCGCCACGGTGGTTGAGTCCATCACCCACCAGCTGTTCCGCACCCGCGAGCTGTGGCTGGCGCTTGCCGTGCTGGAGGCGGTCTATCTCCAGCTGCGCTGGGCCATGCTGGCGGAGCGGGCGCGGCCCGGCCTTCGCGGCTTTGCCTCCGCCGCCCGTCTGCCCGCCGCTGAAAGGAAGGTCGAGGGCCATGTCTGATTCGCTGAAACCGCCGGTTATCCTGCTGGGCAACACTCGCTCGGGCACCAGCATGGTGCAGAACGTGATGGGCGCGCACCCTGAAATCGCCGCCTGGTACGAGCCGACCGAGCTGTGGCTGTGCGCCGACCCGCTGCGCCCGCACGACGAGTTCACCGCCGCCGACGCCACCCCGCGCGTGCGGGCCTACATCCGCCGGCGCTTCCTGGCCTACCAGCGCGCCCACGGCGGCCGGCGGGTGCTGGAAAAGACCCCGCGCAACATCTTCAAGATCCCCTACGTGCGGGCCATCTTCCCCGAGGCGTGTTACCTGTACATCNNGATGTTTATAAGAGACAGGGCCTACCCGGGCCGGCGCTTCCTGGCCTACCAGCGCGCCCACGGCGGCCGGCGGGTGCTGGAAAAGACCCCGCGCAACATCTTCAAGATCCCCTACGTGCGGGCCATCTTCCCCGAGGCGTGTTACCTGTACATCGTGCGCAGCCCGTTTTCGTTCATCTCCTCGGTGGAGTTCAAATGGCAGCAGCCGGTCACCGGGCAGGGCATCCGCCGGCGGCTGAAGGCCGCGCCGCCCTCGCAGCTGCCGGTGCACTTCGCCCGCTGGCTGTCCCAGCAGGTCAACAAGCGGCTGCTGCGGCGCAAGTACCTCTCCATCTGGGGGCCGCGCTACGCGGGCATTCAGGAGGACGTGCGCACGCTGGACCGGCTGACCGTCATCGCCCGGCAGTGGGCCTACGGCTCGCGCCAGGCCGAGCAGGCCCTGGCCGAATTCCCGCCCGGGCAGGTGCTGCGCATGCGCTACGAGGACTTCGTCGCCGACCCGCTGGCGTATGTGGAGCGCATCTGCGCGCACTGCGGCCTGGATATGCACCCGGCGGTGGCGCAGGCCGCCCGGGAGATGGTCCATGCCGACCGGCAGAACAAATGGCGCCGGCTGGACCCGGCCGATCTGGCCCGGGTGCTGCCCGAAATCGAGGAGGAAATGATCCGCCACGGGTACGAAATTCCGGCGGAAATCGCCGCGCTGGCGGGCCGCCAGCCGGCCGGGGAGGGAGCATGATCGTTGAGCTGATCGGCTGCACCGGCGCGGGCAAGTCCTACCTGACCCGCCAGCTGCTGGCCGCCCGGCCCGGGCTGGTCACCGGCCACGACTTTGTGCTGCGCCAGGCCCGGCTGGGCTGGGTGCGTCCCTCGGCCGCGCGCCGCCTGCTGGTCACCTTGCTGGGGCTGGCCGCCTGCGCCGCCTGGGGGCCGCGCCCCTTCCTGCGCTTTGCCTTCGGCGCCGTCCGCGGGCTGCCGGTGGGGACGGGTGAAAAGCTCAAGCTGGCGCGCATCACCGCCCGCAACGCCGGGATCGACGCGCTGCTGCGCCGCCTGGCCCCGCCCGATCTGCCCGTGCTGGCCGACGAGGGCACGCTGCAGACCGCCCACTACCTGTTCGTGCACGTCTCCGCGCCGCCGGACCCCGAGCAGGTGAGCGCCTTCCTGCGCCTGGTCCCGCGGCCCGATGCGGCCGTGTACCTGCGCCAGCCCGAAGAAGTTCTGGTCGAGCGCACGCTGCGGCGGGGGCACGGCCGGGTTCCGCCCGGCCGGCCGGACCTGACCGCCCGCTTCGTCGGCCGCGCCGTGCAGGTGATGGAGCAGCTGGCCGCCGCGCTGGACGAAGAGGGCCGCCTGATCACCCTTTCCGGCCAGCTGCAGGCGGGCGATCCCCGCCTGGCCGGGCTGTTTTACCCCGTCGAAGTTCCGGCCGCGCCGCAGCCGGTCCAACTCTCTGGAGGAGCATCGTGACTGCATCCCTGGTTGACTGCCTGATCGAAGCCCTGAATCAGGAGCGCGTGCGCTACTGCTCCTGGAAATCCAACATCGACCTGGACCAGGCCCTCACCGGCCAGATGGATCTGGACTTTCTGGTGGACCGCGAGTCCTACCTGCCGGCGCTCTCTGTGCTGGCTCGGCTGGGGTTCAAGCCCGCCGGCCCGCGCTGGGGAGGGACCACCCCGGGCATCGCCCACTTTTACGGCTACGACCCGGCCGCGGACCGGCTGGCCCACGTGCACCTGTTCAGCCGGGTGATCACCGGCGAGAGCTTCCTCAAGAGCCACATGCTGCCCTTCGAGGACCTGCTGCTGGAGAACCCCCGTTACTCGGGGAGCCTGCCGGTGGCTTCCTATTCGGCCGAGCTGGTCATCTTCGTGCTGCGGGCCTTCATTAAATACGGCTCTCCGCTGGATCTGCTGGTGCTGCGCCGCCAGGCTGAAAAGCTGCGCAAAGAGGCCCGCTGGCTGCACGAGCACGCCGACCGGGAGCAGTCGCTGGATCTGCTGCGCCGCCACTGCCCGGTGGTGGACGAGGATCTCTTCCTGCGCTGCCTGCAGGCGCTGGAGAACGGCGCTTCGCTTTCACAGCGCATCGCCCTGGCCCGGCAGGTGCGCGGCCGGCTGCGCGCCTACGCCCGGCACACCGCCCTGGAATGGGCCGGGGCCATGGCCCGGCTGGCGGTCTCTCAGCTGCAGCGCCGGCTGGGGGCGCGCCGCAAGAACAAGGTCTTCCACGCCGGCGGGCGGGTGATCGCCGTGGTCGGCGGGGACGGGGCGGGCAAGTCCACCCTGGTGAGCGAGCTGGGCCGCTGGCTGGGCCGCGATTTCACCGTGCGGGTGGTGCACGCCGGCAAGCCGCCCGCCAGCCTGCTCACCGCACCGCTCAACCTGGCGCTGCGCCTGCTCCGCCGCGGGCGGGGAAGCCGCGGGGAGGGGCTTTCGCCCAACGGTTCCGGGCGCAAGGGCGGGCTGCTCTACGCCCTGCGGGCGGTGGCCCTGGCCTATGACCGGCGCAGCCTGCTGCGCCGCGCCTGGCAGGCGGCCGCCAAGGGCGACATTGTGCTGGTGGACCGCTACCCCACCGCCACCCCGGGCCTGATGGACAGCCCGCGCCTTGCTGAGCGGCCCGGCGACGGCCGCCTGTACCGCTGCCTGGTCCGGCTGGAGCGCGAGCTGTACGCCCAGATCCCGCCACCGGACGTGGTCCTCCGCCTGCAGGTTTCGGTCGAGACGGCCCTGCAGCGCAACCGCGCCCGGGCCGGCGGCGAGCCGGACGACTATATCCAGGCCCGCCACCAGAGCGTGCCCGCCTGGCAGCGGCCGGACGCCGGCCAGGTGCATGACGTCAGCGCCGAGCGGCCGCTGGAAGCGGTGCTGCTCGAGATCAAGGATCTGGTCTGGCAGGCGCTTTAGCCGGGCCGGACAGAAGGGGGTGAAACGAATGTATATCGCGCACCTGTCAACCGCCGTGACTCTGAACCAGACGGTGCTGAACACCATGGTCTTCCAGCAGCGCAGCGGGCACCGCGTGGCCGCACTGTGCCCCGACGACGAGTGGACCGGGGCCATCCGCGAGCGCGGCATCGAGATCATCCCGGTGCCCTTTGTGCGTCACAGCCTGCGCCACTCCTTCACCTCGGCCGCGGCCAAAGCCTACGCCGCCTGCCGCCGGGAGCAGTTCGACGTGGTGCACACCCACACCCTGCTGCCGGGCATCGCCGGGAGGGTGGCCGCCCGCCTGGCCGGGGTGCCGGCGGTGGTGCACACCTTCCATTCCTGGCCGCTGCACCGCCCGCGCGGCAGGGCCTTCACCGCCGTTTACTCGGCCCTGGAGGTGCTGGCGGCCCATGCGGCCCATTCGATCCTCTTCCAGAACGAGGATGACCTGCAGGCCTGGAGCCGCATCCCCGGCATGCCGCTGGGCAAGGCGCGGCTGATCGGCAACGGCATCGATACCGGCGCGGTGCTGCAGCGCGTGCAGCCCGGGGCGCGCGAGCGGGTGCGCAGCGAGTTCGGTTTTTCTGAAGACACCTTCGTGGTCGCCATCGTGGCCCGGCTGGAGCTCTACAAGGGCCACCTGGTGCTGCTGCAGGCGCTGAGCGAGCTGTGCGGCACGGCCCGCCGTCCGCTGGCCGCGCTGTTTGTGGGCATCGGCAAGGACAGCCAGGTGATCGAAGAAGAAACCGCCCGCCTGGGCCTGGCGGACGTGGTGCGCTTCACCGGCTACCGCCTGGACGTGCCCGACCTGCTGGTGGCCTCGGACGTGTCGGTGCTGCCCTCGCAGTATGAGGGCATCCCCCGGGCGCTGATGGAGTCCATGCTGCTGGAGATCCCCGTGATCGCCGCCGATGTGCCCGGCAGCCGCACGCTGATTCGCCACGGCGAAAACGGGCTGCTGGTGCCCTTCGGGGACGGCCCCGCCCTGGCTGCCGCGCTGCGCCAGGTGATGGATGACCGCGATCTGGCCGCCCGCCTGGCCCTCGCCGGCCGCCAGACCGTGCTGCACGATTTTGATGAAACCCGCGTCGCAGACCGCATCGAGGAGGTATACCGGCAGGTGCTGGGCCAGGGCCGCCCGCAGCTGAGTGACGTCCAATCTTAAAAGGTAGGAAGGTGCGCAATGGAAATTGATGTCGATACCCTGACCGATCTGCGCGAACGCTATCGGGAGCACCTGCCGGCTGCTCGCCGGCGGCCGCTCCCGCAGCTGGCGCCCCGGCTGCTGTTTGCCGCCGCCGACCTGGCCAGCGTGCTGGCTTCGCTGTTTCTCTCGCTGGCCATCCTGCGCTCGCTGGCGCTGGCTCACGCCGGCACGGCCTACTCTATCCTGGCGCCCACCCTGCTGATCTTCGCCAGCACCTACCTGCTGGTGGGCGTCAACCGGCCCCGGCCGGTCAACAAGGTCGAGGAGCTGCGCCTGCTGTTCCTGACCATTACCGGTGTGTTCCTCAGCCTGCTGGCGTTTAACACCCTGATGGGCGCCGGGGCGTACCCGCCGCTGGTATTTCTCCTGGGCTGGCTGCTTTCCATGGGGGCTGTGCCGCTGGCCCGCGGCGCCGCCCGCCACCTGGGGGCGGCCATGGGGCTGTGGGGCGAGCCGGTGGTGGTCATCGGCAGCGGCCCGCTCAGCCACCAGCTGGTGAGCCAGCTGCTGCGCCAGCCGGAAGCCGGGTTGAAGCCGGTGCTGATGCTGGAGGGGCGCGGCGAGGGTTACGAGCCCCTGCCCGTGCCGGTGACCGGGGAAGCGGCGCCCGTGCCGGTCATGACCCTGGATCGCTGGCCGGCCACCTCCTCCTTCGGCCCGCAGATCGGCGTCTCCACCGCCATCGTGGTGGTGCCCGAGCTGCCCGGGGAGATCTGCGAGGCGGTGGCCCGCGGCGAGCACCTGGGCTTCGACAACATCATCACCGTCAACCGCCAGTTCAACGCCCGCACCTTCGGCCTGATCCCCATCGACTTCGGCGGGGTGCTGGGCTTTGAGGAGCGCCACTACGAGCTCAACCCCTTCGACGACTACGTGCTGCGCGCCCTGGATCTGGCGCTGATCCTGCTGGCGCTGCCGCTGCTGCTGCCGGTCTTCCTGCTCATCGGTCTGGCCATCAAGCTGGATTCAAAAGGCCCGGTTTTTTACCGCCAGACGCGCATCGGCCGCGGCGCGGAGGAGTTCAAGGTGCTCAAGTTCCGCACTATGGTGCAGAACGCCGATCAGGTGCTTGAGCAGGTGCTCAACTCGGACCCGGCGCTGCGGGCGGAATGGGAGGCCGATCACAAGCTGCGCAGCGACCCGCGCATCACCCGGGTGGGCCGCTTCCTGCGCAAGGCCAGCCTGGACGAGCTGCCCCAGCTGTGGAACGTGTTCAAGGGCGAGATGAGCCTGGTGGGGCCGCGCCCGATCGTCCGCGATGAAATCCCCTTCTACGGCGACCTGTTCAAGTTCTACGCCCAGGTGCGGCCGGGGCTTTCGGGACTGTGGCAGGTTTCGGGGCGCAACGACATCGGCTATCACCAGCGGGTGCGCCTGGACGAGTACTATGTGCGCAACCGCTCCTTCTGGATGAATTTGCACATCATCATTCAGACCATCCCCGCCGTACTGCGCCGGCATGGCGCTTACTGATACATATTTACTTACTGATATATATTTAAAGGTATACAGGTTTACGGGGGTTTTTTGATTCATGAACGATTTCGTCGAGCTGCAGCGATTAATAAGCGTGGTGCTTCGCCGCTGGTACCTGCTGCTGGTGCTGATGGCGCTGGGAGCAGGGGCCGGCTATGCCATCAGCCTGCGCCAGACGCCCGCCTACCAGGCCACCACCACCGTGCTGGTCGGGCAGATCACCCAGGCCAGCAGCATCACCCGTGAGGACGTGCAGCTGAGCGAGCTGTTCGCCCAGACCTATGCCGACCTGGCCGTGCGCCAGCCGGTGATGCAGGGGGTGGTGGAGGCGCTGCAGCTCGACATCTCCTGGCAGCAGCTGCAGGAGCGGGTGCGCGTCACCCCGATCTCGGGCACCCAGCTGATCGAGATCCGCGCGGAGGCCAGCACACCCCGGCTGGCCGAGCGCATCGCCGACGAAATCGCCGTGCACCTGCTGGAGCTGGGGCCGGAAAGGCAGGGGGAGGACGAGCAGGACTTCGCCCAGTCCTTCATCCAGCGGCAGATGAACGAGGCCCAGCTGGCCATTCTGGAGGGGCAGCAGCGCCTGGATGAGGTCGAGCGCGAGATGGAAGCGACCACCTCCTCCACCCGCCTGCTGGCGCTGCAGGAAGAGAAGGCCGAGCTGGAGCGGCTGATCGCCGACCAGATCAACAACTACGTGCAGCTTTCGGGGATGACGGCGCAGTCGCGCAGCCCCAACTCGCTGACCGTGATTGAGACCGCACACGCCGACCCCGACCCCATCCGCCCGCGCCGGAGCATCAACCTGATGCTGGGGGCCGGGCTGGGGCTGCTGCTGGGGCTGGGCGGCAGCTTCCTGTGGGAGTTCCTGGAGGACACGGTTAAGGGGGCGGACGACCTGGCCGTTCATGACGGGCTCGCGCTGCTGGGCACGGTGGGGCGCATCCACGGGCGCACCGAGCCGGGCCGTCTGGTGGCCAGCCTGGAGCCATCCTCTCCGGTGGCCGAGTCCTTCCGCATGATTCGCAACCGCCTGCTGATGGGTTCCGGGGAACAGCCAGTCAGCTCGGTGGTGATCACCAGCCCGGCCCCGGGGGAGGGCAAGTCGCTCACCGCGGCCAACCTGGCGGTGATCATGGCGCATGCCAATGTCAACACCGTGCTGGTGGACGCCGACCTGCGCCAGCCCTCGCTGCACCACCTCTTCCAGCTGGAGGAGGAGGGCGGGCTGGCCGAACTGCTCAACGGGTCCGGGCAGAACCCGCTGAAGCTGCTGAAGAAGACCTCGGTGGCCGGGCTGAGGGTGCTCACCTGCGGCGATGTGCCCGAAGGGCTGGTGGAGCAGATCAATTTGGAGCGGGTCTCGGAGGTGCTGGAGTGCCTGGAGCAGGACGCTGACGCGGTGATCATCGACGCCCCGCCGGCGCTGCTGACGGCGGAAGCCATGATGCTGGCCAACCAGGCCGGCGGCGTGGTGCTGGTGGCGCGCAGCGGCAAGACCCGCCGGCGTGCCCTGCGCCAGACCCTGGCCGACCTGCGCGCGACCAGCGCCCACCTGATCGGCTGCGTGCTGGTGGACGAGAAGATGCGGCCCAGGAAGGGGTATCACTACTACCGGAAGCGGGAGAAAGCAAGCAAGTAAGGGAGTGAATGAACAGACCGGGTAAGGTGCTCGATGTGCCTTACCCGGTCTGGCGTTTAAAGGGGGGAGTCTGGCCGTGCGGTCTTCGATTTCCCAGGCGTGATCCAGGTCGTGCCAGGCCAGGCGGCGGACGAAGTAGCGGGCGGTCCAGCGTTCCCCGCCGCGCGGGCCGCGTGCCGGCAGCTCGCCGCGGGCGGCCGCTTCCAGCGCGGCAAGGATGGCCTCGCGCAGCGGCGGCAGCGCTTCGGCCGGGTCTGCGGGCAGGCCTTTGGGCGGCTGGCCGCCCAGGCTCTTGAGGTAGGCCTCGGCCGATTCGTACAGATGGTGGAGGATCTTTTCCAGCTCCCGCCCGCCGCCGCGCGGCCCTTTGCGCAGCGCCTGCCCGCCGGCTGACTGGACGGCGGCGTCAAAGGCCTGCCAGCAGGCCGGGAGAATTTCCTTCCAGCGCGCCAGCTCCTCGGGGGTGACGGGCGCGGAGTCGTCCGGCAGCGGCACGGCCGGGGCGCCGAAGTCGGTGGTGGCGGTGCCGGGCAGGCGGGCGATGACCGTCAGGTCGGATGGGCTGGCCGGGGGTGAGAAGGCCAGCGTGGTGGACTGCAGCACGCGGGCGTACCGCGGCGCGTAGTCGACCAGCGCCTGCAGGGCGGCTTCTTCGCTCCGCCCGCTGCGTGCCCACCCCGGCCAGTCCACTGCCACGGCGAAGGTCCGCTGCCTGCCGGATTCGAGGTAGATGTTGTGGGTCATATTTCCCTCCGTGCTGGTATTGTAGCTGAGGATGGGGTTGAGATTGTCCAACTACTGTAATGAAGGGTACCAGGCTGTTCGGTTTTTTCTGTTACCCGCTAAAAAGCTCGCGCAGCTTTAGTTCACCAGCACGGTTTTTGATATTACGAATGACGGAGGTGCCAGAATGGTTATGTCAGCCAGCTCACTGCCGTTGATGTCCGGGGGGCTCGCTGCCAGCCTCAACCCCTCCGGCCGGCATGCCGTAGATCCAAACCTCGGTCAGGTTCTCCTCGTCCGGGCTGATCACCGCTTCCACCTGCACGCCGCGCACATAGCGGATATCGTCATCGGGATAGAGCACGCCGGTGAAGGCGTCCACGATCAGTTTGGGGATGTTCTCGACGTCCGGGATTTGCCCGGTGAACCGGACTCGCGAGCGCGCCACCACAGCGCGGATGGAGAAAGCGAACCAGTTGTACCGTGCTCCGAAGTCTGACGGCAGTGCAGCAGTTTCTCGCACCCACGCTTTATACGGCGAGTCTTTTCTCGAATCGCCCCAGGTCTGCACCCACGGCAGGGTGAAGTGCGCAATCAGGGTCAGGCCGTCTGGCCGGATAAACAGGTCCATCGCGGCGGGGCTCCTGTTCTTCGGTTGATCCCTTCGACTGGCATATTATTGATCAACGGGAACCCAGATGCGTCTTAATGGGATCAAGGTTTTATATTCGGGTTCTAAATGGTCGTAATATTCAAGCAGGAGTCCAATGAACTGTTCTCGATCGATCATCCGGATATTTTTCGAACACATCCGGGCTTCTTTTACTGCGTCTTTTGTAAAACCACCTGATGAAACATACATTCCATGTTCACCTTTATGAAGTGCTCCAATGAAGCTCCTCATTTCATCTGCGATTACTTTATCGGTTCGGTGCTTCACCTGCACCATTATTCTTGGTTCTTCAAACCCAAGAGGATCGGGAGAAGCTTCAATATCAATGCCTAGATCCGGACCTGGTTTAACGCTGACTGCTCGATAACCTATTGCTCGAAGCACCGCCGCAACCAAGTCCTGCATTTCATAAGGCCCCAGATGGCTTACCTTGTCGGAAATTAATTCATCCGCTTTAGACTTAACCTCCTCATAGAATGGAGGGTTCAGCTCTTCCTCAACGATCTCTTGGCGTCCTTGAAGCAGGGTTAGAACTTCTCGTAAATGTTCATCCATCTTAAAGACCCTGAGAGAACTACCCAAACTGTTACGAGCCATTTCGGAAAACTGATCCCTGGAAACGGATTGCAGCCATTCCACTTGGCGAACGTGAGGATAGTTTTCGTGGATTTCTTGAGGTGAATACCTGTAGCCTCCAATGACTTTGCCGATCAGAATTTTCCGGCTTGACTGGTTGTAGGTAAGCACATAATCATCTGTTTTAATCTCGCGTGCGAACCTGTAAATTTGCCCGGTGTGGAGGTTGATTCGAGATTGATTTTTCTCTTCGGGGAAGCAATCATTATACCGGTCTTTGAACTGTTGCCGCGTTCTCAGGGTACTTAGATCGCCCATCTGCGACCAGCCAATCGCGACCGCATTCTTTGATTCGACCAGATCAATAATTTCATTATCTCCACCGGCACGGACCATCCACAAATGCGCCATCTTGACCTCCTCTGCTGGCTGGATTATTTAGATTAGTTAATAGACACCTTCTTGATGTGTATTCGTTCTTCCTTATGCGGCGTTACTTGACTGGCTCAAAGAGCCATGTCTGGGCGTTCACCACCTTGATCATCGCCTGCAGATCGTGCTGTAAAATGTTTTCCCACAATTCATCATTTTTTCGATCAGTTTTTCGCTTTCCAATTCCAGGCTCTCCAGTTCTTTTTTGGAGAGCACGGTTTTGCTATAAATGTTTGTCCACTTGGGAAAGAGCTTCTTCCAGGCTGGTTTAAAAGGCGGGTTTTTTTCCGCCATTTCATACAGCTTTTGCCGGATCTCCATTGTGCCGGGGCCAATGGTCAGATTGAGGCGCACCTGATCCGGCCGGTTGATGATGTAAAACACGAGTATGCGAGTCGATGTTCTGCCACTCGCGGCGGATCTCCAGTTGATCGAAATCCCACAGCGCAAGGTCAATCGGACGTACCTTCAGGGTTTCGGGTTCTGCTCCGGCGACCGCCGTTTTCAAGAACTGGCACGCGAATGCGTCTCCGAGGCCGTAATTCTCGTTGGGGTTGAACAGGTAAGCGAGAAACGCCGAGTGGTGCAGTTCCCGGCGCACCACATCGACCGCTTCAAAGATATTGAAGCGGTCCGCTTCGCGCGCCACAGCTTCAAGATCCGGGTATTCGATCAGATCCTGCAACGCCTGGATGTCGTTTTCGTCTGCTGGTTTGGGAAACATGGCCGGTTTGATCTCTGTTGTAGAATTGTCGGGGTGATCAGCTGCTCGACTTCTGCGTGTGACCTCGGGAGCATCCAACTCGCTTGAAATTGTGTCCGGGAACCGATCGGTGTCTTCGGATGATTACTTCATTGAGTCTGGAGAAGGGTGCCTGGGAGGGAAGACGTCACCGTATAAAGTCATAATCTGTGGGAGTACGGGTCTCCCCCTTATTGAGATTATAGCGCGTTTGCGGAGGATAACCAGAACCGGTAGGAATGTGGGAGGATTGTTAAGAGAAGAAGGGAATAACAGCTTAACGTAAACTGCCGGCTTTCGACGTGTATAGGGTCCGGATGTGGTTTTCTTTGAGGGACACAGCCGGCGAAAGCAGTGCTGTGTTGAACAAGCCCCTGTGCCGCCCAATTGGGCTATAATCATTCGCAGGGGGATGCCCCCCTCCCCTCAGCAGTCATTTGGATCCATACTTCCCTCCTTCTACAGCTGCCCCATACAGACCATGGCAGACACGCCTGAGACCACACCCCCCTTTGAAATCTACACCATCGGGCACAGCAACGTGCCGGCCGGTAATATCATCGAGCTGCTGGAGCGATACGAAATCAAGACCCTGGTGGACGTGCGCAGCTCGCCCTACAGCCAGTACGTCCCACAGTTCAACCGCGAGACCTTCGAGCACACCCTCCGGCAGGCGGGCATCGACTACCGGTACGCGGGTGAGTACCTCGGCGGGCGGCCGAAGGACCCGACCTGCTACAAAAACGGACGCCTGCCAGACGGCCAGGCTGACTTCCTGCACCTGGTCGATTACCCGGCCGTGATGACCCGGGATTTCTTCCAGAAAGGCATCCAGCGCCTGCTGGAGCTGGCTGGCGAGACCCGGGTGTCGGTAATGTGCAGCGAGGAGGACCCGGCGTCCTGCCACCGCCATCACCTTATCGGCCGCTACCTGACCGGCCTGGGGGTCAGCGTGAAGCATATTCGCGGTGACGGGACGCTGGTCAAGGACCAGCACCTTCCCAAATTGAAAAACGAGCCGCCAGCCGAGCAGCTCAGCCTGTTTTAGCGGAGCCGCCACATACACACAACGCTGATTGACCTCATACCATCCTGATAAGGAGCCGCCATGAAGCTTTACACCATTGGGTTCGCGCGCAAGTCCGCCCGGCAGTTCTTTGATCTGCTCCAGCAGAACGGGGTGGAGCGCCTGGTGGATATTCGCCTGCGCCCCGGCGGGCAGCTGGCCGGGTTCACCAAGAAGGAGGACCTGCGCTACTTCCTGGAGAAGCTGATCGGCTGCGATTACCGCCACCTCCTGCAGCTGGCCCCGACCGATGAGATCCTCAATGCCTACCGCGCCAGCGGAGACTGGACGCAGTTCGAGCAGGAATTCCAGGCGCTGATGGACCAGCGCGGCATCCCCGAAACGCTGGACCGCACCCTGTTCGAGGAAAAGACCTGCTGCCTGCTGTGCAGCGAACCGGCCGCCGATCACTGCCACCGCCGGTTTGTGGCCGAACGCCTGGCGCAGGCCTGGGGAGATGTGGAGGTCATCCACCTGTAATTCAGCCAGAAAGAAGGTGCTGCGTGACCACCACACTAATCATCACCGACGTCACCCGCATGAATAACCAGCGAGTCTGCGTCGCTGCTGTGACCATGGATGGCCAGGCGATCCGCCCAATCCTTCCTAACAAAGGGGAGATTCAGGAGATATGGCTCTACCAGCACAATGAGGCTGTCATTCGCCCGTTTGCCCGGGTGGGCTTGAACCTGCTCCGGCCAAATCCATGCCCTCCGCACACCGAAGACTGGCTGATGGATCCGAAATTCAAACGCTTTGACGGCCTGTTGGATGAGGAGGATCGGGAGCGCATACTGGAACAAATGACAGTTCCCTGCGTGAAAGAGATGTTTCACGCAGAAATACATAAGCCTGAGCAAGGACGCGGGCACTATGTTCAACTGGGTGAAGGGAAACTATCCCTAGGCACCCTGCGGCCGCAGAGCATCCAGTTCGTCCGTCTGTATAAATTTAAGGGCGAACTTAAATACCGGCTCACATTTGTTGATAGCACAGGCGCTGTTTATAACTTGCCTGTGACCGATCTGTCTTATCGCTATTATCTGGATCACCTGCGCACCAGTCAGGGCTTGCGCTTCGGGCAGATTGGTTTCAAACTGTATAAGGAGCTAAATCAGGCGCGCACCTATCTCCGTATTGGCCTCACGCGTGGACACCACCCGGACGAGAACCAGCCCAAAAACCGCTGCTACCTGCAGGTCACCGGGGTGTACACCTTCCCGGACTATCTGGAGGGCCGCTGTTTCGCGGATTTTGACCGGCCGGCCCTGTAATCATCACCCTGAATATGACCACCCTGTTGAGCAGGAGACAGGAAGACGCCCGATGACTGACAGCCGATCCCAGCAAGCAGATGAGCTGCGAAAAGCCGGAAAACTGGAAGAAGCCCTGCCCATCTATCAGGATTTGGCCCGGACCAGCCAGCAACCTTACCCTTTCCGCTGGTGGATCTACTGCCTGCGGAAAACGGGGCGGCTGGAGGAAGCGCAGCAGGCCGGTGATGAGGCCCTGGCGAGGTATCCTGATAATCCCTATCTACGTTCTGAGGTCGGGTGGGTGCTGTATGAACGGCTGCTCAAACCGGCCCTCGAAGGCAGCAGTGACGATGCAGTGAAGGTGGCCGCCTGGAAGGTCATCGAAACCAACCCGGAGAATGACTTCCTGGTGAATCGGGTGGCAGTTGCCGCCTTGAAATACACAAAGGACACCGATAATCCAGATTGGAGGTTCATTGCCCGCCTGGCTGATAAGGTAAAACCTGCCACGCTTTCAGCGGATCAACGAACGACGCCTGACGGCAAAACGTACATGTCTGAAATGGAGGCGTGGTATATCAACGCCGCCCACGCCTACCTTGAGGTGGGCGAGTATGATAAAGCTCACCGTGTTGCGCAGGAAGGCCTGGCGCGCTTCCCGGATCAGCTCTTCCTGATCCGTAATGCTGCCAAGGCTCTGTTCCATTCCGGCGATGCGCAGGCGGCCGCCCAAACCATGCGCCCCCTGCTTAATCACCCGCGCTGTGAATGGTATGTTCGCAGCGAGCTGGCCCAGATGGAGATGGCCCTGGAAAACTGGGAAGAGGCTTACCGGCTTCTCTGCCAGGCGCTCCAGAATCGTCAATCGGACCAGTACAAAGTGGGCTGTTTTGAGACCATGGCCGAGGTCTGCCTCAGATTGGAAAAGCTTGAGGAGGCCTACCTGCATGTGGCGCTGGCAAAATCCGTCCGCGCAGCTGCCGGGTGGAAGCTGCCCGATTCGCTCACCAGACTCGATGAAGATGTACAGCGGGCATTCCAGGCTGCAGAGAAGAGCCTGCCGGACCTTCCGGATGAGCCGGCTGCGCTGTCGCGGCTCTGCGCGAACCACTGGCGAGAGGGCACGATCGCCGGACTGCCGCGCTTCCGCGGGCGGATCCGGCAGATCCACCCGGATCGGAAGTACACGTTTATCCAGCCCGAGGATGGAGGCGAGGGCCCCATTGTCTTCCTGCGCGATCTTCCCCGGGACTGCGCCAGAGAAGGCACCCTGGTGGAGTATTCGCTGGAAAAGAGCTTTGACCGCAAGAAAAACCGCGAATCGTTTAAAGCGGTTCACATTCGCCGGCTGGACAGCTGATGGCCTGGCCGTCCGGTAATTTTCCCGATCCGCCTTTCCCGGGCACGGGGTCTGGTGAGGCGGGCCGCAGCCACCCTGTTTCGCCCAAACCCGCACGCCTGGCGGCGGTGAAAACACGTACAATACAGGTAAGCCATCGGGCGTCCTGCACGATCGTGCTCCTCGCCTGAGGCGGCCCGCAGACCTCTGCGGTTTTCCGGCTGCCCGCGATCAACAGGACCAACGCATGGGGGCTGGCCGTCTTTCCCCGATACCCGAAAAACCAGAACTGAGTTGTAAGGGCGCAGATCTGCGCTTTGCCGCGGGTGAACCACAGCCCGGGCCGCTGGAGCCGGAGGGAATGGCTCAGCGCCCGGGTTTTCCATTTTCGCTCAGAGCACCCGGATGGCCTGCGGCCGGTTCCTCCAGCTGTGCCCGGGCATGAAGATACCCCTCCGGATTTGCGGTCACATCGCACCGCAGGAAAGGACTATGCGATGGAAAATCTGGCGGCCTTTATATCCATTGTTCTGGTCAGCTTGCTTCTGATCGGGGTTCTGCTGACGGTTACCCGCTATGCCCGGGAGATCCGCGCGGCCCGCCGGCGCCTGGAGGGCCTGGGCAGCCAGGTGATCGAGACGGCCTGCGGCCCGGTCGAGTTTGCCCGGGTGGGAGAGGGCTACCCGGTGCTGGTGGTGCACGGCGCCCTGGGCGGCTTTGACCAGGGCCTGATCCTGGCGCGCAGCATCGACATCCCCGATCTCCAGATCATTTCCGTCTCGCGGTTTGGCTTTCTGCGCTCACCGGTGCCGCCCGGCGCGACCCTCGACACGCAGGCCGACGCCTATGCCGCCCTGCTCGACGCGCTGGGCATCCGCCGGGCGGCGGTCTTCGCCGTCTCCGCCGGGTCCACCTCGGCCATCCGCTTCGCTGCCCGCCACCCGCAGCGAGTCTCGGGCCTGGTGCTGATGGGGCCGGATGCGCCCGGCGAGGAGTACATGCAGCTGCCGCCCCGCTGGCTGAGCCAGGTGTTCTTCGGGAATGATTTTGTGTACTGGGCGCTGATCCATTTCTTCGGAAAGCGGATGCGGTTCGAGGCCGGCATGGTCCCCCGCGGGCACACCCTCACCCCGAAAGAGGCGGCCCTGGTGGAGAATGTGCAAAAAAGCGCGCTGCCCGTCAGCCAGAAGTGGGCCGGCTGGGATTTTGAAACCTACACCTGCGCGGAGGAGCTCCGCGCCTCGGTGACCCCGGCCAGCCCGTATCCCCTGACCGAAATGCGGACCCCGGTGCTGGTGATCCTGGCCGAGGATGACCCCATCGCGCTGCCGGCCAACGTGCGGGCGCTGGCCGGGCAGATGCCCAACGCGCGCCTGTACACCGTGCCGGACGGCGGCCATCTGCTCTTCGGGCACGAACGGGAGGCCAGCGCCGAGGTGGCGCGGTTCCTGCGCGCCTGCATGAGCGAAGCGCACCCGAGTCTCTCCGGAGGGTAGGCGATGACGAACGCTGCGCTCCGCACGCAATACGCCCGGATCGCTTTCGGAATCACTCAAAGAACACAGGCAGGTTTGTGATGAACAGACAGATTAATTCATTCAATCCGCGGCTGGCCGGCGGGGCTCCTGACCTGAGTCCCTCCGGTTATGCCGGTATCGACGCGTACGTGATCTCGCAGATGCGCCGGCTGAACCTCCCCGGCATCGCGCTGGGGATCGTCTCGGGGGACCGGATTGTGCACCTGCGCGGCTTTGGCCGGGCGCGCCCCGGGGGCGGAGCGCCGTCTCCCCAGACCCCCTTCTTCATCGGCTCGCTGACCAAATCCTTCACCGCCCTGGGGGTGATGCAGCTGGCGGAGGCCGGGAAGGTGGGGCTGGACGCGCCGGTGGAGCGCTATCTGCCCTGGTTCCGCGCCCGGCTAAAGGGCTCGGGCGAGCCGGCCCGGCTGACCGTGCGCCAGCTGCTCAACCAGACCGGCGGCCTGCCTCTTTTTCCGGGCTGGGCGCTGACGGCCGACTTCGACGACCGCCCCGACGCCGCCGAACGCCAGGCGCGCTCGCTGGCGCCCTTTACCCTCGCCCGCCCGCCCGGCGCGGCGTTCGAGTACAGCAACCTGAACTACAACCTGCTCGGCCTGATCATTGAAGCCGCCAGCGGCGAGCCCTACCCGGACTACATCCAGAAGCACATCTTTAATCCCCTGCAGATGCGCCGCAGCCACACGGCCAAAGCCGCCGCCCGGCGGGACGGGCTGGCCACCGGCCACCGGACCTGGTTCGGGTTCCCCGTGCCTGCCCCGGACCTGCCCGTTCCCCGCGGATCGCTGCCGTCCGGCCAGCTGATCTCCAGCGCCGAAGACCTGTGCCATTACATGATCGCCTGTCTGAACGGGGGACGGTACGGCCAGGCGCGGGTTCTGTCCCCGGAAGGGATGGAGGAAATGTTCCGCCCGGCGGCGGACACAGCGGTGCCGGGCTACGACAGGACCGCGTACGGCATGGGCTGGTACATCGGCGAGCAGGGCCGGCTGAAGGTGATCCATCACAGCGGCCTGACGCCGGACTTTTTCGCCAGCATCGTGATGCTGCCGGATCAGAAGAAAGGCCTGGTCCTGCTGGCCAATGCCGACCATTTTCTGATGCAGCCCATCATGGCGGAGGTGGAGGCCGGTCTGGCCAGGCTGCTGGCCGGCGAACCGGCAGGGCCGATCCGCTGGGGACCGCTCGCCTGGCTGACGCGCGGTCTGCTGGTGCTTCCGGCGATGCAGATTGTGGAGGTGGCCGCCGCTTTGCGGGGTCTCCGCGGCGGGCGCGCGGGTCGAAAAAGCGGGTGGGGGCGGCGGGTCCTGCTCCCGGCTGTTCCGCACCTGCTGGCCTCCCTGACGCTCATTCCCGCGCTGGGGCCGCTGAGAGGGTTTCTCCAGCTCTTCGCGCCGGACTTTTCCTGGCTCGCCCGGGTCTGCGGCGGCTTCGGAGTGGTGTGGATGGTGCTGCGGGCGGGATTGCTCCTGCGCGCGGGACGCCGGGGAAGATAGGGCCGGACTTGCCCGCATTCCGTTGACAGCCTCCGGCAGGCGTAGTACATTGAAGAGCCGCTGGACGTACAACGCATCCCCCAGCCATGGAGGCTACCTTGACCGACTTCGATTTTCGCATTGAAGACATTCAAACCGTTCACATCTGGCAGGCCAGAGAGCGCATCCGCCCTTATGTCTACCACACCCCGCTGGTGTATTCGCCGGCGTTGAGCCAGCGCACCGGCGGTGAAGTCTATTTAAAGATGGAAATCTGGCAGAAGTGCGGCTGCTTCAAGGTCCGCGGGGCCATCAACACGGTCGCCACGCTGAGCGAAGAGCAGCGCCGCAGGGGGCTGGTCACCTGCTCGAGCGGGAACCACGGCACCGCCCTGGCCTACGCCGCCAGCCTGTTCGGCCGCCCGCCCACCCGGGTGTACCTGCCCAAAAACGCGGAGCCGGCCAAGGTCAGCCGCATCCGCAGCTTCGGCGCCGAGCCCGTGTTCCACGGCGAGAACTTCCTGGAAGCCTACGCCGAGGCCGTCGCCTATTACAAACGCACCGGCGCCACCTACGTCCATTCCCACGGTGATCCCCGGGTCATTGCCGGGCAGGGGACCATCGGCATCGAGATTATGGAGGACCTGCCCGATGCGGAGATGATCCTGGTGCCCGTCGGAGGCGGGGGGATTCTATCCGGCATCGCGATGATCGCCAAGAGCGTCAACCCGGCCATCCGGATGATCGGGGTGGAGTCGGAGGCGGCCCCGGGCGGCAGCCTGTCGTTCCGGGACGGCCGCTGCCATGAGTGGGTGGAGATCAAGCCCGGGATTGCCGACGGGATCATGGGCACCCTGACCCCGCTGACCTACGAGCTCACCCGCTCGCGGGTGGAGACGATCGAGGTGGTGTCGGATGCGGAGATCGTGGCGGCCATGCGGGCCTTCCAGGAGGACGAGCAGATCATGGTCGAGCCCGCGGCCTGCGTGGGCCTGGCGGCCGTTCTGGCGGGGAAGGTGAGTGTGAAGGGGAAGAAGGCTGTGTTCGTGCTCACGGGGAGGAACGTGAACGCGCGCAAGTTCAATGAGCTGATTGCGAACGGGGTGTGAGGGCTGATAGCCAAACTGTGACCGCGGTCGAGTGTTCTTGCCCTGTTTCGCTGCCCTAACGGGCGACAGCAGGGCCTTTTTTTATAATGATCCAAACCGGATATGAGTTCTTCCGACGGTTACCAGGAAGAATAGCCTGGCGGTGTGGGGCTTGAACCTGCCTGCCGGTGAGGGTATAGTAAAAGGGATGGGTATCTACGCCAGCCTGTCTGGTGATAAAAGCGTTTCTGCAGGGGGAAACTGCGCCGTGGATATCTGCATGGGCATCTTGATGATTCTGGCCGCCATAGCTCTGGTGGCCTCTGGCGATGGCCAGGACGAGTTTGATCTCTGGTGAGGGGCGGCTGGCGTCGGCTGACTGCCCTGCCAGAACGGTCACGTCTGTTCACCGCCAACCCGGCGTGGTAATTTCAGGGTGGGTTGGCGCAAACCGACCGGCCAGAGTTGAACACCCCGGCAGGTCGGTTTTTCTGTTTTGCGATCAGCTGGATGAACTGGCCCAGTTAGCATTCAGGATCCTGATCCTGGCCGCTCCCTCACATCACGCAATATAGTCTGCCAGACCCTGTTCGCGCAGCTCCTCGTACGGCCGGGGGAGTTTCACGGCGAAGGCCATAAAAAGGCATGATCCTGGCGTAGGTTATAGCTATACATAAGAGTGGCGAAAAATCTATCTCTCTATGATTTGAATCTTTTCTCCAGATACCGAAAAATGGCGGTCTCTTTTTTTCTTGGGAAAAAACCAGCCTAGCTGTCCAGCTTAGCCCGGTCAAGACGGCATATAGAACTATCCGTCAATAATCTGGCTATCCTGGGTCATCCACTTACTAATTAACTAGCTGTTCTTTTATTTCATGTATTCTTTTCAAGAAATATAGATGGGTTGAATGCAGAGCCACACCCCAGGTAGTTCTAATGAAAGCTTTTTTTCTGCAAGGTGATCATTGATGCATGCAACGGTTTAGAGGCATCTGTACTGATCGCTGCGATCGGTTGGCTACTCCTATCTCCCTCCAAAGATCCTTTATAAAGTTATCTCTTTGTGAACCAGAAAGAATAGTGTGGATTTCGCGAGGGTTTGCTTGCACAATTTGAGGTAGAACTCGATGTGCAAACTGATAATGAAGAGAACCTTGAGGTGATTGCATCTAGAAGATCTCCTTTTTCAAATTCATGGGTGTCATATTCATCTATTTATTGCGTCTACCTGAAAGGCCTTTACAGGCATGGCTGGGCTGCCACCAGCCCCTTCAACAGCTCAAGAAACGCCGGATCATAATCCTCGCCGATGTATTTGACGTTCCACAGCCCGGATCGCCGGATCGCTTCCCGATCTGCCCAATGGCCCAGCCATCTTTGGGAGGGCGGGTCGATCTCCCGGCACCTGCTCAGGAGAGCGATGCTGTTCCGCTCGATG
>DGEO01000016.1:25891-27134 GCA_002385985.1 Anaerolineaceae bacterium UBA3924 | reverse complement strand
CCCACATGCAGGCGAAAGATCGACCCGCGGTGATTGCCGCCTCCGGGCATCGAACCGTTGAGAAACCCCCGATGGTTCCTCAGGCGGTTCCACAGCGTGGTCCTGGAACCCTGACTGACCGCATGGGTACCCACTCGCACCACGCGCATTCCTTGGCCAGAGCCAGAGCGACACTCACCGGGCTCAAAGAAGAAGTACACCCCTCGGTTCGGCAGCAGTTGACTGAGACCGGGTTCGGTCAGCAGCCGTTTCCCGCCGATCTTCTCTTCCAGCAAGTCGAGCTGGGTGTAGAAGATCTGCAGGTCTCGTAGGCGGGTAGCGTGCTTATCGATCAATTTGTGCCTTCAGCCAGCTCAACTGCTCGCCGATCCGCAGCCCCGCCATCGGAACTTCCACCCGACATCCCCGGCGCTGTAAGGGTTCAATGAGATGTTCGCGATACTTTGTGCCGGCAAGCAGGACGACGACATCACCGGGTTTCAGCAGCGGCTCAAGGCTGCGGAGCACTCGCTGCGCCCAGGCGCGGCGACTGGCAGCCGGCATGGTGTTGAGGGTTTCGTTATAGGGATCGATTTCGGCGTTGGGGTCCAGCAGGCCATGTTTGGCGGAAAGGATGTACCAGGCGTCCCCGCTGCGTCTGGCGTACGCCGATGCTTTGCAGAACCAGTCCGAAGTGTACAGATCCTTCGCCGCGCAGCGCCGATTTCATTTTTCGCTCACGCAGGCAACCAGCACGATTGTCTTTGCCATGGCGTCATTCCTCAACAGGTACCATTTCGTGACACCTGGGATAGTTGGGGCAGCCGTAGAACTGCCTGCCGGCATATGGCCCCTGCCTGGCGGTGCGCAGGACCATCGGCACCCCGCATTTAGGGCAGGTGGGTGCGCCGTTTTCTACTAGCGCGGGCGGCCGGGGTTCGGTGATTTCCTCCTTAAGCCCGGGCAGATAGGGGCTGATCAGCGCACGCAGTTCCTCTGTGTTGTACGCTGCTCTCGCCGGGACGCGCACCAGCGGCAGGGAGGCAGCCTGAAATACTTCCTCCACGAACTCGTCGCGCTGTTTGCGCTCCGGCTGCTGATGGCTGGCGTCGTCCAGCTCGATGCCAAACAGGGGTTTCATTGTGACCGGATCGCAGGCGACAAAGTCGACGTGCTTGCGGTTGATTTTGTTATATGCCTTGAGGTTTTCGTTCGGGCGAACCACGTAAAACAGATCGGCCAGCGATACCTTCGGGCATATGCG
>DGEO01000016.1:4811-25707 GCA_002385985.1 Anaerolineaceae bacterium UBA3924 | reverse complement strand
CGAAGGCGAAACGGGTAGTGATCCAGCTCTTTTCCGTCATCATCCTTTTCGCCTAGCTGGATCCCGATCAGGCCCAGCAGCCATCCCAAGCAGCCTCGATTGTTAGCCATGTCGATGTTGGTCTCCTTTCTGGCTCCATCCATTTTCGGGCAGACTGGAACATGTCTCACTACCTGCTTTTCTAATTTTACGACCGATTGATGACCTAGTTGATCTTCTCGCCCGGCGCGAGGTGGTAGCTCTCGGGCGCATCCCCTCCAGGCTTTTGTCGTTTTCGCTGATGCGATGCAAGAGGTCAACGGGGAGCAGGGCTCCCTCGGTGTGGATGGTGGTGAAGGTACTGCGGTTACGGGTTTGCATGGGAAATCGGCTATTTTATCCGTTCAAGCAGGATGCGAAGATCTTCGTAACAGGTTTCGATCTCTTCAGGGAGAAAAAATTGAACCACTTCCGGCTGGCTGGTCCTGAGCCGGTAGACCTACATCCCCTCAGGAGCGGCGACGACGAAAGACGGCAGCCCCAGCAGCAGCGCATTGGAGCGTGCCTGATTCATGGCCGCTTCCAGATCCACCGGCACACCGGGACGGATGCGCAGATTATCCTCAGACAGCGTCAATGGACCGTGTTCGTTCCAGACCATAAAGTCCACACGCCCGCGGATGATCTGGCTGCCGATGTGAAAAAGACAGGGATACTGGTACTCGTATTATAGCCCCAGCTTTCTGAGCAGAGGCTCCACCACCTGCTCTTCGAACTCCGCTTCAGAGCCGAACAGCCGCGCGCTGCCGGTTACGGCCACAGCTTCCGGTTCCAGCCCCAGGCGGGCGCGAAGATCGAGGGGGACACGTTCGAGCAGCTGGTTGTAGACCCGGTGGGGCACCGGCTCAGCGATCACGCCCTGGAACTGGCGCCGGATCACGCCCCACTCTTTCAACACCGGGTCCTGACGCATGTCCGAGAAGGGGATATCGGGGAGCTGGCCCACGCGCTCCATCTGGACCTTGAACCCGTCCCAGCCCCAGTAGGGGTCAAGAAACGGGTTCCCGGCCACCCGGTAAAGGTCGGTGATGGCCTTGCGCGGCGCCGTGCGATGGACGAAGATCAGGTCACCCGGGCACATCTCCTTGTGGCCGGACCACACCGTGCGGGCCTCTCTGTCAATGACCCCGTAGTTTTCCTCGCCGCAGGTCACCACCCAGTAGCGCCGGATGTCTTCGCGTGCCACGAACAACCGCCCCAGCCCGGCGTAGAGGAAGTACAACAGCCTCCCGAAGTTATTCTTCTGCCCGGGCCAAACCCGGCGGGCGAGCTGCAGCAGCGCGTCGTTCAACTGGAGATAGCGCTCCACGCCCTTCCGGCCGACTCGATCGAACGGCAGGCGGAACTCAGGTACTAGGTCGTAAAAATAAGCCATGCTGTCGAAGATTTCATTTTCCAGCGCAGACACCCGGTAATAGAGGAAGCGGTCCGGTTTTTTTTTCACTCAGCACCCGGGAGATTAACGTCACCTCATCGTGGAAATGGCCCCGCAGGCACTGGATCAGGTCCTCTGGCTCATCCGGCAGCCCGGCAGGAAGCTCAACCTGGCGCCCGTGGTTGAGCGCGGTCAGATCGTCGAGCAGCACCTGGCGGGGGTCCTGCCAGATGCTGACCTTGCGCAGCAGAACTTTCTCGTGTTTCTCAGCATCCTGTAATAGCCATTCAAGCAGCAATAGTATATTCATTCATGGTTATCCTGAGTGGGGGAAAAGGAATGAATGGAACGTTTCTATTCTTCCATGCCGATAAACCAGAAGCTGCACTTGTTTACCGCCGTAGGAGCTGTGCATGTAATGTTCCAGTAGACGGGGTAAAGGAAATGACCGGTCATGAGAGGTTCAGTGTGCCTTGTGTGGATAGTCGTGCGAGGTTGTTTTCGTCTTATGGCAACCAATTCGCCAGTCACTGGGATTAATAAAAATTACCGTAGACCTGCAAGAATGCTATCATGCACAACAAAAAACGGCGGTCCGATCGGACCGCCGCCTCTGTGACTCACCTGGGACTCGAACCCAGAACCCACTGATTAAGAGTCAGTTGCTCTGCCAATTGAGCTAGTGAGCCGTTGACCCCCAAATTATACCCATTTCCGCCAGCTTGTCAATCCATTTTCAAGGGGCGACCCTTGCGCCCGCTCTCAGCCCTTCACCAGGATGGTACTGCGCCGGAAGGTACGAATGCCCACCGCCAGCAGGGCCGCGGCGATCACCCACAGGACCGCGCCGATGATCAGCGCCGCCGCCACGCCCAGGTAGAGCACCCCCGTGGCCTGGCCAACCAGCAGCGCCAGGACCACCAGCACCAGCGAACCCGAGAGCTGATAAGCGCCCATGAATGTCTTCACCCGGGCCGAGATCAGCACCGTCGCGCCGATGCCCAGCGCCGAAATCGCCGGGGTGACCCAGAAGATCAGCGGGTACCAGGCCGGCAGGGGGAACCACACGCGGCCCATCACCGGCCAACCCAGGCCGTTTACCACCAGGGTGTAGCCCAGGAAGGAGAACAGGGTCACGGCGAAGGCGGGCACCCCCGCGGCCAGTACCTTGCCCAGGAAGAGCTCTGAATCGCGCACCGGGGTGTACAGCAGCGCTTCGAGCGTCTTGCGCTCCAGCTCGCCGGCGAAGGATTCGGCCGCGATCACCGCCGCGAACATGATGGGCATGATCAGGAAGAAGGGGGCAAACAGGTAGCCCAGGAACAAGACAATCCCGGACTGCACCAGGTCCAGGCCGTCCAGATAGGCCGTCATGGCGGGGGGCAGGGCCCTCAGCATCAGCTCCAGCTCGGGGTCGTTGAAGGCCATCTGCGCGTACTCCAGGTCCGAGCCGGCGGCCAGCAGCAGCCCGGCGGGCAGCACCACCACGAAGATCAGCGGGACGATGACCATCGGCAGCCAGGCCGACCGGTTGCGGCGCACTTCGCGCCAGTCTTTGCGGGCGATGGCCCAGATTCGCTCGAAGTTCATGCGCGCACCTCCTCAGCGGACTGCTGCAGTTTGAAGTAGACGTCCTCCAGCGAGACGTGCTCGGGCTGCAGGCGCAGCAGCCGGGCGCCCATCTGCATAAGCGCGGAGGCCACATCTGGCACGATTGATGCATCCTTGATCTGCACCACCAGCTCGCGCGCAGGTCCGGCGGGGTTGGCGCCGGTTTCAACGCCCAGCACCCCGGGCAGGGCGCGCAGCCGGGGGAAATCAATTGAACAGGGCTCGTACAGCTCCACCTGCAGCCGCTGACCGGGCAGCAGGCGCTGCGCCAGCTCATCCAGCGAGCCGACCGCCAGCAGCCGCCTCGGGGCCATGATGGCCACACGGTCGCACAGGCGCTCGGCTTCCGAGAGGATGTGAGTGCACAGCACCACAGTCATCCCCTCCTGCCGGGTGACTTCGGCGATCCAGTCGCGCACCTGAGCCGAGGCTTCCGGGTCCAGCCCGGCGGTGGGTTCGTCCAGGAAGAGCAGCTCGGGCCGGTGCAGCATGGCGCGGGCCAGCGCAAGGCGCTGCTTCATGCCCTTGGAGAAGGCCCCGGCCAGGTCGTCGGCCCGGGCGGTGAGGTCGAACTGCTCCAGCAGCCAGTTCACACGCTCAGCCCGCTCGCGCGCCGGTACGCCGGACAGGGTGGCGAAGAACATCAGGTTCTGGCGGGCGGTCAGGCGCTCGTACAGGGCCGGGGTTTCGGTGAGCACGCCGGTGCGGGCGCGCACCTGCTCTCCCTGGCGGGCCGGATCCAGCCCCAGCACGCGGATGGTGCCGGAAGTCGGGGTGAACAGGCCGTTGAGCAGGCGGATGGTGGTGGTCTTGCCGGCGCCGTTCGGCCCCAGCAGGCCAAAGACCTCGCCCTGCCGCACCTCAAAGGTCAGGCCGTCCAGCGACTGGCGCGGGCCGTAGTAGTGGGTGAGCCGGTCAACTTCAATTACGTTGAACATGTTAGCATCCTTTGTTTCACGTGAAACACGCCCGACCGGCAAACCCTGGCCCGGGTGTTTCACGTGAAACCTCTCAGTGTTCCGGGGCTTCCTCGGTCCGGGTCAGTTCGGCCTGCTGCGCCAGCGAGACCATGCCGGTCAGCCCGCCCAGGTTCATGGTGTCCACCGCCGAGGAGGGCACGATCACCATAGCGCCGCGCTCCTTCAAGCCCTCGAAGAGCATGTTCATGGCGCGCAGGTGCAGCGCGGTGGGGTTGTTGCGGTAAGCCAGCGACGCTTCGGCGAACGAATCGGCAATCTGCTTCTCCGATTCGCCCAGGATCACGCGTGCCTGGCGCTCCCGCTCGGCCTGCGCCTGGCGGCTCATGGCCTCTTCCAGCGCCTGCGGGATGATAATGTCGCGGATCTCCACCGACTGCACCGAGATGCCCCAGGGGGTGGTGCGCTCGTCGATGATCTGCTGCAGCTCGATGTCCATGTACTTGCGGCCGACCAGGATCTGCGCCAGGTCCATCTGGCCGATCACCTCGCGCAGCGCGGTCTGCGCGGCCCAGGCGATGGCGACCCGGTAATCTTCCACCTCCAGCGCGGCCTTTTCGGCGTCCCAGACCACCCAGAAGAGCACCGCGTCCACGTCCACGGGCACGGTGTCCTTGGTGAGCGTCTTTTCGGCGTTGAAGGGGGTGACCATCACGCGGTGGTCAATCCACACCGGGGTGGAGTCGATCACCGGGATGATCCAGAACATCCCCGGGCCCTTCAGCCCGTGAAAGCGGCCCATGCGCAGCACCACGGCCTTTTCCCACTGCTGCGCCACCTTGAGGCTGAAGAGCACGTACAGGCCCGCCAGCATCAGCACGCTAAAGATGATCCCGATCCACAGATCCGATATCTGCCCGTCGAGCAGCACAGCCACCACCGAGGCGATGACCAGGATGACGATAAAGATGGCCAGCCCCAGGGGGCTGATGCGAATGTTGTCCACCGGCTTCGGCCTGGGCAGTTTGGAGGCGCTGCCCCGGTCTGACTGATCCGGGTCTTCCGAACGTTTCCTGTTTTTCATACCCTCTCCTCATTTTTCCAGCCGTTCGGGCTGGTGTAGTTCAACCGGTTCATCCCCGCCGGACAGGGCTGCCTGCACCGCGCGGGTGATCTCGCTGTCCGTGTAGCCGTCCCGCCGGGCCTCTTCGACGAAGACGCGGGCACGCTCGGCCAGGCCCTCGCGGCGCAGGGCTTCCAGCGCGGCGCCGGTGGGGGGCTCCCAGATGTAGGTGCCCCGGCCGCGCTGGGTGGAAATCAGCCCGGCCTCGTCCAGCTGGCGGTAGGCGCGGGCCACGGTGTTGAAGTTGACCCGCAGCTCGGTGGCCAGCTGGCGCACGGTGGGCAGCTGGTCGCCCGGGCGCAGCTGGCCGGAAGCCACCCGCAGGCGAATCTGCTCCACGATCTGGGTGTAGATCGGGACCTGCGAACGAAAATCCAGGCGGATGGACAGGTTGTCCGGCACGGGCAGCTCCATATGTATCAATGTATCAATGTAATAATTGTATACAGAGCTGCCCGGAGAGTCAAGGGGGAATGATCAGGGAAGCAGCTGCAGTTTGTACTCCGGCGGCAGGGGCATGGAGCCTTCCCAGACCACCTGGCGGAACTCGTCCGGCGAGGTGTTGCCCTCGGTGTTGATCAGCAGCACCTGCGAATCCGGCCCCAGCCCGAGCGCCTCGCGCAGCTCGCGGCCTTCCGGGCGGGCCATGATCATCATCAGCATGCCCAGCGTCACGGCGCCCGATTCGCCCGAGATCACCTGCGGATCGCCCAGCAGCGGCACGCCGTAGACGCGCATGCCCAGCGCGGCGACGTAGTCCGGGCATCTGGCAAATACGTCCGCCGTGGCCGAGAGCAGCTGCCAGGCCTGGGGGTTGGGCACGCCGCAGGCCAGCCCGGCCATGATGGTGTCCAGGTCGCCGGTCACGGTCTGAATCTGCCCGTCGGGCGCGGTGGCCGAGGCGTAGAGGCAGGCGGCCTTGTCCGGCTCGACCACCACCGAGACCGGGCGGTCCTCGCCGAACAGGTTGGCGTAGTAGCCGATGGCCGATGCCGCCAGCGAGCCAACCCCGGCCTGCACAAAGATGTGCGTCGGGCGGGTCAGGCCCTGGGCGGCCAGCTGCTCCTGGGCCTCGCTCAGCAGGGTGGTGTAGCCCTGCATCACCCAGCGGGGGATGTCCTCGTAGCCGGGCCAGGAGGTGTCGGAGATCACCTGCCAGCCTTCGCGGCGGGCGTCCTCGTTCACCTGGCGCACGGCGTCGTCGTAGTTGCCGTCCACCACCACCACGCGGGCGCCGTTGGCCTGGATGTTCTGGATGCGGGCCAGCGAGGTCAGCCGGTGGACGTAAATGACCGAGTTCAGCCCCATCTGGAGGGCCGACCAGGCCACCCCGCGGCCGTGGTTGCCGTCGGTGGCGGCGGCGAAGGTCAGCCCTTCCAGCTTTTCGCGCAGCGGGCCGGCGGTCAGCTCTTTAAAGGGAATGTCCTGCCCGTCCAGGCCCAGGTACTTAAGGGCCACCCGGTAAATGGCGTACGAACCGCCCAGCACCTTGAAGGACTGCACGTGCATGCGGGCCGATTCATCCTTGACCCAGATGCCGCCCAGCCCCAGGCGGGAGGCCAGGTGGGTCAGCCCCTTGAGCGGGCTCATGCGGTAGGCGGGGATTTGCTGGTGAAAGCGCCGCACCTGGCGGGTGCGCTCCAGCGGCAGGATGCAGGAAACCGCCTCGTGCACCTTTTCCGCTGGCTGGCGGGGTCGCAGGGTCCACTCTATGGGTAATGCTGTCATGATGTACCTCCGATGGTGATCAGGCCGCAGGAAAATCTAGCGGCCCGGTCATCATTATAGCCCGACTTGACCGGGATGAATTTCCGCCCGGTCCGGGGCAGGATCAGGTACAATTGATACAGACCAGAACGCCAGCGGGCTCCGCGCGCGAGACGCTGGCGGGCGGGTTTTCAGGGGGGACCTTCTCATTCTCAGCCGATGAACCATCATTACCATATCAGGAGTAAGGAATGGTTGAGCCACAGATTTATATTACCACCTCGGACCGCGACAAGCTTCGCGAGCTGATCACCAACGCGAAGTACGGCGAGTACCGCGGCAGCCCGTATTTGCAGCGCCTGTCGGAGGAGCTGGACCGGGCTGTTGTTCTCCCGCCCGAAAAAATCCCCGGAGATGTGATCACCCTGCGCTCCACCGCCGTGCTGGTGGACCAGGAAAGCCAGGAGGAGATGACCTACACGCTGGTCTTCCCTGAAGAGGCCGACATCCTGGAGGACAAGATTTCGGTGCTGGCGCCCATCGGCACGGCCATGCTGGGCTACCGGGTGGGGGACACGTTCGAGTGGGAGACACCGGACGGCAAGCGGAGAATTTTTGTCAAGGCGGTCCTTTTCCAGCCCGAGGCATCGGGTGATTACCAGTAAGCATGTGGCCACCGGCAGGGGCGGTCCCGGCGGACCGCCCTTTTTTTATGCCGGGCGGGGCCATTCTGCGCGCGGGCGTGCGAAACGCCGGTGAGCAGGCGTTTGGGTCCATGCGGCGACAAATGTAGTACAATACGACTCACTTTATCTCCGGAGTACATTCAATGAACGATCGACCGGCTGTGCTCGGCGGCACGCCCGTCTTTGAGCAAAAAGTCAACATTGTCCGCCCGGTGCTGCCGCAGCTGCCCGAGATGGCGTCCGATATGGAAGCCATCCTGCAGTCCGGCATGGTGACCAAGGGACGCTATCTGCGCGCCTTCGAAGACGCCGTGCGCGAGCACCTTGGCGTGCGCCACGCCGTGGCGGTTTCCTCGTGCACCTCGGGGCTGATGCTGACCTACCGCGGCCTTGGCCTGACCGGTGACGTGGTGGTGCCTTCCTTCACCTTCATGGCCACGGTGGCCGCGCTGGTGTGGAGCGGCCTGCGCCCGGTATACGCCGACGTGGACCCGGAAACCACCAACCTGGACCCGGCCGCGGCCGAGGCGGCCATCACCCCGAACACCTCCGCCATTGTGGCGGTGCACAACTTCGGCAACCCGGCTGCCGCGGACGAGCTGGCCGCCATCGCCCGCAAGCACGGGCTGAAGCTGATCTTCGACGCCGCCCACGGCTTCGGCGCCCGCTATCAGGGCCGGCCCATCGGCGAGCAGGGCGACGCCAACATTTTCTCGCTCAGCCCCACCAAGCTGCTCATCGCCGGTGAGGGCGGCATCGTGGCCACCAACGACGACGAGCTGGCCGAGCGCATCCGCCTGGGCCGCGAATACGGCAACGACGGCCATTACGACACGGTCTTCGCCGGGCTGAACGCGCGCATGTCCGAGTTCAACGCCCTGCTGGGGTTGAAGTCGCTGGGCATGCTCGAGGCGGCCGCGGCCAGCCGAAATGAGACCGCCGCCCGCTTTGAGGAGTGGCTGGGCCGCCTGCCGGGGGTCAGCTTCCAGAAGGTGCGCCCGGGCGACCGCTGCTCTTACAAGGACTTCTCGATTGTGATCGACCCCGAGAAATTCGGGATGAACCGCGACGAGCTGGCTCTGGCGCTGGCGGCCGAAGGGGTGGACACGCGCAAGTATTATTACCCGGCGGTGCATCACCAGTCGGCCTACGCCGCCTACTACCAGGGGCAGCCGCTGCCGGCCACCGATCTGCTGGAGACGCATTCGCTCTCGCTGCCCATCTGGTCGCACATGCCTGTGGAGGTGACCGAGGGCATCTGCCGGGCGATTGAGCGCATTCACCTGAACGCCCGCGCCGTGCGCGAGCAGCTGGGCGCCGGTCAGAGAGCCTAGAGGAAGGGGCATGGGGGACCATCCCGCCGCCGCGCCGCTGGCGCTGGTCACCGGGGGAGCCGGTTATGTGGGTTCGGCCCTGCTGCCGCGGCTGCTGGAAAGCGGCTGGCGGGTGCGCGTGCTCGACTGCCTGCTGTGGGGCCGCGAGCCGATCGCCCGCTGGCTGAGCGATCCGCGCGTCGAGCTGGTGGAGGGCGATTTTCGCGACGAGGCGACCGTCGTGCGCTGCCTGCGCGGGGCAGACGCGGTGGTGCACCTGGGCGGCGTGGTCGGCGACCCGGCCTGCGACCTGGACGAGCGCCGCACGCTGGAAATCAACGTCACCGCCACGCGGCTGCTGGCCGAGGCGGCCCGGCGTACCGGTGTGAGCCGCTTTGTGTTCGCCTCCACCGGGGCGGTCTACGGCGCCTGCGACCGGCGCATGGACGAGGACGCGCCGCTCAACCCGGTCTCGCTCTACGCCCGCTCCAAGATCGCCGGCGAGCGCATCCTGCTGGAGATCGCCGGGGAGGATTTTTCGCCCACCATCCTGCGCTTCGGCACCATTTTCGGCCTCTCGGGCCGGGCGCGCTTCGACCTGGTGGTCAACCTGCTCACCGCGAAGGCGCTGGTGGACGGGCGCATCACCGTGTACGGCGGGAACCAGTGGCGCTCGTTTGTGCATGTGGACGACGCCGCCCGGGCGGTGCTGGCCGCGCTGCAGGCGCCCCGCGAGTTGGCCCACGGGCAGATCTACAACACCGGTTCGGATACCGAGACGTACACCATCCTGCACATCGGCGAGCTGATCGCCCGCATGGTGCCGCAGGCGAGGCTGGAGGTCACCCCGGCGCAGGATGCCAGCGATTACCGCATCGACTGCGCCAAGATCGCCGGCCAGCTGGGCTATCACGCGGTGTGGACGGTGGCGAGAGGGGTGGAGCAGGTCCGCGCCGCGCTGGAGAGCGGGCAGGTGCGGGATTATACGGATGAGCGGTATTCGAATGTGAAGTATATGGCGGGGAGCGGGAGGGACCGGCTCCCTCCGCTCGGCGAGCAGTGGGAGGAGGGGCTCCAGGAGCGCCTGGAGCGCGCGCTGGGGGGATAAGCTCCTGTCCCTCATGGGCGAAGCCTATCGGGGTACCCCCATTACCTTGTAGGCCGGGGTGTCATCTACCCAACCCCCATCTGCCCTCATGGGCAAGCCCATGGGGGTGCCGGGGGATGGGTGGGCGGCAGCCCCGATTCCCCGCCCGGCCCCCGCGGGGGCTATAATGAACCCGAAGGGTTCTACTAAAGGGGGCCATTGTGCGCTGGAGACGGGTTCTGCTGCGGAGCGCAGTTCGGCTGGCCCTGCTGGCCGCGCTGGTGCTGGCAATCTGGACGGCGATCGCCGGGCCGGTCACCGTGCTGCGCGTAATCCGCTACGGCGACACGCAGATCGACGATTTCCTCCACTACCCTTACCGGGAGATGGCAGCCAGCCCATCCCCGTACCTCTTCACCGCAGCCCTGCATGAAGGCCCGCTGACCGTCCCGCTGCCGGCTGGAGGCGAGGGCGACCTGGACGCGCTGCTGGAATCCTCCGGCACCATCGCGCTGCTGGTGCTCAAGGACGACCGGCTGGTGCTGGAGCGCTACTACCAGGGCCATTCGGCCGACGCGCGCTCGCAGTCCTTCTCCATGTCCAAATCCATCCTCTCGCTACTGGTCGGGGCGGCGCTGGAGGACGGGCTGTTCCAGTCGCTGGACCAGCCGGTGACCGACTTCATCCCCGAGCTGGCCGGCCGCGGCTACGAGCGGGTCACCATCGCGCACCTGCTCAGCATGACCTCGGGCAGCGCCTATGTCGAATCCGACAACCCCTTCGGCGTCCACGTGATCCTGAACTACACCCCCAACGTGGAGGAGCGCCTGCTGCGGGTGGGTATGGAGGTCGGGCCGGGGACGGTCTGGCGCTACAAGTCGGGGGACAACGCGCTGCTGGGGCTGGCGCTTTCGCGGGCGCTGGCGCCGCGCACGCTGAGCGAGTATATGCAGGAGCGACTGTGGGTTCCGCTGGGGATGGAGGCGCCCGGCCTGTGGAGCCTGGACCGCGAGGGCGGGCTGGAGAAGACCTGGTGCTGCCTGGCTGCCGTGCCGCGCGATTTCCTGCGGCTGGGGAGGCTGGCGCTGCGCGAAGGCGAGTGGCAGGGGGAGCAGATCCTGCCCGCGGAGTGGGTGCGGCAGTCCACGCAGGTCGGGCGGGCGGCTGAGGCCGGCTGGGACGAGGCCTACAGCGCCATCGGCGTGCGGGACTACGGCTACCAGTGGTGGCTGCTGTCCGCCGAAGAGGGCAGCTACCTGGCCAACGGCAAGGACGGGCAGTTCCTGTATATCAACCCGGCCCGGCAGGCGGTGATTCTGCGGCTGGGCTGGAGCATGGGTGAAATGCCGCTCAGCCAGTGGCTGGCGCTGTTCGACCATCTCGCGGCGAGGGAGTGGTAGGGGGCTTCAGGCGCTTTCGGGGACCTGGCCCTGCTCCTCCAGCAGCTCTTTGAGCCGGGGGTGACCGGCGTAAGCGCCCCAGTACTTGGGCGGCAGGCAGGCGGCGATGCGCACCATGATCTCGTCGGTGTGCTCTTTCAGCTGCTCTTCGCGCCGGCTGCGCTCCAGCGGGGGCAGGGTGAAGGCCGGGCCGAAGCGGGCCACAAAGCGAGGTTTGCGCAGCCGCATTAAATCACGCATGCCGGTCTCGGTGCCGGTCAGACCCACCGGGACGATGGGCACCCGGGCGCGCTCCGCCAGCAGCGCGGTGCCGGGCTTGCCGGGCAGCAGCTGGCCGATTTCGCTGCGCGTGCCCTCGGGGGCGATGCCCAGCGCCTTGCCGGCGCGCAGCTCTTCGATGGCCTTGCGGAAGGCGGTAAAGTCGGCCTCGTTCCGGTCCAGCCAGATGGCTCCGGCGGCGGTGATGATCCAGCGGAAGAAGGGGTAGCGCTGGTACTTATCGGCCACCAGAGCGGTGATATCGGCACGCACCGGGTTGATGAACAGCAGGGGGATGTCCAGGCGGCTCATGTGGTTGGTGGCCACCAGCACGCCTCCGGTGCGCGGCAGGTGCTCGGTGCCGTAGAATTCAGTAACGGTCAGCCAGCGAAATAGGCGGACAAACAGGGCTTGCATCTGGTCGCGGGTCATGCGGCCGCTCTCCTCAAGGTTGGTTCGCTGCGAAGCGGGATTGTGGATACGGATATTTTAATCCAGCCGCGGCGTCACAGGAAGAAACCCCGGGCTGGCAGAAAGGGTGCGCTCAGGGGGCCGTGGGGACCGGATGGTCCGGCTCCACTTCCTCTTCCGCCGGCTCGGCGGCGGGGCGCAGGCTGCGGTTGAAGCGCCACAGGATGATCAGGTTGAACACTGCCAGCAGCACCAGGGCCGGCAGCGAGATCGCGCTGAGCGCCCGCAGCAGCGGGTCCGAGAGGGTCACCCCGCCGGCCACCTGCACGGCCAGCGGCGAGAAGCCCCACAGCAGGCCGAACACGTTCCAGGCGGCGTGGATGGAGAGCGCCGCGGCGTAGGAGCCCAGCAGCTTGAGGTAGCTGCCGCCGCTCCACACGCTGGCCAGGCCCCAGCCGGTCAGCCCGGCGGTGACGATGTGCAGCAGCCCGGTGCCGAAGCGCCCGGCCAGCACAAACAGCGGCCCGGCCTCGGCGGCGGAGGAGAGCGTGCCCAGAGTCTCCAGCAGGGCGAAGCTGGCCCCGCAGACCATGCCGGCCCACAGGCCCTGGGCCGGGTTCAGCTTCTTGCCGCCCAGCAGGAACATGCCCAGGGGCTTGAAGGTCTCTTCGACCAGCGGAGCGAGCACGGCGATGACGAACAGCAAACCGTAGATCACCACCGGCTGGGTGGCCAGCGGCCCGAACAGCTCCAGCAGGGCGTCGGGGCCCATCTCCGGCAGGGTCGAAAGCCGCTCAAGCAGCGCCTGCAGCTCCAGCGCAACGGACGGGTTGGCCTGCAGCCACAGCCCCAGCCCGGTCAGGATGATGGCGATGGCCAGCAGCTCCACTACCATAATCAGCGGCAGGGAGAAGATGGCGGTGAAGGCAAACAGTCCCCAGGTGCGCTGGGGACGGGCGACCGGCAGGCCGCGGCGGCCGAATTCCAGGTACCAGAGGATGGGGATGCCTACCCCGGCCAGCAGCACCGGCGGCAGCAGCCAGCCGGCCAGGGAGGAGCTGTACAGGGCCTGCGCCCCGGCGGCCAGCAGCGGCCAGAGCAGCATGAAGGCGCTGGCCAGCACAAAGCGGCCCCGGTCGGGCCGGGCCGCGGCGGGGCGGCCGCGCAGGCGGCGGAAGGCGTAGTAAACGGAAAGGAACAGCAGACCGCTGACCAGCCCGGACGCCCAGGCCAGAATCAGCATCGACAGCCCCATGCTCCCCGGGTTGGTCACCGCGCTGGCGGCCAGCACCACCGTCACCAGCAGCGCAAGCAGCGATCCCCCGAGGCTGACAATCAACTGCAGCAGCGAGGGCCAGTGAAAGTCGCTGGCGGGCCGTTCGGGAGGCAGGGGGCTGTCGTAGACCATAGGGCTAATTCACCTCGATAATCACGTCCAGCAGCAGGTCCGGATCGGGCAGGGGGCCGGACTCCTGCGGGTTGCGCGGGGTCAGGCTTTCCACCACGTCCATGCCTTCGATCACCTCACCGAAGATGGTGTAGCCGCCGTTCAGGTTCTCGGCCGGGCCGTAGGTGATGAAGAACTGCGAGCCGTTGCTGTCGGGGCCGGAGTTGGCCATGGCCACCAGGCCGGCGCGGTCGAAGACCAGCCCGTCGACGATCTCGTTGCGGAACTCGTAGCCGGGGCCGCCGTAGCCGGTGCCGGTCGGGTCGCCGGTCTGGGCGACGAAGCCGGGCAGCACGCGGTGGAAGGGCACGTTGTCAAAGTAGTCATGATTGGCCAGGAAGACGAAGCTGTTGACCGTCACCGGGGCTTCCTCGGCGAACAGGCGCAGGGTGACGTCGCCCCTGGAGGTCTTGAGCACGGCGGTGTATTCCTTGCCTTCCTCCAGCACCTGCTCCGGGCAGGCGTCGAACTGCTTTTCCTGCAGGCGGGTCAGCTCGACCACCGCGGTGAGGGTGCGGCTGTCCCAGGGCAGGCCGTCGGCCGGGTGGAAGAGCACCTGGTCACCCACCATGATGAAGATGGAAGGCGTGCCGCTCAGCCCGATGGAGAAGGCTGTGTCGGTGGAACTCTGCACGGCCTGTTTGACGGCTTCACTCTGCATATCGCTGGCGAAGCGGTTGGCGTCCAGGTTCAGCTCGACGGCGCGTTCCTCCAGCCAGTCCGTGAACTGGTCCACGGTCATGCCCGTCCACACCTGCTCGCGGGCGGCGGAGAAGATGGCGTGGTACATTTCCCAGAACTTGCCCTGCAGGCCGGCGGCCTCGGAGGCGCGGGCGGCCAGGTTGGCCTTGTCGTGGATGGATTCCAGCGGCAGGTGGCGGTAGACCAGGCGCACATCGTCCGGGTAGGCGGCCATCAGCGCGTCCAGCTCGCCGGCGGCCAGGGCACAGTAGGGGCACTCAAAGTCCGAGTACTCCACCAGGGTGATCAGCGCGTCGTCCGGGCCGAGGATGTGATCGTCTTCGGTGATCGGGGGCAGGCCGACTTCGGCCGGGCTGTAGGGGTCGGGCAGGGACTGCACCACCTGGCAGACGAAGTCCTCGCTGCCGGCGGGCGCGGTGCTGCCCTGGGCGGGGGCGGAGGTCTCAGCCGGCGCGCCGGTGGGCTGCACGGCAGCGGTGGGTGCCTGGGTTTCGGCGGGCGGTGTGGCAGCCTGGCAGGCGGAGAGGGCCAGCGCCAGGGCGAGAAGGATGAACAGGGGTTTGCGCATGCGGAGTGAACCTTTCTTAAGGTGTGCGCTCAGCGGGGGGCCGGCAGGGCGGCGCTGACCGCGGCGCGAATAGCTGATTGTACCACCTCCACCGGGCGGGAGGCGTCGACCACGCGCCAGCGCTGCGGCTCGGCGGCGGCCATCTCCAGGTAGCCTTCGCGCACCCGGCGGTGGAAGGCCAGCTCGCTGGCGTCCAGGCGGTTCCACTCGTCCCCGCCGCGGCGGCGGCGCTGCAGGCCGGTCTCCACGTCCACGTCCAGAAGCAGGGTCAGGTCGGGCTGCAGCCCGCCGGTGGCGAAGCGCAGCATCTGGCGCAGGATGCCCAGGTCCACCTGGTGCCCGTAGCCCTGGTAGGCCAGGGTGGAATCGCCGAAGCGGTCGCACAGCACCAGGCCGCCCTTTTCCAGGTGGGGGCGGATGATCTCGGCCACGTGCTGGGCGCGGGCGGCCAGGAAGAGCAGGATTTCGGTGTTGGGGCGCATGGCGGTGTTTTCCATGTCCATTAGAATGGCGCGCACCTGGTCACCGATGCGGGTGCCGCCCGGCTCGCGGGTGGTGAGCACGTCAAAACCCTGCTGGCGCAGGTATTCGGCCAGCAGGGGGACCTGAGTGGATTTGCCGCTGCCGTCAGGGCCTTCGAAGGTGATGAACATAGGCTATTCGCGGAAGATACGCACCCGCCGGTTGGGCTCCTTGCCGTAGGAGTGAGAAACCAGGTTGGCTTCGCGGGCCATCTCGTGCTGCATGCGCCGGATGGCGGCCCCGGCCGGGGGCAGCTCGGCCCAGCGCTTGCCGCTGAGCACGCTCTGGATGGCGGCCTGGGTCTGCGCGGCCAGGATGTCCCACTCGGTGGGCGAGCCGGTCTCGGTGGAGAGGTTGAACATCTCGGCCAGTGACTGCTCCATCTGGTGGATGGTGTTGGCGCGCAGCACGTAGATGGGCATGCCGCGCTCCTCGGCCTCCAGGATGGCCTGCTGGCGAGAGCGGTAGTAGGTGCGCAGGGTGATGAGCACCTCGGCTTCGTTGATGTCCTTGACAATGTTGGCCGGCACGCCCAGCCGCCGGGCGGCCTGCTGCAGGCGGTTGCGGGCCACGCCGTAGGGGTAGATGGCCACGGGCCGCAGCGAGGAAACGCGCACCGGGGTGGGCTCGTAGTCGCCGGCGGCCACGGCCTGGCCCTCTTCAGCGGGCGGCAGGGGGCTGGCGCGCACCGGGCCGCGCTTCGAGTCGCGCTTTGGTTCGCGCTCGACCTCGCGGCCGTTGCCGAAGGCGCGGCGGAAGCCCTCGCGCGGGCTGGGCTTGGCGGCGGTGGGCACCGAGGCCTTCTCGATGTGCACCTGGCCGTTCTCGTCGCGGTAGCGCAGCTCGGGGTTGAGCGGGTAGCCGCGCAGCAGCGCGTCCACCGCGGCGGCCACGTCCGGATGGATCACCAGCTGGTCGCGCTCCTGCAGCTCGATGAGCACGTCGAAGGTGGGCGGGGCGCGCCGCTCGAGCACGGTCTTCTGGGTGCCGCGCCGGCGGGCCTCCTCGTCCGAGAGGGTCACCGATTCAATCCCGCCGACCAGGTCAGAGAGGGTGGGGTTGAGCAGCAGGTTCTCCAGCGTGCGGCCGTGGGCGGTGGCCACCAGCTGCACGCCGCGCTCGGCGATGGTGCGGGCGGCCAGGGCCTCCAGCTCGCGGCCGATCTCGTCGATGACGATCACTTCGGGGTTGTGGTTCTCAACCGCCTCGATCATCACCTCGTGCTGCAGGGAGGGGGTGGCCACCTGCATGCGGCGGGCCTGGCCGACGGCCGGGTGGGGCACGTCGCCGTCGCCGCCGATCTCGTTGGAGGTGTCCACAATCACCACGCGCTTGTTTTCGGCCAGGATGCGGGCCGCCTCGCGCAGGATGGTGGTCTTGCCGATGCCGGGCTTGCCCAGCAGCAGGATGCTGCGGCCGGACTCGATCAGGTCCTGGATGATGTCGATGGTGCCGTAGACGGCGCGGCCGACGCGGCAGGTCAGACCGACGATGTGGCCGCGGCGGGAGCGGATGGCGGAGATGCGGTGCAGGGTGCGCTCCAGGCCGGCGCGGTTGTCGGCGTCAAACTCGCCGATGCGGGCGATGACGTAGTCCAGGTCCTCACGGGTGGTCTCGACCGGGCTGAGCTCGATCTCCTGGCCGACAAAGCGGGCTTTGGGGACGCGGCCCAGGTCGAGCACGATCTCCAGCAGGTTATCGGTGTTGTCCGCCTGGCGAACGGCTTCGGCGATCACCGGCGGCAGGACACCCATCAAGGCCTCTAAATCGTCAGTTATACGTCTCTGTGTCATTCCTTCCAATCCTACCAGTACGGGCTGCCGGCCCTAAGGTTGGGTTAATTCTACTCACAATTACCCTGGCAGCGGGCCGCCGTCGGTCTGAATCGGCTCGGCTTTCGGCCCGGCCATGATGGGCTGGGCGCGCTCCAGGGCGGCGCTGCGCACGGACTGCAGGCCCACGCGCTGGGTCTGGACCATGTGCTTGATCATCAGGGCCTGCTGGGGGCCGGGCTGGGCGCCCAGGGCTTCGAGCGCCGGCTGCACCCAGGACTGGTAGGAGCGCACGCCCAGGTAGACCGGCCGCCGCCCGCTGGGGGCCAGGCTGCGCAGCAGCGAGAGCAGCACCCGGTCCAGGTGGGCCACGTTGGGGTGGATGATGGGGGTGAGGTAGATGCCGCGCGGGCCGGCGTGGCCCTCGGCGTAGCCCATCACTTCACCGTCCTGGCAGTAGACCAGGCCCTTCATCACCTGTCCGTTAAGCGACTCGGCGCCCTGCACCAGCGGCGGGGCGAGGGTCTGGTAGAGGGAGCGCACGGCGAACTTCTGCACCGGCGAAAGCGGCTGCCAGCAGTCCTCCGGGCACTCGCCGGTCAGGCTGGCGCCGTTCAGCTTGAACAGCTTCTGCCAGGCGTAGATGGTGAAGCCGGCCCAGCGCAGCGGGTCGACCGCGCGGGAGCGCTCGTCGACCTCGGCCAGCAGGTGCAGCGCGCCGCGGTCGGCGGCCTGCCAGGCCAGATCTTCCAGCAGCGCGCCCAGCACGGGCGATTCGAGGCTGCGCTCGGGCAGCACGAAGCCGAGCCGGGCCGAGTGCTCGTTCAGGCAGTAGTTGACCTGCCCGATCAGGAACTGGTTGTCCTGGCGCGAACGGCACAGCGCAGTGTAGGAGACCCGGCTGGGGCTCAGACTGCCGAAGAACGCCCGCCGCAGGGAATAGCCGCGGGTGAGCGCCAGACTGTTGTCAAAATACTGGACCTGGCCGCGGTAGCGGTGCATAACCCAGAGGTCATACCAGGTGACAGGCCGGATTCTGATGGTTCCCTCTCCCTCTTCCATGCCCCCTGCGCGGGAGCATGGTGTAAATCCGCTGATCTCCAGCGTGATTCATTTTATCACGCCCGGGCACCCCGGGCAAATGGGGAGGTTCACGGGGGTGTCGGGGACGGCGGCCCCCTCCCTCGCGAACGCGCAGTGGATGTTCCCCGGGTGGCCGGGTTGGCTTCCACCCATCCCCCCGCCCCCTTCCCATAGCAGCCAGGCTGCTGGCTCCCTGGTCTGTCACTGGGAAGGGGGAATAGTATTTCAGTGGAGGAAGGCGCGAAATCTGGCCGGTTTCGCGCCTTCCTCCACACCAGCCATCCACACTTCCGGCCGGGGAGGTTTTTTCAACACCTTTCCAGTATGCAGGGGTTTGACCTCTCCTCCTCAGAACTCTTCTCCCCCTTCCCTAAAGGGAAGGGGGGGTCACCCCCATGGGGGCAGGTGGGGGATGGGTCTACCCTCAAATCACCCGCTGAGTGGGGCAGGTAGTGGGCAGCCCGATTGGCGGGGTCACGGACCCATGGCGAATCCGCCGGCCCCTATGCCCGCCGCACGCGGTTTCGCTCGTGCAGCACCTGCAGCTCAAGCCTCAAATACCGCTCCGAGGCATCCTCCAGGAAGCGGCTCAGGCCTTCGGCCAGCACCTCCGGCTGCTCCAGCGGGAGCATATGCCCCGCCCCGGAGACCCGCTGCAGGCGGGCCTGGGGCAGCTGCGCGGTCAGGAAGTGGGCGCAGCTTACGGGCACGATGCGGTCGGCATCTCCGCAGGCCACCCAGACCGGGGCGGTGACCCGGTAGATCTCGGCGCGCAGGTCGAAGGAGGCACAGGCCTGCCAGTCAGCCAGCAGCACGGAGGGCCGGCAGCGCTGGAGCATACGCCGGGCCCCGGCCACCAGCGCCGGGCTGGCGGTGGGGGAGAAGGCCCGCTCCAGATAGGCGTGCACGGCCAGCGCGGCCAGCTGCGGGCTGGCCAGGGGATCCATCAGGGCGCGGTCGACGGGCAGGTGCGCGCCGCTGGCCACCAGCCCCAGCGCGGAGACGCGGTCCGGGGCGTTGACGGCGATGGAGAGAGCCACCGCGCCGCCCAGGGCGTGGCCCACCAGGGTGGCCTGGTGCAGCTCCAGCTCGTCCAGAAAGGCGAGGATGCGCCCGGCCAGGGCGTCCACCCGCTGCAGGGCGATGCCCTTCGAGCGGCCGTGCCCGGGCAGGTCCAGGGCGATCACGCGCTGGCCCGGCAGGCGGCGCAGCTGAGCCGGCCAGATGAGATGATCGGCGCCGGCGCCGTGCAGCAGCACCAGCGGGGGGCGGTCGGGCGGCCCCTCCTGCAGGGTGTAGTACAGGCCGCCGCGCGACAGCATCAGTCCGCGCTCCCGGAGGTGGACAGCGCCCCCATGCGCAGCCGGTCGACCGCCTGGGGGGTGAGGGGGATGAAGACCTGCACGCGGGTGCCCCGCCCGGGGGCCGACTGCAGGTTCAAATAGGCGTTGATCTGTTCGGCGCGCTCGCGCAGGTTGACCAGCCCGAAGCTGCCGCGCAGGGCGGAATCGCCGGCGGCAGCCTGCACGTCAAAGCCGCGGCCGTTGTCGGCCACTTCCAGCAGGGCCAGGCTGCCGTCGCGGTTGAAGGGGCGCAGGCGCACGCTCACCTGGCTGGCGGAGGCGTGCTTGCAGGCGTTGGTGAGCGCCTCCTCGACGATGGAGAAGACCACCGAGGCGTGCGCGCCGTCCATCCCGGCGGCCAGCAGCTCGTCAATCTCCAGATCGATCTTCTGGCCGTAGGTCTGCGAGGTCTTGGCGGCCAGGGTATTCAGGGCGGCGGCCAGGCCTTCGGTCTCCAGCACCAGTGGGCGCAGCGAGAAGAGCAGCGAGCGGATCTCGGCGGTGGCGCGGTTGGCGGCCTCGGCGATCCAGGACAGCTCTTCGGCGGCAGCGCCAGGTTGTTCGGGCAGCAGCTGGGCGGCCACCTGAGCGCGCATGGCCACGGCGGCCATGGTCTGGGTGGGGCCGTCGTGCAGGTCACGGGCCAGCTGCTTGCGGATGTTGTCCTGCAGGGTGATCAGCCGCTCCTTCTCGGAGGAGAGGTCCTCGAACAGGCGGGCGTTTTCCAGGGCGTTGATCACCTGCTGGCTGAGCAGCAGGAGCAGCTCCACGCGCTCCGAGTTGAAGAAGGCCGGGTCGTCATGGGCGTAGACCAGCACGCCGAAAATGCTCAGCCCGCGCTTGAGCGGCAGGCACAGGCCGTGCGGGGCGGCCTGAAAGACCAGAATGCGGCCCAGCTCGGGGTCACGGGGCAAATCCTCGACCTGCTGCGGCTCGCCGCTGGTGAGAATGGCGCCCAGCGCGCCTTCGCGGGCCGGGAAGCGGCGGCGCAGGTCCGAAGGCGAGAGGCGCCGGGCGGCGGCCACGGTCAGCTCGTCGGTCTGGAAGAGCAGCACCGCGCTGACCAGCCGGGCGGCCTCGTCGGGCGTCAGGCCCAGGGCGGAGGCCGAAAGGTCCAGGGTCTGGTTGAGCACGGTCTGGTAGTTCAGGCTGGTGTTGAGCGTTTCGGTCAGCTGGTAGAAGGTGCGCATCTGGTCATGGCCGCGCTGCCGGGCCTGGGCTTCGGCGGCGCGCTTCTGTCCCAGGCGCTCCAGGTAGATGCCGCGCAGCTGGCCGGTGAGCCAGTTGAGCAGCGCGCCCAGCAGCAGGGCCAGGCCAAAGGCCATCCCGGCCAGGGGCAGCAGCCCGGCCGGGGCCAGGCGCGATCCGGCGCCCGGCTGCAGGAAGACCGCCGCCGCGGAGCCGGTTAGCAGCGCCGCCGCGGTGAGCGAGCCGGCGAAGCCGTAATACACCGCTCCCGAGAGCAGCGGGGCCAGCCCGGCCCACAGCAGCCCGCCGGACCAGCCGCCAATGCACAGCAGGCCCAGCGCCAG
>DGEO01000016.1:0-4657 GCA_002385985.1 Anaerolineaceae bacterium UBA3924 | reverse complement strand
CAGCGCCAGCAGCAGCGCCGCCAGCGGCGAGAACGGATGAGAGGCGGCCACGCCCACGGCCACCCCCACAATCACCAACCAGCGAAATGTCACAGCCAGCCAATCGGCCAGATAGGGAAATTCGGCTGAATGCACGCTGTAATCATACCGCAAATGCGGAGTGTTGGTGAGAGGTTGGAAATGAAAATCCGTGAAAAAACAATTGGGGCTGTCCGGGATGGACAGCCCCTGCGCGGCGCATGGCACGGCCGGTCAATCGGCTAGTCTTCTTCCGCTTTGCGCTTGCCCAGGCGGTGATCCAGGTGCAGCAGGCCGTTCGGGCTGTCGCCGACCATCTTCAGCCAGGCGACCACCTCGCCGGTGCTCTTTTCCTCTTCCACCTGCTCTTCGATGAACCAGTCCAGGAACTTCATGGAAGCGTAGTCGTTCTCTTCGCGGGCCATGTTGTAGATGTCGTTGATCAGGCCGGTGACCTTCTGCTCGTGGGCGTAGGCCTTCTCGAAGATCTGCAGCGGAGAGGCGAAGTCCACCTCGACGGCGGGGATGGCCTGCAGTTTGACCCGGGCGCCCCGGTCGATCAGGTGATCGAAGAACTTCAGGGCGTGCTCTTTTTCCTCTTCGAACTGAAGCCGCATCCAGCGGGCCATGCCGGGCAGGCTCTGATCCTCAAAATAGGCCGCCATGGAGAGGTAGAGGTAGGCGGAATGCATTTCGTGCGTGATCTGGTTGTTCATTGCGTTCTGAACGCGTTCGCTAAGCATGATGGTCTCCTTGGATTACTGATTTAGGGTTGGTTTTGCGACTGGCCGGCCGCCTGGCAGGACGGGCACAGGCCGTAGTAATCGACACGCTGGCTGTGAAGATTGAAGCCGTACTTTTCGGCCAGGTATTCGGGCGCGACGGCCAGCTGGCTGTCGTCCACGTCAACGATCCGGCTGCAGCCGGTGCAGATCAGGTGGGCGTGCGGCTCGAGACGGGCGGCGTCGTAGCGGCTGCTGCCGGCGCCGAGGCTGATCTCGATAATTTCGCCCTGCTCTTTGAGCATGGCGACGGTCTTGTACACCGTGGCCAGGCTGGTCATGGGAAATTCCCGGCGGACCTGCTCGTAGACCTGCTCCACGGTGGGGTGGGAAGGGTTTTCGGTGAAGGCTTTGAGGATGGCCGCCCGCTGCGGGGTCATGCGGTGACCCTGCTCCCGGAGTTTGTTGATAAGTTGGGTAAAGCGGCTGTCCATCGTCTGGCTTTCTGTGTAAAGGATAATAATTCTCAATAGAAAATCATTGTTGATTAGAGTATAGCCAGGAAGCGAGAAAAATGCAAGTTAATTTAAGATTGGAGAGGGAAACTGGCCCCCTGCCAGGCGGGCGGCGGCCGGAGGCGGCGGCGGGAGGGGCCGATCTTCTATCTGGTATAATCCGAAATTGGTAGTGTTAACGGTACGGTTACTGTGTGTGGCCCGGTTTCCACCAACTTCCTTTTAATGGTTAATGGTTCCACCAGCGCGGGCGGCGAAAGATCCAATATGGCTGAACGAGCACATCCGGAAGATCCCGCATACCAGGAGTCGGGGTACGAAAAATACCTGTACGAACGGTATGCCTTCTGCCAGCCCTATGTCGTAAAGAAGCGTGTGCTGGATGTGCCCGTTGGCACAGGCTGGGGCGCTTCGATTCTGCGCGACTGCTCTATCCTGGTCGGGCTTGACCTTGCTTATGAAGCCGTCAGCTATGGAAAGGAACACTACCCGGGCATTCATTTTGCCGCGGGCAGTATGCCCTTCCTGCCCTTTGGCGATGGGTCATTTGATGTGATCCTGTGCCTCGAGGGATTTGAGCATGTCTATTTTCAGGAGGCTGTTCGCTTCCTGGCCGAAGCAAGGCGCGTTCTGGTCCCGGGCGGCCTGCTGATCATGACCATTCCCCTGCTAAAAAACGGCCGTCATTCTGGCAATCCCTACCATACCTTTGAATACGAGGAAGAGTCATTGCAGTCAATCTTTGAAGACGGATTTCAGGCGGAGCATGTTGACCGGCTGGAAGGTCCCGACGGGCCGGTGCTGCGCTGGGTAGGCCGGAGTGAAGGCCAGACTTCGGACCAGTCGCCGCTTCCCCCTTCAGAGCCCCGCTTTTTTACCATGGCCCGCAGCTGGCTGGAGACGCTGCGAGAAGAGCCAGGTTTTCGTTTTTCAGCGAAGTCTCCGGTAACCCTGCTGTCCACCAGCATGGCGATCCTCCTGGCTGAAGGGATCGGGAGCCTGGGTGATATTTCACCCGAAGAGAAAGATCGCTGGGCCTCCTACCTGCGATCCTGCCAGGACAAAGCCAGCGGGCTGTTCATCGACCCGCTGTTGAAGGAGAACCCTCCCGCCGCGGGCGTGCATGACGAAGAGTACCTGCGCCTGCAGATGACGTACTTCGCCGTCCAGGCGCTGGATGCGCTGGGCGTCCGGCCGCTGCATCCGCTGAGCTTCCTGCAGCCTTTTTATGAGGAAGGCCATCTCGAGGCCTGGCTGGACGGGCTGGACTGGTCGAACCCGTGGCTGGAGAGCAACCGGGTGATGTTTATCCTCGCCGGCCTGGTCGCGCGGGCGGATTGGGATCAGGACCGGCAGGCGGTGCGCCTGGTGTACCGCGCCCTGGACTGGCTGAACCGCCACCAGGACCCGGCCACCGGCCTGTGGGGCACCGAACGGGGGGCAGCCACCCTGTGCGCGGCCGCCGCAGCGTATCACTTCATCCCCTTCTATGAGTATGCGCGCCGGCCCATCCCGGCTATGAAGAAGATCGTGGACTCGGTTCTGTCGCTGCAGCAGGATGACGGGCTGTTCGGAAACGGCCGGGGCGGGGGGGCCTGTGAAGACGAGGACGCCATCGAGCTTCTGGCGGTCATCACCCGCACCATCCGCTACCGCGCCGGCGATATCAAGAAAGCGCTGGTGCGGGCGTTCTGGGCGCTCTGGAACCAGCAGAACCCGGACGGCGGCTTTGGCTACTCCGGGCAGCAGCCGCCCGTTCCCTATTCCTTCAGCAGCTGGAAACCCACCTCGGCGAACACCTCGGAAAGCGACCTGTGGTCCACCTGGTTCCGCCTGACCGCCATGGCCACCATCCAGGCGGCCTGTCCGGGCGACCTGCCCGACCTGGGCGAGTGGACCTTCCGCCGCTGGCCGGCCCTGGGCTACCACCGCCGAGACCGCTCGGTCGACGCAGAGGAGCGGCGCCGGATGTCTCTGTGGGCCTTTGCCGACCTGCCGGAACGGGATCTGGACGGGGAGACGCCGGAAATCTCGATCGTGATCCCCTACTGCAACATGGGGGTGTACCTGCCTGAAACGCTCAGGTCCCTGATGAACCAGACCACACAGCGCGGCATGGAGATCATCATCGTGGACGACGGCTCCACCGACGAGTACTCGCGTCTGGTGCTGGATTATCTGAATCGACCCGGGCTGCATGTGCTGCGCCAGGAGAACCGCGGCGTGGCCGCGGCACGCAACGCCGGCATCCGCCAGGCCAGAGGCCGGCTGATCTGCTGCATTGACCCGGATGACTGCTACGCCCCGGACTATCTTGAGAAGGCCGCCTCGGCGCTGGACAGCGACCCCGAAGCCGGCATTGTGGCCACGCCCTACGAGCTGTTCGACGAGGAACGCGGCCTGGTCCGGGCGGAGCGCTGCAATTTTCCCGAAATGCTGGTGGAAAACCAGATCATGGTGGCGGCCATGTTCCGGCGCGAAGGCTGGGAGAAAGCGGGCGGCTACGATGAAAGCCTGCCATCCATGCAGGACTGGGAGTTCTGGATCAACGTGCTGGAGCAGGGCTACCGGGCGGTGGCGCTGCCAGAGGTCGGGTTTTATTACCGCGTCCGGGCTGATTCGATGTACCAGACCACCCGCCAGCCGGAGCGATTCTCGGCCCTCTACAGCCAGTATGTGCGCAAGCACCGCGACACCTACCTGGCCTGGTTTGAGGAAGTCACCCGCCTTTCGGCCTGGAAGTTCGCTTACCTGGCCGGCGAAATTGACCGGCTGAACGAATGCGTACGGCGGCAGGAGCGGCTTTACAGAGAAGCCGCCGCCCGGCGGGAAATCGCTCCCGAGCTGGAAAACGAGCTGCGCTCTGAAATCGCCTCGCAGGCGCGCATGTACGCCGAGCTGAGCGCCTGGCTGAAGGAAGTGGAAGCGGCGCGGGACTGGCACAACAATGAGCGCGCCCGCTGGGAGGCCACCGCAAAGCAGCTGGATCAGCAGGTGGCGGATCTGTCCGCGCGCCTGAGAAATTTGGAGGAGGAGAACGCCGGCCTGCGAGCCAGACTGGACCGCTCTGCAAGCCGGCTCAAGAAGATGAGAAACCGCCTGAACCGCAACCGCTGGGTCCGGCTGGGATACCGGCTCAGATTGATCAAACCTGATGAGGATCATCAAGGGGGAGGTAATGATTAATCCGCAGCGTCCCGACTTTGAAAATACGCCGGTTTCGCCGCAGCGTCCCGAGTACCGCTACCGGCCGGCGGGGGAGACTCCCGCTCCGCTGGTGAGCATCGTGACGCCCTATTACAACACCGGCGCTATCTTTCACGAGACGGCCCGCTCGGTCTTGCAGCAGTCTTTCCAGCACTGGGAGTGGCTGATCGCCAACGACGGGTCGACCGTGCCCGA
>DGEO01000011.1:15385-25891 GCA_002385985.1 Anaerolineaceae bacterium UBA3924 | reverse complement strand
GCAGCTTCAGATGTTTATAAGAGACAGCCTCAGCCCGGCCCGCCCGCCCCCGTACCCCAGCCGGACCCCCCGCCGGGCCAGCAGCCGGCCCAGCTCCGCGGCCGCTTCCACATAATCCGGATGCAGGTGGTCGGCTGAGCCGGAAAACACTGTGATCGTATGAATGCTCTTTTCCTGGGTCATTGCGCTATTGTACAATAGCTTATGCCCGATTCCCAGAGTGTGATGAACGCCCTGCCCGCCGATTTTTACCGCCGTGACGCGCTGGAAGTGGCCCGTGACCTGCTCGGCCAGCGGCTGGTGCGCGGTCTGGACGGCCGCCGCGCCGCCGGGCTGATCGTCGAGACCGAGGCCTACCGCGGCGAAAGCGACCTGGCCTGCCACGCCCGCGCCGGGCGCACGAAGCGCACCGAGGTGATGTACGGGCCGCCCGGACGGGCCTACGTATACCTGATCTACGGCATGTACTGGTGCCTGAACGCCGTCACCTGCCCGGAAGGCGAGCCGGCCGCCGTGCTGATCCGCGCCATCTGGCCCATCGAGGGCCTGGACTGGATCGCCGGGAACAGGCCGGGCGCGCCGCCCCACCGCTGGGCCGACGGGCCGGGCAAGCTCTGCCGCGCGCTGCAGATCGACGGCCGGCTGAACGCCAGCCCGCTTACCGATCCCGCCTCCGGGCTGTGGATCGAGCCCGGCCCGTCGGTGAGCGAAGACATAGTCCGCCGCGGGCCGCGGGTGGGCATCCAGTCGGTGCCCGAGCCGTGGCGCTCTCAGCCCTGGCGCTTCTGGATCGAGCCGCCGGACCTCACCATCTCTCCAGTCTATGGTATAAACGAAACATGACCGCAAGCCCCCTCGAGATGCCAGAATTCGACACCGACCCCACCGCGCTGCTGGTTTTTGGCGGCGGCGGTCAGGGCAAGACCGTGATTGATCTGGTGCGCGCCGCCGGGCTGTACCAGGTGGTGGGCATCATCGACGATAACCTGCCGGTCAACTCCCAGGTGATGGGCGTGCCGGTGGTGGGCGGATCGTCCGCCCTGCGCGAGTGGCGCCGCAGAGGAGTCACCCTGGCGGCCAACGCCGTGGGCGGCATCGGCAACGTGGCCGCCCGCCTCAGAGTCTTCGAGCTGCTGGCCGAAGCAGGCTTCACCTGCCCCAACCTGGTGCACCCCTCCGCGGTGATCGAGCCCAGCGCCCGGCTGGAAGGCGGCGTGCAGGTGCTGGCCCAGACCTACATCGGCTCGGAGGCCCGGGTGGGGTTCGGCACGCTGATCAATGCCGGGGTGGTGGTCTCGCACGACTGCCAGATCGGCCGCTGCGTCAACCTCTCTCCGGGCGCGCTGCTGGCCGGCGGGGTCATTGTAGAAGATTTCGCCCAGATCGGCATGGGCGCGACGGTGAATCTCAACCTCACCATCGGGCAGGCCGCCCGGGTGGGCAACGGGGCCACCGTCAAGGCCGACGTGCCCGCCGGGGGGCGCGTCTGGGCCGGCGTGATCTGGCCCCCCCGCCCGGTCGAATCCGCTCAAAGCCAGTAAAGGATCGCATGTTTCGAAAGAATCCCCCTGTCTCTCCCAACACCGCACCCGTCGAACGGGTTACCTCCGTGCTCGGCCCCGGTATTCAATGGAAGGGCGACCTGCGCGGCAGCGGCGGGGTGCGCATCGAGGGCACGTTTGAAGGTGAAATCGTGGTGCGCGGCCTGGTGGTGATTGGAGAAACCGGCCGCGTCACCTGCGAAGACCTGCAGGCCAACTCCGTGGTGGTGGCCGGCGCGGTGCGCGGCAACATCACCGCCGAAAAAATCGAAATTCGTTCCACCGGACGTGTCTGGGGGGACGTGACCACCGTCTCCTTCGCCACCGAAGAGGGCGCGTTTCTACGCGGCCAGGTGCGCATGGAGGACCGCGTGGAGCTGAACCTGGACCCGCCGCCCGGCGCGGCAGCTGAAGCTCCCGCCGGGGACGATCCCCCCGCCACGTGAGCTGAAACGGACAAGGCATGGACACCCGCGTCCTGATCCTGTTTCTCAGTGAGATGCTCGCCGTGGTGGCCGTGCTGATGCTCGTCGCCCGCGGACCGCGCCTGCGGCCGCGAAAAGTCACCCTGCGCAGTCCGCGTGCAGAATCCCTGCTCGGGATCGGGCTGCTGGGCGCATCCATGCTGGTCTGGCTGGTGCCGGGCCTGCCGGCTGGCGCTGTCTTCGGCCTGAACCGGGGCGCGCTCACCCTGCCGGAAGTCATGCCCGCGCTCCAAAACCGGGCGCTGCTCAGCCTGCTGGCGCTGCTGCCCTTCGCCGCGGCGCTGCTCACGGCTCGCCGGTCAAACCTGCCCGCCGCAGCCGGCTGGCTGCCCTCCAACGCCCGCCAGGCCGCCACGATCGGGGCCGGGCTGGGTATGGCGGTTCTGTTCCTGACGAGTAAATTCTTCACCCTTTTTGACCAGTTCACCCTGACCACGCTGCTGGGGCTGGCCTTCTGGGTGCTGATCGGCCTGGCCGAGGAAACCATCTTCCGCGGGTTCCTGCAGCAGCGGCTCTCGGCCTGGCTGGGGACCTACCCAGGCATCACCGCCGCCGCCCTGCTCTCCACCGTGTGGGCGCTGCCGGCGCTGCTCGGCCTGGCCAACCCCGCCGTGGAGGCGCTGCTCTGGCTGGTTCGCAGCCTGGTGCTGGGCTGGATGATGGTTAAAACCGGCCATGTGCTGGCCTCGGGACTGTACCGCGGCCTCTCCGGCTGGATGCATTATTTGTAGAGAGGCGGATGGGATGAAACCGGTGTACCGGGTCTGGCTGGTGGGGGTGATCCTGGCCCTGCTGCTGAGCGGCTGCGGGGTGGTTGATTTCCTCCGGCAGCTGGACGCGGCCGGCCAGGCCTCGGACGACGTGCTGCCGTCCGCCCCCTCCCTGCCCGCCGGCACGCCCCTGCCGCCGCTTTCAGACCTGGCCGCCGGGCTGGAGCAGCTGACCAGCTACCGGGTGACCTTCGAGCTGCAGGTAGGCTCCGGCAGCGGCGGGGACACCGTCTCCATCCTGCAGGAAATCAACCGTGAGACGGGCGATACCCACTACCGCATGGCCTCCTCCGGCCCGTCCGGCGAGGCCGTGTTCGAGTACTTCATTCAGGGCAGCGATTTCTACCTGCTCACGCAGCAGGGCTCGCAGCCGCCCATCTGCAATCTGATGACCTCCGGCGGAGAGCGGACCCGCCAGCAGGGCCAGGCGCTCACCCCCGACCAGCTGTTCGGCCCCATCCAGCCGGACCGGCTGGTGGCCCCGGGCGAGCTGCTCAACGGCCTGATCACCGACCGCTACACCGTCGACCTGGGCCGCATGGAGCTGGGCGCGGGCAGCGGGCAGTCGGCGGAGGTGTGGATCGCCCGGGAAGGCGGGTTTGTGGTGCGCTTCTCCGGCGAGGCCGAGGGCGTGATCAGCGGGCTGCCGGCGGCCGGTTCGCCCGAGGGCAGCTCCCGCTGGGCCTACGAGCTGCAGAGCGTCAACTCGCTGGGGGCCATTCACCTGCCCGGCGAGTGCCAGACCGCCCGCGACATCGCCGCTTCCATCCCCATCCATCCGGACGCGCGCGAGCGCACCAGCGTCAGCGGGGTGACCACCTACCTCAGCGACCTGGACCCGTCCGGTCTGGCGGAGTTTTACCTGGCGGAGCTGGAGCGCGGCGGCTGGTCGGTCAGCGAAACCCTGCGCCTGGACAGCCTGGTCATCCTGCAGGCCAGCCGCAGCGGGCTGTCGCTGGAGATCAGCATCGCCCGGCAGACGGAAGACACCGGCTCGCAGGTGATGATCCAGGAGCGCTGAAGCGCCTCTCCCGCCTGGCCTGGAGCTCCCTCCCAGAGGGGGCTTTGCTTCGACGCAGAGAGCTGCGCAGGTCATGTGGGCTATAATAGGGGCAGCTAGATTATTATGCGATTGTGAGAAAGGAGTACGCGGTGATCGTAACAACCAAGAAACTCTTTGAGGCGGCATACGGTAAATATGCCCTGGGAGCGTACAACATTAACAACCTTGAGCAGGCCATGGGCCTTTTCCGGGGCAATCTGGACAGCCAGGCTCCCTTCATTATCCAGATCAGCAAGGGCGCACGCAGCTATACCGACAAGCGCATGCTGGAGGCCATCATCCGCGCCGCCGAGGATGTCTTCCCCGAAGCCATCTTTGCCGTTCACCTGGACCACGGGGACGAGGAAACCTGCTACGACGCCATTGAATCCGGCTTTTACAGCTCGGTGATGATCGACGCCAGCCACCATCCCTTTGACAAGAACGTCGAGATCACCCGCCGGGTAGTGGAAGCCGCCCACGCCCGCGGCATCGTGGTCGAGGCCGAGCTGGGCCAGCTGGGCGGCGTGGAGGAGCACGTCAGTGTCTCCGAAGCCGACGCCAAACTGACCGACCCCGACCAGGCACGCGAGTTCGTCGAGCGCACCGGCTGCGACTCGCTGGCAGTGGCCATCGGCACCAGCCACGGGGCCTTCAAGTTCTCCGGCACCCAGGCCCTGCGCTTTGACGTGCTGAAGGAGATCCAGGCCCGGCTGCCCGGCTTCCCGCTGGTCATGCACGGTTCCTCCTCGGTCCCGCAGGAAGAGGTCGAGCGCATTAACGCCGCGGGCGGCAACCTCAAGGGCGCCAAGGGCGTGGACGCCGACCAGTTCCTCCCGGCGGCCAAGCTGGGCGTCACCAAGATCAACATCGACACCGACGGCCGCCTGGTGTGGACCCGCGTCCACCGCGAGTTCTTCCGCGACCATCCCGAGAAGTTCGACCTGCGCGACCCGGGCAAGATCTTCATGAAGGCCTACGCCGAGTTCATCGCCCATAAGAACGAGAAGCTGGGCAGCGCCGGCCGCCTGCCGGAAGTCCGCGAGCTGCTGGCCGCCGAGAAGGCATGAGCCTGGCGGAGCGCAAATTCGGCTCAGAGCTGCCGGTGCAGGTCTTCATCCGCCCGGAGGGCAGCGAGGACGAGTGGCAGGAGCTGGACACCGGCCCCGGCTACTTCACCATCCCGGCCGGCCATGAGGCCAAAGTGCAGCTGCGCGCGGGCAGCGACCAGGACCTGGCTCAGCTGGTCGAAGAATTGGAGGACGTGCCGGAGGTGACCGCGCTGGACCTGTCGGAGAACCGCAACCTGACCACGACCGGTCTGGCGAAGCTCAAGCAGCTGCCCTGGCTCACCTGGCTCAACCTGAGCGCCTGCGGCATCTCGGACCGGGGCCTCTCGGACCTGGCCGGGCTGTCGCGCCTGCGCCACCTGGACCTGAGCTACTGCAACCGGCTGACCGACCAGAACCTGAAGGCCCTCGCCCGGCTGCGCAGCCTGGAGTACCTGGACCTGCAGGGCTGTGTCAAGATCACCCGGGCCGGGGTGGCCCATCTGGACCGGCACGGCCTGACGGTGCACAAGCCCTCGCGAGGTGAGAAGATGCGCCCCGGCTCGGGCCGCTGAGCGGTGAAAAACGAAACTAAAGGTGCGGAACCGTCCCGGTTCCGCACCTTTTTTCTGGCGAGCATCCCGAAGGATATGTGGCGCAGCGGCCGGGTTTGGTAAGATGAAGTCGGTTTCCACCCATCCCCTACCTTCCTCCACACCGGCCAACCACACCCCGGTTTTTACTGCTCCGGATGACAGCCCGGCGGATTCAGGGTAGAATCGCACCGTTCAGAGGTTAACATGAACGATCTACCAACTTCACCAACTCCCTCCGGCGCTCAGCCGCCGGAGCCGCCGTACGATCCGCTGGGCGCTGTCCAGCCGGTGCCCGTGGAGCGCGGCGCCGGCCAGCCGCCTGCCCCGGGCAGCGCTGACCGGCCAACCGTCCCGCCCCCGGGCCACCCGCCGGCCCCCTCGCACCCGGCAGTCCCGCCACCGGGGCAGCAGCCGGCCCCGTCCAAACGCTGGCCGGATCCCATCGCCGAGTCCATGCCGCCCGCCTACCAGGCCCCACAGCCCGGACGCCGCCGCGGGCCAGGCTGCGGCTGCCTGGCGCTGCTGCTGCCGCTGGTTCTGGTGCTGGCCTATTTCTTCGCCCCCATTCGCACCAACATCCTGGTGCTGGGCATCGACCGCACCCCCGAGGGCACCTACGCCGGCCGCTCCGACACCAACATTCTGGTGACCATCAACCCGCTCAGGCCCACGGTGGCCATGCTTTCCATCCCCCGCGACCTGTGGGTCACCTTGCCGCGGGTCGGTGAGCAGCGCATCAACACCGCCCACTTCTTCGCCGAGCTGGAACAGCCCGGCAGCGGGCCGCGCGCCGCCGCTGAAGCTGTCGAGGAGGTGTTCGACGTGCCGGTGCACTATTACGCCCGCATCAGCTTCGACAGCCTGGTGGGCATCGCCGACGCCATGGGCGGCGTGGTGGTCAACCTGCCCGAGCCGATGGCCGGCTGGCCGGCCGGGGAGCACCGCCTGAACGGCGAGCAGGCCCTGGCCTTCGCCCGCGACCGCTCCGGGACGGACGATTTCTTCCGCATGGCCCACGGGCAGTTCCTGATCCGCTCCATGCTGACCCAGATGCTCCAGCCTTCCTCCTGGGGGCAGCTGCCCGAGGTCATCCCGGCCGTGCTGGATGCGGTGGACACCAACGTGCCCGTCTGGCTGTGGCCGCGCCTGGGGCTGGCCGTGCTGCGCGCCGGCCCGGACGGGATCGACTCGCGCACCCTGGACCGCTCCATGGTCACCCCCTGGCTGACCCCCGGCGGCGCGCAGGTGCTGCTGCCCAACTGGGATCAGATCAACCCGCTGCTGGAAGAGATGTTCGGCCGCTAGTCCGTCCGGGTAAGCTTACCGCCGGCGGATGCGCCGCACGGCCGCCCGCCCGGTCTCAAACAGCCCGTAACCGGCCGCCACCGCCCCGAGCATAATCACCGGCAGGGTCCTGACCGCCGGCGGAGGCTCCGGCCCGGTCACCGGGATGGACGCCGGTCCGCCCGTGCTCCGGCTCACCCGCACCGCCTGAGACGCCGGGTAGGCCAGCGAGGAGCCGAACTCGCGCTCCCCTGGCTCCAGCACCGGCTGGACCGGCGGTCTGGGCGCGGGTCTGGGGCCGCCTTCCAGCTCGCGTTTGTCCAGCACCAGCTCGGCGTTCGGCGCCGGCTGGATGACCTCGCCGTGCCGCCGCGCCCACACCTGGGTGAACTCCGCCCCGAAAAACAGGATCAGCGCCGAGTAGTACACCCACAGCAGGATGATCACCAGCGACCCGGCCGCCCCGTAGCTGGAGGCCGCGCCGCTCTGCCCCAGGTACAGGCCAATCAGGTACTTGCCGAAGTTGAACAGCAGCGAGGTCACGATGGCGCCCACCCACACGTCCCGCCAGCGGATCTCCGCGTCCGGCAGCACCTTGAACATCAACCCGAACAGCAGCGCGATCACCGCCACCGAGACCAGGTTGTTGACCACCTGCCAGAGCGTCGGGCCGCCGGGGATCAGGTCAGCGAAAAAGGCCCCCGCCGCCGAGAGGGCCGCGCTCAGCACCAGCGAGACCAGCAGCAGAAAGCCGATGCCCAGCACCATCGAAAAGGACAGAAAGCGGCTCTTGATCACTTCTCCGATGCCGCGCCCGGGTTTGGGCTGCACGTCCCAGACGGTATTGAGCGAGTCCTGCAGCTGGATGAACACGCCAGAAGCGCCAAAGAGCAGCACACCCAGCGATATCACGCTGGCCACGATACCGCTGGTGTCGGGGTCCTGCGTGCTGGAGATGATGCCCTCCACCGCGCCGGCCGCCGAAGGCCCGGCCAGGCTGGTGACCTGCTCCAGCAGCCCCTGCTGCGCCTCTTCCCGGCTGAACACCAGGCCCACCAGCCAGAGGATTAAGATCAGCAGCGGGGCCAGCGACATGACCGCGTAATACGAAAGCGCCGCCGCCAGCCGGGGCGCTTTGTCTTCCAGGAACTCGCGCACGGTATTCTTTATCAATAAAATGAGGTTCATCCTGCTTTCCCTTTACTCTATGTGGTCCCACTCCCCCTTATGAGTATGCGGCAGGCGGAAGGTCTGCACAAGAACGGAAACTCCCCATCTCAAGGGGGGATTTTCCCCAATTTCCACATATCCGCCCTTCCCCTATAGTATGGGGATGAACGCCGCAGAAGGAGGGACCGCAGTGATTACCGCGGAAGGAGGCTGGCTGAGGGACGAATACGGGCGCGCCCTGCTGCTGCGCGGCGCCAACCTGGGCGCCAACGCCAAGCTCCCCACCCGGCCCAACGCGGCCTCGCACATCCGCGAAGGATTTTTCGACCACCGCCGGGTGTCCTTCGCCAACCCGCCCTTCCCGCTGGAGGAGGCCGGTGAGCATTTCGCCCGGCTCAAGGCCTGGGGATTTCAGCTCCTGCGCTTCCTGGTCACCTGGGAGGCAGTCGAGCACGCCGGGCCGGGGCAGTACGACCGCAGCTACCTGGACTACCTGCGCGAGGTGATCCGCCTGGCGGGCGAGTACGGCCTGCAGGTCTACATCGACCCGCACCAGGACATGTGGAGCCGCTTCACCGGCGGCAGCGGCGCGCCCGGCTGGACGCTCGAGGCGGCCGGCTTTGACATGGCCCATTTCAACGAGACCGGCGCGGCCATCGTACACAACCTGCACGGCGACCCCTTCCCCCAGATGATCTGGATGACCAACTACTACAAGCTGGCCCCGGCGACCATGTTCACCCTGTTCTTCGGCGGGCGGGCCTTCGCCCCGCGCTTCACCATTGACGGCGTCAATGCGCAGGATTACCTGCAGGAGCATTACATCGCCGCCTTCCAGCAGGTGGCCCGAAAGCTGGCTGATCTTCCCAACGTGATCGGCTACGGGGTGATGAACGAACCCCTGCGCGGCTACATCGGCTGGCAGAACCTGGCCCGCCACGAGAGCCGTTTGCACTTCGGCCCCAGCCCCACCCCCTACCAGTCCATGCTCATGGCCGCGGGCTACCCGCAGTGGATCGACATCATGCGGGTGACCCCCTTCGGCGCGCTGAGCACCGCCCGCCGGCTGATCAACCCGTCCCGCAAGTGCGCCTGGGAGGCCTGCGCCGCCGATCTCTGGCGCGAAGCCGGTGTCTGGGGGCTGGACAGCCGCGGCCTGCCCCGCCTGCTGCGCCCGGACCACTTCGCCCGGGTGGACGGCCGCACGGCCTCCTTCGGCCCGGACTTTTACCGGCCCTTCGTAAACCGCTACGCCCGCGCCATCCGCGCCGCCCACCCCGGGAGCCTGATCTTCGTCCACGGCGAGATCGGCGGGGAAATGCCCGCCTGGGGACCGGAGGACGCCGCGGATATCGTCTACGATCCCCACTGGTACGACAGCCTGCTGCAGGTGACCAAGTTCTACAACCCGCACCTGGGCTTCGACCTGCGCAAGGGCGGGCGGCTGGTGCTCGGCCGGAAGCGGGTGCAGGCCTCCTTCCGGGACCAGGTGGCCGCGCTGAAGGATGAAGGCCGCCAGAAGCTGCGCGGCGCCCCGGTGCTGATCGGCGAGACCGGTATCCCCTTCGACCTGAACAGGCAGCGCGCCTACCAGACCGGAAACTACCGCAACCAGATCGAAGCGCTGGACCGCTCCCTGCAGGCGGTGGAAGACAATCTGGTCAGCTATGTCCTGTGGAACTACAACCCGGACAACAACAACACCCGCGGCGACCACTGGAACGGCGAGGATTATTCAATCTACTCCCCTGACCAGCGCACCGACCCGGCGGATCTCAACTCGGGCGGCCGGGCGCTGGCGGCGGTGCTGCGCCCCTCGGCCCGCGCCGTGGCCGGCGAGCCGCTGGCGCAGTCCTTCGACCTGCGCACCGGGCGCTTCGAGTTCCGCTTCCGCCACGACCCGGGAATCTCCGCGCCCACCCTGTTTTACATCCCGGCCTTCCACTACCCGGAAGGCTGCCGCGTGGAGGTCTCCGACGGAAGCTTCACGCACCACCCTGAAGACCAGGAGCTGGTTTACTGCCATGACCCGGCCCACTCCGAGCACCGCATCGTGGTCCGGCGGCCGTGAACAGCCCCGGCCCGGCCGGGAAGGCAGAAAAGACCTCGCCGGCTGCAGGCAGCCGGCGGGGCGAAGGGTGAGGGGAGCGTTTTCCTCAGCCCAGAACGATCAGCGCGTCGATATCCTTCTCACCGCGCGCCCGGGCCACCGAAATGCGGTGGTGACCGTCGCGCACGTAGTATTCATCGCCCACCCGGATCAGCTCCACGGGAGGAAGAGGGATGCCCTCGTAACGGGCGCTGGCGACTCGCGCCCAGCGCTCCTCCAGCCCGGGCCTGGTGGGATGGAAGCGGCGGTCAAAACCCCGCTCCCGCGATTCGGTGCCGGTGATCCGGTCGATCGCCACCTGGCGAAGTCCCACGTAATGCAGGCGGCTTTTCTGCTTTGCGGTCAGCTGCAGCACCTTCAGGCTGGCTGCCCGCCGGAGGAGGAAAGCCGCCAGCCGGCTGCGCCGCCCTCGCCACAGGGCGTCGGAAAACAGGGTGCGGGCGGCGGGAATTACACGTC
>DGEO01000011.1:14929-15261 GCA_002385985.1 Anaerolineaceae bacterium UBA3924 | reverse complement strand
CGAGGTACCATCCCAGTCTAGGCAGGCGGCGCTACGGGTTCGTTGCGCCGGGCGGCACGCCGCGCGTTTTCCCGCCGGTTTCAGAAAACAATCTCGTAACGTTTTCTTCAACTCATTTACCCGCCAGACCCGGGCCTCGGTTACAATCGATTTAAGGAACTGGCACTTGGAACTGTTCTGGTTGGGCACGCCCCTCATCCGGGTTCGCGGTCAGGCGACCGAACTGGAAACGCGCAAAGTCACCGCGCTTCTGGCCTATCTCAGCATCACCGGCCAGCCCCATACGCGCGCTTCGCTGGCCGCCCTGTTCTGGCCCGATTACGACCCCCGGC
>DGEO01000011.1:2700-14640 GCA_002385985.1 Anaerolineaceae bacterium UBA3924 | reverse complement strand
GCCTGGCTGGAAACCGGCCGGGACGTGATCGAGCTCAAACCCGGCGGCCAGCTCTGGGTGGACGTGCCCGTCTTCCGCGAGGCGGCCGCGCTGGCCGCCAGCCTGCCAGAGGAAGACCCGGGCCAGCCTGCCGTCGACCGCCTGGAGGAGGCCGCCGCCCTGTACCGCGGAGACCTGCTGGCTGGCTTTTCCCTGCCTGACAGCCCCGATTTTGACGACTGGCAGTATCTGCAGGCCCAGCAGCTGCGCCAGGACGCCGCGCTGATCTTCCAGCGCCTGGCCGCCATCTACGCCGGCCGCGGCGCGCTCGAGCAGGCCCTGGAACACGCCCGCCGTTGGGTTTCTCTCGACCGGCTGGACGAGAACGCCCGCTCCGCGCTGATGCGCCTGCTGGCCCGGGCCGGCCAGCGCCAGGCCGCGCTGCGCCAGTATGAGGACTTCACCGCCCTGCTGCAGGCCGAAATGGAGGCCGAACCCGGCCCAGAGATCGCCGCGCTGGCCGGGCAGATCCGCCAGGGGGCCGTCGCCCCAAGCCAGGCCCCTGCCGCGGGGCGGGCCGAAGCCGCCCCGCGGGTCTCCGCTCCCGTGGAAAAGGGCCGCGCCATCCCGGGCAGCGGCCTGCCGGTGCAGACCACGCCCTTTGTCGGCCGGAAGCGCGAGCTGGAGGACCTGACCGCGCTGCTGGCGCAGGACGAGCACTCGTTGATCACCCTGGTCGGGCCGGGCGGCATCGGCAAGACCCGCCTGGCCATCCAGGTGGGCGAGCAGGCCCGCGAGCGCTTCCCCGACGGGGTGGTGTTCATCCCTCTGGCGCCGCTCAACTCGGAACGCTCCCTGCTGCCGGCCCTGGCCAGCATCCTGCGCGTCAACCTGCTCGACCAGGCCGACCCGCTCGACCAGATGATCCGCTACCTGGCCGAAAAAAAGGTGCTGCTCATCTGGGATAACTTCGAGCACCTGATCGGCAGCGCCGTACTGCTGGTGGAGTTCCTGCTCGGCGCCCCCAGCCTGAAGATGCTGGTCACCTCGCGCGAGCGGCTCAACCTGGCCAGCGAAACCGTCTTCGAGGTGAGCGGGCTGGGCTTCCCCGGCGAAGACCAGATGGAGCTGGACCAGTTCAGCTCCTACCAGCTGTTCGTGCAGAGCGCACGCCGGGCCAACCCCGCCTACCGGCCGGCCGAGGAGGAGAAGGCCCACATCGCGCACATCTGCCGCCTGGTGGAGGGCATGCCGCTGGCCATCGAGCTGGCTTCCTCCTGGGCGCACATCCTCACCGCGGCCGAGATCGCCGCCGAGCTGAAGCAAGACATCGGCGCGCTCACCAGCCGCCTGCGCGACACCGACCCCGGTCACCGCAGCCTGCGGGCCGTGTTCCACCACTCCTGGGACCTGCTGCCTCCCGCCGAGCAGGCCCTCTTCCCCCGGCTGTCGGTCTTCCGCAGCGGGTTTGACCGCCCGGCCGCCGTACACGCCGCCGGCGCCAGCCTGGAGACCCTCTCCGGCCTGGTCGACCGCTCCTTTTTACGCCTGAACGCCCGGCGGCGATTTGAAATTCACGAACTGCTGCGCCAGTACGGCGAGGAGAAGCTGCGCCAGGACCCGGCCGCCGAGCAGGAGACCCTGCGCCGCCACGGCGAGTACTACCAGGAGCTGATGGCCCGCTGCGAGCCGCTGCTCAAAAGCCCGCGCCAGAAGGAAGCCCTGGACGAAATCGAGGCCAATCTGGAAAACGTGCGCCTGGCCGCTGTGCGCGCCCTCCAGCACCGCGACTGGGAGGCCGTCGACCGGATGCTCAACAGCCTGTACCTGTTCTACTCGGTTCAGGGCTGGACGGTCGAAGGCGAAGCCCTGCTGAACGCCGCGCTGGAGATCTGCTCTCCGCCGGACGGGGATTATGAGGGACTGCCCCCTCCCCGGCGATTGGCCCTGGCCCGCCTGCTCATCCGCCACGGCGCGCTGCTCTTCAACCTGTACCAGAACAACCGGGCGCTGGCCCAGATGACCCTGGCCCGCCGCCTGCTGGACCGGGAGGAAGCCCTCGAAGAGCGGACGCTCATGGACTACGAGATCGCCTACGCCCTGATCGACGAGGAGGAGCACCGCCTGGTGAACGCCGAGCTGGATGACATCGCCCGCCGGCTGAGCGAGCGGGGCGATCTGTGGACGCTGTCCATCTGCTACCTGGCGCTCAGCATCCTGCGGGACGATGTCTTCAACTCCCATTATGCCCAGGAGGCTGCCCGCACGGCCCGCGAGGTGGGTAACCGCCAGATCCTGGTGGAAGCGCTGAACCTGATCGGCATGGCGGCGCAGATGCGCGGCGATTATCTCCTGGCCAGGCAGCGCTTCCTGGAGGGGCTGGAGATCAGCCGCGAGATCAACTACCGCTGGGGCATCTCGCTCAGTCTGGATTACACCGGCTACGCCGCCCGCCTGATCGGCGACTTCGACGAATCCCGCCGGCTGCATGAAGAGAGCATGGAAATCAGCCGCGAGATCAAGGACCTGCTGGGTGTGGCCGGGTCCTATGACAACCTGGGGCTGGTGGCCCTGGATCAGGGCGACGTAGACCAGGCCCGCGAGCTGTTCGAGCGGGGTTTCGCCCTGCGTGAAGAAGTGGGCAACATCTTCAACCTGGCCGTCAGCCACGAAAACCTGGGTTTCGCCTGCCTGGAAACCGGCCAGCTGGAACAGGCGCGCGACCATTTCCTCTGGTCCCTCGAGCGCAGCTCGAAGCTCAATTTCCACTGGGGCACCGCCCGGGTGACCTACGGCATGTGCCGGCTGGCGCTGGCCGAGGGCCAGGCGGCCGCCGCCCGGGTACACCTGCGCCGCCTGCTGGAGACGCTCAGCGGGCCGAACGAAACCCTGATCCCGCTCTCAGCTCCGCTGCTGCTGGCCGGCCTGGGTGAAACCTGCCTGCGCGAGGGCCAGCCGGCCGCCGCGCTGCGCTACCTGCAGGCCGCACAGGCCCGGCATGAGACCGCCGCCGGCCTGCGCCGGCTGATCGAACGGCTGGCCGGGCAGGCCCGCGACGCCCTGCCGCCTGACGAGACGGTCCCCCCGCCTCCGGGTGCAGGCACGCTGCAGGACTGGCTGGATGAGGTCCGCCTGGCCCTGGCCGAAGCCGTGGAGTGAGCGTGCCGCGGCGCGCCCCGCGGCAAACCTAGACCTGAACCGCCTCCCAGTGGCGCTCCAGCGCAGCCGCGGTTTCCTCCAGCTTTTCCCAGTGCGGCAGGCCCAGCGTGTTGACGATGCGCACCGCCTGCACCTGCGGGTTCACCTGAACCAGCCGGGGCAGCCACTCAAAGCTGGTGAACCCGTCGCGGTCGTACAGTACCAGGGTGGGCACGCTCAGCCGCAGGTAATACTGCTCGTACACCTGCGGGGTGAACAGCAGCCCCGACAGGAAGTGGAACGGCGCGTTGCGCGCCCCCGGCTGGTGGCTGGTGGCATAGGCGTACTGCACCATCTCGTTGGGGACCGGGCCGGTGAAGCTGCGCTGCAGGAAGGCGCGGATGGAGGTCTCGGTCACCAGGCCGTCGTAGATACCCTGCCCCCAGAGCGGGAAGCTGAGCGCCTGATAGGCGGAAGAGGAGCCGCCGGTTTTCTCCTTCATGCTCATGCCGGTGGGCGAGATCATGGTCAGCGAGTGGAACAGGTCCGGCCGTTCCACCGCGGCGCGGGCGGCGAACTCCGACGAGAGCGACAGGGCCACCACGTCCGCCTCGGTGCGCACCTGGTCGCTGAGGAAATCGAGGATAGCGGCGGTGAACAGCTCAGGCGAATAGACCCGCGGCGAGCGCTCCGAGAAGCCGTAGCCGGGCAGGTCCAGCGCGTAGACCGGCCGCTTCCCGCGGTAGTGGTTGAACAGGGGACTCATCTCATAGGCGCTGGCGGCGGCGTTGATGCTGTGGATGAGCACAACCGGCCGGCCCGACCCGGAGCGGTCGGCGTAGTAGCTCAACCGCCCGGCGCTGTCGGAAAACATCATCTCCCGGTCCGCCTGCACGGCTTTGGGCAGCGGCATCTGGTGATCGATCACCGCCGCGGAATAAATCAGCCAGCCCCCGGCCAGGGTAGCCAGCGTGCCGGCCAGGGTGCCGATCCCGGTGGTCAGCGACGGGCGCCGCTGCTGCCTGCGGTAAAACCTGCGTCTTCTAGCCATATCACACCTCCCTCTGTGTGTAGATTATAGAGGAAATGGCCCCGCGTGCCGCAGGTCCGGGCGCAGAAATAAAAAAACCGGAGGGGATCCGCTGGATCCAACCTCCGGCTTCGTGGGCGAAGCGCCAGATTTAGTAAGAGCGGTAACCGCCGCCGTCGCGCCGATTGAACCCGCCGCCCCGATTGTCGCGCCGGCCACCGTCTTCGCGCGGGCGAGCTTCATTGACCTTCAGGGTGCGGCCCCCGAACATCTTCCCATTCATGGCATTGATTGCGGCTTCTGCCTCCTGGGGATTGGGCATTTCGACAAAGGAGAAACCACGCGGCAAACCGGTGGTCTTGTCTTTGATGATGGCCACAGAATCTACCTGTCCGTACGCAGAAAAAGCCTGCCGGAGCTCATCTTCGCTTGTCTTGTACGACAAATTTCCTACATAGATGTTCATGTAATCCTCTTCTGAAATCTTTCCTGACAACAAACGGCATAAGAAAAAAAGAAACTTCCCTCAGCGGGCGCGGCGGCCGACGGCTCGCTTAGGAAGTCACGGACAGACAGACATTTCCTAATCGCGGAATGACCATCAAACTGAACATTTACCCTGTCGTTATCCGGCTGATCGGTGGCCTGCCGGATAATGCCGCAATTCTCGACAGGGCGGCCGCTGTTCGAAAACATCTTATCATTTTCTCGAGCAAATGTAAAGAACCTCCTTGCTCCAATTGACCATTTTCTCTCGACAGGGAAATCCCTAACCTCGAGAGGAAGACTCCCCATTGCCGGATCCCCCCTTTTCGGCTAGACTGGAGAATGACCTGACCAGAACAAGTGATGCGAGGAGGATCATATGGAAGAACGTGGATCGGATTTCGGTACCTGGGTCGGCGGATTTATCCTGGGAATGGTCACCGGCGCTGCCATCGCCCTGTTGATGGCCCCGCAGTCCGGTGAGGAAACCCGCGGGTTGATTCAAGAGAAGAGCATTCACCTGCGCGAACGGGCCGCGGACACCGCGGAAACGGCCCGCCAGCAGGCCAAGACCGTGGCCGAGCAGGCCCGCGGCCGCATTTCCACCATTCAGGAGCAGGGCAAGAGCCTTCTGCGCGAAGGCAGGCAGAGCCTGCGCCAGGCCGGTGAGGATATCAGTGATATCGCCGAATCGGGCGGCGGCATTTAGCTCTGTAATTACCCCTGTCAGAAACGAGCAGCAGATGGATTTTCATCTGCTGTTTTTTTTAATCTTCCGCGCGGGGAAGGGCCGGTGGGGTTACAATACAGGCAGCTGTTACGGAGAAGCCCTCTTGTCGTTGATTCGTTCCCCCCGGAGCCTGCGCCTGCAGGCAGACCTGGCCCTGCTGGTCACCGCCGCGGTGTGGGGCAGCGCCTTTGTCGTCCAGCGCCTGGCCGCCGCCAGCCTGGGCGTTTTTCTGTTCAACGGGCTGCGCTTCGCCCTGGGGGCGGCCCTGCTGCTTCCGCTGATCCGCTTTCGACTGCAGCTGCAGGCCAGTCACTGGCCCTGGGCGGTGCTGGGCGGCGTTCTGCTCTTTTCCGCCGGCGGGCTGCAGCAGGCCGGTTTGCTGACCACCACCGCGGGCAACGCCGGGTTCATCACCGGGCTGTACGTGGTCATCGTGCCCATCCTGATGGTGCGGCTGATGGGCGCGAAGCTGCCGGCTGCCGCCTGGATCGCCGCGCTGCTGGCCGCCGCGGGCATCTTCCTGCTCTCCACCGGCGGGGTGATGCGCCTGGTCATCGGCGATCTGTACGAGCTGCTGGGCGCGTTCCTCTGGGCGCTGCACGTAATTCTGGTCGGGCGCATGGCCCGCCTGGCCCACCCGCTGCATTTCTCCATCGCCCAGTACCTGGTCAACGCCGCCCTGAACCTGATCGCCGGGCTGATCTTCGAGCAGACCAGCCTGGCCCTGCTGCCCGGCGCCGCCTGGACGGTGATCTACACCGGCGTGTTCTCGGTCGGCGTCGGCTACACGCTGCAGATGCTCGGCCAGCGCCACGCCCCGCCTTCCGACGCGGCCCTCATCCTCAGCCTGGAAGCGGTCTTCGCCGCGCTGTTCGGCTGGCTCTTCCTGTCTGAAAACCTGACCCCGCCCCAGCTGATCGGCTGCCTGCTGATCCTGGCGGCCATCCTGCTGGCCCAGCGCCAGCCCCACCCGGCCGCGGAGGCCGGTTTGCCCGCCGCCCCGCCGGCGGAGCGAGGAGAAGAACATGCCTGAGCCAGACTACACCGAAAGCAACCGCGCTGCCTGGAACCAGGCCGCCCCCTACCATGCCAGGCAGCAGCTCGACCATCTGCTGGCGCTCTTCAGCCAGCCCGGGGCCAGCACGCTGGACGCCACCCTGACCGCCCTGCTGCGCGACCGGGTCGGGCTGGAGGGCAAGACTGCGGCCCAGCTCTCCTGCAACAACGGCCGCGAGACGCTCTCGCTGCGGAACCTGGGCGCCGCCCGCTGCGTGGGATTCGACATCTCCGACGAGTTCATCGCCCAGGCGCGGCTGCTCAACCAGACCGCCGGGCTGGACGTTGAGTTCGTGCGCACCGACCTGTACGCCATCCCGGCCGCCTACGACCGCAGCTTCGACCTGCTGCTGATCACCATCGGCACGCTGGGCTGGCTTCCCGATCTGCCCGGGGCCTTTCAGGTCATGGCCCGGCTGCTGCGGCCCGGCGGCAAGGTGGTCTTCTACGAGATGCACCCCATCCTGGATATGTTCGACCAGGACGATACGCTGACCGAAACCCCCGCCCCGCGGCACTCTTACTTCAAGACCGAGCCCTTCGCCGACCAGGAGGGCCTGGACTACTACGGCAATGAGCAGTACCAGGGGCCGACCTCCTACTGGTTCCACCACCGGCTGGCGGACGTGATCAACGAGCTGCTGCGCCAGGGCTTCCTGCTGGAGTGGTTCGAAGAGTACGGTCACGACCTGACCAACGAATTCGCCAGCTTCGAACGCTGCGCCGCCCTGCTTCCGCTCAGCTATTCGCTGATCGCCCGGCTGCCGGAATAACCCCGCTCTGGTAAAATTAGCCCATTCACGCCACCTGGAGAGAAGGCTCGCCCCGCCCATGACCCTGAAACATATGCCGCCCACCGAATCCGGCGTTCTCGCCCTCATCCCGGCCTACAACGAGGGCCGCAAAATCTCCGCCGTCATCCAGCAGACCCGCCAGTACCTGCCCGCGCTGGTGGTGGACGACGGCTCAAAAGACGACACCGCTGAAAAAGCCGAACAGGCCGGGGCCAGCGTGGTGCGCCAGGTGCCCAACCAGGGCAAAGGCGCCGCGCTCAAGCGCGGCTTCGCCTGGGCGCTGGAGCAGGGCTTCGATGCCGTGATCATGCTCGACGCAGACGGCCAGCACGACCCGAACGAAATCCCCCGCTTCCTGGAAGCCTACCGCGAGCGCGGCGGCGACCTGATTATCGGCGCGCGCGAATACAGCAAGATGCCCATCATCCGCCGCTGCACCAACACCATCGGCCGCTGGAGCTTCTCCTGGGCCATGGGCCAGTACATCCCCGACAACCAGTCTGGCTACCGGCTGCTCACCCGCCGCCTGATGGAAGCCGTGCTGGACAGCCGCGAGCAGGGTTTTCACTTCGAGGTCGAGATGATCATGACCTGTGTCAAGCAGGACATGAAACTGGACTGGGTGCCCATCAGCACCATCTACGAGGACGAGCACAGCCACATCAACCCGATTGAGCACGTGCCCAACTTCTTCCGGGTGGTGTTCAAGGCCCGCCGGGAGATGAGCCAGCACCGCCGCAGGAAGGCCGGGGCTTAGTAGCGCCGCTCCAGCCGGATGGGCACGCCCGGTTTGGGCTGCAGGGTGGCGATCGGCGTCGGAATCACCCGCGAGCCAGGCACCAGCGCCAGGCGCAGGCGGAAGCGCTGCAGCACCCGCACCAGGATCAGCTGGGCCTCGATCAGCGCAAAGTTGTTGCCGATGCACAGGCGCGGCCCGCCCCCGAAGGGGAAGTAGGCGAACTTGTGCCGCCCGGCCGAGCGCTCCGCGGTGAACCGCTCCGGGTCAAAGGCTTCGGGATTCTCCCAGTGCTGCGGCAGCCGGTGGGTGACGTAGGGGCTGATCATCACCATCTCCCCGGCCGGAATGCGGTAGCCGCCCAGCTCGTCGTCGGCGATGGCGTGGCGCACGAACATCCAGGCCGGCGGGTACAGGCGCATCGCCTCGTGCAGCACCAGCGGAGTATAGCGCAGCTTTTCCAGGTCGTCGTAGGCCGGGGGTGAACCGCCCAGCACTGTGTCAATCTCCTCCACCAGGCGGGCCTCCACGTCAGGGTTCAGCCCCAGCAGGTACCAGGTCCAGGCCAGCGCGTTGGCGGTGGTCTCGTGCCCGGCCAGGAAGATGGTCATCAGCTCGTCACGCACCTGCGCATCCGTCAGGCTGGGCTGGCCGTCCTCACCGCGGGCCAGCACCAGCAGGGAGAGCAGGTCTCCGGTGTCCTCGCCGCTTGCGCGCTTGCGCTCGATCAGCCGGTAGATGAACGCGTCCAGGTATGCCAGCGCGCGGCGGTTGCGCCGGGTGGCCGCCGAAGGCAGCTCGGCCAGCGCCGGATGCGGCGCGAACAGGATGCGGTTGAGGTACTCGAGCGTATCGTCGAAGGCGGCCCCCAGCCGGGCGGCCTCCTCGCCCACATCGCTGCTGAACATGGAGCGCACGATGATGGTCTGGGTCAGCTTCATCATCTCGTGGGCCGCGTCGATGATGCCCTGATCGGCCAGCGTCTCCCAGCGGTCGAGCATCTCTTCGGTCGCCTGAGTCATGAACTGGCTGAAGAAGGACAGGCGCGTGCGGTTGAACATGGGCTGGATCATGCGCCGGCGGCGCAGCCATTCTTCGCCGTCGCTGGTCAGCAGCCCGTCGCCGAACAGCGGTCTGGCCTGGTCGTAGCCCTTGCGGTAGTTGTGGTGGTTTTCCTGCAACACATATTTAACTTCTTCCGGGCCGGAGACCAGGTAAAAGTCCTTGGGGCCCATCTGCAGCCGGGCCACCGGGCCGTAGTCCACCGCCGCCTTGAGGAAAAACCCCAGCGGATCCTTCCAGACACCCGGCAGCACACCCAGCAGCGGCAGCCCGTCCGGCCCCGGGGGCAGCGGGACTGCAGTTACATTTTGCGCCTGTTCCATCACGCCGGCCTCCTTCATCCCTCAAAGGGATGATATAGATGATATAAAAGATGGTAGAATCAGAGTGTTGATCGAAATCATTCCCCAATTATTGACAAATCTTGCTAAAATAATCATACTCGATTTGCGCCGAATCGATGTTCTTCGATCCAGTCACCAGGTCTTCCGCTCATCCCCGCCTCACTGCGACCCGATGGACGCCATCGCAGCCTCACAGCGCACCCGGGCAGCCCGGATTAGCGATCTCCGCCAGACGGATCTCCCCGGAGACCAGGTCCGCATCTCTTCATCACTGGCAGAAGTGACGCCGCGAACGCGCAGATCCAACCTTAAGAGCGTTATAATCATCCAGAGAGGATCCTATGAGCCCTATTCGTGTTTTACTTGCCGATGATCATCCAGTTGTACGGAGCGGTATCCGCACCCTGTTGGATAAGGCTGTGGATATCGAGGTCGTTGGTGAAGCCTCCTCTGGTACCGAAGCATTGAAGATGATCGAGGAAGTCAAGCCCGATATCCTCCTGCTGGATATGGAACTGCCGGACTTGAAGGGCACCGAGGTCGCTCAGCGGCTGCAGCAGCAGAAATCCTCGGTCAAGATCCTCGCCCTGAGCGCTCACGCCGACCGCATCTACATCCAGGAACTGCTGGAAAGCGGCGCGTCGGGTTATCTGATGAAAGAGGAGGCCCCCCAGACGATTCTGGACGCCGTACGGGGCGTGGCCCACGGAGAGGAGGGCTGGGTCTCGCGCAGCATTGCCGCCCAGATGGTCTCCTGGGTGCGCGACGAAGAAGCCGCCACCCTCACCCCGCGCGAAATGGACGTGCTCAAGCTGGTGGTCGAGGGGCGCACCAACCAGAGCATCGCCGTTAATCTGGGCATTAGCGAGAAGACGGTGGAGAAATACCTCGAGTCGCTGTACACCAAGCTGGGCGTCACCTCGCGCGTCGAGGCCGCCGTGCATGCCATCCGCGAAGGCCTGGTGAACTGAGCCGCGCAAAGACAGTCTGAACGATAAAAAGGACGGGTAATTCCCGTCCTTTTTTGATTCTCCAGGCGCTTCCCTGCCCAAAGTGTAGGGATATCCCTACCGCCGCGTAAGGAAACACCCGCTTGTCGCCCCCTGCCGCGGTCGATATAGTTGGATTGTAAGGTTTCACCTTAAGAAAGGAGTGGGTATGTTCGACGACATTCTGAAAGGTCAGTGGAAACAGTTTCGTGGCAGAGTGAAGGAGCACTGGGGCCGGCTCACCGACGACGAGTTGGATCAGATTCAGGGACGCAGCGACGTCTTGATCGGCAAGCTTCAAGAGAAATACGGGTACACGCACGAAGAAGCCGAGCGCGAAGTCCGCGATTTTTTGAACAGAACCACGATGTAGTCGCCGCAGCCAGGCATCACCCTGAGAGAAGCGCTTTGCTTCTCTCGAGCAGTTATTCCAGGTTATTACCAACCTTATTATTTGGAGGAGGAAAACACGATGAGCATCTTAGCATGGATTATAGTGGGACTGATCGCCGGCTGGTTAGCCGGAATCGTCATGCGCGGCGGCGGGTACGGCCTGCTGGGCAACATTGTGGTCGGCATTGTGGGCGCCCTGATCGGCGGCTTCCTGGCGTCAGCGCTGTTTGACGTGGAGCTTACGGGCATCAACCTGACCACCATCCTGATCGCCTTACTCGGGTCAATTGTCCTAATTGCCCTGCTCAGACTGTTCGGAGGAGGCAGGCGAACCGTATAGCGAACGATTCATTTTCGGACTGCTCAACGAGGAAGGAGCAGTGGTGCTGCTGAAAAGCTGCCCGCTTACTGCTCCTTTTCTCTGTAAGGGCTGGTAAAATGGTCTTTCATTAGGGGGATTGGCAGGGAAGAAGTGGATCCCAGGAAGCGGGTATAATGAGGGCTGGTGAAATGGAGAACAAACCCACGGCATCGCATGACCAGACGACCCCCTGGAGGTTGAGGGAGATGGATTTAGCACCCACGCGGGTAGTATTGGCTGAAGATCACGAGCGGGTTCGCCAGGGTATTCGCGCCTTACTGGAAAAAACCCCGGACATCGAAGTGGTGGCGGAGGCCTCCAACGGCCTGGACGCCATCCATCTGACCGAAGAGCTGCGCCCGGACGTGCTCCTGCTGGACGTGGAAATGCCGGGGCTGAACGGGATTGAGGTCGCCCGCCGCCTGAAAGAGGCCGGCGTGGAAGTGCGCATACTGGTGCTGAGCGCCTACGACGACCAGGAGTACATCCTGGAGCTGCTGGACCACGAAGTCTCCGGCTATCTGATCAAGGGAGAAGCGCCGGATCACATTGTGGACGCCGTGCGCGGCGTGGCCCGCCGGGAGGAGGGCTGGGTCAGCCCTCAGGTGGCCATGAAGCTGGAGAAAATCAAGCGCCGCCCGGGTGAGCGCAACACCCTGACCTACCGCGAGCTGGAAATCCTGCGCTGGGTGGTGGAGGAGAAGAGCGACGACGAAATCGCCTCCAGCCTGGGCGTGGAGCCGGCCACGGTCTCAGAGCAGATGGAGCAGGTGATGCGCAAGCTGGGCACCTCCTCGCGAGAGGAAGCCATCGATATCGCCAAAAGAGAAGGCTGGGCATAA
>DGEO01000011.1:889-2508 GCA_002385985.1 Anaerolineaceae bacterium UBA3924 | reverse complement strand
TAAGCCCGGCCTTTTTTTTATTCCAGCAATCTGCAGCCGGCGGAACGAGCGCGGCCTGATGAGCGGATCAGGGCGCGTTCAGTCCAGATCCTTCGGCCGCCACAGCTCGGCCAGCTTGCAGTCGATATGCACGGTCAGGGCGCTCCAGGCGCGCACCGGCACCCGCAAATAGGCAATGGCCCCGGTGGGCAGCGATACCACCTTGCCCGAGAGGATCTGCACCAGCCCCTCCAGCCCGGGGTTGTGGCCGATCACCAGCGCGGTATCCACCTCGTCGGAGAGGCTCCGCAGCATCTCGAAATATTCGTGCGGCTCGCCCAGATACAGCGAGTCCACGTACAGAATGTCCTTTTCGTAATCCAGCTTGTCAGCCACGGCCTCGGCGGTGGCTTTCGTGCGCTGGGCCGGGGAGGAGACGATAATATCCGGGATCAGTCCCTCCTTCTTCAGCAGTTTGCCCATGCGAGGCGCGTCCCTTTCGCCGCGTTTGTTGAGCGGGCGATCGATGTCCTGCAGCTCCGGGTCTTTCCAGCTTGATTTGGCGTGACGCATTAATAATAAGGTCTTCATTGTATACTCCTACTCAGGACGACCTGCGGATTTGCCTGTGGGCTTTCCCCCCGATAAGTATATCATTGACGGCACCGCGTTCTTATCAGGCCGAATATCACGAGGAATGTCATGACCGGCGAACTCATCCAGCTGATCGACGAACCCATCACGGTCGAGTTTGACAACCCCCCGCTGCTGGAAAAGGCGCCCCACTGCCCCGACCGCTTCATCTGGCAGGGCCAGACGCACACCGTCGAGGAAGTGCTGGCCGAATGGATGGACACCGCGCGGAGAGGCCGCTTCGCCCGCAATATGCGCGAGGCTCACGCCCGGCGGGCCATGCTGCGCGGCTCCTGGGGCGTCGGGCGCTACCATTTCCAGGTGCGCACCCGTGAAGGGCGGGTGTTTGACCTGTACTACGACCGCGCCCCGCGCAGCGCGGACGACCGCAAAGGGGCCTGGTACCTCTTCGGCGAGCGCAGCCCGGCCTGAACGGCCGGGTCCGGAAGAATGGCCTGCGCCGCCGTTTTCACCGCCGGTCTCACCGCTCCGCTTCCTTTGGCGGGGCCTCGCCTTCCGGCGAGCGGGCCCCCTCCAGCCAGCGGCTGAGCAGCCACAGCGCGGCCGCCAGATAGATCACCCCGCCCGGGATCCACATCACCAGTCCGGCCAGCTGCTGGTCTTCCAGGCCGGTCAGCCCCCAGCGCGCCGCCCGGTCCTCATACAGCGGGTACCAGGGCCGGCTGGAAAAGGTCAGCAGCGCCCCCAGCAGGCCGCTGTGCAGCGCGGTGGTGAACAGGTACAGCACCCCCAGCCCGCCCTGCTCCGGCGAGCGGACCAGGGTGTGCAGCGCCGCCCACCAGAACAGCAGCGCGCTGGCCAGAAACGACACGTGCTGCAGCGCGTGAACCCACTCCCGCTCCAGCGAGGCCTGGTACAGCGCCGGCGCGTGCCATACCCAGAAGACAACCGCGCTGATTAGCCAGGCGCTGGCAGGCCGGGCCATCAGCCGCACCAGCGCCTTCAACCTTCCTTCACGGGCCAGGCCGCCCGCCGCCCTGCTTAAC
>DGEO01000011.1:0-669 GCA_002385985.1 Anaerolineaceae bacterium UBA3924 | reverse complement strand
TCCAGCGGGGAAACCAGCGCCAGCGCGGTCACCAGCAGCCCGGCGGTGAAGGCGCGGGCCTGCCTGCGCAGCCGGTTCCGGTTCCGGCCGCTGCGGTACAGCCTGCGCCAGCCGGCCCGGTAGACCAGAGCCGCCCCGGCCAGCCCAAGCCAGAGGAGCGGGTCCGTCGACCACCAGGTGTACCAGGGGCGGCCGTCGTCCTCGCCGCCGTGCGCCGACACCCCGCCGGCTGGCACGGCCAGCAGGACCAGCACCAGCAGGAGAGCCCACCATCGCCTAGACACAGGGCCTCAGCACAAAGAACGGGTACAGGTTAATCAGCAGCAGCAGGAAGAAAATGCCGCTCAGCAGCAGGCCCGAGAGGGCCAGGAACTCGTCCCGGTCAAAGGCCTGCAGCGGGTGCTCCTCCTCCGGGTTCAGCGCGGCATAATGGCGCCAGGAGCGGTAGCTCCACCAGCCGTTCCACAAGATCCCGGCCATGGCCAGCAGCGTCCACAGGATCAGGGCCAGCATCACCCCGTCAGCCCCGGCGATGGTGAAGTTCAGCAAGCCGGCCGTGCAGGCGGCCTCGCTGAACGTGTAGCCCAGAATCAGGTGGATCGACCAGATCACCGGGCTGCCAAACATCCCGAACCACAGGGTTTTGGAGTTCCGCACCTCACCGGCGGC
>DGEO01000035.1:6260-24520 GCA_002385985.1 Anaerolineaceae bacterium UBA3924 | reverse complement strand
AGTAGCGGGGGTTGGATTCGAACCAACGACCTCCGGGTTATGAGCCCGACGAGCTGCCACTGCTCTACCCCGCATCAACGACGGTGATTATAGTACACCTTTTCGATCACGTCAAGGGTCGCTTAACGCCGGGCTTTCAGCACCACCCGGATGGGCGTGCCGGTGTACGGGTACTCCTCGCGGATCTGGTTTTCCAGATAGCGCAGGTAGGTGAAGTGCCCCAGCGACGGGTCGTTGACGTGCACCAGGAATGTGGGCGGGTCCACCTTCACCTGCGTGCCGTAGTAGAGCTTCAGCTGGCGGCCGGCATGCGAGGGCGGCGAGTGCCGGTCCTGTGCCTTCTGCAGGATGCGGTTGAGCGCTCCGGTGGGGATCCGCGCCAGGCGCTCCTCCTGCACCCGCAAGGCCGTGGGCAGCACCTGGTCAACCCGCTGCCCGGTCTTGGCGGAGATGAACACCAGCGGCACGTAGCTCATGAAGTTCAGCTCCCGGCGGATGCGCTCGGTGTAGGACTGCATGGTGTAGGTGTCTTTCTCGATGGCGTCCCACTTGTTGACCACAACCACGGCGCTCTTCCAGGCCTCCAGAATGTACCCGGCGATGTGCGTGTCCTGCGCGGTGATGTCGGCGGTCGCGTCGATGACCAGCAGGGCCACGTCGGCCCGCTCGATGGCCTTCATGGCGCGGATCACGCTGTACTTTTCCACCCCCGGCTCAATGCGCCCGCGGCGGCGAATCCCGGCGGTGTCAATCAGCGTGATGGGCATCCCGTTGTATTCGATGCGGGTGTCGATGGCGTCACGGGTGGTCCCGGCGATGGGGCTGACGATGGTGCGCTCCTCCCCCACCAGGCGGTTGAGCAGGCTGGACTTGCCCACATTGGGCTTGCCGACCAGCGCGATCTTGACAGAGTCGTCCTCTTCCTCTTCGGCCTGCGCCGGGAAGGAGGCCACGACGTCATCAAGCAGGTCCCCGGTGCCGGTGCCGTGCAGGGACGAGATGGGGTAAGGTTCGCCCATGCCCAGCTCGTAGAACTCGAACGCTCGCTCGCGCAGTGCGGCGCTGTCGGCCTTGTTGACCACCAGGAACACCGGCGGGCGCAGCATGCCGTCCACGTTCTTCTGGTTGCGGCGCAGGAACTGGGCCACTTCCATGTCCGCCGGAGTGACCCCGGCCGACGCGTCCACGATGAACAGGATCACGTCGGATTCGCGCACGGCAATTTCGGCCTGCTGGCGGATTTGCTCGATGTACTCGGCGGAGGCGATGGACAGCACCGACTGGCCGCTGAATGCGGTGGGGTCGATGCCCCCGGTGTCGATGATGTCAAAATGCACCCCGTTCCATTCCGATTCGGCCAGCAGGCGGTCCCGGGTAGTGCCGGGAACCTCGTCCACAATGGCCAGCTGCTCTCCGGCCAGTCGATTGAACAGCGTGCTTTTGCCCACGTTTGGCCGTCCGACCAGGGCAACAACTGGTTTCATGCCTGGATACTCCTTACCGGTTAGATGATGGTGTCGCTGCCGTGGCCTGACTGATGACCACTTCCACTGAATTCGGTATCACCGATTGTACCACCACGTCCCGGATGACCACCTCCACCTGCGGGGTCGCCTGGAAAGTACCCACTCTGGGTTCGTCGATCTCGACGTACACGCGGATGTTCTCCCGGTTCAGCTGGTCCAGCAGCGCTACCGGCCCGGAGAAGATAACCGTGACGGTCTCCGGAGCAACCACTGCGGCCAGGTTGGCCGGCAGTCCGGCCACCTCCACGGGCATGTTGTCCAGGGTCAGGGAGGATTCGATGGCCGCCACGCCGACGCGCACCAGCACCTCGTTTTCATCCCCCACCACCAGCACGCCGGGCGGCAGGTCCAGCGCCACGGAGATGTCGATGTCGTCCTGCACGCCGGTCAGATCCACCGGCAGGGTGGAGATCACCCCGGGCAGCGAGCTGATGATCTGCGGATTGGGCGAGTACACCGTCACCGCCGGCGGGAAAACGGATATGTTGGTCAGCCGGTAGCCGTTGGCAATCTGGCCGATTACCTCCGCCTTGACCACCACATTGCGGTAGCCGAAGCGCTGGGCCACCTCCACCGCGGCGGTGATCCGGTCCGGGGTGATGGAGATGCCGTTGACCACCGACTCGCTGCTGTCCAGCGCCTGCAGGGTGATGTTGCGGGTGATCGGCTCCGTCGCGCCGGACAGGTCGAGCAGGGCGCGCACCGACTGCACCTGATTAACCAGCGTCTCGGGGCCGCTGACAATGACCGTATCGTGCGAAAGCTCCGGCGTTTCAGCCTGATAACCGATGGCCGGCTCGCCCCGGACCACCAGATCGATGGGCAGCGTGCGGCTGATCAGCCGCTCCAGGGTCACATTCACGCTGCGAGGCGAGTGGTTGACGATCTCATACGGGCTGCGCCCGACCTGAATTTGCACCTGCACCGTGTGCGTGCCCGTCTCCAGGCCCGAGAGGTCGAGCACGGCGCGCACCAGACCGGGATTGGCCCGCAGCGCCTGCCAGACCGACTGCGGAGCGCGGATGGTGAGCACCACCGAGCTGGGCATGCTGCTGGTGATCACCAGGCCAGGGTCCTGCCCCACCACTTCCAGGGGCACCGGCTGGGGGAAATTGGCCTCTTCCGTGGGGTTGTTGGACGTCTCCGCCGAGATCCAAACGGCCACCGCTAAGATGAACGCCGTCAACAATGTGGGGAGCGTCTTGGTAAACTGCTGCAGGTAACTCATGGTTGCTCTTCCTGGTGGATTTGCGGTTCAGGCCGTTTGAACAGCCGGCCGACCCAGCCCATCGAACGGTTGGATATATTGCTCTGCTGGAAGAAAGCCAGCAGGATGTTTTCCAGACGCTCGCTGTCAAGACGTCGGATCATGCGCCCGCCGTGGGCGATGGAAATGGACCCGGTCTCCTCCGAGACCACGATGGTGATGGCGTCGGTGGCCTCCGAGGTGCCCAGTGCCGCCCGGTGACGCAGGCCCATCTGCCGCTCGGGCGTACGGTTGAGGATGCCGCTGGCCGACAGCGGCATGACGCAGGCAGCCGCCACCAGCCGGTTGTCGGCAATAATCGCCGCGCCGTCGTGCAGCGGCGTGTTGGGGTAGAACACCTGCAGCAGCAGTTCCGGGGTGACGATGGCGTTGAGCTTGACCCCGGTGTTGATGTACTCCTGCAGCGAGTCGCTGCGCTGCAGCACGATCAGCGCGCCATGCTGGCGGGCCGAGAGGCGCGCGCAGGCCGTCACCACCGCGCGGATGGTCACCTGGACGGCCACGCCGGAGGCGGCGTTGTGGTTGAACAGGCCTGCCGCCGAGCCGGCCCGGCCGATTCGCTCCAGGCCGCGCCGGATTTCAGGCGAAAAGATCACCGGTATGGCAAACAGCAGCGCCGGCAGCGTGGTACTCACCAGCCAGGAGAAGGCTGGCAGCTCTACCAGGCTGGTCAGCAGGCTGAACATGATGATGATCAGCAGCACCCCGCGCAGCAGCACCATGGCCTGCGTGTCGCGAAGCATCATGAACAGCGCAAAGAAAATCAGCGTCACGAGCAGCAGGTCGATGGCGCTTAACCAGGTGAAGCGTTGAAACAAGAAGAGAATTTCGTTTAGCAGGTCTGACACAGTTCTTCGATTCCAACCAGTCGTTTCAAGGCTGTTGACCGGAGCCGGCTGCCGCCGGCGGGCAAGCATTGGGGCGCTGGTACTAGAGGGAGAAGCGTCGGTTAAGGTTTTCGGCCGGAACGGGAACCAGGCGGTTCCAGGCCCGGGTCACCTGCTCCATGGTTTGATTGACAGATCCGGAGTTGTCGATGACGACGTCGGCGGCGGCCACCTTTTCCTCCTGCGGCGGCTGGGCCTGGATGCGCTGGCGAGCGTCCTGCTCATCCATGCCGCGGCTTTCCACCAGGCGGCGCAGCTGCACTTCGGGTGAGGCGTACACCACCCACAGGCTGTCGCACTGCTTCCGCAGGCTGGTCTCCAGCAGCTTGATGGCCTCCAGCACGACCACAGGCCTGCTCGCCGTGGATACTTCGGCGTCGATGGCCTGCCTTACCAGAGGATGCACGATTGATTCCAGCACAGACAGTTTTTCAGGATCGCTGAAGACCAGTTTTCCCAGCCGGGCGCGGTCGATTTCCCCATCCTCGCGCAGCACCTGGCTCCCGAAGGTCTCCACAATCGGCTGGTAGGCCGGTCCGTTTCTGGCTGTCACCCGATGAGAAAGCACGTCAGCGTCGATGCCGTAGGCGCCCAGCTGCTCCAGCATCCTGCGGACCACGCTCTTGCCTGTCCCGATGTTGCCGGTCAGTCCGATGACGTACGTACCCTCCCATTCGCTCACGGGCGCTCCTCTATGGCGGATTTCCATGCAGCGGTGTGACTATTTCATTTTAGTCTTGGGCAGGCAGAATGTCAAAGGATTGAGTTTTTGTGGAAAGATCACCGGCGTGCCCCCATGGGGGTAGGCCCCCTTCCAGGGAGATGGGTGGACATGAACCCCTCGCTACCTGAGAAGGGAGGAACTCCCATGGGGGTGCAGAAGGGCGCGCACCCCCGCCAAACCCGCACTTATCATATTCACCTGTCTCCGGTATAATTCCGGCGCTAATCACCCATCTATTAAAGGAAGTGCACAAATGCAAGGTAAAGGCCCCGGAGGGGGGATTGGGCAGACGGTTGTCCAGTGGTTCAAAGCAGAATTCGGCCAGGTCCGTTTTACCTGGAAGCTCGTACGTGATTATTCCTTCATCCTGATCGGCGCGCTGATCCAGGCGCTGGCCATGCGCCTGTTCCTGGTCCCCGCCCTGCTGGTGTCCGGCGGCATCAGCGGCGCGGCCCAGATTATCAACTACTACACCAACTGGCCGATCGGCCTGATGGTGTTCATCGGCAATGTCCCCCTGTTCATCCTGGGCTGGCGGCATCTGGGCGGCTCGCGCTTCGCCCTGCGCACGGCCGTGTCCATCACTGCCTTCTCCCTGTTCACCGACCTGCTGGTGCTGTTCATCCCGGAGCAGGGGGTGACCGGCGATATGGTGCTCAACACCATCTACGGCGGCCTGCTGCTGGGCATCGGCCTGGGCCTGGTCTACCGCGGACAGGGCACCAGCGGCGGTTCGGACATCCTGGGCCGCATCCTCAACTTCCGGTTTGGCATTTCCATATCCCACGCCTACCTGATCACCGACGCCGCCGTGGTGCTGGCCAGCGGCTTCTCCTTTGACTGGCGAGTGGCGCTTTACGGCCTGGTGGTCATTTACGTCTCCGGGCTGGCGGCCGAGGCTGCCTCTGAAGGCTCCAGCGTGTTCCGCACCGCCATCATCGTGACAAACTACCCCGAAGACGTCTCAAAGCAGATCTTCGAAACCCTCGAGCGGGGGATCACCATCCTGCCGGGCACCGGCGCATGGACCGGGCAGAGCCGTCCCGTGCTCTACTGCGTGGTCACCCGGGCTGAAGTGAACCAGCTCAAAGCCATTGTCAGCGCCGCCGACCCGAAGGCCTTCATGGTGATCGGCACGGCGCACGAAGCGCTGGGCGAGGGCTTCCACCCGCTGAACAATCAGGACTGAGTCAGCCCGCTGAAGGCCATCAGCACGCCCCAGATAATGGCCAGCTGCCCCAGGTGATAGGTGACGATCACCGCCACCTCGTCGTAGGGCAGCGAGCGGACGAAGCGCTTCGTCGCCAGGATGGAGTCCGAGGTGAAGAACAGGGCTGCGCCGGCCGCGGTGACCAGCGCCGACGCCAGCGGCCAGTCCGGCCGCAGCAGATTGAGCAGCGCGGAGTACAGCATCAGGCTGATCACCGCGGAGTAGGCCAACACCTGCCAGGTCAGCGGGCGGGTTTCCGGGCGGGAGCGCACCCCGCGCACCACCCGGGGAACCACCGCCCAGATGGCGACCGCCACCACGGCCAGCAAGATCAGCGCCGCGCCGCTCAACCGGGGCGGCAGCAGGTTAAAGCCCACCAGATAGAAAATGTGCGCCAGCAGGAAACTGACCAGACCGGCCTGAAAAAAGCGGTCAGGCAGCAGCAGGAACACATCCCCCAGCCAGGAGAAAACCAGCGCCAGCAGGAACCAGAGCAGGAACCCCTGCCCGCCGCCCAGCTGCCAGAACCAGACCATCAGCGCCAGCAGCGCGGCGGGCTTGGTCACATAGCGCACGAAGCGCCAGCCTCTGGCCACGGCTGCCCAATCCATGACGGCAAACGACACCATCGCAATTAACCAGCCTGTGACCATGTCCCCTCCTCGATGCTCAGGTCTTGTTGGTGGTGTAGCCCATCAGGCGCAGGGCGTCCTCGTTATTTCTCCAGTTCTTGTTGACCTTAACCCGCAATTCCAGATAAACCTTGCGGCCGGACATTTCCTGGATCTGCTGGCGGGCGGTCGTGCCGATCCGCTTGAGCATCTCCCCTTTCTGCCCGATGACGATGGCCTTCTGCGATTCGCGCTCGACGAAGATGGTGGCGGCAATGTAGGCCCCGGTTTCGCCCCGCTCGGTGTACTCGTCGATCCGGACGGCGATGCCGTGCGGCACTTCGTCGCGCAGATGAAGCAGGGCAGCCTCGCGCACCAGCTCACCGGCGATGTCCCGCTCGTAGTAATCGGTGATCTGGTCGGGGTCGTAATAGGGCGGGTGCTGCGGAATCTGCTCCAGCACCGCCTGCACCAGCTCAACCGTCCCCAGCCCCTGCGCTGCGGAAATCCACAGCGAGCGGCCTGCGGGATAGAGCGCTTCGAAAGCGGCCCGGCGCAGCTCCTTCTCTTCCGCCCCCAGCCGGTCCACCTTGTTCAGCGCCAGCAGCACCGGCGGCGGGTCCTTCAGCGCGTTCAGCCGCTCAGCAATCAGCCGGTCCTCCTCGCGGGGCGGCTCTCCAGCGTCCAGCACCCACAGAATCAGGTCGGCGTCGCCCAGCGTATCCAGCGCGACCTCGTTCATGTACTCGCCCAGCTTGTGCACCGGCACGTGGATGCCGGGCGTGTCGATAAAGATCACCTGGGCTTCGTTCGTCGTCAGGATGCCCAGCTGCTGGCGGCGGGTGGTCTGCGGCTTGGGGGAGACGGCGGCCACCTTCTGGCCGAGCAGCAGGTTCATCAGCGTGGATTTGCCCACATTCGGCCGGCCGATCACGGCGACAAACCCGGCCTTGAAATTCTCATCCCATTCCAGGTTCGCAGAGGCTGGTTCGGCCTTACCCGCCAGCCGGGCCTCCAGGTCCTCCAACTCATCATCCCAGTCCGGCGAAGGGCCGCCGGTTTCCCGTTCATTCATACTGCAATCTCCTCTGGCTGATCACTAATAATTGTACAGGAAAGCCGCCCCTGGCGCTCACGCAGTTCATCTGGTAGGAGGAGCGTAGGGTAAGCGTAGGGTAAGCGTCAAGTAATGGAACAGACATTCGGTTATATTATTCACAAGGGCGACTTCTCTTCTTCTCCTCCTTAACTAAAAGCCGGGGTCGGCGTCTCCGGCTTTTAGTGATTTATAGCATCACTGCAGCCGGAGTCAAAAACCCGCCGGGTACCAACCCTGCGGGTTTTTGGTTATTTCGGTGTTAGCTCGGGGTCAACTCAGTTCCTGGCGTCCGGCCAGCGCCCGCAGCAGCGTGTTCTGGTCGGCGTACTCCAGGTCACCGCCCACGGGCAGTCCGCGCGCCAGGCGGGTGATGCGCACCCCCGGCAGCTGCAGCTGCTGCCCCAGGTACAGCGCGGTGGCGTCCCCTTCCATGGAGGGGTTGGTGGCCACAATCACCTCGCGCACCTTGCCCTGGCGGACGCGCTCCACCAGCGGCTGGATCTTGATATCCTCCGGGCCGATCCCTTCGATGGGCGAAAGCACCCCGTGCAGCACGTGGTAGCGCCCCTGATAGCCGCCCGTTCGCTCAAGCGCCAGCACGTCCAGCGGTTCCTCCACCACGCAGATCTGCGATTCGTCCCGGTCGGGGTTGGCGCAGATCTCGCACAACTCCTGCCCGGAGCGGGTGATGTTGAAGCACGTCTGGCACAGCCCGGTGGCGGATTTCAGGTCCCGCAGCGCATCCGACAGCGCCAGCGAGATTTCATCCGGAGCGCGCAGCAGGTAGAAGGCCAGGCGCGAGGCGGTCTTCGGCCCCACTCCCGGCAGTCGCTCAAACGCCAGGATTAAATTCTGGACTGGTTCGGGTAATACGGCCATCGACGTACTCGCCTAGAACCCCAGCCCCGACAGCCCCCCGGCCAGCGGACCCATGCGCTCGCTGGCCAGCTCGCGGGATTTCTCCAGCGCCATGTTGACGGCGGTCAGGATCATGTCCTGCAGCATTTCGGCGTCGGCGTCCTCCAGGAAGTCCGGGTCGATCTCGACCTGCCTGCACACCTGCGCGCCGGTCATGGTGACCTTCACCGCGCCGCCGCCGCTGGTGGCCGTCACGGTCTCCTCCGCCAGCTGGGCCTGGATCTGCTCCATCTGCTCCTGCAGCTTCTTGATCTGGCCCATCATCCCGCTGCCGCCCATCATGCCGCCCCCGGCCGGACGTTTGTATCCTTTTGCCATGGTCGTCTCCTTCCAACTGTCAAAGCTGGCGATTCTTCCACCGGGAGGGGATGGACTGCATTTGCGCCTAACCTTGCCTCCGCAGGAAAACCGCCGCGCGTGTTCACTCGATATGATTGTAACCTCGAACCGGACGGGCTGGAAATCCCTCGCGGTTACTCCTTTTTCACAATCTTCGCGCCCAGGTCCAGCGCCGTGCCAACCATGCCGTCCGCATCCACGCCCAGGTCGGCGGGAATGGTTTTCCCTTTGGCCTGCATCACCACGCAGGTGATGGGGATCTCGGCGCCGATCACCCGGGCAATGGCCAGCTGGGTCAGGCGGACGTTGTCGGCCATTTCCATCTTTTCTTTGAGCACCTCGCTGGCAAAGCCCAGCACCAGCACGCCGTTGCGCATGGTGATGGATTTGCACGAGTTAAGCAGGCCCTCGGTCTGCCCGCGGCGCTGCTTTACCACCTGGCGAATCTTGTCCCAGTTCTTCAGAATCAGGTTGAGGGTGTTCTCGCCCCCGGCGGGCGGACCGGCACTCTCCGCGGGCTGCGCGGCCGGTTCCGGTTCCTTCCGTGCCGGCGCGGCCTGCTGCGCGGCAGGCTGCGGACGGCGTTCCGGCTGCGGGCGCGCCGGTTCAGGCGTCGCTTCCTGGAAAAGCGTTTCGGACTCGCTCTGCGGCGCAGCAGCGGGCCTGGCGGGCGGAGCCTTCGTGGAAGCTGCTGCGGGAGCGCTGGCCTGCGCCGGGCGGGACTCAACCGGCGGCGCGGCAGGCGCGCGTTTCTCCTCGACGGCCTCGGCCACTGCCAGCTCGAGCAGCAGGCCGGGCTGCCAGCCCACGCGAACCTCGTTGGCCGCCTGGTTGAACAGGCGCAGCACGTCCAGCAGGTGGTCCATCTCAAAGGCTGAAGCGTGCTTTGCCATCTGCGCGCGCATTTCGGCGGTCACGTCCACCTGGTCGCCGCTGCCCAGCCGGATCAGCATCACCTGGCGCAGGTAATCCACCACCTGCCGGGCGAACTGCCGCGCGTCGGTGCCGGTGTCCAGCGCCTGGTGGATGGTGTCCAGTCCGGCGCCGGCGTTTCGGGCCAGAATTTGATCGATCAGGTCCACCACCCGCTGGCTGGTGGCCGTGCCCAGAACGGTGTGGGCCATCTCCAGCGTGATCTGGCTGCCGGTGGAGGCCAGCTGGTCGAGCAGCGAAATGGCGTCGCGCAGCGCGCCGGTGGCCTGGCGGGCGATCAGAGTGAGCGCCGCATCTTCCACCTGCAGGCCCTCGTTATCGGCGATCTGCTTCAGCACCCCGACGATCACCTGCACGGGGATGCGGCGGAACTCGTGCCGCTGGCAGCGCGACAGCACCGTGGTGGGGATCTTGTGAATTTCGGTGGTCGCCAGGATAAAAATGGCGTGCGCGGGCGGCTCTTCCAGCGTCTTCAGCAGCGCATTAAACGCCGCGGTGGAGAGCATGTGCACTTCGTCGATGATGTAGACCTTGTAGCGGCCCTGGGAGGGCGAGAAGTTGATCTTATCGCGCAGATCGCGCACGTCATCGACGCTGGTGTTGGAGGCCGCGTCAATCTCAATCAGGTCCAGGAAGCGGCCCTCGTTGACCGCCTTGCAGTGCTCACACTGGTCACAGGGCCGGTTGGCCGGGTCCTCCGCAAGGCAGTTGACCGCCTTGGCCAGCAGCCGCGCCGTGGTGGTCTTGCCCGTCCCGCGCGGTCCGCCGAACAGGTAGGCATGCCCGACGCGCCCGGCCCGGATCGCGTTCTGCAGCGTGTGGATAACATGTTCCTGCCCTACGACTTGATCCCACAAGCGAGGACGCCATTTCCGATAAAAAGCCTGAGACATGTGTTGTTACTCTGCTGTGGAAGTGGATCGGGTGACGCCTTGCAGCGCCTTGCGGATCTCATCCGGCGCGTCCAGCAGCTGGCGCTGGAAAACGGGCGCCGGTACTCGTAAATTGTACCCCAGAATGCGCCGGTTCAGCCCGGCGATTCGCTCCTCAAAGGCGCGCCGGGCATCCTCCCCCGCCCCGGCCTGGCGCAGCTGGCGGCGCGCTTCCTCCAGCTCACGCTCGATCTCAAGCCCCTCCTCAATCCAGGGCAGGGTGAAGCCGTTGTTTTTCAGCAGCCGGTACGCCGGACCCGCGCCTTCCGGCTCGTAGGGGTTTTCTTCGATGAGGAGCGGTTTGCCTGCGCCGGGGAGCGCGTCAAACTTGCCCTCCTGCTGGGCCCGGCGAATTTTGTCCTCGGCAATGCGCTCGAAGATACTCATAAATCCTTTCGAGGCCTATCCCCCCGGCCCGACGACGCGGTACTCCGCCCGGACGTTGCCCTGCGGGTCGCGGATGATCACCCGCTCACCCGCTTCCCAGACCGGCTTGTCCGCCCCCCAGAACAGGTCGGTTACCGTGGAGGTGCCTGGCCGGCTGTTCAGGTTGACCTGACCGCCGGGGGCCAGCACCAGCTCGGGGAAGGTGTAGCGGTTGCCCTGCTCGTCGACCAGCTGCCAGCCAAGCAGGTCCAGGTCGCCTTCGCCCAGACGCCGGATGACGATCACCTCGTTTTCCAGGTCACCGGCCCCGATAACAGTCTTGATCTCCAGCACCGGCTGGTCAAGCGGCGACAGGGTGGGCGTGGGCACCGGCTGGCCGGGGTTTTCGCTTTCGCCGGCGCTGACCACCGGCAGCTGCACATCCGGCACGGCAGGGGCGTGGTTGAGGTCCCACCACCACAGGACCAGCAGTGTGGTGGCTGCAGAGATGACGATGTTGAGCAGGATAAAGGGGATCAATCGCTTCATGAGCAGGGTCCTGCTGGAATGATAGCATATTTTACCGGTACAATAAACGGGCAAGGGGATCGCTTCGGCATGCCTTATCTGATTGACGGACACAACCTCATCCCGAAAATCCGCGGATTGAGCCTGAGCGCGCTGGACGACGAAGAGCGGCTCATCCGGCTGCTGCAGGAGTTCTGCCGCATCCGCCGGGTGAAGGGGCTTGAGGTGTATTTTGACAAAGCCGCCCCCGGAAGAGCCGGGACGTTCCGGCGCGGGCTGGTGACGGCCCATTTCGTCCCCGCCGGGCAAAGCGCCGACGAGGCGATCCGCCTGCGGCTGAAAGCGCTGAAGAAATCCGCGCGCAACTGGACGGTGGTCTCTGCGGACCGGCAGGTGCGGTCTGAAGCTGCTTCCGCTCAGGCGCGGGTGATCAGCTCGGAGGAGTTCGCCAGGCTGGTGGAGGATGCGCTGCGGGAAGGCCCGCCGCCGGGCGATCCGCAGGAACCGGTGGTGAGCAGCGACGAGCTGGAAGAGTGGCTGCGCCTGTTTTCGCAGCGCAAACCCGGGGCTTCCTGAGCGGCAACTCTTAATCCCGGCTAATGTAAATATTATCTCGTTGATATATATTATCAATATGACACCGGTGATCGTGATAGGTGTCCGCCACCGGAATGCAGGGGTCGGTTATCCCCCGGCCGAGACCTGAACGCATCTGGTGGAATTCCCTCCCTGTGATTGCCAGGTATCTCCCCCCGTACCTGGCAATCCATTTGTGTCACCCTTGCCCGGCCTCTGGTGATTTGCTATAATGTACGCGCCTGCCCCAGTAGCTCAAATGGACAGAGCAAGGCACTCCTAACGCCTAGGTTGCGGGTTCGAGTCCCTCCTGGGGCGCTGAACAGGCAGGAAACCAGAGAGCCGCTCAATGAGCGGCTCTTCATTTTTCATATCTGGCAGGTGACCAAGCCAGTGCCTTTTCGACGGCCCGGTTGAGCCATTCGTTCATGGAGATGCCCTCCTGCCGGGTTTTCAGGAAAATCTGACGGTGGATTTCTCGGCTTGTGCGAAAGGGGATCTGCCCGGAAAACGGCTTTTCCGGTTCTGCGCCCCGTTCCGCGCAGAACTCCAGATAATCCTCCACAGAATCTTGAAATTCCTTCATCAGGTCGGCTGCGCAGGTGGCTTCAAAGGTGATCACGTCTCTGGTATTGATCACTTCGCCGTGAAGCATGCCGGAATCGACATCCACATCCACAACAGCCACATAGCCTTTGTATTCCAAAGGCTTCCCCATCGCTTCCTCAAACACCCTATTTGATAAGGTCAGAATCGGTAATGCCGGCTGCTAAGAGAAATCTCCGTACGACCTCAACCGTCAGCTTGTTCGTCTCAGGGCTGGGGTGGGGCCGGTGGAAAACGGCCCCACCCCGTTGAGTTCCACTCAAACCCGGGAGCCCCTCCCCTCCGATACCTCCGCACCCAGGGCAGCAAACAGCGCCTCGATATCACTCCAGCGAATATTCGACCGGGCAGGTGTGTCAAATATGGCTGCGAGAGTCTTTTGATGCTTCTTCAGCACGCGTTTATGAAATCATATTTTGATATCAAATTGAAGACCCTTTACGGTGATATCAACGGGCGTCGGAAATGCCATCATTCTGTGACCGATAACCATTTTCAAACCAGTATCTTGCATTTCACCCCGCGGACTCCTAAAATAACCAGTGACAAGCGTTTGGGTGCCCCCCTCACCCAGGCGTTTGTCCTTTAATCGGCCCCATCCTCATTCCCACTCGATTTTCACCCGAACAGCTGTTCAATTAATTTCCAATTTCATGTACAATACAGGTCTATGAAATTGACAGGTCGACTGCGTTTCTCCGCCGGATCAGGCCTGTAACCCGGCCTGGTTCGACATTCGTCCACTCCCGCCCGCCATCCACTGCCTGATTAATGAGGTGCTCATGGGATTACCTCTGGCAATTGAGACGGAACATCTCGGACGGATTTACAAGGTTCGCGAGGCGAAAAAGAAAGAAAGCAAAGAGCTGGTCGCCCTGAACGACGTCAATCTACAGGTGCAGACCGGCGAGCTGTTCGGCCTGCTCGGCCCGAACGGAGCCGGGAAGACCACCCTGATCAAAATCCTGACCACGCTGCTGGCCCCCTCCAGCGGCAAAGCCCGCGTCGCCGGGCTGGACGTGATCACCCAGACCGCGAAGGTGCGCGAGCGCATCAACATGGTCTCCGGCGGCGAATCTTCCGGCTACGGCCTGCTGACCGTGCGGGAGAACCTGTGGATGTTCGCCCAGTTCTACGGCATCCCCTCACGCATCGCCCACCAGCGCATCACCGAGCTGCTCGAGATCGTCGGGCTGGCCGATCGGGCCGGCACCAAGTCGGCTGATCTGTCCACCGGGCTGCGCCAGAAGATGAACATCGTGCGCGGCTTCCTGACCGATCCGGAAGTGCTCTTCCTGGATGAGCCCACCCTGGGTCTGGACGTGGGCGCCGCCCGCGACGTGCGCGCCTTCATCCGCCGCTGGATCGCCGAGCGCAGCGACCGCACCCTGCTGCTGACCACTCACTACATGGTGGAAGCGGAGGAGATGTGCGACCGTGTGGCCATCATCAACCGCGGAAAGGTGCTGGCCTGCGACACGCCCGCCAACCTGAAGCGAACCCTGCAGCGCGAGGCCATCTTCCGGCTGGAGGTTAACCCGCTGCTGAACGGTCAGGTGGACCTGCTGCGCCAGCTGCCCGGAGTCAATCAGGTGACCCACTCTCCCCGGGAGGGCGGCTCCACGCTGGAGTTCTACCTGGCCGAGGACGCCGCCATCGCCGGTGTGGTCAACCAGCTGACGCAGGACAGCGTCCGCATCCTGGCCATGCAGAAGCGCGAGCCCACCCTGGAGGACGTGTTTGTCAACCTGGTCGGGCACAGCATGCAGGAGGCCGAACATGCTGGCCCGTGAGCCGGTCCGCCGTAACACCGGCGCCAGGCTCTTCGTGCAGACCGTGATCGGACGGGCCTACCCGCGGGTGATCGGCCAGCAGCGAGAGAAATCCTGGCTGTTCTTCGACGTCTTTTTCCCTATGCTGGCGGTGGCCGCCTACGTGTTCGTCTACCGGGCCATCGGCGCGCCGGAAGAGTACGTCGGCTTCGTGGTGGTCGGCGGGGCCATGACCGCCTTCTGGATGAATGTGCTGTGGAGCATGTCCAGCCAGCTGTACTGGGAGAAGGAGCAGGGCAACCTGGCACTGTACATCATCTCCCCCGCCAACATGATGGCCATCCTGCTGGGTATGGCGGTGGGCGGGCTGGTTGCCACGCTGATCCGCGCGGCGGTGATCATCCTGCTGGGCAGCCTTCTGTTCCAGGTGTCCTACGCCGTCACCAGCCTGGGGCTGCTGCTGCTGATCTTCTTCCTGGCCATGACCGCGCTGTACGGCCTGGGCATGATGACCGCCTCGCTGTTCCTACTGCTCAGCCGCGAGGCCTGGCACCTGGCCAACCTGGCCCAGGAGCCGATCTATCTGGTGTCGGGCTTCTACTTCCCCATCAAGAGCTTCAACTTCTGGGTGGCGGCGGCCGCGTCCATCATCCCGCTCACCCTGGGGCTGGACGCCATGCGCCAGCTGGTGTTCCCCTCCGGCGCAGCGTTGGGGTTCCTGAACGTGACCACCGAGGCGGCGGCGCTGGCCCTGCTGTCCGTGCTCTTCCTGGCTGCCGCGCGGCTGCTGCTGGGCAAGATGGAACGCCTGGCCATCCGTGAAGGGCGGCTGACCGAGGCGCGCCGCTAGGCCGCGGAAAGGCAGGCGAGATGGAAAGCGCGCTGCAAAAACCTCCGATTCCAACCAGCACCCGCTGGCAATCCTTCAAAATGGCCGCCTGGCTGGGCTGGAAAATCGAGTCCAACTGGACCGATCCCTTCCTGTTCGCGGTTTACTCCATCGTCAAGCCGCTCTCGGGCGCGGCCATTCTGGTGATCATGTACTCGGTCATCACTCAGGGGAACTTCTCGGCGGCCATCTTCCCCTACATCTACCTGGGCAACGCCTTCTACGGCTACGTGGCCTCGGTCATGACCGGCGTCTCCTGGGCGGTTATCGACGACCGGGAGCATTACCGCACGCTCAAATACCTGTATGTGGCCCCCATTCACATCCCCATCTACCTGCTGGGCCGCGGGGTGTCGCGCTTCGTGATCGGCACCTTCTCGGTGATTGTGGTCATCGCGGCAGGGATGCTGTTCCTGAACCTGCAGCTGGACCTGGCCGCCGCCCGCTGGGGCCTGTTCTTCCTTTCCCTGGCCATCGGAGTGATCATGCTCTCCATGTTCGGGCTGATCCTAGCCGGGGTGACCCTGCGCATGGCCCGCCATGCCTACATCATCGGCGACACCGTGGCCGGAGCCATGTTCCTGTTCAGCGGGGCAGTCTTCCCGCTGGAGGTGCTGCCCGCCTTCCTGCGCCCGATCGGCTTCGCCAACCCGATCACCTACTGGCTGGAGCTGATGCGCCGCTCGCTGATGGGCCAGGTGGCCGAGGCCTTTCCCACCCTGGCCGGGCTGAACGACGCGCAGCTGCTGAGCATCCTCACCGGGCTGACGGTGGTCTTCGCCGTGCTGGCGGTGCTGGTCTTCCGCTGGTGCGACCGGACGGCGCGCGACCGCGGGCTGATCGACTTCGTCAGTAATTACTGAGCCAGAAGCCGGACTGCTCTATCCGCCTGATGCCCATTCCGTGAACCTCCAGCGCTGTTTTTCCCCGGGAGGAGATCCTTTCCCCTGCGAGATCGTCCGTCGTAAAATTACCCATCCGGGTTGTCCCTGCCCATCCCAATTCCCCACAATTCCAGAGGAAGATGACCATGCTGCCCACCGTTCAGAAGGCCTATGACGACGTGCTCTTCATGCTCGAGGACTTCCTGCGCAAAGTCCCCGACGACAAATGGTACACCGGCTGCGACGAGTACCTGATTCCCGTGCGCATTACCTATCACATGCTGGCTTCCTTTGAGTGGCTGACCACGAAGCTGCCGTTTGAGGAGCACCTGAAAGCGCGCCGCTTCGGCATGAACTGGCAGGGCCCGGTGGAAGGAATGCCCTCGCGGGAGGAAGTGCTGGCCGCCATCCCCTGGCTGCGCGAGCTGGTCGCCGGGTGGATTGCCGACTGGGCCAAATACGAACCCGGCAGCGAGGAGTACCGCGTTCATCTGGAAGATGCGCTCTACTGGATGCGCCACATCCAGCATCACATGGGCGAGCTGTCCGTCCTCTCGCGGCTGCTGCAGTTCGACGCCCCCGAGTGGCGCTAGGCCCATCCCCGCATAAACAAAAGAGCGGAGCCTGTTGATCAGGCTCCGCTTCTTCTTTAGTTGCTCCGGCCAGACTGGTCGGGCCTTCCATCCTGCTAACGATAAGGGTTCCTGGATGGGTCTGGTGGTCTACAGATAAACCGGTCCAACAAATTCTGCGGATCGAAGACTAGAACTCGAAGTCATCGTCGTCTTCGTCGATGTCCATTTCGAATTCAGTCTCTTCCGGCTGCAGGCGAACCCACAGATACAGTACCTGACCTTCCTCGGTCTCAATGGAGCGGGCAGCCACGATGGGCACCTGTTCCTCAAATCCCATTTCATTGCGGTAATGCAGGCTCATCAATCCGTGCTTGCGCCAGGTGCGGTGGCAGCGTTCCACCAGCGCGGGACCATTAAAGGTGCGCAGCCGGGTCAGGGCCATGTCGTAGGAGAACGGTCCTTCATTGAGACCCAAAGCCCAACCATCGTCGATGGTTTCAAACTCTGGCGGAGGTCCTTCAATGATGGTGATTTTATCTTCCATGGTTATCACACTCCAGCCGCCGATCATACCACAGAAACAGGTGAAATGGAACTTGCTATCACCTATCATACACCGGCTGGAGAATTACACCAGTCCGTACTGCTCCAGAGCTCCCGGATCGTCCAGCAGCGCTTCGGTCGGCCCGCTGGCCACAATCCGCCCGGCGTTCATCACCACGGTCCGGGAGAGCAGGTCGCGGGCCAGCGCCAGGTCGTGGGTGGCGACCAGCATGGTCTGCGGCAGCGAGGCCAGCAGCGCGATCAGGCCGCGGCGGGCACGCGGGTCCAGCCCGGCGGACGGCTCGTCCAGCGCCAGCACCTCCGGGCGCATGGAGAGCACGGTCGCCAGGGCAATGCGCTTCTTCTCCCCGACGCTCAGGTGGTGCGAAGCCCGCCCGGCGTAGCCTTCCATCCCCACGGCGGCCAGCGCTTCCTGCACCCGGCTGCGCACCTCTTCCTCCGGCAGCCCCTGGTAGATGGGTCCAAAGGCCACATCGTCGAATACGGTGGGCGAAAACAGCTGGTCGTCCGGGTTCTGAAAAACCAGCCCGACCAGGCTGCGCACGCGCGGCAGGTTCTCCGCCATCAGCGCCATCCCGGCGACCTGCACGCTCCCCCGCTGCGCGGGCAGGATCCCGTTCAGATGCAGCAGCAGGGTGGACTTCCCGGCCCCGTTCGGGCCGACCAGGGCCACCTTTTCCCCGGGCTGCACATCGAGGCACACGTCCTCCAGCGCGGGCTGCCCGTCCGGATAGGCGAAGGAGAGGTCGCGGATCTGGATCACCGGCGCCATCGCTACCCCCAGCCCAGCGCCGCCACCAGCAGGAGCGCGAGCAAGAGCGCCCCGGCTGCCAACAGCAGGCCGCTGTCCGCCTGCGTGAGCGGCGGAAGGGGCAGCGACCGGGCTTCACCGTCATACCCGCGGGCAGCCATGGCCTGGTAGACGCGGTCGCCGCGGTCCAGCGAGCGGACCATCAGGCTGCCCACCATGCCGCCGGTGGCACGCGCCCGCCAGGGCAGGCTGCCCCCCGGCGGATATCCCGGCAGCGCGCCGCTGCGCGACTGTCTGGCACGG
>DGEO01000035.1:0-6067 GCA_002385985.1 Anaerolineaceae bacterium UBA3924 | reverse complement strand
ACCGCCACCAGCAGGCGCGGCAGCCGCAGGCTGCGCATGGCCGCCAGCAAATCCGGGAACCTCGTGGTGGTCACCAGCAGCAGCGCGGCTTGCACCGAGAGCCAGGATTTGAGGGCGATGCTGATCAGACGCTCCAGCCCCGGCAGGCTCAGGCTCACCGCTCCCCAGGTCTGCCAGTAAGGCGGGCCGGCGGTGAAGACCAGCGGCACGGCCGCCAGTGCAAAGGGCAGCGCGACCAGCGAGCGCTTCCAGTAATAGCCAAAGCTCAGCCCGGAAAGCCACTCCGCGGCGGCTGCCAGCCCGAGAAACAATGCGAATACCGGCCATGCCCCCGCCGGCAGCAGCGCCGCGGCCACCAGGTACCCCAGCGTCAGCAGCAGCTTGACCCGCCCGTCCATCCTGTGCAGCGGGCTGGTGCGCTGGTGATAGGGGTCCAGAAAATGGACGTGCATTCAGCCGCTCAGGGCTGCGTCTGGCGCCGCAGACCGGCCAGACGCCACAGGCCCAGCACGATAAAGACCCCGATGACCCCGGCCAGAACGGTCGCCAGGGCTTCGTTCTGCACGCCGGGGAGCAGATAATCCGGGATCAGCGAATAGAGCGGCTCGCGCGCGGCCTCGTGAAAGCCCAGCCGCTCGGCCACCGCTTCCAGCCCGTCCGGGTGGCTGGAGGCCAGCGGGGAAAGCGCGGCCAGCAGCACCGCCGCCAGCCCGCCGGCCAGCAGCATGCCGCGGTCGGCGCGTCCGGTTTTCTCCGGCTCAAACAGCCCGGGCCGGGCGGCGCTCAGGAAGGCCAGCGCGCCAGCGGTGATCAGGCCCTCGCCGATGCCGATCAGCGCGTGAATGCCCGCCATGGCCGGAATGGCCAGATTCGCCGGGGAAGTGCCCGAAAGGGACAGCTGCAGCCCCGCCGACAGCGCCGAGACGACGATTGACACCCAGGCGGCGGCAAAACCGCCCGCGATCAGCCCCCGGCGCCGGGCGCCGGCCAGCCTGCGCACCAGCGTAAATACGACATAAGCGCTGGCCACGCCAACCACAGCCATGTTGAACAGGTTGGCGCCCATCACCACCAGCCCGCCGTCCTGGAAAATCAGCGCCTGCACGCCGACCACGCAGGCCATCACCAGCACGGCAGCCCATGGACCGACCACCACAGCGGCCAGCGCCGCACCCAGCAGGTGCCCGGATGTGCCGCCGATCACGGTGAAGTTCAGCATCTGCCCGGCAAAGATGGCCGCCGCCAGCACCCCCATCAGCGGAACCTGGCGCTCGCCCAGGTCACGGTTCACCCGCCGCAGCGCGGCGCCAATGACCAGCACAGCCAGCAGCCAGTAAACCAGCGAAACCGTTAGCGATAGGAACCCGTCGGGGATGTGCATGGTCACCGGAGAGAAGAACATGCCTCTGAAAACCTCCTTATTGCAAATTTTCTCAACAAGAGAGTATACCATCCCCTCGCTCCCCGGCCGGTTTTTTTAAGATTGATCGGCCCGGCCGGCTTTGGATTACAATTAGGCCATGGATGAAACCGGCCTGAGAGAAGCCCTGAAGGGCCTGCCCATCCCAGACCTGCGCTACCTGCCGGTCACCGGGTCGACCAACGACGACGCCATGGCCTGGCTGGCCGAAGGCGCACCGGACGGCGCCCTGGTGATCGCCGATCAGCAGACCCGCGGGCGCGGCCGGCTCAACCGCTCCTGGCACACCCCGCCGGGGGCCGCGCTGGCCTTCAGCCTCATCCTGCGGCCGACGGAGGAAGAGGCCAGCCACCTGGCCCAGTTCACCGCCCTGCCCTCGCTGGCGCTGGTCGATGTGCTGGGCGGGCATTACGGGCTGCCGGTGGAAATCAAGTGGCCCAACGACGTGCTTCTCCGGCGCAAAAAGGCAGCCGGCGTGCTCAACGAGGTTTCCTGGAACGAGGACCGGCTCAACGGGCTGGTGCAGGGCGTGGGTATCAACCTTGCACCGGATTCCGTGCCCGCCGGCGGCGAGCAGCTCTACCCGCCCACCTGCGTGGAGGCCGAGCTGGGCCGCCCCGTGGACCGGGTGGACTTTCTGGCCCGAGTGCTCGCCGCCCTTTTTGCCTGGCGGGTGCATCTCGGCCAGCCCCGGCTGCTGGAGGCCTGGAACAGGCACCTGGCCTTCTGCGGGCAGGTGGTGGCGGTGCGCTCCCCCGGCCGCCCGGCCGAACGCGGCACCGTGCTGGGGGTCGAACCCTCCGGCCAGCTGCGCCTGGCGCTGGAAAACGGCGGCGAACACCTGGTGGCGGCCGGCGACGTCACCCTCAGGCCCATTGAAAACTCACAGGTAGGAGAAAGTTAATGCTGGACGATTTACGCAACGCAGCCAATGCTTCCCTCGAAGCGGAAGACGCGGAAAACGAAAACCGCCAGTTCCTCGGCCTGACCGCCTCGCAGCGGTTCATGCTGGCCGCGCTGATTTTCGTTGTCGTCACCGTGCTGTGCTGGCTGCTGCTGGTGCTGACCGGGCGCATTGTGCTGCCCGCCTGATCCAGCCCGGCGCAGCGCTGCATAAAAAAACCGGAGGTGTTGACCTCCGGTTCCATGGCTTTTATTCAGCCGCCGGCGCTTCCGCCTCCGGCAGTTCGTCCGCCGGCACGCGCCCATTTTCCTCACCCGGGCTGGTGCCGTCCGCTCCGCTGGTGATATCGGCGCTGGACAGGCGCGCCACCGAAGCCACCGTGTCCCCTTCGGCCAGGTCCATCAGGCGCACACCTCGCGCGGCGCGGCTGAGCTTGCTGATCTGCCCCACCTTGATGCGGATGATGATCCCGCTGGCCGAAATCAGCGTGACCTCGTCATCGTCCTCCACCACCCGGGCGGTGGCCACTTTGCCGAATCTATCCTGATTGCGCGGGTCCAGCGCGCGCACGCCGCCGGTCGCCCGGCCCTTGACCGGGAAATCCTCCACCGGAACGCGCTTGCCGTAGCCCTTATCGGTGACCACCAGCAGGCAGGTCCCCGGCTGGACGACCTCCATCGAGGCCACCTGGTCCCCCTCGTGCAGGCGGATGCCCGTCACGCCGGCAGCCTGGCGGCCCATTGAGCGGATCATCTTCTCCGAGAAGCGCAGCGCCTGGCCGTTGGCCGTGATCAGGATAATATCGTCGCTGCCCTTCGTCAGGCGCACCCAGCACAGCTCGTCGCCCTCATCCAGGTTGATGGCAATCAGGCCGGACGGGCGCACGCTGGCGAACTCTGAGAGCACCATGCGCTTCACCCGGCCGCGCCGGGTGGCCAGGGTCAGGTACCCGGAGCCGAAGTGCGGCACAGCCACCGCCGCGGTGACCTGCTCATCGGGCAGCAGGCTGATCACGTTGACAATCGGCACGCCGCGGTCGGTGCGGCCGCCGTCCGGCAGGTTGTAGACCTTCTCGGAGTACACCTTGCCCCGGTTGGTGAAGAACAGCACCGTATGCAGGGTGCGCGCCGGGATCAGCATCAGCACCTCGTCGTTGTCCTTCAGCGTCTGGCCCATCACCCCGCGGCCGCCGCGCATCTGCGAGCGGTATACCCGGGTGTTGACCCGCTTGACGTAGCCCTTGTTGGTGATGGTGATCAGCACCTGCTCGTCGGCGATCAGGTCCTCCTCGTTGAAGGATTCGCTGGCCTCGAGCGAGATGCGCGTGCGGCGCTCGTCGCCGTACTTTTCGGTCAGGTCGGCCAGGTCTTCCTTGATCACCTCCAGGATGCGCTTCGGGTGGGCCAGCAGGTCTTCCAGGTCGGCGATGCGCGCCATGGTCTCGCGGTGCTCATCTTCGATCTTCTGCCGCTCCAGCGCGGCCAGGCGGCGCAGCTGCATGTCCAGAATGGCCTGGGCCTGCACGTCGGTGAGCTGGAAGCGCTCTATCAGCTGAACTTTGGCCACGTCTCCGTCGCGGGCCTCGCGGATGGTCTTGATCACCTCGTCCAGGTTGGCCAGGGCGATCAGCATGCCTTCCAGCACGTGAGCGCGGCGGCGGGCCTTTTCCAGCTCGAACTGCGAGCGGCGGGTGATCACGTTCACCCGGTGATCGACGTACACCTGCAGCGCCCGCTTGAGCGAGAGGGCTCGCGGCTCGTCGTTGACCAGCGCCAGCATGTGCGCCCCGAAGGTGGTCTGCAGTGGGGTGTACTTGTACAGCTGGTTGAGTACCTTGCGGGGCTGCGCGCCGCGCTTCAGCTCGACCACAATTCGCATGCCCCGGCGGTCGGACTCATCCCGCAGGTCGGCGACCATGTCCAGCTTGCCGTCGCGGGCCAGGTCGGCGATGCGCTCGATCAGCCCGGTTTTGTTCACCTGGTAGGGGATCTCGGAGATAATGATGGCCTGGCGGCCGCGGACTTCGTCGATGGTGGCCACGCCGCGTACGGTCAGCCGCGCCCGGCCGGTGCTGTACAGCTGCCGGATGGCCTCCCTGCCGACGATAATGCCGCCGGTGGGGAAATCCGGCCCCTGGACGTGCTCCATCAGCTCTTCGACGGTGACTTCGTCCAGCTGGTCGTAGTGATCAATCAGGTAGGCAATGGCGGAGCTGAGCTCGCGCAGGTTGTGCGGGGGGATATTGGTTGCCATGCCCACGGCAATACCCGCCGAGCCGTTCAGCAGCAAGTTGGGCAGCCGCGAGGGCAGCACGGTCGGCTCCTTCAGCGAGCCGTCGAAGTTGTCGGAGAAATCGACCGTGTCCTTGTCGATATCGACCAGCATCTCCTCGGCCAGCTGGGCCAAGCGCGCTTCGGTGTAGCGCATGGCCGCCGGGGCGTCGCCGTCGATGGAGCCAAAGTTGCCCTGGCCGTCCACCAGCGGGTAGCGCATGGAGAAGTCCTGCGCCAGGCGGGCCATTGCGTCGTAAACCGCCGAATCGCCGTGCGGGTGGTACTTGCCCAGCACCTCACCCACGATACGGGCGGATTTCTTGTAGCTCGAGTTCGACCGGATGCCCATATCGTACATGCCGTACAGGATACGCCGGTGAACCGGTTTCAGCCCGTCGCGCGCGTCAGGCAGCGCCCGCGCGACGATGACGCTCATGGCATAGTCCAGGTAGGCGGACCGCATTTGCTCGTCAATATCTACCGATTGAACCTGACCAATATCCATAAGGGGTTCGACCTTCTTCCTTCATTTAATCAACCGGAGGCAACTTTATAATTATACCCCATCCCGGCCCGGGAGTGCTAAAGCTTCAAATTGAAACGATTTCTCCCTGCTCGAGGGAGAAATCGTTTCTCAGGTGGAGATTTGGCGGCAGGTTCAGGCCTGCGCGGCGCCCTCGTCGATGCGCCAGTACGCCCCTCCGCCGCCTTCGCGGGCCATGTATTTGTACTCGATCAACCCCCGGCGCAGCGAGGCCGTGTCGTCGCTGAAGCGGGAGAGGATCTCGTTCACCTGCTTCTCTGAGTAACGCACCCCCGGCTCGAAGGCCTTGAGCACGTAGCGCAGCAGCACCTGGTATTTCTTCTCCTGGGCAGGGAAGGCGGTGATGCGCCCTTCCTCGTCGGTGAAAGTGGCCAGCACCTTGCGGTCGTAAGCGTCCAGGTCCACGTCCTCCGAGAGGCGCGGCAGGGTTTCCGTCTTCAGCAGGCGCTGAGCCATCTCCTGCAGCGCGTCAAGGCGCAGCGAGTAGTAGTAATAATGACCGTCTGCGCGCGCCTCGACCAGACCGGCCTTGCTCAGCCGGGCCAGGTGATGCGAGGTGGTCGAGACGCCCAGGTTCAGCAGGGCCGCCAGCTGCTCGACCGTGAGGGGCTGCTGCGAAAGCAGGCCGACGATTTTCAGCCGGTTGGCGTCCGAGAGCGCTTTGAAAAAGTCCAGCAGCTCCTGAGAAAGGTTTTCCGTGTCCATGATTGCTCCATTTCTGCAATAACATTTCGATACATATCGATATGATTTTACCTGTGTTTTGCGCGGAAGTCAAGCGAAAAAACTGCCCTGCCCGGGCCGGAAAACCTTGCCGGAAATTCACTGGCGTGGTAAAATCTGCACGCAGTCGAGAAACGGTCGCGTAGTTCAGTTGGTTAGAACGCACGGTTCACATCCGTGAGGTCACAGGTTCGAGTCCTGTC
>DGEO01000003.1 GCA_002385985.1 Anaerolineaceae bacterium UBA3924 | reverse complement strand
GAGCTTCTTTTCGCGGGTTTGTTGCATTCAGGATTTCCAATCAGCCCGTTATTGATCCGAAATTGGTCCATCTGGAACATCTCCTATTATACGTTCTTCCCTCTCGCTCTTCTCCACGCTTCTGCAAGGTGCCAGGGTTATATCAATCGGAAAACCCTATACCCGCCGCACTTGATTACTGCCGAGTAAGAGCTATACTGGTGGTTGAATCAATCCCGGTTTTGCACAAATTATCAGGGGGATGATGAGCGATGAAACCCGACTTGCTGCCTGCCCGGGCTGCCATTCCCGCTCGATGGGAAAAGCCCGTCACCGCCGCACTGGTTCTTTTTTCTATTGCACTGCTGGCCATTGCTGTCCACCGGTTGATACCCATCGAGGAGCAGCCGTGTGCCTATGGCTGCACCGGGGTTGACTGGCGCGGAGCATTCCGGCCTGCGGCGCTGAAAGTCCTGCGGGGAGAAAACCCCTATGAGATCAGCGGCTACATGAACCCGCCCTGGACGTTACTGGCTATCGCTCCTTTTGCGGCGCTCCCGATCGATATCGGTTACTCGCTCTGGTTCGCGGTCGGGATGGCCGTGTATCTGTTCGTAGCCTACCGCCTGACCGGCAGCCTCTTACCTGCATTGGTCATCGTTCTGTCACCTGTCACCCGCGTTGGTTTTGTGAACGGCAACCTGGACTGGCTGGCAGCGCTGGGGTTCATCCTGCCGCCGCAAATCGGCCTGTTTTTTGTCCTTATGAAACCTCAGATCGGTGCGGCGGTGGCGCTGTACTGGCTGGTCGAGGCCTGGCGGGCGGGGAAGTTCCGCGAGGTGGTGCGCGTGTTTGCGCCAGTCAGCCTGGTCACGCTGCTGTCCTTCGCTCTGTACGGGTTCTGGCCGCTGCAGTCAGCAAATATGCACAGCAGCCCCTGGAACACCAGCCTGTTCCCCTGGCTGGTGCCCCTGGGTGTGTACCTGCTGTATCGCGCGCTGAAGGAGCACAACATCAAGTGGGCCATCGTTTCCGCCCCGTTCTTCGCGCCGTATGTGGTCCTTCACAGCTGGACCGTGCCTCTGATGGGGCTGCCTGTCCCGGTCATCTACGCCGTGTGTGTGGCGATATATATCATGTACGGTCACCCCTAGACCGCTCACCCGCGCACCCCTCCCTCACAGTCAGGGCCCCTCACCCTACCTCATATATCCCTCTCTCCATTCACAAACGTTCAGGTTTCTCTCCAGCGTTTGCCTCCGTCCCCTGTTCCTGCTATCATTAGCAAAATGCCCGAAGTCTGAGCATTTGCTCAGGCGCCTCCACCCCGCCCGCAAGGTGACCGCTTGGATCCGGTGATTATTGCCCTCGTCGCTCTGGCGATCGCTTTCAGCTTTCTGAACGGTGTGCAGGATTCGTCCAACATCGTCGCCACCGCCATCTCTTCACGCGCCCTGCCGCCGCGCGCCGCCCTGGCCATCATCGCCGTCTCCGAGTTCGCCGGCCCGTTCCTCTTCGGTGTGGCCGTGGCCGAGACCATCGGCTCGAACATTGTCTCGGCGGACCAGATCACCATCTCGGTGGTGCTGGCCGCCATGCTGGCCGCCATCATCTGGAACATCACCACCTGGTTCTTCGGCATCCCCTCCTCCTCGTCGCACGCGCTGATCGGCGGGATTGTCGGCGCGGTCATGCTTTCCGGCGACTGGAGCCTGCTGCGCCTGGACGGCATCCTCAAGATCCTCACGGCTTTGTTCATATCCCCGGTGATTGGCTTTATCGCCGGGTTTTTCTTTATGAAGCTGACCCTGTTCCTGGCCCGCAGCGCCACCCCGGGCATCAACGTGTTTTTCAAGCGCGTGCAGCTGTTCACCGCCGTCGCTCTGGGGCTGAGCCACGGGGCCAACGACGCCCAGAAGACCATGGGCGTGATCGTGCTCGGCCTGATGATCACCGGCCAGCTGGACGAGTTTGTGGTGCCCACCTGGGTGGTCCTGGTGTGCGCGGCGGCCCTCTCCGCGGGCGGCGCCACCGGCGGCTGGCGGCTGATCCGCACCCTGGGCGGCAAGTTCTACAAAGTCCGCCCCATCCACGGGTTCAACAACCAGCTGGCCTCGGCGGCGGTCATCCTGGGCGCGGCGCTGCTGGGCGGCCCGGTCAGCACCACCCAGGTGGTCAGCACGGCCCTGCTGGGCGTGGGCGCGGCCGAGCGGCCCAACAAAGTCCGCTGGGGCGTGGCCGGGAACATCCTCACCGCCTGGCTGCTGACCATCCCCCTGACGGGGATCCTGGGGCTGCTGTTCAACCTGGCCCTCTCGCAGATCCCGTCGCTTAACCAGACCCTGGCCACCCTTCGCTAACAGGAAATCGCATGGGCTTATTCAACCTCTTCAAGAAGAAAGAAGACAAGTTCGTCAAACTGATCAAAGAGCACGCCGCGGTGACGGTCAAGGGGCTGGAGCAGTTTGAGCAGTACATGAAGCACTTCGACCATGACACGGCCGAGGCCATCCGCGCCACCGAAAAAGAGGCCGACGAGGTGCGCCGCATCCTGATCGCCGAGCTGAACCGCTCCTTCGTCACCCCCTTCGACCGGGAAGACATTTTCGCCCTCTCCCGCGCCATCGACGACGTGATCGACTACGCCTACACCACCGTGGACGAGATGGACGTGCTGGAGGTGCAGCCCACCCCCTATCTGGTGCGCATGGCCAGCCTGCTCAAAGAGGCCGCCCAGGAGCTGTACATGGCCACCCTGCGCCTGGAGGATCACCCCACCGTGGCGGCCGAGCACGCCCAGCGTGCCAAAGCGCTCGAAAACCGGGTGGAGACGGTCTACCGCGAGGCCATCGCCGATATCTTCCAGGAAGCCAAGAAGACCAAGGACATCATCCGCGTGCTCAAGCTGCGCGAGGTGCTGCGGCACATCTCCAACGCCGCCGACCGCGGTGACGAAGCCGCCGACATCATCATGGACATTGTGGTCAAGATCACCTGAGCCGTCCCGAGGTGGAAATGGACGACCCGACCGACCCCACGACACTGCGAGATAAAACCGCCTGGCTGTATTACGTCGACCGCTTGAACCAGCAGGAGATCGCTGACCGGCTGCACATTTCTCGCACGCGGGTGTGGCGCCTGCTGCAGGAGGCGCTGCGCCTGGGGATCGTCGAGATCCGCGTGGATGAGGCCGTCTCGCAGCACATGCGCCTGGTGCGCGAGCTGGAGGACCAGTTCGGCCTGCGCGAGGCCATCGTGGTGCCCGGCAGCGGCGACGACCTGACCGACCGCAAGGCCATCGGCCGGGCAGCAGCCGGGTACCTGCAGCGCGCCATGCCCGACCCGTACGTGCTGGGCATGGGCGTGGGGCTGTCGGTCAGCGAGATCGCCGGGTACATCCAGCCCTCGCACCACCACGCGGAGGGGCTGATCATCGGCATTTCGGGCGGCTTCTCCTACCCCGAAATCAGCTCGATGGAAGTCTGCACCCGCCTGGCCGAGCGGCTGGGCGCCCGCGCCGAGCACATCTTCGCCCCCTTCATCGTCGACACGCCCGGGGCGCGCGCCGTGCTGCTGGAGGACCGCACCATCTCCGAGCAGATCCAGCGCGCCGCCGGGTGCGACCTGATGATCACCGGGGTGGGCGCCTTCGGGCCAGAGAATCACTTCGCCCGCCTGGGCTACCTGGACGAGGAAACCCTGCGCGATCTGCAGGAGCGCGGCGCCGTGGGCGAGGTGATGGCCCGCTTCTTCGACATCAACGGCCGCCTGCTGCCCTGCCCGCTCGACGAGCGCCTGATCGGGCTGGATATGGAGCAGATCCGGCGCATCCCCGTCAGCGCGATCATGGCCAGCGGGGCGAACAAGGCCACCGCCATCCTGGGCGCGCTGCGCAGCGGCTACTTCAAAGTGCTCATCACCGACGACCGCGCCGCCCGAGAGGTGCTGCGGCTGAACACCTCAAACCCGCCGGCGGCAGATTAGGAGTATGCTTAAACCATGACTGAAGTTATCATCGATCTGCACCTGCATTCCACCGCTTCAGACGGCACACTCTCGCCGGCGGAAGTGGTGGCCGCCGCTCGCCAGGCGGGTGTGCGCGCCATGGCCCTGACCGATCACGACACGCTGGAGGGCGCCGCCGAGGCCGCCCCGGCCGCCCGGGAGGCCGGCATCGAGTTCTTCCCCGCGGTGGAGCTAAACACCGACGCCGCCGGGATGGAGATCGACATCCTGGGCTATTTCGCCGGGCAGCCGCGCGAAAGCTTCCAGCGCCTGCTGGCCGACCGGGCCGAAGCGCGCATCCGCCGCGCCCGCGAGATCGTGGAGAACCTCAACCGGCTGGGCATCGACATCAGCTACGACCGGGTGCGTGAGATCGCCGGGGGCGTGGTCGCCCGGCCGCACATCGCCCAGGCCATGATCGAGAAGGGCTACGCCACCTCGCAGAAGGACGCCTACGACCGCTACATTGGCTTCGGCGCCCCGGCCTACGCCGAGCGCGACAGGCTCACCCCCGAGCAGGCCATTCAGGCCGTGCTGGAAGGCGGCGGCCTGCCGGTGGTGGCCCACCCGGGCCTGGTGGAGGACGACGCCATGGTTGAGCGCCTGCTGCAGGCCGGCGCCGCCGGGCTGGAGGCCTACTACGTCTTCCACACCCCCGAGCAGGTGCAGACCTACCGCGAGATGGCCGCCCGCTACGGGGCCATCGTCACCTGCGGCACCGATTCGCACGGGCCGGGCCGCTCCAAGGCGCAGCCCATCGGCTCCATGCCCTGCCCGGCCGAGGTGCTGGATATCTTCCGCGAGAAGGTCGAGGAGGCCAGCCGGCGATGAAATGCTACTGCTCTTCCGTCCTGCTCTACGCCTATTCGCTCGAGGAAACCCTTACCATCAGCCGGAAAATCGGATATGATGGCGTCGAGCTGTGGCACATTCACCTGCTGAACACCGGCGAGGACCCGGCCGCCGTCGGCCGCAAAGCTGCTGACCTGGGGCTGGAGCTGAGCGTTCACGCCCTGAGCTGGGACCTGAACTTTACCTCCGCGCTGCCCGAAATTCGCGAGGCTTCGCTGCGCCTGCTGGAAAGCAGCCTGAACACGGCCGCCGCCCTTGGCGCGCCGCGGGTGATCGTCCACCCCGGCCACATGACCGACTCCACCGGCGGTGTCGACCGCTACTGGGAGTATCTGGTCAGCGGGGTGACGCGCCTGGCCGATGCCGCCGCCCGCAAGGGGCTGGAGCTCTCCGTCGAAATTATGGAGCCCATCGCCAAAGAGTTCTTCATCGCCCCCGAAGACGCCGCCCGCCTGCTGGAGCGGGTGAACCGGGAGAACCTGACCATCACCTTCGACGCCGCGCACGTCCCCTTCAACCAGGACCCGCTGGAGCTCTTCCGCCGGACCCCGGGCGTGCGCCACCTGCACCTCAGCGACGCCCACGAGAGCAAGTTCCACCTGCCGCTGGGGGAAGGAAAGCGTGATTTTCTGCCCCTGCTGCGCTATGCACAGCAGGTCGACCCCGGGATGATTGTGGCGCTCGAAGGCATCGAGTACCGCCGCACCACCCGTCTGGCCGAGCAGAACTACCAGTACTTTACCCGAGAGGCCCAACAGGCTGGCCAATAAAAAGGAGGTGGTTACCCCATCAAAAGTGCCCTCGAGCCCTGGCTCATCCATTGTGAAACCGTATGTTATGGAGGATCAAATGAAGGGATCGAAACTTTTCTTGCTGTTCGCCATTCTGGTACTGGCCCTGTCCGCCTGCACCGCCGCCCCCACAACCGCACCGACCCAGCCGCCGGCCGCCGAGGCCACCCAGCCTCCGGCTGCTGAGGCCACCGAACCGCCCGCTGTCGAGGCCACCGAGCCCCCGGCCGAGGAACCGGTTTCCGTCTCCGGCACCATCAACCTGTACACCTCCGAGCCGGAGGACCAGGTCAACATGCTGGTCAATGACTTCAACACCCTGTACCCGGATGTGACCGTCAACGTGTTCCGCTCCGGCTCTGGCGAGGTCATCGCCAAGATCCAGGCCGAGCAGCAGGCCGGTCAGATCCTGGCCGATGTGATCTGGTTCGCCGATATGGACTTCTTCAAGAGCCTGGCCGACCAGGACCTGATGATGGCCTACGAGCCCAAAGGCTCCGAGGCGATCGATGAGATCTACCACTACAACGGCGACCGCTATCACGAAGTCCGCCAGATCTTCAACGTGGTGGCCTACAACACCACCCTGGTGACCGAGCCCCCGACCTCCTGGAAGGACCTGCTGAAGGAAGAATACGCCGGCCGCGTGGGCATGCCCAGCGCGCTGTACTCCGGCGCTGCCTTCAACCAGGTTGGCACCTTCGCCAACATGCCCGAGTTCGGCTGGGAGTTCTTCGAGCAGCTGAACGCGAACGGTGTGGTAGTGGAGCAGGGCAACGGCGCTGTGGCCACCAAGCTCTCCTCCGGTGAGTTCGTCATCGCCCAGCTGGTCGACTCGCACGCCCGCGGCCAGGCACTGGCCGGTTCCCCGGTGGCCCACATCTGGCCCGAGGAAGGCGCGCTGCTGGTTCCGACCCCCATCGGCATCCTGAACTCCACGCAGAACCCCCCGGCGGCCCAGGCCTTCCTGGACTACCTGTACACCGATCAGGCTCAGGCGCTGTTCGCTGAGATGGGCTACATCTCCGTGTTCCCCGACGCCGCAACCCCCGAGGGCACGCCTGACATGAGCAACCTGAAGGTCATCCTGCCGGATGCCGAGTTCATCAACGCCAACCGCGACGAGATCCGCTCCCGCTTCGAGCAGATCTACGGCGCACCGGCCCAGTAACATAACGCTTCCCGGATGGGTGGGGGACGCCGTCTCCCACCCATCCCCTCAACGGTCGTAACAATACCGGTACGAGAACGGAGTTTTTTCGAAAAGATTATTCCTCGAAAGGGATACATGCCTTGAAAATAGCTCTTCCGCGAAGTGCTGCTGTCAACCGAACCGAAGATATATTTCAACGAGTGACCCTCGGTCTGGGTGCGGTCATTTTTGCCATTCTGGTCCTGATCATTGTTTATCCCTCCATCACCCTGATCCGCACCAGCCTGACCGTGGATGGGCGCTTTAGCCTGCAAAACTTTATCGACCTGATCCGCGACGCCTCAACGTTCCAGGTCCTTTACAATTCGTTGAAGGTGTCATTCTTCGGTACCATCGGCGCGACAACCATCGGCGTGTCCATCGCCTGGCTGCTGGCCCGCACCGACGTGCCCTTCAAGCGCTTCTGGCAGAACATGCTGATCGTGCCCTACTTGATCCCGCCGTTCATCGGGGCCATCGCCTGGGTGTACCTGCTGGGTCCGGTGGGCTTTGTCAACAAAGCCTGGATGGCGCTGACCGGCTCCACCCAGCCCCTGTACGTGATCTACGGGCAGGTCGGGGTGATCCTGGTGCTGATCCTGTACAACTTCCCGATCGCCTACATGGTCACCCTGGGGCCGCTGCGCCAGATGAACCCCTCTCTTGAAGAAGCCGCGCGGGTTTCGGGCGCCAACACGCTCAAAACCCTGCGCGATATCGTCATCCCCCTGATGCTGCCCAGCATTGGCGGCTCCGCGCTGCTGATCTTCATGTCGATGATGGCCAACTTCGGCATCCCGGCAGTGATCGGCTTCCCGGGCCGCTTCTTCGTAATGACCACGCAGATTTACCGCACCGTGCTCAATTACGATCGGCCCAACAACCTGGCCCTGGCCGCCGCGCTGTCCATGTTCCTGGTCATCCTCGCGCTGGCGGTCATGCAGGCCCAGCGCTGGCTGCAGAAGGGGAAGAACTACGCCATCATCTCCGGCAAGAGCAACCAGCCCCAGCTGGTGATGCTGGGCAAGTGGAAGATCGTGGCGGTCATCTTCCTCGGCGCGATCGTGCTCGGGGCGGTGATCGGCCCGCTGCTGGCCATTTTGCTGACCGCCCTGCAGAAAGCCATCGGCCTGCCGCTCACCCCGGCCAACATAACGCTGGACAACTTCACCCTGCTGCTGACGGGCGTGCCCAAGGTCCGGCGGGCCATTGTGAACAGCATCCTGCTGGCGGGCGGCTCAGCCACCGTCATCGTGCTGGTCTCGCTGATCATCTCCTACCTGCTGGTGCGCATCCGGGTCAAGTTCGGGCAGGTGCTGGAAGGCCTGGTGCTGCTGCCCTACGCCATCCCGGGCACCGTGGTGGCCCTGGCGATGATCCTGGCCTTCCTGCGGCCGCTGCCCATTATCAACGTCAGCATCTACAACACCATCTGGATCCTGCTGGTGGCCTACATCGCCCGCTTCATGACCTTTGGGGTGCGCTCCATCAACGCCGCTTTCGAGCAGGTGCACGTCTCGCTCGAGGAAGCCGCCCGGGTGTCCGGCGCAGGCTTTTTGAGCGCCTTCAAAGACATCGTCATCCCGCTGATCAAGACCAACGTGTTCGCGGGGTGGTTCCTGGCCTTCATCCCGGCCCTGACCGAGCTGACCTTATCCGTGCTGCTGAACTCGGTGGGCAACGAGACCCTGGGCGTGGTCGTATTCGGCCTGCATCAGGAAGGCAAGGTGCTGCTGACGGCGGCGCTGGCATTTATCGTTACCATGATCGTCCTGCTGATGAACTTCCTCACCAACCGTCTGACCCGCGGGCAGATCGGTTTCTAGGAACTTGCTCACTGTGGAGATAAGAGGAAAATGGCCGAACTGCGATTGACCAACGTGGAAAAAGCGTACGACAACTTTATGGCCGTGCGTGACTTCAACCTTACTGTTAAAGACGGAGAATTTGTCACCCTGCTGGGACCGTCCGGCTGTGGTAAAACCACCACCCTGCGCATGGTGGCCGGGTTCACCCACCCCACCCGGGGAACCATCCACCTGAACGACCGGGTGATCAGCTCCGCCAGCCAGCGCATCTTCCTGCCCCCCGAACAGCGCGACATGGGCATGGTGTTCCAGACCTACGCCGTCTGGCCGCACATGACCGTGGCACAGAACGTGGCCTACCCGCTCAAATTCAAGAGAATCGGCCGCACCGAGGCCAAAGAGCGCCTGGATAAGGCCCTCTCGCTGGTCAAACTGAGCGGGCTGGAAGAGCGCTACCCGCACCAGCTCTCCGGCGGGCAGCAGCAGCGCGTGGCCCTGGCCCGCGCCCTGGTGATGGAGCCGGAAGTCCTGCTGCTGGACGAACCCCTCTCCAACCTGGACGCCAAACTGCGCGAGTCGATGCGCTTCGAAATCATCGAACTGCAGCGCCGCCTCAACATCACCATCCTCTACGTCACCCACGACCAGGCCGAGGCCATGTCCATGTCGGACCGGGTGGTGGTGATGAACGCCGGCGACATCCAGCAGATCGGCACCCCGAAAGAGGTCTACCAGCACCCGGTCAACCGCTTCGTGGCCGACTTCATCGGCATGGCCAACTTCATCCCCTGCAAGGTGGTGGAGAAGAGCGGCGACACCGTGCGTGTGCTGCTCGACGACGGCTACGACAACCACTACCTGATCTGCCCGGTCTCGGCTGACTTCGCGGTCGGCGAGCGGGCCACGGTGGTGGTGCGCCCGGAGCACGTCGAAATCACCCCCTTCCAGGGGCAGGGCGGCACCAGCGCCACGGTGCTGCGCCAGACCTACCTGGGCGACCGGGTGGACGTGCTGGTCAAACTTGGCACGGTGGAGATTCGCATCCAGACCCATTCCACCTACCCGTATGAAATCGGCCAGGACGTCAACCTGGTATTCGACCAGCCCATTCTGCTGAAGATGGAGCCGGCAGCGGCTCCCGAAGCACCCCTGAGCAAAGCCGAAGTTAACGGTTAGAAAGGCAGGAACCCGATGAAAATCGCTATTGGATGTGACCATCTTGCCCTGGGCCTGAAGAACACCCTCTGCGATTATCTGGCAGAGCAGACCATTGTCCCGGTGGAAGTCATCGACATGGGCGTGAACGACTCCACCCCGGTGGACTACCCCGACATCGCCGAGAAGGTCGCCCTTGCGGTGGCCAACGGCGATGCTGACCGCGGCATCCTGATCTGCGGGACCGGGATCGGTATGTCCATCGCGGCCAACAAGGTGCCCGGCATCCGCGCTGCTCAGGCGCACGACGTGTACTCCGCCGAGCGCGCCCGCAAATCCAACAACGCCCAGATTCTGTGCCTGGGCGCGCTGGTGATCGGGCCGGAGCTGGCCAAGTCAATCCTGGCCGCCTGGCTGCCGGCCGAGTTCGCCGGCGGGCGCTCCGCCCCCAAGGTGGAGAAGATCATGCAGATCGAAGCGCGCCACATGCATAAATAGGCGCACCGCTGTAGAAAGGGACAGCCACTTTGCAAACCAACATGCCGGAAGTCTACGTCGGACATCAGGCCATCGAGCGTGCCCTCGATTTCCTGCGCCAGGAAGGTCACCGGCGGGTGACTCTGGTAACGGACGACAATCTGTACGAAATCCTTGGCCGGAAGGTGGAGACGGCGCTGAAAGAGGCCGGCTTTGAGACGCGCCTGATCGTGCTGCGGGGCCAGGTGCTGGCCGACGAGCGCTCCATCGTGCAGGTCCTGCTGCCCAGGGATGAAGGCGAGCGCATCTATTTGAGCGTGGGGTCTGGCACCCTCACCGACGTCACGCGGTTTGCCAGCCACCGGTCCGGCTGCCGCTTCATCGCCATGCCCACCGCACCCTCGATGGACGGCTACGCCTCCGACGGGTCGTCGCTGACCATCGGCGGGTACAAGCAGACCATCTTCTCCCGCCCGCCCATCGGCATCTTCGCCGACCTGAAGACGCTCACCGAAGCCCCGCGCCCGATGATCGCCTCCGGGTTCGGTGACATGTTCGGCAAGTTCACCGCCACGGCCGACTGGAAGCTGGCCCAGGTGCTGTGGGACGAGCCCTACAACGAGGAAATCGCCCGCCGCTCACGCGCGGCAGTGGAAAACTGCGCCGCCCAGGCGCGGGTCTTCGGCCAGGACTGGGAGGCCAACATCCATGCCCTGATGTCCGGGCTGCTGGAGGAAGGGCTGTGCATGCTGGCGGTAAGCAGTTCGCGCCCGGCCTCCGGCTCCGAGCACCAGTTCTCCCACTTCTGGGAGATGAAGATGCTGCGCGAAGGCCGCCCGGCCGTCTTCCACGGCACCAAGGTGGGCATCGCCTCGGTCATGACTGCCGGATACTACCGCCTGATCCGCGGCCTGGACCGCGCCGAGCTGAAGGCGCGTCTCGACGCCGCCCGGCTGCCGGACTGGGAAGCGGAAATCGCCGGTATCCGCCAGGTATACGGACCGGTTGCAGAGGATGTCATCGCCTCGCAGAAAGCCTACATGCAGATGACGCCGGAGGGCTTCGAGGCCTACAAGCACCGCATCCTCGAGCGCTGGGATGAAGTCCAGGCCATCGCGGCCGCCGTGCCCGAGCCGGAGACCATCACCGCGCTGCTCAGGCAGGTCGGCGCACCGGCCGCGCCCGCAGAAGTTGGCCTGACCGACGAAGACGTGCGCCAGGCCCTGCGCTATGCCCTGTACGTGCGCTCTGCCTACACCGTGCTGCGCCTGTGCCAGGCGCTTGACCTGACCCTGCAGCCGGCCTGACCCGCCCGCCGGAAAGAAAGCCTCATGAAACCCCTCAACGAAATCCGCTGTTTTCTGGTCGACATGGACGGGACCTTTTACCTGGGCGACCGCCTGCTGCCCGGGGCGCTGGAGTTCGCCGAACTGATGCGCAGCCGGGGCGTGCCCTTCCTGTTCCTGACGAACAACTCGTCGAAGAAAAACTCCCAGTACGCTGAAAAACTGCGCCGCCTGGGCCTGGAGATCGACGCCAGCCAGATTTTCACCTCCGGCGAGGCGACCGCCATCTACCTGAAGCGCGAAAAACCCGGCGCCCGCCTGTATGTGGTCGGCACCCCGGCGCTGGAAAGCGAGCTGGACGCGCACGGCTTCACCCGCACTGAGGAAAACCCCGATTACGTGGTGCTGGGCTTCGACACCACCGTCACCTACGACAAGCTGTGGAAGCTGTGCGACTTCGTCCGCGCGGGCGTGCCCTACATCGCCACCCACCCGGACCTGAACTGCCCCACCGAGAACGGCTTCATGCCCGACACGGGGGCCTTCATCCGGCTGGTGGAGGCTTCCACAGGGCGGCTGCCGGATGTGGTCATCGGCAAACCCAACGCGCCCATCGTCGCCGCGGTGTCGGATAAGGTCGGGCTGCCCATTGAGGACATGGCCATGATCGGCGACCGGCTGTACACCGACATCGCCCTGGGCAAGACCGGGATCACCACCATCCTGGTGCTGAGCGGCGAAACCAAGCAGGAGGACCTGGTTGATTCGCCCTTCCAGGCCGACTACGTGATGCGCGACCTGGCCGATCTGGTCGAGCACATGCGCTGAGACAGCCCTTTCCCCTGAAAAACACATACCCCCGTCCTTGCAGGCGGGGGTAGTCTTTTCTGTCGGTAACTGCAGCTTATGAGGGGGTCAGCCCTTTGAGGTATTCCAGCACCTCGGTGGAGCCGGCCATGCCCAGCACTTCCTGAGCCACTTCCTTCGCCCGCGCCATCGACCAGCGGCGGATCTCCTCCTTGACCGAAGGAATGGAGGATGCCGCCATGCTGAACTCATCCAGGCCCATGCCCAGCAGCACCGGCACTGCCAGCACATCCCCGGCCAGCTCGCCGCACATGCCCACCCACTTGCCGTGCGCGTGGGCGGCTTCGATGGTCCGGGCAATCAGCTGCAGCACCGCCGGGTTGTACGGGCTGGCCAGGTTGGTGACGCGCTCATTGGTGCGGTCCACCGCCAGGGTGTACTGGGTCAGATCGTTGGTGCCGATGGAGAAGAAGTCCACAAGCGGCGCCAGGTGATGGGCCAGCAGCGCCGCCGAGGGCACCTCGATCATGATGCCGAACTGCAGCTTTTCGGGCATGGACACGCCCTGCGCCTTGAGCGAAGCCACGGTCTCGTCCAGAATCTCTTTGGCCCGCTTCACCTCGCCGGGGCCGGAAACCATGGGCAGCATGATGCGGATATCGCCGCCCACCCCGGCGCGCAGCAGCGCTTCGAACTGATTGGCCAGGATGTCCGGCCGCTCGCGCACCATGCGGATGCCGCGCCAGCCCAGGAAGGGGTTGGGCTCTTCCGCCAGCCCCAGATAGGGCACGGACTTGTCGCCGCCGATGTCGAGCGTGCGCACCACCAGCGGGCGGCCGTCCATCACCTTCACCACGCCCTGGTAGATGGCCACCTGCTCCTCGATGTCCAGTAGCTCGGTGCGGTCGAGGTAGAGGAACTCGGTGCGGAACAGGCCCACGCCTTCAGCGCCCATTTCGATGGCCTTGCGGGCGTCGTCCACCCCGCCGATGTTGGCCGCTACCTCCACCCGGTGACCGTCGAGGGTCACCGCGGGCTGGTGCGCGCTGGTCAGCTGCTCGCTGCGGGCCTTCTGCCAGGCGGCCTGCTTCTGGCGGGCCGATTCCAGCACGGCCAGCGCTGGTCCCATAATCATGGTGCCTTCGTCTCCGTCCACCACCGTCAGCACGCCGCGCTCGATATCCTCGATATCGAACCCGGCGCTCACCACCGCGGGCACCCCCAGGCTGCGGGCCAGAATGGCGGTATGTGAGGTCGGCCCGCCCTTGGCAATGCAGATGCCCAGAATCTTGTCCTTGTCGAACTGGATGGTGTCGGAGGGGGTCAGGTCCTCGGCGATGATCACCGAGGGCCGGGTAAGCAGGCCGGAGCCGTCGCTTTCCTGCCCCTGCAGGCTGCGAATCACCTGCATGGAGACGTCCTCCAGGTCCTGTGCGCGGGCGCGCAGGTAGGGGTCGTCCAGCTCGGCCAGCGCCGCGGCGTAGGTGTCGAACTCCGCCTTCACCGCGTACTCGGCGTTCAGCTTCTGTGTGAAGATGGTCTCGCGGATACCGCGCATCAGCTCCTGGTCGGTGAGGAACTCCTGGTGAGCCAGGAAGATTTCCGCTTCCTCCTCGCCGACGCTGGCCAGCGCTTTTTCATACAGGGCCTGCAGCCGGTTGCGAACGACGTTGACAGCCGCCTGCAGGCGCAGCCATTCGACCTCCGGGTCGGAGACGCGCTGCTGCTCCACCGTCACGCGCTCAGGACGGTAGAGCCAGGCCTGTCCGATGGCAATGCCAGGCGAAGCGGGGATTCCCCGAATTTGACGCATATTAACTCTCCCCGAAGTTTGATTCGATCAGCGCGCGCAGCCCGGCAATGGCTTCTTCGGCCTGCGGGCCGTCTGCCGTAATCTTGATCTCATGGCCCTGGGAGACCGCCAGCAGCATCAGCTTCAGCGGGCTGACCCCGCTGGCCGGACCTTTCCCGTTGGTCAGGTTGCAGACCTCAATGGTGGCATCGTACTGTTTGGCAGTTTTCACAAATTGAGCCAGCGGCCGGGCGTGCAAACCTGCGGGGTGTTGGATGGTGGTGGTATATTCTTGCATCGCTCCTCGTACGTTTGTTCAGTCTGCCTGCGCCTGCAGGCAAAATTCGATCGACTCGGCCAGCCCGGCGGCTTCCCGGAAGTTCGCGCCCCAGACCAGCAGGCCGCAGCCCGTCAGCAGCAGGGCGCTGCTGAACGGGACGGCGGCGGCAATGGCGGCCTCGTCCGGCTCGCACCAGCGCAGCCCGGCCATCACCGGCGCCAGATCGGGGTTCAGCGTAACCGGGCGGGCGGCGGCTTTAAACGCGGCCAGGGGCTGGCACAGCAGCACTGCGCCGGCCCCGGTGAGGCGGTACACCGCACGATGCCACTCGGCATGTCGCGCGGCGGGCGGGTTTTCCAGCAGGACCCGCCCGCTGCTGACCGAAATCACATTGAAATCATCCTCCGTCAGACCCGGAAACCAGACCTCCCGGGCAGTGATGGCAAAGCGGTCGCCGGCCAGCCGCTGGCTGAGTTCGGCCAGTGTGCCGGCCGCGAGACGGCGTTCCGCCGCCAGGTGTGCTGCTTCCACCAGCGCCGCGCGGGCGGCCGTTGGAAGCAGCACGTTGCGCGTCTTCTGGTCAACACGCTCTGGTGAGCTGACCAGGTCCGCGACCCGGCTGGAGGACTTGATCATTTTCTGGAACACCGACTGATCCATTCTCTGCGGGCGGACAGGCTGCCCTGCCGCTCCGCTGTTTACGCCTGTTTCAGGGCAGTCGCCACCATCTTGTCCTGCAGCTTGCGCAGGTGGAAGATGGTCTGGCTCTCGTCCAGCTCCACATCATCGTAGCAAAGCGGCTGGCCCTGCTTGAGCGGGCGTTTGACGATCGCGCCGGGGGCCAGACCCAGCGGCACCAGGCCTTCCTTGCGGGCGACCGAGGCCTTCTCAATGGCGCCGTAGACGGTGAACCCACCCAGCGAGTCGATCTTCTCGCCCGGGGCCAGGTCGCGCTTGACCATGGCAATGGTCTCGCAGACCGGCGGGATCTTGGTGTTCAGCGTCTCTTCACCGTACAGGTAGGCGCGGGCGATGGCGATGGGCGTCTCCAGGTTGGCCAGGTGATAGGGCCTGTACAGCGCCCAGTATTTGCCATTGCCGCTCAGCCGCAGGTAGTTCAGGTCGCGGATGATCTTGGGCTGGTCGGTGGTGATGATGACAAACACGCCCGGGGCCACGTCGCCCACGGCATAGTCCACCGCGCCCGGCCCTTCCAGGATGCCGCCGTCGGCCTTGGGGATGAACACGTTGGGCAGGTCCTTGACGTTCACCCGCGGGCCGTGCGCGCCGCGCACCTCGGGCATGAAGCCCACGCCGTTGCCCATGGAGGTCATCTCCACCATGGTCTTGGTCCCGTCGACGAACGAGGCCAGCATCTTGGGGCTCATCATCTGCTTTTTGGCTTTTTCTGCCATGGTGTCGGGGTTGGCGGTCACATCCAGCGGGTTGTTCTTGCCCTTCCCGATCATGACGATCTCAAAGCCCAGCACGTCGGCGAAGTCGTACAGCTCCTTGACCGAGCCAGGCTCGTCGCCGGTCACCAGGGTGTAGACTACCCCGGCGGACTTGGCCATGGCCGCCAGGTAATAGCCGACGGTGCAGTCGGTTTCCACGTTCATGTTCACGGTGTGCTTGCCGGCCAGAATAGCCTGGTGGCAGACCACCGCGCCAACCTCGGGGATGCCGGTGCTTTCCACCACCACATCCACCTCGGGGATATTGGCGATCAGCTGGGAGGAATGGCTGGCGATGCGCTTGCCCTCGGCGATCAGGCGGCCCGCTTTGATCGGGTCATGCTCTTCCTGAACCACCAGGGACGGGTCCACCCCGGCCTCTCCATAAGCGGCGGCGGCCCGGCCGGGCACCACGTCCGCCACGGCCACCACGCGCATCCCAACCATCTTTTCGACCTGACTGATCAGGCCCGTGCCCATCTGGCCGGCGCCCACCAGGCCGACGCGCACGGGCGCCCCGGTCTGCTCTTCCGCCAGCCGCAGCAAATCTTTCATTGACATTATTCTTTCTCCTCTTGCCGGTCTCCGGCATGAATGATTAAGGTATCACCTACCTGAATTTCAGGCAGCTGTCTGGCCTCTACACAGACGTCGCCGGGCATTTCCACCTCATTCGCTCCGTTGAACTTGAGCACCAGATGGCCGAGGTTGGCCAGGTTAGAATTGGCCACCTCACCGACGGCGTTGATCCGATAAGTTTCACCGCGTATTTGGACGCAGTCACCCGGAATAATTGATTCTATCAATTCATGACCGTCGTGAATAATTGCAAAATCTCGCAGTTCTTCGGGAGCATCCTCACCAAAAAGCACCACTATCCCGCTATCCAGAAATTCAGAGACCAGCGGACCAATATATGTAACAGTTGCCTGATACTTAATCACTGAACACTCCTTAACACGGCAGGCTTCAAATTCCTCCCCATAGGGAGGAATTTGAAGCTCTCCCATCCACACTGTACTCCTACGTTATTCTTCGATCAGTTCGATATCTTCGGGCCGCACACCGGAAACAAACACCTTCTCGGTGATGAAACGGAACAGCGGGCCGGAGGGCGAGGTGGGGTAAATGTCCACCGTGGGGACCTTCTTCATGGGGTACACGCCGATGCGGGCCGTGCCGCCGCAGTCGATGACCGCCACGGCGATCTCCTCGAAGGCCGCCTTGGACTTGAACCCGTCAAACGGCCGGCCGCCGGTCAGCTCGGCAATGCGCTGGGCCACCGGGTGAATCCCGCCGCCGGTAACCGAGTAGATCAGGTCGCGTCCGGGTTTCGGCTCGATGATCAGCGGACCGCCCCAGCCCTTCGGGCCTCGTTTAATCCGAACTTTGCGGTACTTGTTCTCAGACATCTTGCACTCCTCTCGCTAAAGAATATTAAAAAACAGTTGATCTGGAATGAAGTGAGTATAATGTCTCATGCCAGCCTGGGAGGGCTGCCAGCAGCCCTCCCAGGTCCCAAACCCTGCTTCTGTCTGCAGAGTTAGCTCAGACCGAAGCTCGCCAGCCAGGCCAGAATTACCGCCAGCGGGCCGGTGACCATGCGGGAGAACAGCACGGCCGGCACGCCGACTTCTACAGTATACGGTTCCGCTTCACCCAGGGCCAGACCGACCGGGATGAAGTCGCAGCCCACCTGCGGGTTGATGGCGAACAGCGCGGGCAGCGCCATCGACGCCGGCAGCGTGCGGGTGGCGAAGAAGGTGGTGCCCAGCAGGGTACCGATGATCTGCGCGATCACCGCGCCCGGTCCCAGCAGCGGGGAGAGAACCGGAAGACCAACGATCAGCGAAAGCACGATCATGCCGATCACGTTCCCGGCCAGGGGCCGGAGAGCGTTGGCAATCGCAGGACCGACGCCGGTGCCGTTGATGATGCCGATGATGAAGGCGATGAACGCCATGAAGGGGATGATGTTCTTAATCGCCTGATCAACAGAATCGCGGCCAGCCTGGTACAGCACACCGACGACACGACCCGCGCCACGACCAATGGTTTCAAGGAATTTGCGCATCATGCCCTCCTAGTAAGCGGAAGCGTAGTGGTCGGATTCCGCTTCAGCCTCAGCGGGATTCCACATGTAGGCAGTGATCCGCTCGGTGACGATGCCGCGGATGAAGATCACCACCAGACCGATGAGCAGGTAGCGGACGGCCAGGTTGATCATGGTGGAGTCGCCGTAGCCGGCCTGCACACCCTGGGCGATACCGAGCCAGACGAACAGTTCACCCGGGTTGATGTGCGGGAAGATACCCAGCGGCGGGTGCACATAGGACACAGCCGCATCGTAGAAGGCCGGTTTGAGCCGCTCCGGCAGGAAGCGCCCCATGGTGTACGCCATCGGGTTGGTCAGGAAGAAGACGGCCACGAACGGCAGCACAATGTAGCGCAGCGGCGTGTAGATCCAGCCCGGGCGGGCAGCGAACTCGCCCAGCTTGTCCACACGTTCCTGCCCGATCAGGGCAATCAACGCATTCACGGCTGTCATCAGCACGATGACCAGCGGGATAATCCCAGTCAACAGGCCCACAAAAACCTGCGCGCCCTGCTGGAACAACCCGATAAACCATTCAGCAAATGCGATCATGTTGGATTCCTCCTAGAGAAGAACAAAAAACACGGGACAAAAGAACTGTTGGTTGGAAGGATTGATGCGATCGGTCGATGGTGCCTCCTTTCTTCTGTCAAACCACGGCAGACTGGATAAGGTGATGATTAACTGGCCTGAATTTCCCCCAGCTCGATGCTTGCGCCAGCCTCTGCTTCTGCCTGTTCCTGCTCTTTCTCAGCGGCGCGCTGCTCGGCCTCCTGAATATAGGTGGCCGCGTTGCGCAGCGCCAGCGCCAGCTTGCGCGGAACAGGAAGCTCGACGGATTCATCCAGCAGATCGCTCACCGGGCGGCCTTCCAGCCCTTCGACTGGCTTCAGGCTGGCCCAGATGGTCCACCCGGAAAGCTGCTCCACCTTCGCGATGCGTTTCTGCTTATCCACCACCACCACGGCGTACTGGCGGCCCTTCCAGGCCGAGCCTTCCTTGCCAACCCACACGCTGCCGAACTTGCGCAGCTGGTAGAGCCGGCGGTAAAAGCGCTTCAACTGGAAAAACGATAAGCCGTACTGAATAAACCAGGCCGCCGCCATGATAATGATGATGGTCGAAGCCACTTCACCCATTCTGAGGTTCCTCCTCCTGGTTCTCCTCGTAGCCAGCCGCCATACGCCGGAGGATCGCCAGAATGTGTTTGGCAGCCATTTCATCCGTGACCAGCATATCCACCAGCTGTGCACGGCAGGCGCCGATAATGGGCAGCACCTTGGAAGGCCCGCCGGCCACGCCTAATTTGATCGGTATGGCCTCCAGTGTGGCGCGGTCGATGCCCACCACTCGCTTTTCCAGCGGCATGTCAACGATATTGCCGTACAGATCGACAAACAGCCCGCACACATCCCCGACCGCCCCGTACTGCTCCAGGATGGTGAGCTCTTCCTGGGTCAGGTAGCCGGCCGGGATAATTTCTGCTGACTCGGGGTCCAGCGTACCAATCCCCATCAGGGCTAAATTAATGCGGGGGAACAGCTCAAAGATGCTCTTGATCTGCGGGTCTTTCAACAGAGAAGTGAGGACGGTTTCATCCTCGACGAACATCGGCGCCGGCAGCGGGGTGTAGTAACCGATCAGCGAGCGGGCCAGGTGCTGGGCGTGTTCGTGCCCGTCAATTTCGGGCCGCGGATAGCGCAGCGAGCCCACCATCTGCACCACGTGCGCCCCGTAGCAGCTGCCCGGGCGCACGGCCTGCACCGTTTCATACACGCCCTGCCCCACCGAAACGCCGATGGTGATGCCGTCGTAGACCAGCTCGTCCACCAGCCGGGCGGCCAGGCGGCCCAGATGGCTCAGCATCTGCGGGTAGGAGCGGATTTCATGCCCCAGCACCCGCACGGTCTTCAGGTTCAACCGCTCCTGGAGCTCTTCCTCCAGGCTGGTGTTGCGCCGCAGGATGTGATGCACCCGAATCTCTACCAGCCCGTGTTTTCGCGCCTCCACCAGCATGCGCGAGATCATCGAAGCGGAGTAGCCGGTCCGCTGGGCGATTTCTCGCTGCGACAGGCCTTCCTCAAAATATAGACTGGCGATATTTGCCAGCAATTCCAACCGCTCGGCGCTCACAGGCTCCATGAATGATCCCTTTGCTGAGACGAAGGCTGGCTTGCAATTTTTGGGTTTTCTGAAAGATACAAATAGTATAGGCAGTCCGATGGTCCAAGTCAATCTTACCATGCAAATTCTTGTACAACATTCACAAAATTGAATCGGAGCTGAAAAAAAGCGCCGCGGGCGGTTCCCCACCCGCGGCGCAGCGCGTACTGATTTGAGAAAAAGCTAGATCACCATCATCTCGGGGTGCTCCAACGCCTCACGCACATCCGCCAGGAAGCGGGCCGCGACAGCGCCGTCCACCACGCGGTGATCCGCGCCGAGCGTCACGGTCATGACCGGCTTGAGCACCGGCTGGTCGTTCTCGTCGGGCACGAACATCTTGCGCGTCCGCCCCACCGCCAGGATGGCGGTCTGCGGCGGGTTGATGATGGCCGTGAAGCGGTCAACCCCGAACATCCCCAGATTGGAGACGGTGAAGGTGCCCCCGCTGACGTCGTCCGGGCGCAGCCTGTTGGCCCGGGCGCGGTCGACCAGGTCTTTCATCTCCGCGGCCAGCTGCGTGACCGGCTTGAGGTTCGCCTGGCGCAGCACCGGCACAATCAGCCCGGATTCGGCCGCAACCGCCACGCCGACGTTGATTTCAGGCAGCAGATGGATGCCGTCTTCCTCCAGGCGGCTGTTGATCAGCGGGTGGCGGATCAGCGCCCAGGCGACCGCCTTCACCAGCAGCACCGTCAGGCTGATGCCCGGCTGGCCCTCGGCCAGCTTCTCATTGGCCCGCTTGCGCAGCGCTTCGAGCCGGGTGGTGTCCACGTCGGCGTCAAAGTACACATGCGGGGCTTCCTGGAACGAGCGCTGCAGGCGGTCGGCGATCAGCCGCCGGACATTGTTGAGCGGGATGACCTGCTCCTCGCCAGCCGGCACAGGTGCGGGCGCAGGGGCCGCGGCCGGCTGAGGTACGGGTTCCGGCTGGACGGCTGCGGGCTGCGGCCGGGCGGCGAACTCCTGCACGTCCCAGCCCTGCACCCGGCCCAGCGGACCGCTGCCGCGGACTTCGACCAGGTCCACACCCTGCTCGCGGGCGATGCGCCGCGCGGCGGGGGTGGCCCGCACCTTGCCCGGAACTTCCGGTTCCGCAGTCTCCAGGTAGCGGTCGATGTCGGCGCGGGTGACCCGGCCGCCGGGGCCGGTGCCCGTCACTTTGGAGAGGTCCACGCCCTTTTCGCGGGCATACTGCTCCGCCACCGGAGTGACGCGCACATGCTCCTCACGGGCCGGCGCTTCAGCCGGCTGCGGGGCCGCTTCCGCCGGCGGGGCGGGCGCTTCCGCCGCGGGCCGGGCGGCTTCCTGACCATTCCCCGGCAGGGATTCGCCCGGTTCCAGAATGTAGGCGATCACCTCGGTCACCGGGACGATGTCCCCTTCCTTATATCTGAGGCCGGCCAGAATGCCCGAAGCCGTGGCTTCAACCTCCATGTTGACCTTGTCGGTGGTCACTTCGGCGATGGGGTCGCCCTGGTCCACCTGATCCCCCTCACCCTTGAGCCAGCGCACGATCTCCGCCGTCTCCTGGGTGAAACCAAACTTGGGCATAATCTGCGGCTTCGCCATCAGTATTCTCCTTTGACCAGCCTGCGTGCTTCGGCCACGATATCCTCAATCTGCGGGATCATGGCCGCTTCCAGCTTCTTGTTATAGGGCACCGGAATGTCCCGCGCCGCCAGCCGGCGAATGGGGGCCTCCAGGTAATCGAAGGCCTCGGACTCGGCCACCGAGGCGACGATCTCGCCGCCAAAGCCGCCGGTGCGTACCGCTTCGTGCACCACCAGCAGGCGACCGGTCTTCTTGACCGACTCGACGATCGGGCCGCAGTCCATGGGTTTGAGCGTGCGCGGGTCGATCACTTCCAGCTCGATGCCTTCCTCGGCCAGCTGCTTGCCGGCCTCCAGCGCCCGCGAGACCATGACCGAGGTCGCCACCACGGTCAGGTGCTGGCCCTGGCGAACCACGTTGCTCTGGCCGAGCGGGATGGTGTACATCTCCTCGGGCACGGGGCCTTTCTGCTTGTAGAGCAGCTTGTGCTCGACGAAGATCACCGGGTTGTCGTCCTGGATTGCGGCCAGAAGCAGCCCCTTGGCATCGTACGGCGTGCTGGGGGCAACCACCTTCAGCCCCGGCACGTGCACAAACCAGGACTCAAGGCTTTCGGAGTGCTGGGCGGCCGCGCCGGTGCCGGCGCCGCCGGGCATGCGCAGCACAAAGGGCACGGTGGCCTTGCCGCCGAACATGTAGCGGATCTTGGCCGCCTGCAGCACCAGCTGCTCCATGCTCAGAGTGACAAAGTCCATAAACTGGATCTCGCCCACCGGGCGCATGCCGGTCATAGCCGCGCCGGTGATGGCCCCGGCGATGCCGGCTTCGGAAATGGGCGTGTCGATAATGCGCTCCGTCCCAAACTGGTCAACCAGGCCGGCGGAAACGCCGAAGGCCCCCCCGTACACACCGACATCTTCACCGATCAGGAAAACCCGATCATCCGCTTCCATTGCCTGGCGCAGGGCTTCGCGCACAGCTTCAGCATAGGTTATCTCACGCATAGACGCCATCCTCAATCGTGCTCACATCCGGTTCCGGGCTGGCTTCCGCAAAAGCCACCGCCTCTTCAATCCGCTTCACAGCCTCAGCCCGCAGGCGGGCCATTTCTTCTTCGCTCTTGCCCAGCCGGGCGCCAAAGGTCGGGATGGGATCACGTGCCATCCACTCCTTAACCTCTTCGCGGGTCCGGTAGGCCTGGCGGTCGCTCTTGGAGTGCCCGCGCCAGCGGTAGGTGACGGACTCCACCAGGGTGGGGCCTTCGCGACGGCGGGCGCGCTCGGCGGCTTCAGACACCGCCTGGTACACGGCGATGGGATCATTGCCGTCCACGGTCACGCCGGGGATGCCATAGGCGCAGGCCCGGTCACTCAGCCGTTCAATTTTGAAGGCCCGCTTGACGGACATGGACATGGCGTACTGGTTGTTCTCCAGCAGGTACACCACCGGCAGGTCCCAGATGCTGGCCATGTTCAGCGATTCGTGGAAGGCGCCTTCGTTGGTCGCCCCGTCACCGAAGATCACCATGACCACCTGGTCGGTCTTGCGCATCTTGATGCTCAGCCCGACGCCCACCGCCAGGGGCAGGCCGCCGGCCACGATGCCGTTGGCGCCCAGGTTGTTCTTGGACACGTCGGCGATGTGCATGGAGCCGCCGCGCCCGCGGCAGTAGCCGGTCTCCTTGCCCAGGAATTCGGCCATCATCTTATTGACGTCCGAGCCCCAGGCAATCAGGTGGCCGTGGCCGCGGTGGTGGTTGAGCAGGTAGTCCGTTTCCCGCAGCGCGTTCGACGCGCCCACGGCGGTGGCCTCCTGCCCGATGGACAGGTGCATGGTGCCGTGAACCTTGCCGAGTGCGTACAGCTCTTCGGCCTTCTCTTCGAAGGCGCGAATGGTCATCATTTGCTCGAGCATTCGCTCCAGAATTTCTGGCTTGATCTCCCGCAGAGCGGCGTCCGTGCCGGCTGCCGGAGATAAGCGGTTGTTCAGATCACTCATCTAATCGTCTCCTTTTAGATATTGCAGCGCGCGGAGTGCAGCTGATTCGTCCGTAATCAAATGGTTCACCAGCCCCGATCGGGCAGCCCCCAGGATGGACAGGCCCTTGGCCTCACCGCCGGCGATGCCCATCTTGATGGGGATTCTGCGCAGCGTTTCGGGGGCGATGCCAATCCGGCGCCGGTGCAGAGGTACGTCCAGGACCTGGCCCTGGGCGTTGAAATGAATGGCGCACACGTCCCCCACCGCCCCGGCGCGGGTCAGGTCATCCAGGTCGTCCGGCTCCAGGTAGCCGGCGCGCAGCAGGCTGGAGCGGCGGGGATAGACCGTGCCGATGCCCATCACCGCCATGTCCAGCTTTTCGGCCTGGTCCAGGGTGCGGCGCAGGCTGCGGTCGCGCATCAGGGCTTCGGAGAGGCGCTCGTTCTCCACAATCAGGGGCGCCGGCAGGGTCGAGAACGTGCCGCCAAAGACCTGCGCCAGGCTGCGGGCCAGGTTGGGCCCGTCAATGTCCGGGTCGCGGGTGTCTAGCGCGCCGATGATCTGCAGCACGTGGATGGAGGTGTACCCGCGCGGATTGAGGTTGTTGGTCATTTCCCGCAGGGCCGTGCCCCAGGAAATGCCCACCGTCATCCCCTCGGCCACCAGGCCTTCCACCGTGCGGGCGGCCATTTCGCCCAGCCGGCGCAGCATCTGTTCATAAGGTAGCGAGCGGCGGGCCAGCACCTGCACGCGCTCCAGGCCCAGCAGGTCGGCCAGCTCCCGCTCCAGATCCGAGCAGCGCTCCAGGGGATAATGCACGCGGATCTCGACCACCCGCTGCTCGCGGGCTTCCGACAGCAGCCGGGAAATCATCGAGCGGGAATAACCCAGCTGTACGGCGATTTGCTCCTGGCTCTGGTTGTCCAGGTAATACAGGGACGCAACTTTGGCGAGTAGTTCCAGCCGGTCTCTTTCCATGGGATCCTCGATTACAGTATACCACTCGCCTGAGCAAATGTGAATTTTGTTCACATATGTGAATAGCGAGAGGGCAAAAAAGACACACCGCCGCGCGGCGAGACCTGCCGCAGGCGGTGCAGATTACAGGACGGAGATCTGTTTGACGCCGCTACCCGGCCTGCTCGAAGGCCGCGCGCAGCCACTCCACCAGCTCCCCGTCCACCTCCGCGGGGTCAGAGATGCGCAGGGTGTAGTTACACATGCTCCCGGGCGGGAGGACCTTCGGGCGCGGGGAGTCCAGCGGCTGCTTCAGGTTGATGCCGATCTCCACGCTTGCTTTCGTCGCCGGGCCGACCATGGCGAACTGCCGCCTGCGCCGCAGGCTGACGTACCCCTTCTTGGGCGCCACCTCAAACTCGCCGAATTTACTGATCTCGGCCATCACCCGGTCGTGAATAGGCCGCAGCGCGGCTTTGGGGCCGGTGTAGATCCCGTCCAGCACCTTATCCAGGCCGCCGGTGTTTTCAAAGACCCACTTGCCGCCCGTCTTTTTCCAGAAATGGACAAAGGTGCTGGCATCCCCGTAGCCCAGGCCAGTCTCGCGAATGAGTAGATCGCGAAGCTCGCTGTGTTTTGACAGGCCGCTGTTGTCCAGGATTTTCCCCAGTTCCTCCAGCGTCTTCCCGGAGCGAACCTGGATGTTTCTCAGCTGCGTTTCCTGAGCTTTTTCCACACTGTTCATCGCATCCTTCCTTGAACTCCCGGTGTGAGGTGCCCCGGCGGGGCCGGCATGATTATTATCCATGATTCCAGGTAAATCCTGTCCGCTCAAATCCGAAAAATCCATCTGGACAGCCGGTGCCCCCGGCCTATAATGGGATTATCCCGATCACCCGGCCGTTTTTTTATATGGAGGCATCCATGGACACTCCTCACCCGCTTGTCAGCCAGCTGTTCTTCACGCGCGGCGAGTTCCTCCGTGCCCTGAAAGGCGTCTCTGACGCGGACGCCCGCCAGCGGCTGATGCCCATGAACTGCATCGCCTGGATCGCCGGGCATCTGGCCTGGCAGGAACAGCGCTACTTCGTCTTCGGCGCCGGCAAAGAGCTGATCCTGCCGGAAATCGACCAGGAGTTCTGCTACGGCGCCCCGCCCACCACGCCCTCGCTGAAAAAAGTGCTCGCCGGGTGGGAGGCCATCACGCAGGCCGCCGATCCCTACCTGCTTTCGCTTACCGGCGAGCAGCTGGTGCGCAAGTCGCCGCGGCTCAACCGCAGGGTCGGGGACCTGCTGCAGCGGGTGATCTACCATTACTGGTACCACACCGGCGAGGTCATGTCCATCCGCCAGCTGCAGGGGCACAGGCGGCTGCCCATCTTTGTCGGCCCCATCGACACCCGGGCGCCTTACCGCCCGGAAACGGCCCCGGAGGGGAACCTTGCATCTAGAGAGGAAACCGCACCATGAGCAGCCCCTCCTTTGAAGCGTTCCTCTCCGCCTACCCGCCGGCCGTCCAGGCGCTGGCCCGGGAAGCCCGGGATCTGGTCCGCCAGGCACTGCCCGAAGCGATGGAGGTGGTCGACCCACCCTCCGGGATTGTCGCCTACGGCGCCAGCGCGCGCTACGCCGACCCGGTGTGCGCCATCGCGCCCTTCTCCGCCCACGTCAACCTGATGTTCGCCCGGGGCGCCAGCCTGCCCGACCCGGACAATCTGCTGCGCGCACCGGCAAGAAGGCCCGGCACGTGCGCCTGGCCAGCCCGGAGGACCTGCACCGCCCCGGCGTGATTCGCCTGCTGCAGGCTGCCCGTGAGGCCGCAAGCCGGGAGAATCAAGCGGCCGGGGAGCAATCCATTTGACCGGCTTGACAAGGGGGGGTATGATTACGGGGAGAAGAAACTCGCCGCCAGCGCATCCCTACCCGTTGGAGACCCTATGATTGAGATCATTACCGACAGCACCTGCGATATCCCCGAACACCTGCTGGAAGAGCACCGCATTATCCAGGTTCCCCACACGATCATCTGGGGAGATGAACAGTACCGCGACCGGGTGGACATGCAGCCGCATGAGTTTTATAAGCGGCTGGAAACCGACTCCCGGGTTCCCACCTCCTCCCAGGCCGGCGTGCCCGAGTTTCAGGCCGCTTACCAGCAGGCCATCAGCCGGGGCGCGACGGAGATCATCGTGCTGACGGTCAGCTCGGCCATGAGCGGGGCCTACAACATGGCCCTCAACGCCGCCAGACTGGTGGACATTCCCGTCTCGGTGGTGGATTCAAAAGGTCCGACCATGAGCCTGGGCTGGCAGGTGCTGGCCGCCGCCCGCGCCCGTGACGCGGGGAAGAGCGTCAGCCAGATACTGGAGCGGGTCAACGAGGTGCGCAGGCGGCTGGTGCAGTTTGTCGGTATGGACACCATCCAATACCTGCAGCGCGGCGGGCGAATCGGAGGCGCGGTGAAGTGGGTCGGCGGGCTGCTGCAAATCCGCCCGGTGGTCACCATCAATCACGAGACCGGACTGGTCGAGCCGGTCAGCCTGGCCCGCACGCACAAGTCAATGATGGACCTGCTCTACCGCAAGTTCTTCGATTCCTTCAAGGAGATGGACAACCTGCGCGTCGCGGTGCTTCACGGCAATGCCCTGGCCGACGCCGAAGCGCTGGTCGCCCGCATCCGCGAGGAGTTCAACCCGAAGGAACTGTTGTTGAACATCACCGGCCCGGTGCTGGGCATTAACACCGGACCGGGCGCGCTGGCCCTGTGCGGGTATCCTGACCCTGGCGAGTAACCAGCCATCCCGCTCCCGCCAGAACGGCGGGAGTTTTTTATCCATACCAGGCCACGCCGGATGCGCCTGCGGGCCAGGCCCTTACAGGATGCCGGGTCCCCTGTGCTGGCCTGTCCCCTCTCCGAGAGGTCTGTCAGCGCTGGATGGTTCGCACCCGCGACCAGATGGTGATCAGGAAAAAGGCCGCCCCGCCGGCTTCCAGCACCCGGCCCGCCGCAAGCGCCGCCGGAACCTGAAACCACAGCGCGGCCAGGCTGGTCAGAATCCCCAGGTTGTAGGCGGCGGCCGCCGCTTTGCTCAGCTGCAGGTCGCCGCGCTGGCCGCCGCGCAGCCGCGGCATAATCCAGAAGGCCACCCCCAGCGCCAGCTGGACCAGCCAGCCGGTGATCAGGATCTCCGCGTGCAGTGGCAGCAGCCGCCAGGCCTGCGGCCAGAAGCTCACTCCCTTTTCGGCCAGCAGCAGCCCGCCGATGGTGAAACCGGCCACCAGATAGGCCAGCGAAGCCCGGATCATCCAGGAGCTTGTGGCCGGCATCCTACCTTAACCTCACCCGCCGCCAGGCCGTGACGGCAAACAGCACCCCGGCGCACCACTGCAGCAGCGCCGAGGCCAGCAGGAGCACGCCCCAGACCTCGCCGCCGCCCGAGGCAGCCGCCGGTTCAGAAATAACCCGCAGCAGCAGGCCGGCGTTCAGCAGCGCGTAGATCGTCCAGTTGACCCATTCCGGGCCGCGGGGCTGGTCTTTGGAATATTTGGGGAACATCCACACCGCGACCCCGATGATCAGCTGAGAAATCCAGCCCACGGTCACCAGGTGAATGTAGACAGGGTCCAGCCGCGGCGGGAAGGAAACCCCGGCCCGCTGCAGCGCAATGGCAATGTTGAGCAGCAGCGCGGCGACGAAGTACAGCAGGGCGGTTTTCAGAAAGGTGCGGACGATTAGCGGCATGGCATCTGTTGGCAGTCTCAGGCCGGGGCAGCAGTCTTTTCCCTCGAGAGATCACGAACAACATGTGTTAATCATTATACCCATGACGGCTGATTTCCCCTTTTCACGCCGCTGAAGCCCCGTTTTCAGACCGGCCCATGTGGCCCGGACCCCCCTGCCGGGGCGGTTCCGCCAGGACAAAGGTCACCTGTTTGTCATGTCCGACGTCAGATTCGCATTCAACATTTATGTTGAGATTAATTCAACTTTCTTCTGATGGTATTAATCCAGCATTAAGGTATCCTCAGTGTGCCTGGGAGGTTCTCCCAAGTAGATCATCTTTGTCCGAAAAAAAAGGAAAGAAGAATGAGACGTAACGGCCTGCTTCTAATAATTATTGTTCTTCTGATGGTTGCCATCACCCTGATGATTTGGAAACCGTGGGTCGTTCAAGCCGAGACCTCTGTGTCCGACATTAGCGCCGCCTGGGCCGAGTCCGGTCATGGTGACTACACTTCCGAATCGTTCAACCACTGGAACGAGGAAGAATCCGGCACCATCCCGCCCACCTGCGCCAAGTGCCACAGCGGCTTCGGCATGCGCGACTACCTGGGTCTGGACGGCAGCGAGGCCGGCAGGATGGACGCCGCGGCCCGGCTCGGTTCCGTGGTCAGCTGCGAAACCTGCCACAACCCGGCGGCTGACGCCATCACCGAGGTGAAGTTCCCCTCCGGTGAGGTTGTTCCCGCTATGGGCTCCTCCTCCATGTGCTTGAACTGCCACTCCGGCATGGGCTCCGGCGTGGGCACCGCCACCAAGATCGAAGGCATGGACCTGGACACCGTGTCCGAGGACCTGGCTTCCATGAACCCGCACTACCTGGCCGCCGGCGCCACCCTGTTCGGTACCGAAGCCAAGGGCGGTTATGAATACGAAGGCATGACCTACGCTGGCAAGTTCGAGCACTCCGCCAACGCGCAGACCTGCGTCGACTGCCACGATCCGCACACCCTGGAAGTCGATGAAGAGAACTGCCAGGCCTGCCACTCCAACGTGGTCGACGCTGAGGACTTTGTGGACGTCCGCATGACCAAGGCCGACCTGGACGGTGACGGCGACACGACCGAAGGCATCGCCAAAGAACTGGACGGCATGCGCGAGGTGCTGGTCAAGGCCCTCTGGATGTACTCCGACGAAGTCCTGGACAACCCCATTCTGTTCGCGCCGGATACCTACCCGTACTTCTTCGCCGACACCAACGGCAACGGCGCTGCTGATGAGGGTGAGGCCGTCTTCCCGAACCAGTACAAGGGCTGGTCGCCGCGCCTGGTTCGCACCACCTACAACCTGCTCTTCTCGGTCAAGGACCACGGGGCCTACGCCCACAACCCGACCTACGTTGCTCAGCTGATGTACGACAGCATCGCGGATCTGTCCGAGGTGATCTCCCAGGACCTGACCGCCGGCCTGACCCGTCCGTAACACCCTGCAGTTTGCGAGGTATTGCCCGGGTAATACCGGGCAATACCTCCAGGAAATTATCTGGAGCAAAGAATGACAACCAAAAGTGACTCGACGAAGATCGCAGTTCCAGAGCGAGCCACCAGGCAGAACCTGGCCACCAGACAAGCGGTGTTGATGGCGGTCTACTTCCTGATGATCATCTCACCGCTTCTGGTGCTTCTCTTCACCCCCCATGCCCCCGGCCGCGCCTTCTTCCGTGACTTCTCCGTCTCGCTGGCGTACGTCGGTATGGCCATGATGGGCTTCCAGCTGGTGCCCATCGCCCGCATCCCCTTCATGGCGAACAGCTTCCCGCTGGACTCGCTCTACACCATGCACAAGCGCCTGTCGGTAATCTCCTTCCTGCTTGTGCTCAGCCACCCGCTGATCCTGTTCGCGTTCAACCCCAAGACCCTGGTCTTGCTGAACGTGTTCGACACCCCGCTGAAGACCGCCGCCGGCGTTTTCGGCCTGCTGGGCCTGTTCCTGGTGGTCTTCTCCTCGGTGCTGCGCAAGGAAATCCGCTTCAACTACGATGCCTGGAAGGTGTTCCACTTTATCGTCAGCATCGGCATGATCGCCTTCTCCTTCGTGCACATTTACGGGATCAACTACTACACCTCCTACCCGGCGATGAAGATCCTGTGGGCCTTCCTGGGCGTGGTCTGGGCGTTCATGGTCATCTACCTGCACGTCCTCACCCCGATTCGCCTGGCGAAGACCCCCTTCGAAGTGGCTGAAATTCGCCCCGAATGCTCGCAGAGCTACACCCTTTCGCTCAAGCCCGTTGGCCATCCCGGTATGGACTTCCGCGCCGGTCAGGTGGCCTGGATCACCATCCGCCGCAGCCCGTTTGCCTTCCGCAAGCATCCCTTCTCCATCACTTCCTCCGCGGAGCGCAAGGACCGGCTGGAGTTCACCATCAAGGAACTGGGTGACCTGACCTCCACCATCAAGGACCTGAAACCGGGCGATCGCGTCTACGTCGACGGGCCTTACGGCATCCTCGATATCGACGATCCCACCATCCCCGGCTTTGTGCTGGTGGCAGGCGGTATCGGCTCGGCCCCGGTGATGAGCATCCTGCGCACCATGGCCGACCGGCGCGACCGCCGCCCGGTGGTCTTCTTCTACGGCAGCCCGAAGGAAGACTGCATCATCTTCGGCGAGGAGCTGGAAGAGCTGAAGAAGCGCCTCAACCTTGAGCTGGTACACGTTCTCGAGCACCCGGACATGGACTGCTGGAACGGCGAGTGCGGCTACGTCACCATGGACGTGCTCAAGCGCCACCTGCCGGAAAATTACAAGGACTTCACCTACTTCATGTGCGGTCCGATCCCCATGCTCGACTCCGTGGAGCGCTCGCTGGCCAAGCTGGGTGTCTCGGACAAGAAGATCCACTCTGAGCACTTCGACATGGTTTAGAAGGAGGAACAATGAAACGGTTTGAAATGCCCTTCACCATCGCCGCAGTCGCTGCTGCTATCGGTCTCTCACTGATCTTCGCTCTGCTGCAGAGCGCGTAAAGCCGGAACACGACAACCTGTTGAGTGCCTTCTCCGCGGAGAAGGCACTCAGTATTTAACCGCCCGCTGGCCGGCTGGAGAACCGAAAGCTCCCGCAAGATGCGCTTCCTCAGGGCAGATATGCTATAATCCTGACAGTTCCTCCGCCTTTTTTATCCCCACACCTCTCCCGGAGACCACCATGTCGCTGAAAAACCGCTTTTCGCATGCCGCCAGTGTGACCAAGTGGAAAGCCGACCAGCAGATGCGCATCCTGAAAACCCAGGGCCGCATCAACGAACTCGAGGCCCAGATCAAGGCGCAGAAGGCCGTGCTGGCGGACGCTGCACTTGCCGCCTACGCACAGGGCAATCTTGCCGTGCCGGAGCTGCTGCAGATCTGCGGTGTCATCGAGCAGATTTATGCCCAGGTGCAGGTGACCCAGCAGGAACTGGAAGCCATCCGCCAGGAGCAGCCGCCTGCGCTGGAGCCCTTCTCGGCCGACGTGCCGACCTCGCAGCCAGGTTACGGCCCTGCGCCGGCTTATACCCCGCCTCCGGCCGGCTACACCCCGGCACCGACCACCCCGTCCGGGCTGATCTGCCCGGCCTGCGGCCAGCCGCTGACCGGCAAGTTTTGCCCGGTGCACGGCCTGGCTGGCATTGTTCCCCCGGCCGAGGACGAGACTCCCGTCGAGTAAGACATAGCCAGAAATACAGCAGCCCGCCGTACGGCGGGCTTTTTTGCTTCTTTTCATGGCGGCCGGCCCGGTCCGCGGTTCCGCGGCAGCGGCTTTACCCTTCCAGATGAAGCTCCTTCCCAACTTCAGCCTCTTCTTCTGGTTGAGTGACTGCTTCCGCCGGCCTCACTGCCCCGGTTTCGGGGCCTGGCTGCGGAGAGGGTTTCATCATAAGGGTTGCCAGCGTGAAGGCGCAAAAGCTCAAGATCATCGACCAGGCGCCGATCCCGTACAGGTCGGGTCCGCCGACCAGCCCGGGGAACCACCCGCTCAGCAGCGCGCCGGCAGACCCCAGCGCTGCACGCACCCGCCGCCCCCTGCGGAGTCCGCCGGGCGTCTTCAGCGCCAGGATGAGCACGATCAGTGTGATGGCTCCCAGGATGGGCGGAATGGAGCGGGTGAACGACAGATTCTCCCCGGAATAGAACATCACCTGCAAGAAGAGGATGTACTGCCCGATCCAGCTGGTGCGAAAGCCGTAGTCCCAGGCCAGCGGGAGCAGCCAGCTGATCAGCGCCACGACGGCGGCCGTTTGCGAAACAACCTGCCAGGGGATTCCGCTTCCGCCGGACGGTTTCTCCGAGGTCTTCTCTGCCGCCGAGTTCGCCGGAGCGGGCGCTTCCTCAAAGCACTCTGCCGCCCGCTCGATCGCCTCCAGCCACTCCGCGAAGGTGGGACATTCCGCGGGCGAGCGGCTCTGCATGATGCGCTCAAACAGGTCGCGGAAATCCTCACCCCAG
>DGEO01000038.1:1129-6428 GCA_002385985.1 Anaerolineaceae bacterium UBA3924 | reverse complement strand
CGGCACTCCCCCCCAAGAGCCGACTCTAACCCCGACGGATGACCCGACCGAGACCCCGACCGAGGAGCCCACTGAGACTCCCACCGAAGAGCCGACGGTATCCCCGACGGATGGCCCGACCGAGACCCCGACAGTCGAGCCGACCACTCCCAGCGAAACGATGACCCCGGAGCCGGACCCCGGCCAGGCGCTGCATCCGATCCTGGAGTGCGTGGACCTGCTGGAAGGCAGCGTGGTGAAGGCCTACTTCGGTTACCAGAACTTCGACACCATTCCGGTGACGGTTGAGATCGGTGATCTGAATTACTTTAGCCCGGACCCCATTGACCGCGGCCAGCCCGAGGTGTTTGAAGCCGGGCGCCACAAGTCCGTCTTCTCAGTCGAGTTCCCCGATGAAGTGGAGCTGGTCTGGACGCTGATCGGCCCGGATGGCGAGACCCGCACGGCGACCGCCACCAGCAGCAGCCAGCTGTGCCAGGTTCCCACCGAAGAACCGACCGAGGAGCCCACTGAGACTCCCACTGAAGAACCGACCGAGGAACCCACCGTCCAGCCGACCCAGCCGGCCTCCACCGATGAGCCGAGCCAGACCACACCTCAGCCGGCTGTGACCAACATCCCCTCGCAGAGCGGGACGGTCGTGCCCACCATGGGCATCCCCCAGGCTGTGGCCGATCCGGAGCTGATCCCGGTTACCGGCGGTGAGATGATGCAGACCCCCTTCGGCCTGCTGGAGGTTGGCCTGGTGCAGAATATCCTGATCAACCTGGGTATCGGTATGCTGGGCATTGGCTTCGTCCTTCAGGCGCTGCTGGCCTGGCTGCGAAAAGCCTGATCATAGCTGTAACCTGCAGGCTGCGCCATAGTACCCCGCTGTGGCGCAGCCTTTTCTTTGACGGGTAATCATGCGCTTATCGAATACGAGAATGAAGACACTACTCTACGCACTGGCAGGGATGATGTTCCTTGGCGCAAGCATTGTGGGTTTCGGGCGGCTGGCGCTTGAGAACATTTCGGCCTCGCACCGGCCAGTCAGAACACAGCAGCCACCGGAGGAGGGGTTCCTGCCCCTGCTGAGCCTGGAGGAGAGCCAGCTGGCGCCGGACATCACCGCCGAGCCGGCGCTGGAGGCTACCCTGGCGGCGGACGCCACCGCTGCGTCGTCGCAGGCCGCCGGGCAGTCTGCCACGCCGAAGGTGAAGTTGATCCCGACGCCGACCGCCCCGCCGCTGATCCCGGACAGGATCGTCATCCCGGCGATCGAACTGGATGCGCCCATCATTGAGGCCCAGCTGGAAGAGTTGGAGCTGGAAGGAAAGACGTACAGACAGTGGCTGGCCCCGGATGAGTATGCAGTCGGCTGGCACCCGGATTCTGCCACCCTGGGCAGGATCGGCAACACGGTGCTCAACGGGCATCACAACATCCACGGCAAGGTGTTCGAGAAGCTGGACCAGCTGCGCGCGGGAGACCGCTTCACGCTGTATTCGGGGAGCTATTACCGGGAGTACATCGTCACCAATGTGATGATCGCCGCTGAGCGCTGGATGGATCTGCAGACGCGGCTGGACAACGCGCGCTGGATCCAGCCGTCGGACGATGAGCGCGTGACCATAATCACCTGCTGGCCGCCATGGTCGAATACACACCGCCTGATCATCGTGGCCCGGCCGGTGCTGGAAAACGAACGGGTTGATTAAGTAGTCCAATATCGGAATTTCCCCCATTGCATTTCTTGATCTAACCGGTATACTATTTTGTAATGGAATATTACTGATAGGAACCCGCACTTGTAAGAGTGTTGGTAGTGGTTTACAGGACGCGATGAACTGAGCGCTTGAGTTGGTCGCTTAACCATGGAAACATGGTTGGGCGCTCAGGGAGCGAATAGCGAAACCGGCCTTCTGGCCGGTTTTTGCGTTAATCATTATCGCTGTAAAAAGGGGAGATCGCTATGGCGGACTTAATGGAGATGACACAGGTTAAGGAGTATCCGATCAGTGTAGGCGTGGATCTCGACGAAGTGTACACCAGTGAACGCCGCCGTATTCTCATCGTCGAAGACGACATCGATACCACCATGCTCTTGAAACATATCCTCAGGCAGGCAGGTTTTGACGTGTTCAGCGCGGAAAACGGGAAGGAGGCCCTGAAGAAATATGTGCAGACACCGCCCGACTTGGTGCTGCTGGACCTGATGATGCCGGAAATGGACGGGTGGGAGGTGCTTTCACACCTGCGCAGCAGTTCCAACACACCGGTAATGGTAATCTCGGCCCTGTCCAACAAAGAAACCATTGTCAACATGCTTGAACAGGGCGTGGACGATTATCTAACCAAACCGTTTTTCATCGACGAGGTAGTGGCACGGATAAACGCTGTGCTGCGGCGGGCGAAGCGGGTGCACGACTCCAGCCGGCTGACGTTCCCAAAGGTGGAACTGACCATCGACTTGAAAACTAAAGAAGTCACCTACAGGGGGCAGAACGTGCAGCTGACCAGCCGGGAGTTCAGCGTGCTGGCGGTGCTGGCTAAAAACGCGCCTGCGCTGGTCCGCTACGAGACCATCTCGCAGTCGGTGTGGGGCAAGGATTCGCAGAAGGCCCGCCAGCGCATCAAGTACCTGGTGTACCTGCTGCGCCGCAAGTTCGACCGCATCTACCCTGAGTTTGAGCTGCTGACCAACGTCGGGCGGCAGGGGTACAAGCTGCAGACCGAAGGATAACAAAAGGACCAGCCGTGCGGCTGGTCCTTTGAACGGTCAGGGGGTATTTCAGTTGGAGGCCATGATCTGGCCCTGGCGGATGTCCACCTTTTCGGCAGTGACGAACAGCCGGCCCCAGGAGGGATCGCCGTTGGCGTTGATGCAGGTCTGGAAGACCAGCGTGTCGGGGCGGGCGTACACATGCTTGAACAGCTCAGAGCTGGTGATCACCTTGCCCGTGGGGTCGTCCAGGTTGACGAAATCGGAGTAAGGGGAGTTGGGCACCAGCGCCTGGTAGCTTTCGGCAGCGGTGACCCGGTAGTAGTCCATGCGGCCGTCGCCGAACAGGACGATGATGTACTGGTTGGGCTTGAGCTTGAAGAACTCTTCACCGCTCAGGTAATTGTGTGCCAGCAGGCCGACCGCACCGTATTTCTCTGCCAGGGAGAACTGGGTGATGGTGTCTGGTTCGGTGGAGACGTAGGCGGCCTGCCCATGGGGCTGCTGCACGACCGGCAGGGCGAACTCACCGGGAACGTACACGCCCACGACGGTCTGCGAGTTCTGGTTCTTCACCTCGCGGGCGAATGTGCTCAGTAGAGGGAGGCGGGAGCGGACGGTCACCGCGGGAGCCCGGGCGGCGTCCATGTCGAAGCTGACCTGGGTGCGGGTGCCGAGCGCTGAGACGCTGGTCACGGGCAAGGAAAATTGAACCGGTATTCTGGAGAAAACACCCGACAGGGTGGTGAGGATCAGGATCGTTATAAATGTCATCTGGAACTTGCTCATCAGGCTCACCTAGCAACCATGCGGTTTGTTATGGGTTAGGCCCATATATGCTGTGGTTGTAATCTGGTAATAGAATAGTATTATTGTCCTAATTTAGCAAGCATCCAGGGCGGGCTTTTCACCCTCCTTTCAATCCTGTAAGGTGCCGGGAGGGAGCGGTTATGAAACGGGCAGCTTTTCACTGCCCGGGATTTCCTAAAACGGTTATTTTTTCTTAACGGTCCGAACACAATTGGCCGTTCGGCCAGCCAGGGGGAGAAAAAACCGCCTCCAGACACAGGAGGCGGAAGGTTGCATGGTATAATTTGCACAATTCGATCCGTTATCTATTCAATGTATTAAGAAGGAGCAATGGTATGTCTGGACATTCCAAGTGGGCTACCATTAAAAGGAAGAAAGGCGCAACCGATGCCAAGCGCGGGCAGCTGTTCACCCGCCTGACGAGAGAAATTGTTCTGGCCGCACGCGAAGGCGGCGGTGACCCCGACACCAACTTCCGGTTACGCCTGGCGGTAGACAAAGCTAGAGCCCAGAACATGCCCAAAGACAACATCGAGCGGGCCATCAAGCGCGGAACGGGCGAAAGCAAAGATGGCGCCGATTACGAGGAAGTGATGTACGAAGGCTACGCTCCGAACGGAGTGGCCCTGATGATCGAGTGCGTCACCGAAAACCGCAACCGCACCGTCGCCGAGCTGCGACACATGCTCTCTCGCAGCGGCGGCTCGCTGGGTGAAGCCGGCTCCACGGCCTGGCAGTTCCACCGGGCGGCGGTCTTCTCCATCCCCGGGAAGGAAGAGGATTACGACAGGCTCTTCGAGATCGCGGTGGAAGGCGGGGCGGACGATGTGACTTTCGAGGACGGCGAGTTCACCATCACCGGCCCGGTTGAATCCTTCAAGGTGCTGAGCGATGCCCTCCGTGCGGCGGGGTTCCAGCCGGAGGAAGCCGGCCTGCGCATGATCCCCAACCAGGAAATTGAACTCAGCACCGCAGATGCCCTGCAGGTCCTGCGCGCCATCGAGAACATCGAAGAACTGGATGACGTGCAGAATGTGTACTCCAACCTGCAAGTTTCTGAGGAGGCGCTGTCTGCGTTCGAGTCGGAGTAGGCCATGCTGGTGATCGGGATTGACCCTGGCACCGCCATCACCGGCTTTGGCCTGGTTCGCGAAACCGAAAATGGGCTGGAAATGGTGGACTTCGGGGCCATTCGCACGCCCGCGGGTATGCCGGCTGAACAGCGGCTGCTGATGCTTTACCAGGAAATCAAGCAGATTCTGCTTCTCCACCGCCCGGACGGCGCTGCGGTGGAGAAGCTTTTTTTCCGGCGGAACGTGACCACCGCGATCGCGGTCGGACAGGCGCGCGGGGTGGCCCTGCTGGCGCTGGCCGAGATGGGCATACCGGTGGGCGAATACACACCCATGGCCATCAAGCAGGCGGTCGCCGGGTGGGGCGGGGCAGAGAAACTGCAGGTGCAGGAGATGGTCCGCGCCCTGCTGCAGCTGGATGACATCCCGCACCCGGACGACGCCGCCGATGCATTGGCGGTGGCCATCTGCCACCTGCACAGTCACAGGCTGACCAATTTGCTCGATGATCACTAGCACTGCAAACGCGCAAATAAAGCAAATCCGTAAGCTGCGCGACCGCAAGGAGCGCCAGCAGACCGGCCTGTTCTTCGGCGAGGGCGTGCGCATTGTCGGCGAAGCGGTGGAGCGCGGCTGGGATGTGCAGGCGCTGATCGTCGCGCCCGAGCTGCTGACCAGCACCTACGCCAGGCAGCTGCTCAAGCAGGCGGAC
>DGEO01000038.1:0-955 GCA_002385985.1 Anaerolineaceae bacterium UBA3924 | reverse complement strand
CTGTTGGACCATTCGACCGATCCCTATGACCCTTCCGCCATCCGCGCTTCGATGGGCGCAGTCTTTTCGCAGCAGCTGGTGCGGGCCAGCTTCGAAGAGTTCGCGGCCTGGAAGCGGCGGCTGCAGATACCGGTTTTCGGAACGGACGGGGAAGCTGAAGCGGATTACCATCAGGTGGCCTACCCCGATCCGATGGTGCTGCTGATGGGCAGCGAGCGGCTGGGGCTGCTGGAACACCATCTGGCCCTGTGTGATGAGGTTCTGCGCATTCCCATGGTGGGGCGCAGCGATTCGTTGAATTTAGCCGTGGCTACCGGTATACTTCTGTATGAGATCTTCAACCAGAGGCGCGACCGTCAGCGTCCGGCCGGGTAAGATGGCCGGTTCAACAGGTTAAGGAGCAGAATGATCGCATCGGTTCAGGGATTGGTTGTCGGCATAGAAGAGGACGCACTGATCGTCCAGGTGGGGGGCGTGGGGCTGCTGGTTTATGTGCCGGCCCAGGTTGCCGCGCAGTACCAGAAGGGAGATAAGGCGCTGCTGCACACCTATCTGGTGGTGCGCGAGGATTCTCTGACCCTGTACGGCTTCGAAACCGAACACGAGCGGGATTTCTTCCGCCTGCTGCTGGGCGCGAACGGCGTCGGCCCGCGGCTGGCGCTTTCCATTCTCTCCTCCCTGTCCGTTGACGCAATCCGCCGGGCGGTGATGAACGAACAGGCGGACATCCTGGGCCGGGTGCCCGGCGTGGGCAAGAAGACGGCCCAGAAAATTATCCTGCACCTGCAGGGCAAGGTCGGCGCCCGCGAGATCTTCGAGGAAGCGGCCGGCCTGATGGATATCGACAGTGAAGTGCTCGAAGCGCTGACCGCACTGGGGTACAGCGTGATCGAGGCTCAGACCGCGCTGCAGTCCATTCCCAGGGACGCGCCCATGGACGTGGAAGAACGGCTGC
>DGEO01000023.1 GCA_002385985.1 Anaerolineaceae bacterium UBA3924 | reverse complement strand
CACTTATTTTTTGGACCAGTTTTGGGGGGGCAGGTCAGTGTTCGCCGATCCAGCCCAATCGGCTTACCGCAAGAAATACCGTCCGGGAATCAATGCCATGCGTGAAGCTGCCCGGCGCGGCGAATTCAAGGTGCTGTACGTCCACAAAGTAGATCGCCTGGCGCGCCGCCTGGAATGGTCGCTGGAGATCGTCCACGAGCTTCAGGAGCTGGATATCATCTTCAAGGCCGTCCAGCAGCCTTTCGATCTGGGCACACCTGAGGGCAAGCTCTTGTTTCACCTGGTTAGCTCCTTGGGCGAATTCTATAGCGATAATTTGTCCAAAGAGACCAACAAGGGCAAGCTGGAGCGTTCGCTGCAGGGTTATCACAATGGCACTGTTCCCTGGGGTTACATCAGCGTGCTGCAGGGCAACCGCAAGGTGGGCGTTCCCGACCCGGAGAAAGCGCGGGTGGTGGTGGCAATGTTCGAGCGTTATGCCACCGGGCAGTATTCGGACATGCAGATCGCTGCCTGGTTGAACGAACAAGGGTACCTCACTGCGAAGAATCGTGGATTCAACAAGGACTCAGTGCGGGATATGCTTTGCAATCCCTATTATGTGGGCAAGATCCGTTACCGTGGCATGACAGTACGCCCCAAGGGGGTCAGCTATCGCTCCACGCCGCCCCGGGTCTCTGATGGCAAGCACGAACCAATCATCAGCCAGGAGTTGTGGGATCGCTGCCAGGCGCTACGTGCCAGCCGGCGAGTGACCCCGAAAACCGGGCAAAAGGCTGCCAGGGTTCACCTGTTACAAGGGCTGGCGGTCTGTGCGCACTGTGGTCGACGACTTCGTGTCCAGACACCGAAGAATTACCCCACCTACTACCGGGAGGATTCGCACCTGCGTGGTTACTACGACTGCCCGTACTCAGGTCAAAGCATTCACGCTGACAGGCTGGATGAACAGGTGGCGGCTCTGATACAGTCACTCAAACTGACTGCCACCTGGGAGGAGGATGTGCGTAAACTACTGCATGATGAGCAGAGTGGACCTGATCCGGAGACGGAACGCAAAGGGATCCGCACCATGCTGCGCTTGATGCGTGATAATTACGAGCGTGGGATGTATGAGGGGGAAGAATACCAGTACTGGCAGAAGGTCAACGGCTTGAAGGAGAAGCTTGAGCTACTCAACCGCATTCCCGAAGCGGCCATTGAACGAGCTGCCCTCACCCTGCTAAACTTGCATGATAGCTGGGAATGGGCTACCCGCGAAGAGCGCAAGATGCTGGTGCGGACGATGATCCAGGAAGTTGGTTGCGATGTGGGCACAAAGCGCATCATGTGGGTCAAAGTCAATCCAGACTATGAGATTCTCTTCCGGCTGATGGATAGACTGCACCCCGACGCCGGGCGACGCTACTGGATCCGAGAACAAGGTGCAGAAGGGAATATTGTTGACATAGGGGAAGAGATGAGACAGACGGTAACGCAAGTCAAAATCGCCTTCCCGGTGTCCCACAATACCTTGACAATCGTCGAGGAGTACGTACAATGAAGGATAACCGCTTAAAAGTTGAGATCGCCCAGCTGTCACTGCGCGATCTCTGGTGTGGAGACCACACCAAGGCGTAAAACCTCGTTCTTTCACATCCGTTTTTCAACAGATCGAGAGCCGGTAGGCTCACAAGACTTTACGCTCAGCGGAGAGGGTGGGATTCGAACCCACGGTAGCCCGAAGACTACAACGGTTTTCGAGACCGCCCCAATCGGCCGCTCTGGCACCTCTCCAGTTTCGCTCGAGCGAGCGGGGGTATTATACCAGAAATTCTTCGTTTTCCAGCCCGGTTCTCTCGCCTAGCGGTTGAGCACCGCGATGATTTCCCGCCCCAGCCGCTGAAAGCGCCAGGGCAGATCGCTCATCAGCGGCTCCAGTTCCGCCAGGGTGGACGGCCGCCTGGCGGCGATCAGCTCCATCACGTCGCGCGGCAGGACGATGTCCGAATCCACCCCCAGCTCCCGGCCGGTCAGCTTGCGCCAGCTGCGCAGCGCGTCCAGGCAGATCAGGTACTCGTCGTCGGGGCGGGGCGGGGCCGGCGGCCGCCGCGGCGGTTTGGAGGTTTTCCCCCGCCGCACTGCAGCGATCAGCCCCTCGCCGTGGCGCTCCACCAGCCGCCGGCTCAGGTGGGGGATGTCGTACAGTTCGTCGATTGAGTCTGGCTCCACCAGAGCGATCTGCAGCAGGATCTCGTTGCTGAGCACCTTGAAATGCGGCAGGTTTTCCCGGCGGGCGCGCTGGTCACGGTATTCGCACAGGGCCAGCAGCACCGCCAGCTGCCGGGGTGACAGCTCGTGCACGCCGGGGATCTTCCAGCAGGAGCCGTTGGTGTGGTCGTTCGATGGTACGGCCGTTTTCTCCAGGCGCTTGAAGTCCTCCAGGGCCAGCTCCCAGCGGCCGCGGAGCTTGAGCTCGGCTTCCAGGCGGTCGCGCAGGGCAACCAGGTAGTGCGTGTCGAGGCGGGCATACGAAAGCAGCTCGGGCGGCAGCGGGCGCTGTCCCCAGTTGGCCCGCTGATAGCGTTTGTCGATCACCAGCCCGAACTCTTCGAACAGCAGGCTGCCCAGCCCCACGTTTTCCCGCCCCAGGATACGGCAGGCGACCATGGTGTCAAACAGGTTGCGGACCTGGAATCCGAAGTCGCGCTTCAGGCAGATCAGGTCGTATTCGGCGGCGTGAAAAACCTTCTCGATCGCCGGATCGCCAAGGATGGGGCCAATGGGGCTGAGATCGTGAATGGCCAGCGGATCGATCAGGTAATCATCCTGGTCGGTTGAGAACTGGATCAGGCAGACCTGCTCCTGGTAGGCGTACAGGCTGTTGGATTCCGTGTCGACGGCCAGCACGGCGTGATGCGATAAATCGGCGACCGTCCGCCGCAGGTCCTCCGGCCGCGCCACCCAGGTGTATGCCCCTAAGACTTCATTTTCCATGGGGATGATTATAGTCCAGAAAATCACACGTTTTAGGTCGACCTGCCTGCAACAAAACTGCCTCTCTGGCGCTACTCGTGGGATTAGCCCTGTGGTATATTGAAAGGAGATCAACAGGAGGGACCATGAAAGAGCGCATACTCATTATTGAGGACGACGAAGCCATTGTGCGGGTGCTGCGGCGTGCGCTGGCATACGACGGTTATCTGGTGGATGTCGCCCTGGATGGTGAAACCGGCCTGGTTCTCGCCCGGGACACGCACCCCGACCTGGTCATCCTGGACTGGATGCTCCCCGGCATGGACGGACTGGAGGTCTGCCAGCGCCTGCGCGCCGGGGGCAACGTGCCGGTGTTGATGCTGACGGCCAAAGATACCACCGCGGACCGCGTCCAGGGGCTGGACGCCGGCGCGGATGATTACCTGGTCAAACCCTTCGAGATCGAAGAGCTTTCGGCCCGCGTGCGGGCCTTGCTGCGCCGCACCCAGCCGGAGCGTGCCACTGTGCTTACCTTTGCTGACCTCACCCTGGATACCTCCACGCGGCAGGCCATGCGCAGGGGACGGGTGATTTCTCTGACCGCCAAGGAATACGATCTGCTGGAGCTGTTCATGCGGCATCCCCGCCAGGTGCTCACCCGGGAGCTGATCTTCGACCGGGTTTGGGGCTACGACTTTGGGGGTGAGAGCAACGTCCTGGACGTGTACATCCGTTATTTGCGCCAGAAGCTGGAGGCTGAGGGAGAGGACCGGCTGCTGCATACCCAGCGGGGGGTTGGGTATGTGCTTCGCGAGAATCCCTGATGTCTTTGCGTCTGCGCCTGACTCTGGTATATACCTCCCTGATGGGAGGCATTTTGTTGCTGGTTGGCCTGCTGGTGTACGGGCTGGTCAGCAGCGTGCTGCTGCGCCAGGTGGATGATCGCCTGCTGGCGGCCGCCGAGCAGCTGGTCCCGCGCCTGCGGCTGACCGCCGACGGGCAGTTCGATCCGTCCGCGGTGATGGACTTTGAGCCGACCGAAAACCTGCTCTTTCAGGTCTGGGATAACCAGGGCAACCTGCAGCTGGCCCGCCCGTTCAACTACACCACCCCGCTGACCCCCGAGGGCTGGAACCGGGGCGAGAACTACTTTTCCACCTCCGAGCGGGATGGCGCGCCGATCCGCGTGTTCACCGTGCCGCTGCGCACCGACCGCGGCCCGGCCGGGCACCTGCACCTGGGCCTCAGCCTGTCGCTGCTGGTGCTGACCCAGCGCACGCTCGGTCTGGTGCTGACCTCTCTGATCCTGGTCGCCATGGTCAGCGCGGCCGTGGCCACCTGGCTGATCACCGGCCGGGCGCTGGCCCCGCTGGAAACGGTGACCCAGGTGGCGACTACCATCACCCAGGCCGACGACCTCTCGCGCCGCATCCCGGAGACCGAAAGCCCGGACAGCGAGGTGGGCCGGCTGATCACTGCCTTCAACGAGACGCTGGAGCGGCTGGAGCGGCTCTTCCAGGCGCAGAAGCGCTTCATGGCGGATGTCAGCCACGAGCTGCGCACCCCGCTGACGGTCATCAAGGGCGAGGTGGGGCTGATGCGCCGCATGGGGCAGGGCGACGCGGAGTCTCTGCACTCGATCGAGGCTGAAGTCGACCGGCTGACCCGCATGGTGGGCGATTTATTACTGCTGGCCCAGGCCGAATCCGGCCGTCTGCCGCTGGACCTGCGCCCCTTTGAGCTGGACACGGTGCTGCTGGACGTGTACCACCAGATGCGCCTGCTGGCCGGCGATCAGCTGGAACTGACCGTGGACAGCATCGACCAGGTCGAACTGGTCGGCGACCGGGACCGGATCAAACAGGTGCTGCTGAACCTGGTCAGCAACGCGGTGCAGTACACGCCGAAGGGGGGGAAGGTGTCGATCTCGCTGAGCAAGACCTCGGAGCAGGCGCAGCTGACCATCAGCGACAGCGGGCCGGGCATTGCTCCGCAGGACCTGCCGCACATCTTCGAACGCTTCTACCGCGCCGAGCGCTCGCGCAGCCGGAAAAAGGGCACCGGCTACGGGCTGGGGCTGTCTATCGCCTACTGGATTGTGCGCAGTCACGGCGGGGAGATTGTGGTGGAGTCGGCGGAAGGGCAGGGGACTACTTTCCGGGTCTCGCTGCCGCTGGCCGGCCCGGGTCAGGAAGCAGAATTAAAACCAGCCGGATAGGGTTCCGGCTGGTTCAGAGCTAGAAGGCAGGGTTGACCGTACAGTCCGTTTACTGGCGCAAGCTCTTGCGCACGGAGGCCGGGCGGGCCATATTGCGGGTCAGCACGGCGGGCTGGACGGATCGGCCGGGTACATAGGAGCGCTCGCGGTTGGGCACTGCCCGCAGGGCGGGGGCTGGCGCGGCAGGCATGGCGGGGCGGGAGACGGCCCCGGCGATGGCCTGGGTCAGCGAGCCGATGATCAGGATGCGGATCACCCACACCATCAGGGCGACGGCGACCGGAACCACCTGGGCCAGGGTCTCGCCGTCCAGCACGCTGGCGGACTGCATCAGCTGGTCGGAGATGGCCACCGAAAGGCCCCACCAGGTCAGCATCACGTTCATGGTGGCGGCCAGGAACCAGGCGCCGAACAGGAACCAGGTGCTGCGGGTTACCCCGGCGCTGCCGGAGGGGGCGAACAGGCGGGTCAGGCCGGCGACGTCGATGGCGCAGAAGGCCGCAGTCAGGATGGTGGCCCAGGGCAGGCTGCCGGCTTTCAGATCGCCCAGCAGGTCGCGCAGGGCGTAATCGGTGGTGGAGTAGTTGAACAGCTCAAAGGCCGCCAGGGCAGCCACCAGCACCAGGTAAAAAGCCACCCCGGGGCGGATCTTGATCCCGCTGAAGGGGGTGCTGAAAAGGGGCCGGGTGAAAACGTTCGAATGCTGCATGTTGATACCCTCTCTCTGTTGTGCGTTGATCGATATCAGTATTATAGAACAAACATTCTATTTAAGTCAACCGGTCACTTTGACACATTTGTGCAGAAAAAAGCCCCCTCTATTTCAGAGGGGGCTGCGTTGGCGTCAGGCGGGGATGGGTTACGCCAGGGAGAGTTCCAGTTTGAAGGGCGCAGCGTTCTCCGGGATATTGGCGAACACCTCCGAGAGGGGCAGGCCGCGGACCCGGCAGAGCAGCGCCGCCAGACAGGAGCCGTGCGCAACCACAAGCACCTGCTGCCCGGGGTGAGCCTGGCAGATGTCCTGTACGGCCGCCCAGACGCGGTCAGCCACTTCGCCCAGGCTTTCGCCGCCCGGGGCGCGCCAGTCGTCGAGCAGCCGGCTGACCTCGCGATCACGATATCCGCCGTTCGCTGCCACCTCGTCGACGGTCAGCCCTTCCCAGTCTCCATAAGAAATCTCTCGCAGGCGTTTATCCGGACGGATGGGCAGGCCGACCTCCCGGGCAATGATTTCCGCGGTTTCCCGGGCGCGGGCCAGGTCGCTGGCGTACAGCGCGTCGAAGGTGCGGCCCCGCAGCTGGGCTGCCGCCCGCCGCGCCTGCTCGCGGCCGGTTTCGTTCAGGGGGATATCGATCTGGCCCTGGTAGCGGCGTTCCAGGTTCCAGTCCGTCTGTCCGTGCCGGACCAACCATAATGTCGTCATGATGCTCCTGTAATTCGATCAGCCAGGGAAAAGCTGGCTGTAGATTTGCGGTGTGTACTGCTCCACCAGTTCGGATGTGATGGCGTTTTCTTTGCAGATGCCGGCGTACAGGTCCACGCTGGCGCGGCGGATGCGGGCCTGGGTGTCCAGGTCCAGTCCCCACAGGCCGAAGCGCTGGGTCCAGCCGCGCTCCCATTCGAAGTTATCCACCAGTGACCAGTGGAAGTAGCCCTTGACCGGGATGGAAGCCACCAGCGCGCGCCATACCTGATGCAGGTGCTCGACCAGATAGCGCGGGCGCAGATCGTCGTCCTGATCCTCGACGCCGTTTTCAGTGACGATGATGGGCAGGTTGTAGCGGTTGGCCCAGCGCAGCCCCTGGAACATGCCCTCCGGCCTGTTGGCCAGGAAGCCGGTGTCCGAGAGCAGCGCCCCGGAGGGATAGAAGCGGGTATGGAACAGGTCCTGCGCTTTGAGCAGGTTAAAGGCCACCTGGTCGACGGTGTAGTAGTTCAGTCCGATGAAGTCCTGCGTCTTTACGGCTTCAGGGATGGTAGCGGTGCGAAAGGCGAAGTTCAGCCGGCCGTTCACCAGGCTGTTGTTGAATGCATCGTTGAAGTTGCTGGAGAGGATGCCGGCCATGACGGAATCCAGAGGAAGCCAGGATCGGGCCGGCTGAAAGCCGCGGTAGTTGATCGCGATGCCCACCCGGGCGTTGGGCTGCAGGTAGTGGATGGCCTTGTAGGCGTAGGCATGCCCGCGGACCAGGTTGTGCATCACCTTGAAAGCAGTGGCCAGGTCGTTCTTTCCCGGCGGGAAGCCGCCCCCCAGGTACCCGCCCTGCACGTAGACGTTCGGCTCGTTGATGGTCACCCACAGGTTGGTGTAATCCTTGAGTGCGCCGACCACCTTCATCACAAAGCGGGCGAACTGCTGCGGCGTCTCGTCGTCTTCCCAGCCGCCGCGTTCGTACAGCCACAGCGGGTCGGTGAAGTGGTGCAGGGTGACCATCGGGGTCAGGCCGCGCTCGACCAGGCCGGAAACCATCTGGCGGTAGAAATCCAGCGCGTCATCGTCCCAGCGCTCCGGTTCGGGCTGGATGCGGCTCCATTCGATGGACAGCCGGTGGGCGTTCTGGCCGGTCGCCACGGCGCGGTCGAAGTCTTCCGCCCAGCGCCCGCCCCACCAGTCGGCGGCCAGCCCGGAGCGGTGGTCGTAGAGGATGTGCCCTTCCTCTTCCCAGCGCGACCAGTTGTTGTTGTGGTTCTGGCCTTCCACCTGGTGCGCGGCCGTTGCGGCGCCCCAGAGAAACCCCCGGGGAAAAGTAAAGCTGGCTTGTGGCGGCATGGCGACTCCTTTCGGAGATTCGATAGTTTCATTTAATGGGCGAACTTATTATAATGGATGTACCGGTCAATCCCGGCAGCATGCAGTAAGAGGAAGACAGGACGGGGTTATCAGGAGACTGGCGTCCGATTACTGGATTCGATCGAGCTCCCCTGCGAGATCCAATCTCACATACAGGAGTAATGCATATGAGGAATGCGAAATGGGCCGCAGCCCTGTTCACGGCCGCTGTCGTTGTTCTGTTTGGGCTGGCCGGATGCACCGGAGCCGAAACCACACCTACAGCAAACAGCATGATCGAGAGCGGCCCGACCCAGGCGCCCATTTCCATTCAAACCTCACCCACGCCGGCGGATCCCGTTCCCACGCCGCAGCCGACTGTGCAGCCCAAGGAGCCTGAACCGGCCGCCGCGCAGCCGCTTGAAAGTCAGGCCGAAGATACCCTCACCCTGTGGTATTCTGAGGAGAGCCGCATCTATCACTGGGGAGACCAGAGCGGCAGTCAGCAGATCTATGAAGCCGGGGGCACGGTCATCTCCATGGATACGAACCCGGCGAGCCGCTGGCTGGTGATGGAGGTGCTGGAAGACAACCGGGAGACCGCGCTTTGGGCCGTGAGCAAGGACGGTAATGATGCCCGCCGCCTGGCCGGGCCGGCGGAACTGGCCGAAGCCAGCTCCGAACCGTCTGAGTACCGCATCCCGGCATCTATCTGGCTTTCGGCGGATGGGGAGTGGGTGTATTTCACCACCTACCGGCTGGACGAAATGATGGTGGACAGCCTGGACCTGCTGAGAATCAACATCGATAGCGGTGAGATCCACGAAATCATCCCGCCGGGGAAGGGGGGAACCATTCGTTTTTCCCCGGATGGCGAGCAGATCCTGCTCATCCACACCAATTTCCTGGCGGTGTGCAATCTGGACGGCAGCAATTACCGGGTGATTCACTCCTACAATACGGTCTCAACCTACAGCGAGTGGCCCTATTATCCCCTCGCCGCCTGGTCGCAGGACGGGCAGTCGATTGTCCTCATGCTGCCGCACTACGACTGGATGATGGCCCCGGAGGAGCCGATCCGGGTCTGGCAGGTGTCATTGAACGGCCTGCCTCCGGTGGAGCTGTTCTCTTACCAGTCCCTCGACCCGCTCCGGCGGGTCAGCGGCTTCAGCCCCGATGGTAGGTATCTCTTCTACACGCGGCCGCTGGAGTCGGACCCCAAGTCGTTTGAGGCACGTCTGGTGGATCTGACCACCGGGGAGGACCGGCTGGTGGATGTCGGCGGGCTTGCCTTCCAGGGCTGGTCGCCGGACGGAAACAGGTTTGTTTTCACCAATGGCACAGCAAAGGTGATTCAGGTGGGCAGTACGGCAAAAGGGGATGCGCCGGTGACCTTCGAGTATGGCCGCTTCCCCGGCAGTTTTGAGTGGCTGGACGCGGACAGCTTTGTTTATATGGATGGGTTTGAAGGGTCCACCTCGCTGATCCTGCAGCACCTGAACGGCGAGTCCATCACGGTGGTGGACCAGTCTCCCGAACGGATCCATTACACGCCGGGATATTCTGTGCCGCCTGTGGAATAAGCCGTGGACGACGGTGTTCTGCACATCCTTGCCGAACAGGTCGGGGCTGCGCTGCGCCAGAGAAGTGCCCTGCTGACCACTGCTGAATCCTGCACCGGCGGGTTGATCGGTCACTGGGTGACCAGCGTGCCCGGGTCGTCGAAGTATTACCTGGGCGGGGCGATTGTGTACGCCAATCAGATGAAAAAGGCGCTGCTGGGCGTACCCGCTGAAACGCTGGCCGCGCACGGCGCTGTCAGCCGGGAGACGGCGCTGGCCATGGCGGATGGGGCGCGCAGGCTGGTCGGCCCGGACCGGGAGGAGCGCGTCGTGGGCCTGTCGGTGACCGGAATCGCCGGGCCGGGCGGCGGCACGGTTGAAAAGCCGGTGGGGACGGTGTGGATTGGCATCAGCTCGCCGCGCGGCAGGCAGGCCTGGCAGTATCATTTCAACGGCGCCCGCCGCGAGATCAAGGCTCAGTCCGCAGAAACGGCCCTGCGCCTGCTGCTGGAGTGGCTGCACGGCGGCCTGTAAAGGCCGGTCTAGCCGGTCAAAGGCGGACAGGTTATACTGGGGGACAACAATTACCTGAGGAGTAATCCATGGCTGGAAGCAAACGGATCCTGATCCTGACAGCGGACGCCGGGTTTGGCCACCGCAGCGCGGCCAATGCGATCGCCGCCGCACTGGACAGCCTGTACGGCGAGCAGGCGCAGGTTTCCATTGTGAACCCGCTGGATGACCGCCGCGTGCCGTTCTTCCTGCGCGAAGCGGAATCGGACTATGACAAGCTGGTGCGCAGCCTGCCGGAGCTGTACAAACTGGGCTTTGACGCGTCGGACTACGCTGTTCCCACGAACCTGATTGAGAATGCCATGACCGTGCTGATTTACGAGGTGATCAGCGACCTGATCCGCCAGTATAAACCGCACGCCATCATCAGCACGTACCCGATCTATGTCAGCGTGATCTCGGCGGTGTTCACCATTTCCCGCATCCGGGTGCCGCAGTACATGGCCATTACCGACCTGGCCACCATCCACCGCCTGTGGCTGAACAAGCGGGTGGACGGGCTGTTCGTCCCGACTCCCTCGGTCCGCGAGCTGGCCCTGAATTACGGCTTCCGGCCGGAGCAGGTGCACGTGACCGGCATCCCGGTGAACCCGGCCTGCGCGCTGAGCCAGCGCTCACCGGCCGAAATCCGCGCCAGTCTCGGGCTGGACCCGGACCGGCTGACCATCCTGGCGGTGGGCAGTCGGCGGGTGGAGCACCTGCAGGAAGCCCTGCATGTGGTCAACCACTTCGGCTACCCGCTGCAGCTGATCGCCGTTACCGGGAAGGATAAGGAGATGTTCAACCAGCTGCAGGAGGAGCGCTGGCACATCCCCGTCAAGATCTTCGAGTTCACGGACGATGTCATCTCGCTGATGCAGGCCTCGAACCTGATCATCTGCAAGGCGGGCGGGTTGATTGTCACCGAGGCGCTGGCCTGCGGGCTGCCGCTGATCCTGGTGGACGTGATCCCCGGGCAGGAAACCGGCAACGCCGACTACGTAATCAGCTCGGGCGCCGGTGACCTGGCCTTCACCGAGATGCAGCTGCTGGAAACGCTGGCGCACTGGGTGGCCGACGACAGGCGCCTGCTGGAGATTCGCTCGGCCAACGCCCGCCGCGCCGGACGCCCCGAGGCGGCGCTGGATGCCGCGAAGATTGTCTGGGAGGGCGCCCAGCAGGGTCCGCGCCCCAGCGAACCTGCCGGCCGGCTGTCGCTCATCCGCCTGTTGAAGAAGAATCGGGTGCGCTGGCAGTGGGATGAAGAGCCGGAGGGCAGTCAGGCCTCGTAAGGTAGAGGTTGACCTGAGAGTAAATGGCCGCCGGCTTCGCCCGGCGGCGCTATTCTTAAACGTCCGCGCAGCGTCATGCTTTGATGTTATGATTGGCACATTCTTCTCCGGCAGGGGAGGAATTGATTAGCTATTTTTCCGCTCTCTGGGTATAATGATGCCCATGCGACAAAACGCATCAAAGATAGCGGATTTCTACTCTTAGCGATTATTGATGCATATTTCACTATTTTTTAATGTTGTGGTATCAAAATATCCTTACCCTGCGGGTGAGTGCGCCCAGCAGGCGTGGTGATTTGCGGTCAAGGAGGAAAGCATGCAAACGGAGTTAACCGCGCCCCCGGTAAAGTCGTCTGCTAACAGGTTTAAGTTTATCGCTGGCGGTGTACTGATT
>DGEO01000033.1:24196-34588 GCA_002385985.1 Anaerolineaceae bacterium UBA3924 | reverse complement strand
AGAACAGAACCTCTGAACCGGCGAGGAGCCATGCAGGTCCAATTACTCGGCCACCGCACCGACCTGATCTTCCCCCGCTTTGAAGGCGAAATTACTGACCGGGGCGATTATCTGGTCATCCGCACCCCCACCAACCCGCTGTTTTACTGGGGGAATTATCTCCTTTTCGACAGCCCGCCGGGGCCGGGCGATTGCGAGCGCTGGATGCGCCTGTTCGCCGCCGAAATCGGCACGCCGCCGCAGGTGGACCACTTGGTCTTCGCCTGGGACCGGGCGGAAAAAGGCGATGCGGCCCCGTTTCTGGAGGCCGGGTTCAGCCTGTCGGAGAACATCACTCTGGCCGCAGACAGCCTCGGCGAGCCGCCGCACGGGCTGAACACAGATATAGAAATTTCCCCGGCCCGCGCGGACGCCGACTGGCAGGCCGTGATCGATATTCAGGTCTCTCTCCGGGAGGAAGGCCACAACGAGGACGGCTACCGCCGGTTTGAGCAGCTGCGCTTTGCCCGCTACCGGCGCATGAGCCAGGCCGGCCGGGGCGAATGGTTCCTGGCCCGGGACCGCGCCAGCGGCCGGGTCGCCGCCTGCCTGGGCATCTTCGCCGAAGGCCCGCTCGCCCGCTACCAGAGCGTGGTCACCCTGCCGGAATTTCGCAGGCGGGGCATCTGTTCCGCGCTGTTGGTTCACGCCGCCCGGCACGCCCTCACCCGCCTGGGCGCGCAGACCCTGGTCATTCAGGCCGACCCCGAAGGCCCGGCGCTGAACCTGTACCGCTCGCTCGGCTTCCAGCCGGTCGAAACGGCATACGGGCTGGAGCGCTGGGGGTCCGCGCAGGCAGGTGAGAAATGATTTAAAGGGCGAGCAGGGGTTTAAATCCGACCGTTTTTATCTTATAATACAAAACCCTGCTCGAAACCCAACGAGACGGGAATTCCACGCTGGATGGCGAGAAAGGGATGTGATGCTGGATTTTCGAAAAGAGGGGATGGAATTTCCCACCCCGTTTGCCCTGAAAATTATTGGAAGAGATGAAGACGGCTTCACGGAGTTCGCGGTCGCCATCGTCCGCGAGTACGCGCCTGACCTCAATGAGCACGGGATCACCACCCGGCTCAGTTCGGGAAGCAACTACATCTCGGTTACCGTGCCCTTCACTGCCGAGAGCCGGGAGCAGCTGGACGCGATTTACCGGGAGCTCACTGGCAGCGAGCGGGTTCTGATGGTCATCTAAACTGGCATTATTGACTGGCAGCGGCGGCGTTCGAACGAACGCCGCCGTTTTGATTCCCCCGCCGCGCGCCTTTCAGTTATGTTAACTCACACCTGACAAAGGGATGGCAAACTTACCTGGTTCGTTTTTCGCGACTCTTTTCAAACCACGATGCGTTATTAAGGGCAGAACCTTAATAACGGCAACAGGAACCCATTATGCTCAACGCACCGGATGATGAGATCATCGCCCGCGCGCGGAAAGGTGACCGAACCGCCATCACAGCCATCTATGAGCAGACTTATCCGGCCATCTACCGCTATCTTTACTACCGGCTGGACTGCCAGGAAGCCGCTGAAGACCTCTCCTCAGAGGTTTACGTGCGCATGATTTCCTCGCTGGACACCTTTTGCCCGCAGGAGGTCCCCTTTCCGGCCTGGTTGTTCCAGATCGCGCGCAACCTGACGATAGATTACTATCGCCGGATGCAGCACCGGAACCATTTGCCCCTGGAGGAAAATGTGATTAACGTCACCCAAGACCTCACCCGCTCGCTGGACGGGCGGTTGAACAGCGTCGTGCTGCGGCAGGCGCTCAACCGCATCAGTGAAAACCAGCGGGACGTACTGGTTCTGCGCTTTATCGCCGGGATGCCTATCGGTGAAGTCGCGCAGATGATTCGCAAGAGCGAAGATGCCGTCAAAGGATTACAGCGCCGGGGCCTGCTGGCCCTGCGCAGTCTTCTGATCGAACAGGAGAACCATCATGCCTGATCTGGATAACATCCTGGAAGAAAAACTGCAAGCCCTGGAAAACGGGGCGCCCATCGAGCAAGTTCTCGCCAGCCTTACGGACGATGCCGGAGAGCTGGCCCCCCTGCTGGAGCTGGCCGCCACCATGCGCGCCATGCCGCATCCCGAACCGGTGATGGCCGGGGTTCCGGCCGGCGAGTCGCAGGCCCACACGGCTGTGCGCACGCCTGCCCGCCCCGCTGCCCCGCAGCGCCGCTACACCTTCCCCCGACTGCAGCTCCGCCTGGCCGGCTCAATTGCCATGCTGGCCGCGGTGGTGATGATGGTCATCGGCGGGCTCTGGCTGCAGGGTCCCCTGACGGCCCGGGCCGCCACGCTGACCAACATCAACGGCCGCGTGGAAATTGCCTCCAGCGCCGCCGCCGGTGACTGGCGCGCGGCCTCCAACGGCGACCGGGTGCGCGAAGGCCAGGCCATCCGCACCCTGGGCGCGTCCACCGCCACCCTGGTGTACTACGAAGGCAGCCGCACCACGCTGGCCCCCAACACGCTGGTGGCCCTGGACGAGCTTTCGGGCAAATGGGGCGAGCAGCTTCAGGTGCGGCTCGACCAGCGCGACGGCCGCTCCTCCCACAAAGTGATCCCCCTGCGCGGCGACCAGTCCTTCTTTGAAGTGCTGACCCCCACCGGGCAGGCCATCGTGCACGGCACCACCTTCAACGTGGTCACCGGGCCAAACGGCGCCTCGCGCTTCTCGGTCGACACCGGCAAAGTGCAGGTGCGCAATGGCTCGAGTGAGGTCATGATCACCGCCGGGCAGGCCACAGAGATCGACCCGAACGGCGAAGTTGACGACCCGTCCTACCGCTTCCTGCTCAAGGGCGAGCTGACCTCCGTGGACGGCAGCGCCTGGACCGTCGCCGGTGTGACCTTCACCGTCACCGGTGAAACGGTGATCGAAGGCGCCCCCGGGCTCAACCAGAACGTGGCGGTCGAAGGCCGCCTGCTGCCGGACGGGCAGCGCGTGGCCGATCACATCGCCCCGCTGGTCGAGCAGGAGCTGGTGGCCAGCTTCACCGGCCCGGTGGACAGCATTGGCGAGACCCACTGGGTGATCGGCGGCGTGACCGTGCTGGTGGACGAGAACACCGTCTTCAGCGACTCTCTGGCCGCGGGCGACCCGGCGGAGGTCACCTTCACCGTGCTCGAGGACGGCTCCTGGCTGGCGTTGGAAATCCAGCCCCTGACCCGAGAAGAGCCGGAACCCGAAGAGACCCCCACCCCGGACCCGAACGCCCATCCCGGCCTGTCCTTCGAATCGGACCAGGTGGCGCTGACTGCCTGCTCGGACGAGTTCACCGTCTCCGGCAGCCTGACCAACACCGCGCCCGAATCCGATGACGTGGCCGCCAATGTCAAACTGGGTTACTCCATCCTCAGCGGCGCCGAGGTAATCGACAGCCTGATCCTGACCCCCGACCAGTGGGAGAAGATCGAGATGGGCCAGCAGGTGTTCTTCGACATCCACCTGCGCCTGCTCCCCGACTGGAGCCAGACCGTGGACCAGGTGGTGGTTGAGGTGTTCGTGGCCGAGGAGACCAACAGCCCCGGCGAGCACACCGGCAAGCTGACGCTGATCATCACCTCCACCTGCCAGGAGCCCACCGGGGAGCCGACGGAGGAGCCTACAGAGGAGCCCACCGAGACCCTCGAGCCGTCCGCGACCCCGTCGCCCACCGGCGAGGTGACCGAGACGCCCGAGCCGACTGAGGAAATGACCCCGACCGTCGAGCCGACCGAAACTGTCACGCCGGAACCGACTGAAGAGCCGGAGGAGACCGAAGAACCGGACTACTGCGTCGGCGCGGACCCGCACCCGGTAGGCGCCCGCCTGGCCGAGAAGTACGGCGTGAGCTATGACGAGATCATGAAGCGCTTCTGCAGCGGCTACGGCTTCGGCGAGATCGACCACGCCTACAGCCTGAGCCTGGAGAGCGGCGTCCCGGTGGAAGAGATCTTCGCCCTGCGCGAATCCGGTCTGGGCTGGGGCCAGATCAAGAAGCTGGTCGCCCGGCAGGCTGAAGAGGCTCGGCCCGGCGAAGAAACCCCCGAGCCGGAGAACGACTCGAACGGCAAAGGAAATTCCGGCAATAACGGGAACGGCAAGAACAACGGAAATAACGGCAGTAACGGCAAGAACAACAAAGGAAACAAGGGTAAAGGCAAAGGCAAACCCTGATCGGAAATAGAAAACTTCGCACATCTCTTTGCTCTGGCTGGCCCCTCTCATCGAGGGGCCAGTCCCATTTCACCTGGCGTATAATGAGCCATGATCAACATTCCGGGCGATAAGAGAGGGGACATGGACGCTGCGCTGGACCGACTGATCCCTGCCGCCATGCAGGATTTGAACGTACCCGGCCTTTCGCTGGCCGTCATCCAGGACCGCCGGATCACGCTGGCCCGCGGCTACGGCTGTTTGAAGGAGGGCGAGAAGCGCCCGGTCGACGAGCACTCGCTGTTCGGCATTGCCTCCATTACTAAAACCTTCACCGCCACCGCCCTTGCCATGCTGGTCGACGAAGGCCGGCTGGACTGGGACCGGCGCGTGGCCGACCTGATGCCGGGGTTCGAACTGTTCGACCCCTTTGCCAGCCGTGAGATCACCGTGCGCGACCTGCTGCGCCACAACAGCGGACTGCGCGAGGTGGCCGGCGGGACGCTGTGGTACGGCTCCGGCTACAGCCGGGCCGAGGTGATCCGCCGGCTGCGCTATCTCAAGCCGGTTTCCAGCTTTCGCAGCCGCTACGCCTACCAGAACGTGATGTTCCTGGTCGCCGGCGAGCTGATCCCGGCGCTGACCGGCATCAGCTGGGACGATTTCCTGCGCCGGCGCATCTTCGACCCGCTGGGCATGGTCCGCACCACCTCCACGGTGACTGAGCTGGCCCTGCGCGACAACGTCGCTCTACCTCACGCCCCGCTGCGCGGGATTCAGCAGCCCGTGCCGGTGCGCTCGCATGACAACGTCGGCCCGGCCGCCTCGATCAACACTTCCGCGGCCGAGCTGGCCCGCTACGCCGTCTTCTACCTAAACCAGGGCGTCTTCGAAGGCCGCCGGCTGGTGCGCGCTGAAACACTGGCGCAGCTGACCGAGCCGCAAACGATCATTCCGGTGGACGAGGACATGCCCTTCAGCTCAGCCCTGTTCAACGCCTACGGCCTGGGCTGGCACATCCGCTACCAGTACGGCCGCAAGATCATCTTCCACGCCGGCGGGGTGGACGGCTACCGCACCCTGCTGACCCTGGTTCCCGCCGATGGGCTGGGCATCATCGCGCTGAGCAACAGCGAATCCCCCATCGCCCATCTGGTGACTCTGCGCCTGCTGGTGCACCTTCTGCAGGGCCAGCCGCTCAGCTGGCCGGCCGAGTATAAACGCATGTCGGCGGAAATGCAGGAAAATGAAGCCCGGGCCTACCGCCGGCGTTTTGAGGGACGGGTAACCGGAACGCGTCCCTCGCACCCGCTGGCCGAATACGCCGGCTGCTACGAAGACCCGGCCTACGGGGAGATCACCGTGTCGCTGGAGGACGGCGGGCTGGTGCTGCGCTTCAGCCAAACCCCGGCCTTCACCGCCGATCTGTCCCACTGGCACTACGACACCTTCCGCCTCACATGGAGAGACCCTTACATCCCGGACGGGCTGCTGGCCTTTCAATTTGACACCCGCGGCCGGGTTATCGGCATGACCTTTGACCAGCCCAACCTGCTGGACGTGGACTTCCGCGAGCTGGACGTCCGCCGGGCGGAGGACTGACCCGGGGGAGGAGACAAATGGAGACTTACCGGCTGGAAGACACCACCCTGGCCGGGCTGCCCGTGCTGACTATCGCCCCGGAGGGCGGTACCGGGCGCCGGCCGGCAGTGCTGTATGTGCACGGTTTCACCCTGGACCGCCGCGCCGGGGTGGAGCTCGGCTACCAGCTTGCCGAGCGCGGCCTTTTCGTCATCTCGTTGGACGCGGCCATGCACGGAGCGCGGTCCCGCCCGCCGCTGAACGACGGCCCGCAGCCGCCGGAACCTGGCCGCAGCCCCGAAGGCTCCGGCCTGTCCCGCTACCTGTGGATGATGCGCATCGTCGAGCGGACCGCGCAGGACGTAGGGCGCCTGCTTGAGGCGCTGGAAGGCGACCCGCGCGTGGACGCGGACCGGCTGGGGATGGCCGGCGCGTCCATGGGCGGGTTCACCGGCTGCGTGTGCGCTGCCCGTTACCCGCAAATCCGCGCCCTGGCTGCCCAGATCAGCTTTCCCACCCTGGCGCTGCGCTGGGAGGACCTGCTGGTCGAGGCCCGCGCCGATCCCCGCTTTGCCGGGCAGGTTAACGAGGACGCCGCCGCGGCAGACTCCGACTTTATCCGCGCGCTGGACCCCGTCCAGGCGCTGAAGGAGCGCTACGCCCCGCGCCCGCTGCTGCTGCAGTGCGGCGAGGTGGACCTGGACGCGCCCAGGTTCTACAGCCTGCAGTTCTATAAGGAGATGCAGCCGCTCTACCGGCAGCACCCGGACCGCCTTCGCCTGACCCTGTACGAAGGCGTCGCTCACAGGGTTTCATCCGCCATGCGGCGAGAAGCGGTGGAGTGGTTTGAGAGGCACCTGGCCTGAGCAGACGGTGAGTTTTTTTACTCCGGAGCGGGTGTTCCGAGCTTTGCCCATCCCCTACCTGCCCCCATTGGCTTCGCCCATGGGGGTGGCCCCCCTTACCTATAGGGAAGGGGGGAAGAGAGTACCGTGGTGGGGGTTGGGGGATGGGTAGGCAACCTCTTCCCGGCCGCGCGAGAAATGGGGTCTTCTTTGGGCAAGGCCCATAGGGACAGGGGGAGAATGGGTAACAACGCCATCCTACCACCAATCGCCCACACTCTCCCTGATCCTGCTCTTGCACAAGCGCGGGAATTACTATACTATTATCATCTATATAATCTTCTTAATTTCGCCCTGGCCAGTTGACAACGAAACACTATACCTCTGGCTAGTTTCTGCCCTTTTTGATGGCAGATTGCGGCATACCGCTTGAATCTTGCGGTCAAATTGCTACAATCATCCATTAATTAAGTCATAGATGGCGTGCACACTGCGGGTTACCGGAAGAAGTAACCGCCCGTTCCCGCACTGCACAAGGAGGTGAAGCCGGACCCATAACCCAACAGCCTGATCTCAAACGCCACATTACTGGTTGCATTCGTCCGTCTGCCTTGCCAAAGGAGGAGAAAATGCGTTCACACAAGTGGTATTTACTGCTGTCAGGTCTGGTCCTGCTCAGCATGGTACTGGCGGCCTGTACGGCTCCAACCGTGACAGACACAGCCGCACCGCCCGGAGAGCCGGGGGACACCCCTGCCGGTCCAGAGGAGACCGCCCCGCCATCCGCGGCGACCGAACCCGCCGGTGACTTCGAGCCGCTCTCGCTGGCCGCCCCGGACTGCGAATACGGCGGCATCATCCGCGAGATCGCCGCGGTGGATGAGCTGACCGTCCGGTTCAGCATGTGCCGGCCCGATCCGGCCTTCCCCTCGAAGGCGGCTTTCATCGCCTTCGCCATCCAGCCGCGCGAATGGATCGAGAGCGCCATGGAAGACCGCAGCATCCTGGAGCGGCCCATCGGCACCGGTCCGTATATGCTGGACTCCTGGAACCGCGGTGACAGCGTCGTCTTCCGCCGCTTCGACAACTACTGGGGCGAGCCGGCCATCACCGAAACGCTCATCTTCCGCTGGGGTCAGGAACCCGCAGCCCGCCTGCTCGAGCTGCAGTCCGGCACCGTCGACGGCATTGACAACGTCGGCGCGGACGACTTCGAGGTGGTGGCCAATGACCCGAACATGCAGCTGCTGGAGCGCACCGCGCTGAACGTCTTCTACGTGGGCTTCACCAACTTCTACGAGCCCTTCGATGACGTGCGCGTGCGCCGGGCGATAGCCATGGCCATCGATCGCCAGCGCATCATCGACAACTTCTTCCCGCCGGGCACCGAAATTGCCACGCACTTCGCCCCCTGCGACGTGCCCAACGCCTGCGTCGGTGACCCGTGGTTCGATTTTGACCCCGAAGGGGCCCGCGAGCTGCTGGCCGAGGCCGGCTATCCGGATGGCTTCTCCACCACGCTGTACTACCGTGACATCGGCCGGCCTTACCTGCCGGAGCCGAGCGTGGTGGCCACCGACATCCAGGCCCAGCTGGCTGAGAACCTGAACATCAACGTGACTATCGAGGTCATGGAATCCGGCGCCTTCCTGGAGCAGTCTTCCGCCGGCAATCTGAACGGCATACACCTGCTGGGCTGGAACGCGGATTACCCGCACATCACCAACTTCCTGGACTACCACTTCTCCCGCGAGAACCGGCAGTTCGGCGAAGCCCACCCGGAGATCTACGAACCGCTGGAACAGGCGGCCCAGATCGCCGACCCGGCTGAAGCCGAAGCGCTGTACATCCAGGCCAACAACGCCATCCGCGAGCTGGTCCCCATGCTGCCGGTGCTGCACTCCGGCTCGGCCGTGGCCTTCCGCGCGGACGTTGAAGGCGCGCACGCCAGCCCGCTGGGCAACGAGTACTTCGCCGTGGTGAACCCGGCCGGGCGCAACCAGTTGGTCTGGATGCAGAACGGCGAGCCGATATCCCTGTACTGCAACGACGAGACCGACGGCGAATCGCTGCGTGCCTGCGAGCAGGTGCTCGAGTCCCTGCTGGCCTACGAAGTGGGCGGCACGGAGGTGAAACCGGCCCTGGCCACCGGCTGCGAGGCCAACGAAGAGCTCACCGAGTGGACCTGCACCCTGCGCGAGGGCGTGCAGTTCCATGACGGCTCCAAGCTGGACGCCAACGACGTGGTCATGTCCTGGATCGTCGCCTGGGACGCTTCGCACCCGCTGCACATCGGCAACACCGGCGCGTTCGAGTACTTCACCTACCTGTGGGGGAACCTGCTCAACGCCGAGCCGACGAGCGAATAGCCACTCCCTGCCGCATCCACACCGGATGACTTAAGCAACGGCGCGAGATGAGAGCAGGGAACCCACTCTCATCTCGCGCTAAGCTTAATCTTTATATATTCGGTATACATTGGTAAAATCGACCAATTAATACCGGTCCGGTTCCGGTTATCAAACCGCTCCGGTTATGAACCTTTATTCCGGTAACCAGGAGGCTACGTAGAACCTATGGTTTATTACATCCTCCGCCGCCTGCTTTCATCCATCCCCGTCATCATCGGAATTATGGTGGTCACGTTTGTGCTGGCCCGCCTGATCCCCGGCGAGCCGTGCCGTGCCATGCTGGGCGAGAAGGCCACCCCCGCGGTGTGCGAGCGCTTCACCCGCGAGCACGGGCTGGACAAGCCCATCTATGTGCAGCTGGCCATCTATATGGACAACGTGCTGCAGGGTGACTTCGGCAGCTCCATTCGCTTCAGCCGCCCGGTGACCACCATCCTGATCGAGCGGCTGCCAACCACCATGGAACTGGGCCTCTCGGCCCTGCTGATCGCCACGCTGATCGGCATCCCGGCCGGCATCATCGCCGCTGTCCGCCACAACTCCCCGGTGGACGTTATCACCATGGTCGGGGCCAACATCGGCGTGTCCATGCCGGTCTACTGGCTGGGGTTGATGCTGGCCTATCTGTTCGCCATCAAGCTGCAGGGTACGCCGTTCTGGCTGCCGCCGTCCAGCCGCCTCGACGCGGGTGTGGTCTCGATTCCCTTCTATCAGGTCTGGGGCTGGCAGGTGCCCCCCGGCACCACTCTGGAAGACATACTGCAGTTTATCTCCAATTTTTATGTCTTCAACTCGCTGATCACCGGAGACTGGGCCGTGCTGGGCAGCGCCATCAAGCACCTGATCCTGCCCTCGCTGGCGCTGAGCACCATCCCCATGGCCATCATCGCCCGCATGACGCGCTCTTCCATGCTGGAGGTGCTCAAGCAGGACTACATCCGCACCGCGCGCGCCAAGGGCCTGCGCCGCCAGCTGGTCATCCTGCGGCACGCCTTCCGCAACGCGCTGGTGCCCATTGTGACCATCATCGGCCTGCAGGTGGGCACGCTCTTCGCCGGGGCGGTGCTCACCGAGACCATCTTCGGCTTTGCCGGGGTCGGCCGCATCCTCTTCGAAGCCATCACCGCCCGCGACTTCCCCATTATCCAGGCCTTCACCGTGGTCATCGCCATTGGCTACGTATTCATCAACCTGCTGGTCGACATCTCGTACACCTTCATCGACCCGCGCATCCGACTGGAGTGAGCCATGGCCACCATCTCTGAGACCTTCCCGCTCAAAGTACGGGATTACCGCTCGAACAGCCTGTGGCGGCTGACGCTGCGGCGCATCTTCAAGCAGCGCTCGGCGGTCATCGGCCTGACCCTGCTGCTGA
>DGEO01000033.1:15199-23962 GCA_002385985.1 Anaerolineaceae bacterium UBA3924 | reverse complement strand
CTGACCCTGCTGCTGATCGCCGCCTTCGCCCCGCTGATCGCCCCGTACAACCCCAACCAGGTGCTGATCGGGATCGAGCCCGTGCGCGCCCGCCAGGCGCCCTGCATTCACCTGCTGGGCTGCCCCGCCGACCAGCCCCAGCACATCATGGGCATCGATGGCAACGTTCGCGATCAGTTCAGCCGGGTTATCTACGGCGCGCGGGTTTCGCTCTTCGTGGGCGTCACCACCGTGTCCTTCGCCGTGCTGGTAGGCACCCTGCTGGGGGCCATCGCCGGGTACACCGGCGGCTGGGTGGACAATGTGATCATGCGCATCCTGGACGTGCTGCTGGCCTTCCCCTCGCTGCTGCTGGCCATCGCCATCGTCTCGGTGCTGGGCAAGGGCCTGATCAACGCCCTGCTGGCCATCGCCATCGTGTCCATCCCGGTTTACGCCCGCGTGGTGCGTGCCAGCGTACTGTCGGTCAAGGAGACCCAGTATGTGGCGGCCTCCAAAGCGCTGGGCGGCAGTCACCTGCACATCCTGCTGCGGCGCATCCTGCCCAACGCCATCCCGCCGCTGATCGTCTCGGCCACGCTGGGCATCGGCACGGCCATCCTGGATGCGGCCGCCCTGTCCTTCCTGGGGCTGGGCGCGCAGCCCCCCACACCGGAATGGGGCACCATGCTGGGGCAGGAGCGCAACCAGGTGTTCACCGCCCCGCATCTTGTGTTTTACCCGGGCGTGGCCATCATGATCACCGTCCTGGCCTTCAACCTCCTGGGCGACGGCCTGCGCGACGCCATCGACCCGCGCCTGAAACAGGAAGAATAACCCGCGGAGTGCCTCATGGATACACGGAACGGAAGACCACTGCTACAGGTGGAAGACCTGAAGACCTACTTCTTCACCGAGGACGGCATCGTCAAGGCCGTCGACGGGGTGAATTTCGAAGTCCGCGAGGGTGAAGTGCTCGGGCTGGTGGGCGAATCCGGCTGCGGCAAGAGCGTGACCTCGCTGTCGATCATGAGCCTGGTGGACTCCCCCGGCCGGGTGGTGAACGGCCGCATCTACTTTGACGGCAAAGACCTCCTCACCCTGTCCGAGGAGGAAATGATCACCATCCGCGGCAATCAAATCTCCATGATCTTCCAGCAGCCCCAGAGCAGCCTGAACCCGGTCTTCAACATCGGCTCGCAGATTGTCGAGGTCTTCCAGACCCACAACAAGATGCCCCGAAAGGAAGCCTGGAAGCGCGCCGTGGAGCTGCTGCGCCTGGTGGGCGTGCCCGATGCAGAGCGCAAGGCCTACGCCTACCCGCACGAAATGTCCGGCGGGCAGGCCCAGCGCGTGATGATCGCCATGGCCCTGGCGCTGGACCCCAAGCTGCTGATCGCCGACGAGCCGACCACCGCGCTGGACGTAACCATCCAGGCCCAGATTCTGGACCTGATGCGCGGCCTGCAGAAGCACCTCAACACCGCCATCGTGCTTATCACTCACGACCTGGGCGTGATCGCCGAACTGGCCGACCGCGTGGCGGTCATGTACGCCGGGCGCATCGTCGAAGAGACGGATGTCGAATCGCTCTTCGACAAGCCGCTGCACCCCTACACGCAGGGGCTGATCGCCTCCGTCCCGGTCATCGGCCAGACGCGTGATTATCTGGAGACCATCTCGGGCAGCGTGCCCAACCTGGTCGACCTGCCGGAAGGCTGCAAGTTCGCGCCGCGCTGCAAAGCCCGCGAGATGTTTGGATTGAAAATCTGTACCGAGGTGGAGCCTGGCCTGTGGGAGGCGGATGCGCATCACACCGCCCGCTGCTGGCTGTATTTTGACGACGAAGCCCACGGCCACACCGCGCCGTTGAAACACCAGGTGACCGCTTCCTGAGAAGGATTATCATGACAGAAGAAGTCCAAGCCACCACAGTAGAACGCAAACCCCTGATCGAGGTTGAAGACCTGGTCAAGCATTACCCGGTGCGCGGCGGCGTGCTGCGGCGGCCGGTCGCCTGGGTGAAAGCCGTCAACGGGGTCTCCTTCACCATCAACGAGGGAGAAACCCTGGGGCTGGTGGGCGAGTCCGGCTGCGGGAAAACCACGGTCGGCATGTCCATGCTGCGGCTGATCGAGCCGACCAGCGGAAAGGTCAAGTACAACGGGGTCAACATCCTGGAATTGAAAGGCGAACAGCAGAAGCAGTTCCGCCGGGATATGCAGATCGTCTTCCAGGACCCCTACGCCTCGCTGGACCCGCGTCTGCCCATCGGCGAATCCATTGCCGAAGGGCTGCACATCCACAAGATCGGCTCTCCCAAAGACCGCTTCGACATGGTGCTGGCCGCGCTGAAGAAGGTGGGGCTGGAGGATTATCACGCCATGCGCTACCCGCATGAGTTCTCCGGCGGGCAGAGGCAGCGCATCGGAATCGCCCGGGCGCTGGTGCTCAACCCCTCCTTTATCGTGCTTGACGAGCCGGTTTCGGCGCTGGACGTGTCCATCCAGGCGCAGGTGCTCAACATTCTCAAGGACCTGCAGAAGAACCTGGGCCTGACCTACCTGTTCGTGGCCCACAACCTGGCGGTGGTGGAACACATCTCCGACCGGGTGGCGGTGATGTACCTGGGCCAGATCGTCGAGATGGCCAGCCGCGAAGAATTGTTCCGCGAGCCGCTGCACCCCTACACCCGGGCGCTGATGTCCGCCATCCCGGCGGCCCGGCCGCGCGCCCGCCGCGAGCGCATGGTGCTGCAGGGCGACGTGCCCAGCCCGCTCAACCCGCCCGGAGGCTGCACCTTCCACCCGCGCTGCCCCTTCGCCATGGAGATCTGCTCGCGCATCGAGCCGGCCATGCAGGAGGTCCGCCCGGGCCGCTGGGTGCACTGCTGGCTGTACCAGGACCACCCTGATAAGACCAGCGAGCCGCTGCACAAACCGGACGCCGTCCCGGCTGAATAGCCGCACAGAAAAGGACCTCACGGCCGGGAGGTCCTTTTTTTCGATGCGCTATCCGCGGGCAGGCCGGTCAGTATCCGCACATCCCCTGCTGCATCTAGAGCGGGCGCAGCTCTTCGGGCAGGGGCCGGTCCTCAATCCACGCGCGCAGCGTGCGAGCGAACAGCGCCGGATCCTCCAGGTTCCAGTTGTGCCCCACCCCGGTGACCACACAGGCCCGGGCGAGCGGCATCACCTCCGCCAGCAGCCGCAGCGAGCGAAAGACCGGCTTCACCTCGCGCTGGCCGGCCAGCAGCAGCGCCGGAACCCGGGCGTTTTCCAGCCCCGCAGGCAGCTGAAAGCCCTGGTTGGCCTCCAGCAGGCGCAGGAAGGCGTCCGTGGTCAGCCTGCGGGTGTCGCCGGCGAACGGCTCCTCATACTCCGGCGGGACGCTGAAGCCGCGCATATTGGCCCGCACCAGCCAGCGCTGGTTGCGGAAGGGCATGTAAGCCGCCAGCGTCAGCCGGAGCAGGCCCCGGAAAAACGGCCGGCTGTAGGAGCTGCGCTCGCCCGGCCGGCCTACCAGCGCGCCGCTCAGCATCGCTCTGTTGACCAGCTCAGGCCGGTCCGCCAGGAGCTGCAGCCCGACCTGCGCCCCCAGCGACAGCCCCACCAGGTGTGCCTTTCCCCCGTGCGCCCGCTCGCAGATCAGATCCGCCACCTGGCGGGCGGCGTTTTCAATGGTCAGCGGGCCGGCATCCGCGCTGCGGCCGTGTTCCGGCAGGTCCGGCGCCAGCAGGTGACAGCCGTCCAGGTGCGGACGGAGCGGGTCCCAGCTCCAGCCGCTGACCCCGCCGCCGTGAAGCAGGACCAGCGTGTCCGCATCGGTGGGGCCGGATTCGATGAAATGCAGCACCATGCCCGGTCCTTTCAGTCCTGTTCGCCTGCTGAGATGGATCATGCGGGTAAGGGGCAGTCACCAGCCCCGCCCATATGATATAATAACACCGCCTCTGTTAGAGAAGGATTGGGAATGATCGAGAGCATCCGCTAATTTTCGCGTTTTTCAGGTCCAGGTCTCGGACGTTTGCGCCGGGGGCTTGTGGCCTCCGGTTTTGTTTATTAACTGGCGAAAGGTGCTCTCATGTTGTTTGTCCATCAAGTTTCCAAATCCTACGGAATCCACACCGTGCTCGACCGGGTGACCTTCAGCCTGACCCCGGGCGAGCGGCTGGGCCTGGTCGGCGAAAACGGCAGCGGGAAAACCACGCTGCTGCGCATCATCACCGGGCAGGAAAAGCCCGACAGCGGCTCGGTGCAGCTGACCCCTCCCGGGCTGAGGCTGGGCTACCTTCCGCAGGGGCTGGCCTGTGCCGAAGATGAAACCGTCAGCGGCTATCTATCGGCCGCGCTGGGCGACACCGAGCTGCTGGGCGAGCGGCTGGCCGAACTGGCCGCAGCGCTGGCGGACAGCCCCGATCACTCCGCACTGCAGGAGGAGTACGACCGCACCCTGGCGCAGCTGGTCTCGGCCTCTGAGAACGCCGGGCAGTCCGCCGCCATCCTGGCCGGGCTGGGGCTGGACAGCATCGACCGCGCCACGCCGGTGGCCCACCTGAGCGGCGGGCAGAAAACCCGCCTGGCGCTGGCCGGGGTGCTGCTCTCGCAACCGCAGGTGCTGCTGCTGGACGAGCCCACCAACCATCTGGATATCGGCATGCTCGAGTGGCTGGAAGGCTGGCTCGCATCCTATCCGGGCGCGCTGCTGATCGTCTCGCACGACCGCGCCTTTCTGGACCACACAGTCAGCGGCATCCTGGAGCTAGACTCGGCCACACACCAGGTCAAGGCCTACCCGGGCAGCTACAGCGCTTACGTGGAGGCCAAATCCGCCGAGATGGAGCGCCAGCGCCAGGCCTATCAGGACCAGCAGGACGAGATTGCCCGGTTGAAGGCCGCCGCCGCGCATATGCGCAGCCTGAGCCGCTTCCATAAAGGCGGCAAAACCGATAAATCGACCGGCGTGGACGGCTTTTCGGTCGGCTTCTTCTCCGACCGCGGCAAGGAGACCGTGCAGAAGGCGAAGAACATCGAGAAACGCCTGGAGCGGCTGCTCACCGAAGAGCGCATCGACAAACCCCGGCAGGGCTGGCAGATGAAAATGGAGTTCGAGGGGCTGGAGGAAACCGGGCGCGATGTGCTTTCGCTCGAGAACCTTTCCGTCGGCTATACGCAGGGCGAGCCGCTGCTGGCGAACCTGAGCCAGGTCCTGCGCTACGGCGCCCGGGCGGTGCTGATCGGCCCCAACGGCTGCGGCAAGACCACCCTGCTGCGCACCATTGCCGGGCGCATCCCCCCGCTGGCCGGGCAGGTCCGGCTGGGCAGCCGGGTGCAGCTGGGCTACATGGCGCAGGAGCAGGAAACCCTGCCGCCCGACTCCACGCCGCTGGCCGAGCTGCAGCGCGCCTCCGCCCTGCCAGAAACCGAAGCCCGGGCCTTTCTGCACAAGTACCTCTTCCAGGGGGACGACGTGTTCAAGCCGGTCGGCCGGCTGTCTTACGGAGAGCGGGCGCGCCTGACGCTGGCCTGCCTGGTGGCCGGCGGATGCAACTTCCTGCTGCTCGACGAGCCCATCAACCACCTGGACATCCCCTCGCGAACGCGCTTCGAACAGGCGCTGCATTCCTTCACCGGCACCGTCCTGGCCGTGGTGCACGACCGCTACTTCGTCCAGAGCTTCGCCAGCGAGATCTGGGAGGTGCGCGATGGAGGGCTGTTGATCAGTCGACAGTCTTGACAGTAAAACCCGGCTTTCCCTTATAATAATGCAGCTGAACACCCCGTCCGGCAGTCTGGATGGGGGCAGGCACTTTCAATCCTGAAATGATGAACTGCGCCACCTGCGCTGGCTGGTACAATCCCTCCAGCCCGCCTGTTCGGGCGCATGGCGACCACCGTGGCCGCTGGATACCGCCGCTCAAGGAACACACCGATGATCGAACTGCACATCCACTGGCTGGCCGGCCTGTTTACCAGCAGCCTGGACGCCTACCTGGACCAGGCGCTGCCCTGGCTGCTGCCGCTGCTGCTGTGGGGCGGGATGATGGCCCGCGCTCACCGTCAGCTCGAGCATTTGCGCCGGCAGACAGCCCGCCTGGTGCTGGATGCCCTGGTGCGTTACCCGCACCTGGACGACAGCCGCGCCTGGCTGCTGGTGCGCCCCGCCTTCGAGCGCCTGGCGGCGGGCGTCTGGCTGCCGGCAGCCGGGAACCTGTGGGTCTGGCCGGCCGGTTCCCACCGTGCTGCCCGCCTGTGCGGGGCCGGGCCGGCGCTGGTCGGGCGCATCCGCCGCGGCCGGGTGACAGCCCGGTTCGCGCAGCCTGTGCAGCAGCTAGAGAGGTAAAAATGGAAGACAAACGCTGGCGCATGGCTCAGGTTGCCCGCATGTATTTTGTTGAAAACCTGACCCAGCAGGCCATCGCCCGCGAGATGCACGTTTCACGCTCGACTGTTTCCCGCCTGTTGATGGAGGCCCGGCGCGAAAATGTGGTCTCCATTCATATTAACTACCCCTGGCAGGTGGACAGCCGCCTGTCCACGCGCCTGCGCAAGGCCTATTCGCTCTCGACCGCCCTTGTCCTGGTGACGGAGGGCCTTTCGCCGGAGGAGCAAAATCAGGGCCTGGGCATCCTGGGCTTTCATATTCTCAAGCACGTGCTCACCCCCGGCTGCTGCGTGGCCGTGGCGCCCGGCTCGAGCGTGGCCGCGCTGGTCGATGCGCTGCCCCCGCGCCCGGACCTGGGCTGCCGGGTGGCCGATCTGACCGGTGTGCCGCCCTTCGAAACCCCGAACGCGGCCGGTCGTCTGGCCTCCCTGCTGGGCGGGGTGCACTTCCCGATCACTGAACCACTGCTGGCAGCCGGCCCCGGCGCCCTGGAGGACAGCCTGCACCACCCGGGTGTGCGTGAGGCCCTGGAGCAGGCTGCTGAAGCGCAGGTAGCGCTGGCGGGCATCGGATCGGCCGAAAGCTGGCTGGATGCGCTGTGCCAGGCAGGCGCGATTACGCCCGAGGAAGCCCGGCGCGCCCTTCAGGCCGGAGCTGTGGCCGAGACCGCCGGCATCCTGCTCACCGCCCGCGGCGAGGTGCTCAGCGGCCCGCTGAGTGCGCGCCTGCTGCGCCTGACCCCGGAAAAGCTGCGGGAAATCCAGCTGGTCATCGCCACAGCGGCCGGAGCGAGCAAAGTCCGCGCCATTCAGGCGGCCCTGCGGAGCGGTCTGATCAACATCCTGGTGACAGATGATCTGACGGCGCAGGGACTGCTGAAGAAGTAGATTACTGCAGCCGCACAGCGGGTTTTCGGGAGGGGGCGCCAACCCATTCCCCACCTGCCATAGGGGTGCATCCCTTCTCTCGCTGTGAGAGGGTGTTTGCCCGCCCATCCCCCACCTGCCCCCCATAGGCAATACCCATGGGAAGCCGGGGGGATGGGTTGGCGGCTACTCCTTCCTGCCCGTCCCGCCGGAATGCGGGTACAATGGGGGAAATATACATCTCTGGAAAGACAACTTAACGATGCTTGACGCTGTCATCTTTGACATGGACGGAGTCCTGGTCGACTCTCAATGGCTGTATACCGCCGTTTTCCAGCGCTTCGCCCGCCAGCAGGGCACCACGTGGACGGAGGAAGACATCGCCCGTGTGAACGGGACCAAGGACACCCAGTGGTCCGCCTACGCTGTGCAGCGCCTGAACCTGCCCATGACCCCGCAGGAGTTCAGGAACCACATGCACACCGAAATGGCCGATTTCGCGGAGCAGTTCCGCATTATGCCCGGCGCCGCCGAGGCTGTGGCGCTGGCTCACCGCCACTTTCGCACCGGGCTGGCCTCCGGCTCTGCCCGCTTTATCATCGACAAGGTGATCAATTACCCGGTCTTCCGGGGCTGCTTCGACGTCACCCTCTCGGCGGATGAAGTCACCGCCGGCAAGCCCGACCCCGACATCTACCTGGAGACCTGCCGCCGCCTGGGCGTCGACCCCTCCGCCGCCGTGTGCATCGAAGATTCCCCCAACGGCATCCTGGCCGGGCTGCGCGCCGGGATGAAAGTCATCGCCGTGCCGGACCCGCAGCTGACGCTTTCCCCGGAGCTGGCCGAGCAGGTCGACCTGATCCTCCCCTCGCTGACCGAACTGACCCTGGAAACCCTGCAAAGCCTGGCATGACCCGGCCGGGCGCCCCTCCACAGGAGGCCCCATGAACCGAGACCTGCGCTGGTACGACCATCTGACCCTGAACAGCTACTGGCTGGGATTAAACACCGCCTCGGGCATCATCACCCCGCTGCTGCTGCCGGCGCTGGTGGTCCTGTACATGCCCGTCGAGTACAAGAACACCTACCTGGCCACGGTGTCCACCCTGGGACTGGCCGTGGCCATGCTGGTGCAGCCGATCGCGGGGATGCTCTCGGACCGCTCAACCGCCCGCCTGGGACGGCGGCGTCCCTTCATTCTGGTGGGGGCGCTGCTGAACATCGTCTTCCTGGCAGTGATCGGCCTTTCGAAGAGCTTCACCAACTCTCCGCTGGATGCCGCGCTCATGCCGGCGCTGGGCTTTACCGCGGCCTACGGCGTGCTGCTGCTCGGCATTGTGCTGCTGCAGGTCTCCTCCAACATCGGCCACGGCGCGCTGCAGGGGCTGATCCCCGACCTGGTTCCCCCGCAGCAGCGCGGGCGGGCCTCAGGCGTCAAAGCCGTGTTCGAGCTGCTGCCGGTGCTGCTGGTCTTCCTGGTCGGCGGCTGGATCGACCGGGGGCAGATCTGGCCGGTGATCATTCTCATTATGGT
>DGEO01000033.1:13481-15074 GCA_002385985.1 Anaerolineaceae bacterium UBA3924 | reverse complement strand
CCGAGGCCCCGAAGGACAGCCTGCGCGAGCCGGTGCTGCGCATCGTCGCCCTGACGGTGATCTTTTTCGGTATCACCCGCCTGGTGATCTGGCTGCTCGGCTCCGGCGGCGGGTGGCTGGGTGACATGGGCGCTTCGCTGCCGGTGGTGGTGGCGGTGATGGGCGCTGCCGGGCTGATCGGCATGGCCGGCTCCATTCTGCTGGGCGTCTACCTGGGCGCCTGGGTCGGCGTGGGCAAGGAAGCCCGCCAGCAGCGCTCCTTCATCTGGTGGGTGATCAACCGCCTGCTCTTCCTGGCGGCTATCGGCTCGGTGCGCAACTTCGCCCAGTATTATCTCAGCGACGTGCTGCACATGGAGCAGGCCGCCACCATGACCACCATCCTGCTGGGCGTGGTGGCCCTGTTCCTGATCCCCTCCGCCATCGCCGGCGGGCTGCTTTCGGACCGCACCGGCCGCCGCCGGCTGGTGCTGCTCTCGGCCGTGATCGCCGCCGCCGGGACCGGCCTGCTGCTGGTGTCGGCCAGCCTGCCGCTGGTCATCGCCAGCGGCGCGGTAATCGGGATCGGATCGGGCCTGTTCATGGCCACCAACTGGGCGCTGGGCACCGATCTGGTACCCCCGGAGCAGGCCGGCAAATACCTGGGCATTTCCAACCTGGCCGGCGCCGGCGCGGGCATCGTGGGCACCGGCATCGGCGGCCCCATCGCCGACTATTTCAACCTGCTTCAGCCCGGCCTGGGATACACCGTGATCTACGCCATGTACGGGGGGCTGTTCCTGCTCTCCATCGCCGCGCTTTCACGGGTGAAGTCTGCCGATCCCTCCGCCGCTCCCGTCCCGCAGCCAGCCTCTCTGCCCTGACCTCGCCCGATCTATAATGGGGGAAACCGAGTCATCAAGGGAGGATGAAGGATGAACGAGCAGATTGAAGCCGACATCCGGCGGCTGCTGAAGACCTTTGGCGTGCAGTCCGACCGGGCCATCCGCGAGTACCTGGAGAATAACCCGCAGATCGAGGCGCTGAACCTGCGCATCGTGCTGGAGGACCGCACCGATTACGAGCACAGGCCCGCCAGCCCGCTGCGGCTGGAGGTTTCCGGCGAAATCCGCCGGGAAGCCCGCGAGAAATAAAAAACTTTCAAGGGCGGCCTGTGGCCCTTGAAAGTTTGCCCCCCTCACCTGTTATCTCGATCCTTCGCCGGCATGCCGGCGAAGGACGCCGGGTGGTTCAATTATTTGTTGGTGCGCTTCAAGACAGGCAGGCCGTTGGCCGTCTCGCTGACCATATACCCTTCGGGGATCCGGTCAATCGCTCCGTCCTTCTGTTCGCGAGCGAAGTAGTAGATCTTCTGCTGGCGCCCATTGCGCAGGGTGGTCGTGCGACCGTGCAGGTAATACTTATTACCACGCTTGTTGGTATATTCGTAAGCCATTCGAATTCTCCTTTCCGTGATGCCTGTGCAAGCTGGTTGGATCGGTTTTAACATAGCCGTCTTCGGACCGGTTTTCCAGTCCGGTTTTCCCTAAGCGAGCATAGGATTTTCCCTACACTCGAGGGGGAATATCCGTATTCTATCACCGTACTTTTCTC
>DGEO01000033.1:0-13286 GCA_002385985.1 Anaerolineaceae bacterium UBA3924 | reverse complement strand
CTCTCGAGGGGGTGAATCTGTCAAATTGGAGCCATTTTTGCCCTGAAAACCAGTCCTACCGCCTTGCAGCCCCGAAAGGGGCTCGAATCTGGCCTACAATCTGGTTAGTTTGATTGTCAAGGCTAGATACATTCGATATACTAAGTGAAATCGTTTTAGTTCCAAACCAATATGGATGCCTGGGGGAGATCATACCACCCGGCCATCGTTAGCACCCCGCAGGAGACACAGCGCCCCGCTTCATGCCCCAACCCAAGCTGTCCTCACGGTTCATGCTGTTCACCGGACTGGTCCTGGCTCTGGTGCTGGCCGCTGTATGGTGGAACACGTTCAACTATTACAACCATCACAGCGCCGATCTGCTGCGCGCATGGCAGATCTTCCAGCAGCAGACCTCCGGTCAAATTCTGCATTTCATTCGCAGCTGGTCTGAAGACCCGGCCGCGGCCGCTTCGCTGAGCCCGACCGCCGCCCGCAGGGACCTGGCCGGGTTGTTCGATCTGGACCAGGAAAACGGCCTCACCGGGGTCACCTGGGTGCTGATTGACGGCAAGGTGGCCTACCACCAGATGCCGGACTTCCCGGAGGAGTACTTCGGGCTGAGCGTCGAGGAGGTCTTCGACCGGCAGGCCAGCCTGGGCGCGGCGGATTACCACGCCGCGGCTGAAGCCATGTCCTCCGGCAAGGACGGCGCCGGATTTTACACCTGGGCGGTCGGGGAATCCCCGCGCTACGCCGCCTGGAGCGCCGCGGACGTCTCCGGGCACACCTGGGTGATCGGCCGCTCCGCCGCCCGGTCAGACATCCTTCAGGCCGCCGGGTTCTACCAGGACCTGACCTTCTGGATCGCCATCAGCGCGCTGCTCACCCTGCTGCTGCTCATTTGCTATGCGACCCTGGTGCACCGCCGCGCGGTGGAGGCGGCCCGGCTGCAAAACCTGGAAGACTCCATCGCCGAGCGCAACCAGGATTTGCTGCGCTCCGAGCGGCGCTACCGCACGCTGGTGGAGAACCTGCGCGAGGGCATCCTCATCTTCGACCCGGTCAGCGAGCAGACCCAGTACTCCAACCCAGCCGCCACCGAAATCTTTGGCAAACTGCGCAGGGACGGAGACACCCAGCCCCTTGATCTGCTCAGCCTGCTGGTGCCGGAGGATCGCCAGCGCCTGTCGGCTATCCTCATGCGCCAGCTGACCGACCCCACTCCGGCCACCGGGTACTACCAGGCCCGCACGGTGAACGGCGCCCCGCTGTGGCTGGAAATTCGCACCACCCTGCTCGAATTTGAAGGCCACCCGGCCAATGTGCTGCTGATCAACAACTTCACCGAGCGCCGCCGGGTGGAAGCGGCCCTGCGCGAAAGCGAAGAGCGCTACCGCGGCATCTTCAACGGCGTGCAGGACGCCATCCTGCTGGTGGACCACGCCGGGAACATCCTGGACGTCAACGCCAGCGCCTGCGAGATGTTCGGCTTCACCCGCGGCGAGTTCCTTAAAAAGACGCTGGCCGAGATCTGCGACCCCGAGACCATCCCGGTCATCGCCCGTGACCCGGAGGAGCTGGCTGCCATCATCCCCACCGCGCCCATCGAGGCCTGGAACATCAACGCCAACGGCCAGCGCTTCCCGGTGGAAATTTCCGTCAGCCCGCACATCATGAACGGTGTCACGGTGGCGCTGGTGGTCGTGCACGACATCACCATGCGCAAGGAGGCCGAGGAAACCGTGCGCCAGGCCAACCGGCAGATCGACCAGATGATGGCCTCCATCCCCGACACGCTGTGGAGCGCGGAACTGCAGGAAGACGGCCGCATGCTGCTGAAGTACATCTCGCCGGTCTTCGAGAAAATGACCGGCTACCCGCCGGACTGCCTGAAAGGCGACCTGCGCAACTGGACCGAGTTGATCTACCCGGCCGACCGCGAGCTGTTCCGCGCCGAGATGGAGAAATTCCTTGACGGCAAGACCCGCTCGCATGAGCTGGAATACCGTGTCCAGTGCAAGGACGGGCAGGTGATTATCGTGCGTGACCGCCAGTCGGCCCGCCTGGGACCGAACGGGCGCATCCAGCTGGACGGCGTGCTGACCGACGTCACCGAGACCCGCCGCGTGGAACAGCAGCTCAAGCGCACCAACCGCGACCTCTCGCTGACCGTCAAAGAGCTGCGCCTGCGCCATCACGAGGTCTCGCTGCTCAACGAGATGAGCGACCTGCTGCAGTCCTGCCTCTCGCCGGAGGACACCTACGCGGTGGTGTCGCGCCTGGCGAAGCACATCTTCCCGGACTATTCCGGCGGGCTGTACCTGTTCAACAGCGAAGGCCCGGCCGAGCCGGTCGCCACCTGGGGGCCGGACGCCCCGCAGTACAAGACCCTGCACACCGCCGACTGCTGGGGCCTCCGGCGCAGCCGCATGCACGTGCATGACCAGGACTCCAGCGAACTGCACTGCCAGCACGTTCCGCCGGGCTTTGACTCGGCTTACCTGTGCGCCCCGATGGCCGCCCAGGGCGAGGTGCTCGGCCTGCTCCATCTGGTCACCGGCGAGCCCACCCTGCCCTCCCGCCATGTGCAGCTGGCCGAGGCCATGGCCCGCCAGCTGGCTCTGGCGCTTTCGAACCTGCGCCTGCGCGAGGAGCTGCAGGCCCAGGCCATGCAGGACGCGCTCACCGGGCTGTACAACCGCCGCTACATGGAAACCGCCCTGCGCGACATCCTCAGCCGCACGCAGGACCAGCAGGAGCCGCTGGGCATCATCCTGCTGGACATCGACCGCTTCAAGCAGTGCAACGACTCCTTCGGGCATGAAGCCGGCGACCAGCTGCTGCACGACTTCGGCCAGCTGCTCAAGAAGCAGTTCAACCACCGGAACATCGCCTGCCGCTACGGCGGGGACGAGTTTGTCATCCTGATGCCCGGCCAGGAGCTTTCAGCCACCCTGGCGGAGGCTGAGCGGCTGCGGGCCAACTTCCGCGATCTGAAGGTCTTCTACCAGGGCACCCAGCTGCACTTCAACACCCTCTCGCTGGGCGTGGCTGCCTACCCCGTGCACGGCAGCCAGCCTTCCGAGCTGCTCCACCGGGCAGACCTGGCGCTGTACGAAGCCAAATCAGCCGGCGGCGATCACGTGGTGGTCGCCAGGGGCTGATCCCGCCCGGACCGGTTGGAATTTGCGGCCGCATCCGCTACACTAATAGCACAAGGCGGCATATGGCAGCACAGGGAGGTAAGCCATGCTGTACAGTTACCTGCTCGTCATTTTGTTGTGCGCCGGGTCAGTCGTCCTGCTGTTACTGCTGGCCGGCATCTGGCTGACTTACACCGGGTTTCGCGGCAGGACGCGCGAGACACTGAGCCAGCAGTGGCCCTCCACCGGAGGGGTGATCGAGGAGTCCACCGTGCGGGCCTACACCACCCGAGACGCCGCCGGGGTCGAATCCACCCTGCACCTGCCCTACGTGCGCTACCGCTACACGGTCATGGGCCAGACTTACACCAGTGACACCATCAGCATCGGCGTAAAAGCCACCCAGACCCCCGAGGCCGCCCGCCGGGCTGCCGACCGCTACCCGGTCGGCTCATCGGTGGTGGTCTACTACGACCCCAAGAACCCCTCGGATTCGGTGCTGGAGCGCGTCTCCGGGACGGACAGCCCCGGCCTGATCATCGGCATTACCCTGCTGGTGCTGGGCGGCTTTTCGCTGCTGGCGCTGACTGCCTTTTCCCTGCTCGGCTTCGCCGTCCTGGCGGCGGCCAGCCTGCTCAACCTGATCATCGGCTGAACACTCTACCATTCTTCGCACCGAGGCCCCCATGGAACGCATCGACTTTCACGGCTGGCAGGCCTTCCGGCTGTCCAACGACCTGGTGGAACTGATTGCGGTCATCTCCGTCGGCCCGCGCATCCTGCATTTCGGGCTGGCGGGCTGCGAGAACGAGCTGTACCTGGACCCGCAAGATCTGGGGAAAAGCGGCGGCGAGGAGTACCGCTTCTACGGCGGTCACCGCCTGTGGCATGCGCCCGAAGCCATTCCGCGCACCTACGTCCCGGATAACCGGCCCGTGCAGGCGGAGGAAGCAGGCGGGGCGCTGCGCCTGATCCAGCCCGCGGAGCCGGGCACCGGCATCCAGAAGGAGATGGAGATCCGCCTGGTCCCCGGCCAGCCCCACGCCGAAATCCTGCACCGCCTGCGCAGCACCGGCCTGTGGCCCGTCGAACTGGCCGCCTGGGCGATCACCCAGCTGGCCCCCGGCGGCGCTGCGCTGCTGCCCTTCCCTCCGCCCAGGCCGCACGGACCGGACAACCTGCTGCCGGACCGCTCGCTGAACCTGTGGTCTTACACCGAACTGAGCGACCCGCGCCTGAGCTTCCATCCCCGGGCCGTGCTGCTGCGCCAGGACCCGTCCGTCCGGTCGGACATCAAGCTCGGCGCGCAGAACCGGCTGGGCTGGGCGGCCTACTTCAACCGCGGGCGGGTCTTCATCAAGCGGGCCAGCCGCCACCAGGATCACCTGCCTTACCCCGACCGGGGCTCATCGGTCGAGCTGTTCGCCAACCAGACCTTCCTGGAGATCGAAACCCTCGGCCCGCTGGTCCGCCTGGAGCCGGGCCAGGCGCTGGAGCACCGCGAGACCTGGCTGCTGGCGCAGTTCGACCAGCCGGCTGACCCGGCCGGAGACCTGCCCGGCCTGCTGGAGCGGATCGAAGCATTCCTTAAGCAGCAGGAGTAACCGGGCGGAAACACTGGCCTCTCTCCGGCCATCGAGTATAATGATGGTGCCGTTCTTTCACACTGCATTTTCATCAACCTCACTTTCCACACTGTACCCTCCATCACAGACGCGCATTTCCCGAGGTTTCTATGACCGCATCCAGGGACAAAGCGCAGAAAGAAGAAGAGATGAAACCCGAAAGCCGCATTCGAGTTATGCTGGTGGACGATCACGCCGTAGTCCGCAGCGGACTGAGCGCCTTTCTGATGGCTTTCGACGATTTCGAACTGGTCGCAGAGGCCGAATCCGGCGTGGAAGCCATCCGCCGCTGCAGTCAGACCCATCCCGACGTGGTGCTCATGGATTTGATGATGCCGGACATGGACGGCGCCAGCGCCACCCGGGCCATCCGCGAGCGCTTCCCCGACGTGCAGATCCTGGTGCTGACCAGCTTCAAAGAAGACGAGCTGGTGCAGGACGCTCTGCAGGCCGGGGCGATCGGCTACCTGCTCAAGAGCGTCTCGGCCAAGGAGCTGGCCGAGGCCATCCGCGCTGCCTACGCCGGCAAGCCCACCCTGTCCCCTGAGGCGGCCCAGGTGCTGATCCGCTCGGCAACCCGGCCGCGCAAGCGCGACTACGACCTCACCCCGCGGGAGCTGGAAGTGCTCTCTCTGCTGGTTTCCGGCATGAACAACAACGAGATCGCCGAAAAACTGGTGGTCAGCCGCTCCACGGTGAAGTTCCACGTGAGCAGCATCCTTTCCAAATTAAACGTCTCCAGCCGCACCGAGGCAGTCGCCCTGGCGATCCAGCAGAAGCTGGTCACCTGATCCGGCCTGGAGACACCGCCGCTTCGCCAGATGCTCCCCTCCCCCGCGGAGGGGATATTTTTTTGCCGGAGTTGCCCGGAAACCTGGATGTGGCTATACTTGCACCCGTAGGAGGTGTACATAACCCCACAAGGTAACCTTATATCCAGGGGATATTACTTCAACCGTAGTCCGCCGACAACTTGCACAGGAGTGATGGAATGACGACGTTTCTGGTGTCTGGACTGATCAACAGGGAGACCACCCTGCACATTCCCGGCTTCCCGCTGCAGTACGAGCCAGTGCTTTACCCGTTCTTCGGGATTCAGAGCCGGATTTCCGGGGTGGGCTACAACCTGGCCTGCGCCTTCACCGCTCTGGGCGACGAGGTGAACCTGCTGTCGCTCATCGGCCACGACCACGCCGGCCAGAAGGCCCTCGAAACCCTGCAGCGCGACGGCATCAGCGCGGAGTTCATCATCGCCCAGCCCGCCGAGACCGCCCAGTCGGTGATTCTGTACGACGATGAGGGCCGGCGGCAGATCCATGTGGACCTGAAAGACATCCAGAACCAGGAATACTCCCTGCGCCGCTACCAGATGGCCGCCCGGCGCAGCGACGTGCTGGTGCTGTGCAACATCAACTTCTCGCGCCCCTTCCTCAAGCCGGCGGTGAACTCGGGAAAGCTGATCGCCACCGACGTGCACGCCATTTCAGACCTGAACGACGAGTACAACGGCGACTTCATGCGCGCCGCGCACGTGCTCTTCATGAGCGACGAAAAGCTGCCCCTGCCGCCGGAGCAGTGGATCCGCGAGGTGATGCGCGCTTACCGCTGCGAAATTGCCGTGATCGGCATGGGCAAGCAGGGCGCGATGATGGCCGTGCGCAAAGATGAGCGCATCGTGCGCGTGCCCGCTGTCGATACCCGGCCGGTGGTCAGCTCGGTCGGCGCCGGGGACGCGCTGATGGCGGCCTTCCTGCACTGCTATGTCAGGGGGAATGATCCCTACCTGGCGCTGGAAAAGGCCGTGGTCTTCGCTTCGTATAAGGTGGGGTCTGTCTCTGCCAGCGCCGGCTTCCTGGATGACGACAGTCTGACCGCGCTGCACCGGGAATGCCAGCCGAGTCTCACTGATTCGGCTCGCTGGGAACCAGCAGCGACACCGGAATAACCTTCTCCGCGCCTGCCAGCCGGGCCTGGCTCACCAGGCTCTCCAGCCAGCGCAGGCTGGCGCCGATCTGTTCACGGCGCAGGCAGAGCACATCCTTCTCAAATGCCTGGCTGGCGTCCATGCCGGCCAGTTCGTCTTCCACCTGCTTCAGCCAGCCGCGGGTCACCTCCAGCTGCTGCTGGATCAGACTGCTCAACACCGCCGGACCGCACTGGCGGGCGAAATAATACTTGGATAGGAAGTCCTGAGGAAGCTCGTTCCAGGCGCGCACCGGGGTGCTGATCCAGGCCTCAAACGCCACCCGCCCGGTGAGGGTCAGGAAGAATTCCTTTCGGGATGGGTTGGACTCTCCCGGGCGCACCGAGGAGCGCACCAGCCCGCGCCGTTCCATGCGGTCCAGCATGGCGTAGAGATTACCCTGCTTAACCGACCAGAGCAGCCCGATGCCGGACTTGCTGCTGATGCGCTTGTGCAGCTCATAGCCGTGACCGGGCTGCTGGAACAGCAAACCTAACAAAACGTACTGGACGCATTGTATCTTTTGGGGTGTACGGGCCATAAATATCCAGTTCCAGGAGGACAGGGTACCTTTAGGTTAGCACAGTTCAAAAATACTGTCAAATAAATAGGATCGGAGCGGGGGCCAGGGCCGGGCGGAAGCAGTTCTCGCCAGCCTCCGGACGTTAACTTCTACTGGCGTCCATCTGCATAAAGAGGTTGGTTTTTCGGTAATAGTACATAATTGTTACAGTAATCATTTCAAATCATTACTGCCGGCACGCCCTGGCCGCAGGGTGAGCTGTGCTATAATGCCTCTATCATCACACTCCACGGATGAGCTATGCGTTTTCTGATCACAGGTGCAGCAGGTTTCTTAGGTTCAGCCCTGGCAAACCGGCTGGCTGCTGCAGGGCATTCGGTCCGCGGCCTGGACGACCTGTCCACCGGCGACCCGGGTACCTTGAGCCCCGAGGTGCATTTCACCCGGGGCGATATTAACGACCGGCCCCGGCTGTGGACGCTGCTTCAGGAGGTGGACTGCGTCTACCACCTGGCCGCCCGGGTGCTGGTGCCTGAATCGGTGCTCTACCCGCGGGAATACAATCACGTCAACGTTGGTGGCACGGTCACCCTGATGGAAGCCATGCGCGATGTGGGCGTCCGCCGGGTGGTGCTGGCTTCTTCCGGCGCGGTGTACGGCAATCAGGCCGAGCAGCCCATGCAGGAGACCTTCGCCCCCAACCCGCGCTCGCCGTACGCGGTCTCCAAGCTGGCCGCCGAGCATTACGTGTCGACTATCGGCGAGCTGTGGGGTATCGAGACGGTCTGCCTGCGCATTTTCAACGCCTACGGGCCGGGGCAGCACCTGCCCCCGGCGCACGCCCCGGTGATCCCCTACTTCCTGCGCGCCGCCCTGGAAGACGGCACGCTGGTGGTCAACGGCGACGGCCACCAGACCCGCGACTACGTCTACGTGGACGACGTGGTCGACGCGCTGGTCGCCGCCGCAACCGCCTCGAAGGTCAACCGCCGGGTGATCAACGTGGGCAGCGGGCGCGAGGTCAGCGTGCGCGAGCTGGTGCGCATGGTGCTGGACGCCACCGGCAAGAGCCCGGAGGTGGTCTACAACCCGCGCGTCGACCCCAGCCCGGCGCGCATGTGCGCCGACCTGACCCTGGCCCGGTCGCTGCTCGACTACGAGCCGAAGGTGCGCCTGGAATCCGGCCTGCGCCTGACGCTGCAGCTGGACCCGCGCTTCAGCAAAGGCGCGTCCGGCGGCGCTTGAATCGCCCCCCTGCTGGATATACAATTAAGGTACGCCCGCCTGGGATGTTGATCCAGCCGCCCGGCCCCCGCCGGGCAGTCTCTTGATGCCCGCGCCCGCTCTGCTCACCGGGCCGGGTCCGGGCGGGCCAGTTCTTGTGTGCCTGGAGATGTCTTTGAAGCCCGTACCGCTGCGCCGCCTGGTCCTGATCCTCCTCGCCTTCACGGCGCTGGGGATGGCGGCCTCCTGCGCCCCGCGCCAGGCCGCCCCGGCGGCGGATCCCCCCGGGCAAACGGCAGTCGACCCGGTGTTTCGCGAGTTCTACGGGCTGCTGGGCGGCAAGGAACTGCTCGGCCCGGCCCTGGCCCCCGCTTTTGAGCAGGATGGCCGCCGCTGCCAGTACACCACCGCCGTGCTGCTGTGCTTCGACCCGCTGGCCCGCGACATCGACCGCTTCTCCCTGGCCCCGCTGGGCGAGGGGCTGGAGCTCCCATCCGCGCCGGCCGACAGCCTGGCGGCCGCCTTCCCGGAGGGCATTCCGGTCTACCCGGCCTTCACGGAGCTGTATGAACGGCTGCAGGGCGAGCGCTTCGCCGGCCGCCCGCTGACCGCGGCGCGCATCAACTACCTGCACGGCCGGGTGGAACAGCATTTCGAGAACGCCGGCTTCTACCTGAGCCTGGACCGGACCGAAGCCGGCCTGCTGGCCTACGGCGCGCACGCCTGCGGCGAGAAGTGCGGCTCCGCCCCGGACGACCGGATGGAAACCGTCCGGCTGCAGGGCGGCTCGGAGCTGGAGCAGCCCTTCGCCGCGGCGCTGCTCGAATCGGGCGCTTGGCGCGCCTTTGGGCAGCCGCTCACCCAGCCTTACCTGGCCTGGGACGGGTATCTCGAGCAGATCTACGAGAACGCGGCGCTGGCTGCGCAGCCCGGCCAGCCGGAGAGCCTGTCGCTGCGCCCGCTGCCGGCCCTGCTGCTGGACCTGCCCGAAACCAGCCTGATCCCGGCCGAAGCGCAGCGCGGCATGGTGTTTGTCCCGGTCGAAGGCGAGCTGGGCCTGCTGGTTCCCGAGGTGTTCGACCAGTACATCGAGCAGAACGGCGGGGCGGGCCTCTCCGGTCCGCCCGTGACGCCGCTCTGGCAGCTGGACAGCAGCCTCTTCCGCCAGTGCTTCACCGGCTACTGCCTGGAGTACGACCACACCGCGCCGCGGGTCGAGCAGGTGCGCATGCTGTCGCTCGGCCCGGCCTACTTGCAGGCAGCCGGGCTTGACCCCTCCCTGATCACCCGGCACGTGTACACGCCGGAGATGGTCGAAATCCTGCTGAGTGAGGAGCGCGGGCGCGTCCCGCCCGGGGAGACACAGCGCATCGAGGTGCAGGTGCAGCGCCGGGTGGACGGGCTGCCGCTGGCGGACGTGAAAACCGTCCTGCGGGTGACCCTGCCCGGCGGCGAGGAGCGGGCTTACGCCCTGGCGCCCACCGGCGAGGACGGCCGGGCCGCCATCACCCTGCCCGGGCTGGAGCTGCCCGTAGGCAGCCTGATCGGCTACGAAGCCTGCCTGAGCGCGCCTCCGGCCGGGCCGGTCTGCGCTTCAGACGGGTATATGATCTGGGAGTAGGGCGCGGCTAGGGCCGCGGCTAGGGCCGCGCCTCGGCCCACAGCTCCACCCGGCTGATCTCGCCGGCCGGATTGTACAGCGCCATCTCGAAGGCCAGCCGCTCTCCGGCGGCCAGCGCCAGGCCGGACTGCTCCCGGCGGCGCACCGCCACCAGCCGGCCCTGCTCATCGTAGCCAGCCGCCGCCACCCACACCTGGCTGGCTGTCGAAGCGGTCTCGCTCAGGATGACTTCACCGCGCACCAGCGCCATCCCGTCTTCGGTCAACTCATCCAGCCCGCCTTCCACCGTGACAGGCAGGTAGCGCTCCTGCGCGGCGGCCGCGGGCACAGCCGCCAGCACTTCCGCGCTGGCCTGCTCGGGGGCAGGCACCGGCGGGGGAAAGTAGGCCAGCGCCGGCAGCGACCCGCCCGCCGGGAGCAGGTTCAGCGCCGCATACCCGACTTGCGTGTGCACCTGTCCGTCCTCCCCGGCCAGCCGGAAGCTGACCGACACCGATTCCACCGGGGCCTCCTGCGGGTTGCGCACCACCACGAAGCACCACACACCCCCTTCGGCCGTCACCTGGCAGTCGGGCGGGTCCAGCGGCAGCTGCATGGGCGTGGGCTGCGGCGTGACACTGCCCAGCTGCGAGGGCGCCGGGACCAGCAGCACCTGTCCCACCTTGAGCAGGTGCGGCTCTACGTCCGGGTTCAGCTGGAGCAGCTCGTCCAGCGTGACCTGATAGCGCAGCGCGATGCCGAACAGGTCCTCGCCCAGCGAGATGGTGTGCTGCCGCGGCGTGGCCGTGGGCGAGGGCAGCGGAGTGGGCGTCAGGCTCGGCGGCTCAGGCGTGGTGCTGGGAGTCGGCGTGTAATAGGGGACAAATTCACCCGTGCGGGTGGACGAGGGCGAGGCGGTGCCTTCCGGGACCGGTGGAGTCTGCGGGGCGCAGGCCGCCAGCACCAGCAGCGCAGCGACCCACAGGGCGATGTAGATTCGGATCATGAGCTGCATTATATCAACAACGGGCAGGCAGGATTCTTGCTCCCCCGTTCCTGGAGAAGGATAAAGTCTTCAATCGGCTTACACTTTCCTGTCAATCGTTGTCAGGCCCGAATCGAGCATATACAATCTGATTATGGCGTCCGCTGACATCCTGTTTCAACAAGCCCTGGCGGCCATCGACCTGCAGAACCGCGAGCGCGCGCAGGAACTGCTGGCCGAACTGATGGAAAACCACCCGCGCAAGCCGGAATACTGGCTTGCGCTGAGCTACACACTGGACGAAAAAGAGGAGAAGCGCTACTGCATCCAGCAGGCGCTGGTGCTTGATCCCGACCACGAGCTGGCCCTGAAGATGCTGGCCGACCTGGACGCGCCTCCCCCGCCTCCCGAGGAGCCTCCTCCGCCCCCGAAACCGAAAACCCCGCTGGAGCAGGCCGCTGACCTGCTCCAGAATCCGGAGAACCGCCGCTGGGTGCTGCTGGGCGGCGGTCTGCTGGTGGGCTTTATCCTGCTGGTCTGGGGAGCGGTCAGCCTGATCGGACCCCGCCTGCAGCCCGACCCTGGCCCGGGAATTTCCTACCAGCCATACCCCACGGCCACGGCCTCTCCCACCTTCACCCCCGTGCCGACCGCCACGCTGCGGCCCGGCGAGCCGACCCCGCCCTGGGGGGTGCTGGCGGCCACCTACACCCCCACCCCGGTCTACGGGGCCACGCCCCATCCGCTGGCTGAGGCCTACACCATCGCGCAGCGGCGCATCGAGCAGGGGAACTGGGCCGAGGCCATCTCCTTCCTGGAGCAGGTGGTGACCGCCGAGCCGCAGGCCGCTGACGCGCTGGTCCAGATCGGCCAGATGCGCCTGCGCCTGGGCCAGCCCGACCAGGCGCTGCGCGCCTTTGAAAAGTCCCTGGCGGCTCACAGCGGCTACGCCCCGGCCTACCTGGGCCGCGCCCTGGCCCGCCTGGCGCTGGATGATGCGCTGGATAGTGCCCTCCAGGATATCGAGCAGGCCATTTCCATCGACCCGGCCTACGGCGAAGCCCATCTGGAGAAAGCAAACGTCCTGCTGCAGATGAACCAGCCGGCCGCGGCCCTGGAAGCGCTCTCCGCCGCCGAAGAATCCCTGCCGGATTCCCCGCTGGTGCCCTATTACCGCGGCCAGGCCGCGCTGATGAGCGATGACCCGGCCGCCGCGCTGGCACTGGCCGAACAGGCCCTGCGGATGGACCTGACCATGATCCCCGGCTACCTGCTGCGTGCCCGGGCGCTGCAGATGCAGGGTGAGATGCTGGCCTCGCTCGAGCCGCTGGAAGTGTACCTGCGCTACACCCCCGCCGGCCAGGTGGAAGCCGCCGCACACCACGCCCACGCGCTGGCGCTGATAGCCCACGAGCGCCTGCCCGAAGCAGTCGACGCCCTTACCCGGGCCGTGGCGCTGGACCCGGCTGACACGACTGTCCTCTTCACCCGGGCGGACCTGTATATGCGCCTGGGTGACGCAGCTGCCGCCGAAGAAGACTACCGCGCCGTGCTGGATATCACCCCGGCGGACTTCGCCGCCCGCATGGGGCTGGCCCGCGCGCTGCGGGAGCAGGGGGACCGGGACGGAGCCCGCAAAGCTTACGAACGCGCTGAGCAGTACGCGCAGACCGAAGCCGACCTGGCCCTGATCTTCGCCGAACGAGCCGAGTGCCTGCAGCCGGTCGACCCGCAGGCCGCTTTGCTGGATTGGGAGCGTCTGTTACAATTACCGCAGGAGACTGTTCCGCCCGATCTGCTGGTGCAGGCGCTGGCGGAGATCGCCGCCCTGAGCCCCACAGTCACGCCGTAACCCATCCTGCTCCAAAGGACCCGGCTTGCGCCCCCTGCATCGCTATTTGCTTGCCAAGAACCGGGCCGCCCGCCGGCGGCGCCGCAGCTTTTCCCCGGCCGTCATCGCCCTGACCTGGCTGGTCGTGCTGTCGGTGTCGCTGCTCATGGCCGCAGCCGGGCTGGTTTACCATTACGCCTCCGCAGACCTGCCCTCCCCGGCCGATCTGGCCGCCCTGCTGGACGCCGAACAGGGCGCCCTGCGCCAGCCCACCCGGCTGTACGATCGCTCCGGCACCCGGCTGATCGCCGAGCTGCAGCCGGAGGGCATCCCGCGCCGGTACCTGCCCCTCGGTGAAGGCCCCGGCGAGCGGCTGGACAGGGACCTGGTGTACATTCTTATACACATCT